>JANQHX010000030.1 GCA_028282465.1 Gynuella sp.
ACCGTGAACAGATGGATTTAACCAGAGGTCGTGACCGTCGCAGAGAAAATGCCTTGTTCAGAAGCTTAGTGGGTTCCAGTCGACCTGTGCAGGGCGTGCGAGAAATGATGACCCAGGTTGCAGATAAAGATGTAACGGTTTTAATAACCGGTGAATCTGGTACTGGGAAAGAAGTGGTGGCTCGCAATCTTCATTATAATTCTCATCGTCGCCATAAACCCTTTGTACCTGTTAACTGTGGCGCTATTCCTCCAGAGTTAATTGAAAGTGAATTATTTGGCCATGAAAAAGGCTCATTTACTGGCGCAATCTCCAGCCGTGCCGGTCGTTTTGAAATGGCTGAAGGCGGTACCTTATTTCTTGACGAAATTGGTGATTTACCACTCCCAATGCAGGTGAAGCTATTAAGAGTTCTACAGGAACGCACCTTTGAGAGAGTGGGTGGCAATAAAACCTATACTTCAGATGTTCGGGTAATAGCAGCAACCCATAGAAATTTAGAAAAAATGATTGCTGATAATTCCTTCCGTGAAGACTTGTTTTATCGCTTAAATGTATTTCCAATTGAAATGCCAGCGTTACGTGAGCGCAAAGAAGACATTCCATTATTACTGAATGAGTTAGTAGCCAGAATGGAAAACGAGAAGAGAGGTTCCATTCGCTTTAACTCTGGCGCGGTGATGTCACTGACTCGACATGATTGGCCTGGCAACATTCGCGAAATGGCCAATCTGGTAGAGCGGCTTTCCATCATGCATCCCTATGGAGTAGTTGGTGTTACCGAGTTGCCGAAGAAATATCGACATGTTGAAGAGAATTCTGAAGAGGCAATGACACAGGAAGCCGAAGCAATAGCACCTGTTGAGCTGACAGTGGCGTCCTCACCGGGCTTGGTGAGTGTTGATCAGCCAGCGCTGTTACCAGTAAACGGTCTCGACTTAAAAGAATATATTACTGACTTGGAATGCAACTTAATTAAACAAGCATTAGATGACAGCAACGGGGTCGTTGCTAGAGCAGCTGAACGCCTACACATTCGCAGAACCACTTTGGTGGAAAAAATGCGCAAGTATGGATTAAATCGAAAAGAGGCCATGCAAGCTTCCTAGTACAAACACAGATTTAACACTCCGACAGATTGCCCGGCTTGCCGGGCGTTTTTTTGTCTTTTTAAAATTTAGAATTAGATGTTCATAAAATGATTGCTGCTGAAATTTGATCCTGTCTTCCTTTGGCACCCTTTGTGCAAAATCTAAAACATAATCTATTAAAGCGTTGAATTGTTGACAGTTAATAATAATGTCCGTGCAAGCTGAAGAATTTTCTAAGAGCCAAAAAGTTGCCAATTTAATTCCCGGTCGAATCAAAAACCCCGGTGAATTAAAAGATGCATTTAAAGCCTTTAACCAATTGTCTGAACAACTGAGTCAGTCTTACTCAGTATTAGAAGACAAGGTTGTCGAACTAAGTGGTGAACTCGCCAGTCTTAGTGAACAGCGAATGGCGGAGCTCGCAGAGAAAGAGGTAATTGCTGACCAGCTGGAAAGCCTTCTGAATATTATGCCAGCAGGTGTCATAGTGTTGGATCGAAAAGGGCTGGTTGTTCGAAGTAATCCTAAAGCCGATGCACTGCTAAATATTAGAGCAGCGGGCCAGCCTTGGAAAAACATCATTAAGGATTGTTTTGAACCCAGAGCCGGTGATGGCCATGAAGTGTCACTCAAGTCTGGGCGTTTAGTGAATGTAGAAACTGCGTCTTTAGATGGGTCTGGTCAACTATTGCTATTAACCGATTTAACCGAAACCCGTGCACTGCAAACTCATTTAGCTCGTCATCAACGACTCTCTGCCATGGGAAAAATGGTGGCCTCCCTAGCACACCAGATTAGAACGCCATTGTCAGCTGCCATACTGTATAACGGTAATCTTTCCCAACCAAATCTTGATGAAGCCACAAAACAACAGTTCGTCAACAAAGTTGCTGATCGTTTGCATCAACTAGAGCAACAGGTTCGAGACATGCTCATCTTTGTAAAAGGTGACAGTAAAATGGCTCACCGTTTAACGGTGGCAGAGTTAATTCTTGAACTTGTTTCTGCCACAGAAGTTGTTGTGAACAGTCATCAAGTTAATCTAGTTATTGAAAATCATGCTGCTACAGAAGAAATTATTTGTAGTAAAGACTCATTGATTGGTGCGCTGCAAAATTTGGTTAATAACGCCGTAGAAGCGGCAGACAATCATTGTGAAATCCTAATCTCAACCCGAGTGAACAATAAAAATCTTATCTTGTCTGTCGCAGACAATGGCCCAGGTATGGATAAAGCCACACTCGCTAAAGTTGCCGAACCCTTCTTCACCTCGAAAACTCACGGAACAGGTTTGGGGCTTTCAGTGGTGCAGGCAGTGACAAAAGCTCATAAAGGGCAGATGAATATTCAGTCAGAACCAGGAATGGGTTGTCGAATTGAATTAACGCTACCCATTGGAATTTCTCAGGAGAACCTATGAATGGTCTAAATATTTTAGTTGTAGAAGATGACGATGATTTGAGGGAAGCACTCTGCGACACCCTTAGACTGAATGGTTTTCAGTGTTATGAAGCTCGTGATGGCGAAGAAGGTTTCGTCAAACTTGATCGTCATGAAATTCAGTTTGTGGTGTCAGATGTGAATATGCCACGAATGGATGGACATGAGTTTTTAAAACTAGTTAAGTCTAGAAAACCCATGACGCCAGTATTGTTAATTACCGCTTATGGTACGATTTCAAATGCGGTCGATGCCATGCAGCATGGTGCTGTGGATTATCTGGTTAAACCATTTGAACCAGTCACCCTAATTGATACCATCAGTAAGCACTTACAACCCGTTGAAGAAAAAGACTTTGACGAGCCTGTGGCCATAGAACCCTCTAGCCAACAATTATTGTCCCTGGCTCGAAAAGTTTCTAAAACTGACTCAACGATACTTATTTCTGGTGAAAGTGGGACCGGTAAAGAAGTATTAGCCCGTTATATTCATAACCATTCGAATCGTTCAGAAAAACCATTTATTGCCATTAACTGTGCAGCTATTCCAGAGAATATGTTGGAAGCTACTTTATTTGGCCATGAAAAAGGCGCATTCACAGGGGCAGTTTCCAGTGCTCCAGGTAAATTTGAGCAAGCCAATGGTGGAACCATTTTATTGGACGAAATATCTGAGATGGAATTAGCTCTGCAGGCAAAATTACTTCGTGTTTTGCAAGAACGTGAGGTAGAAAGGGTAGGCGGGCGTAAAACTATTAAACTTGATGTTCGGGTATTGGCCACTACTAACCGAAACTTAATAGATGAAGTGAAGCTTGGTCATTTTAGAGAAGATTTATACTATCGACTAAGTGTATTTCCACTGCAATGGAAGCCTTTAAGGGACCGCAAGCGTGATCTTATTCCACTGGCTGAAAAACTTATCATGGTTCATGGTAAGAAATTAGGGTTGTCAGGTTTAAGGCTGGATCAGTCTGCCAAAGAGGCCATAGTGAGTCATGCATGGCCTGGCAATGTTAGGGAATTAGACAATGCTATTCAGCGTTCCTTGATTATGCAATCTGGCAATGTCATTACATCCGCCGATTTAGGTTTGGTTGATCCGTCCATTCTCGATTTCGAAAGCAATAGATCCAACGCGCCGGGTAGTCCAGTGAATGCACAACCTTCCGCAGCTGCTGGTGAAACTGAACTAAACACCGAAGTTAAACATAAAGAATTTGAAATCATTGTAGATGCCATTCGCAACTGCAATGGGCGTAAAAAAGATGCCGCCGAAAAATTAGGTATTAGCCCTCGTACGCTTAGGTATAAGCTTGCCAAATTAAGAGAAATGGGCGTCGATGTCGACTCAGTTTTATCTGCTGCCTAAACCGATTTATCAAACCAGTTAACACTCCCATCTTGGCCACTTCGGTGGCCTTTTCTTTTTATTCACAGTTAGAAGTCATTAAATAAGTGCTGTTTTTTATCAACAGCTCCTTCTATAAAAGTGCGAAACTGTGTTGGTCATGTTCAATTCGCTGGGGACGATAATGCCAGTATTGCTCAATGAGTGTTGGAGTCAGAATGTCTTCAGGCTTGCCGGTCATAACCGTTTTACCCTGATTTATTACCCAACAATAATCTGAATATCGACCGGCTAGATTTAAGTCATGTAGTACCGCGAGTACTCCAAAATCCGCATTAATACAAAGATCACGCACCAACTTCAGAATGTGATGCTGATGTCCTAGATCCTGTGCTGAAGTGGGTTCGTCTAACAGCAGTAGAGGTTGAGCATTTGCTTGGGACAGTTGAATTAACACTCGGGCTAATTGCACCCTTTGTTTTTCACCACCGGAGAGACTTGAAAAGGTTTGATCTTTTAAATGCCAGGTGTCTGTTTTAAGCATATTAATTTTTACCAGATCTGGTATTTCTTTTTTGCTTATAGACAAAGGCGTGGTCCCAATGGAAGCGACTTCAAAAGCTGTAAAAGGAAACTCAACTCTATTCGCTTGAGGCAATACCCCCAAATTTCTGGCTAATTGAGTTTTGTTCCATGCAGCCACGTCTTTACCTTGAAACAGTATTTGCCCCGTTTGGGGTTTCCATTCTTGAGTAATCAATTTCACTAGGCTTGATTTACCCGCTCCATTGGGTCCAAGCACAGAAATAAATTGACCTGAGGTCAGATTAAGCCTTGGTGTTTCTGCAAGTGTTTTACCGTTCAACTTAAAATTTATTTGATCAATAGCTAACATTTTAAAAAAGCTGTTTTCGTTGTTGAATGATAAGCATGGCGAAGAAAGGTGCACCAAATAAGGTAGTCATTAAGCCTACAGGTAATTCAGCGGGAGCCATTAAAAGGCGTGCGCTGATATCGGCAATCAATAATAAAACCGCGCCGGTCAGGGCAGACAAGGGCAACAGTAATCTGTGGTCTGGGCCGATAACCAGTCGAACCAAATGAGGAACGACTAACCCTAAAAAGCCAATAATACCAGTAGCGGATACACACACAGCAACGCCAATAGCCGTTAGAATAATTAAACGCATTTTTAATTTTTCAACATCAATACCCAGATGCCTAGCTTCTGGCTCCCCTATGGCTAATGCATTTAATGAATTGGCATCACGTAGGTAAAAATAAAAAACAACGACAAATGTGATTGCTAAAAGGCCCACCCAAATAAAGGTTGCGCCATTGAGTGTACCCATATTCCAAAGGGTAAGATCTCTTAAAGACTGTTCATCTGCAATGTAAGTTAGAAACCCGATAATAGCGCCGGAAAATGCAGTCATGGCGACACCCGCAAGCAATAGAATCAATACCGAAGTACCGGCCGGACTTTGAGCCATTTTATACATGAATAGGGTGGTTACTAGCGCGCCAAAAAAGGCCGCAACAGGTGTTACTAAACTTGCCAAGAAAACCGGTAACAACACAATTGAAAATGCTGCGCCGAGCGCTGCACCCATTGAAATCCCGATAATGCCAGGGTCAGCTAATGGGTTGCGAAATAAACCTTGAGTCACTGCTCCAGATACCGCCATGAGCGCGCCTACCAACATAGCCAATAGGGTACGGGGTAATCTCAGGTCCACCACAACCACCTGTTGATATTCCGCCAATTGATTCAACTCAGAACCCCAAATGCCATCCCAAATAGCCAACAAACTTTGCCCCATGGGTAATGACATCGGCCCCTTGGTAATTGACAGAAACATGCCCACCATGAGCAGTACCAGCAACACCACAGAAACCTGATGGTAAGAATATCTTCGCACAGTCATGACGTTCGGATTCACTCAGCTAAATAAACTTGTTCGCTAAGTTTTACAGCCTCTTTCATAACGCCTAGGCTTACCCCAGCTACCATAACGCCAGAATTTACATGCAGTACTTTATTGTTTTTAGCTGCATCACTGTAAGCCAACAAGGGGTTACTTTTTAGCAACTCCTTAGCTGCATTAACGCCTTGCTGTCTGCTACCGATTAAAATGACATCTGGATTAATTTCCATTAGGGCTTCCATAGAAATGGATTGGTAACCTGGGTTTGAATTGGCGTTCACTCCCCCTAATAGTTCAATCAGTGCTGCGCCTGTAGTGCCGACGCCCGCTTGACTTAAACCGCGACCCGACAGTTCCAACAGGAACACCATAGAGGGCTTCTCCCGTTTATGACTATCCATCAGCTTTTGATTTTGTTGACGCACTTGAGTAACCAGTGCCTGTGCACTTTCTGCCTTATTGAGCCTTTTTCCTAGGAATTGAATGTTGCTGACAAGCTCATCAGTTGAACCGGCGGCCTCCAGAGTAATAACTTCAACCTGTGCTGATTTAATGGCTTCTATACTGGCATTGGGGCCCATATGGTTAGAGCCAATCATAAGGGTTGGGTTAGTAGCGAGAATGCCTTCTGCTGATAAATCTCTGTGGTAGCCCAGGTCTGGTAAGGCTTTCGGTCCGACCATTCTTTGGCTGGTTAAATCCACCGCAACCAGTTGATCCACCAGCCCAAAATTCACCAGTATCTCTGTGGCGTTGGCATCTACGCTGATTAGCCTTTGTTCCTGCGCAAATAGAGCAGTGCTGGCTGATAACACCAATGCAAAGGTGATGATGGCTTTCATTAACGTGTCCCTTGTAGATTATTTTTTCCATCATCCCAGATTCCAACATTAAATGCATCTACAAATAATAATAATTCTCATTTACATTTAAATTGATCTGATGTAGCTTAAGAAAAAGAACATCTCATGGCCTGTTACTATTTGCAGTTTCAACACGCCAAGAATTTAGAAGAGAAAGATATGAACGAACAAATTGCATCGGCCATTCCCGGTTCAAAAGCTCAAGAGCTATTAGAAGATCTCAGCTCCTGGGGAGACTTCACTACGATTGTTTTTGCGGGTGGTAGTGTTTTTGAATTTAAAGGCCCGTTTCCAAAGGGCACGATTGGCCATGGCTTTTACAACCTAGAAGGGCCTACCCCTGGCCTTCATGGACATCTAAATCTAGAAAAGGTTTCTCGCATTGATTTTCAGGTTAAACCTCACCGAGGTGTAGACAGTTACGCATTTGTGTTCAAAACAGAAAGCGATGACATTATTTTCAAAGTATTTTTAGGCAGGGATGAAAACAGAAATATCATAAGTCACCAATTAGAAAAATTTAAAGCCTATCAAGAGCAATACGCGACCGGAGAAGAGGTATGAAAAATAAAGCGTTAGAGAGTCAGTTGTCAGAAGAGATTCTAGCCTTCATCAACTCAAGAAAAAGTTTAATGTTATCGAGTTTGACCGAAGAGGGTAAGCCCTATGCTTCCTATGCCCCCTTCGCTATTGATGGTGAGCATATTTACCTGTTGCTAAGTGTTATTGCTATTCACGGAGTGAATTTAGAAGTGAATTCTGAAGCTTCAGTGTTAATCGTTGAAGACGAAGACAGTGCCAATCAATTATTCGCACGCATTCGAGTGAATTATCAAGTAACTGCTGAATTAATTGCCGACGACACATCAGAAGAATGGAAAAAAGGTGTGGACACATTGGTTGCTCGCCATGGTGAAATGAGCAAAAACCTCAGTCAACTCAGTGATTTTAGATTGTTCAAATTAACAACTCAGGGTGGCCGTTACGTAAAAGGTTTTGGCAGGGCGTATCAACTTGCCGCTGGATCATTAGCAGAGAGTGGTCTGGAACATTTACGAGATGGTCACAAGAAAAAAACTGAACAAACGGAATCGGCTTATTTGGGTTTGAGATGAATAAGGCCCCGCATTATCTATTCATTACGCCAGTCTTAGGGATGGCGAGCTTTTTATGTCAACAAGTGGTTGCACAGACAAGTCCTCCATCTTCGATATCAGAAGTGACGGATGTTGTGGTCGTAACTGGAACTATGAGTAATAAATTACTTGAGCACAGTCCAGTGCCTATTTCAGTGATTGACAGTCAGGATATATCTGAAAAAGCCGCTACGAAATTGACGCACGTATTGTCCTCTGTGCCAGGCTTGCAACTTAGTAAACAACACGGTCAGCAAGGGCAAACTGTCATGATGCAAGGCATGCAAAGTAAGCATGTATTGGTTCTAATTGACGGGGTACCCGTGAGTCAGTCTGGCAACAATATAAACTTAGAGCGATTAATGCTCAGCAATATTGATCGGGTAGAGATTGTGCCAGGTGCCTCTTCAGCGTTATACGGTTCCAGTGCCATGGGTGGGGTCATTAATTTGATTACCAAAACCGGTGAAAAGGATTATCAAACCTATCAGATGACGGTTGCCCAGGCGGAAGAGAACACCCAGCAATTACCGACTGAGTCAGTGTTTAGTGCTGGTTTAGGCAGTCAATTTTTGTCGGGCTATTCTGATACGTCGTTAAATTTCACAAGTTATTCCGGCAATGACTTAGACCCTGAGACCTGGTCAGAAGAAGTGGCGGAAGGTTATCGTTGGGCATTAAATCAAAGTTTTAAATTCGATCAAGCCCAGATTAAGTTTGATTGGACGGGTGGACGACTAAATCGAAATTTTACTGAAGAAAAAGCAGGCAGAGAGTTTGACCAGATCAAATATGAAAACAGTGATGAAATAGATCTTTCTGCCAAATACCAAGCGAGTTCAGGTGGAATCTATTTAATTCAGCAAGGCTTCGATTATTACGAAACCTTGCAAGATTTTCCCACTACCAGTGGCAACGACTTTACCAGAGTTGCCCAGTCTACAAACTCCAGAGCGTCTGGCACTTGGTCAAACGAATTCGGAATGCGTACCCTTACCTATGGCACAGTGGCTTACGGAGAATTCTTAAGTCAGGAAAAAACGGACACAGGTGTCGTAGAAACAGAAGTGCCGGATCGGCGACGGAGCGGAGTTGAATTATTTATTCAAGATGACTGGTTTGTTCGAAATGAACTAGAAATTATTTCCGGCATGCGGTCTGAATGGAACTCCAAATATGGCTGGCATATTAGCCCAAAAATTTCTGCACGATGGGACGTTGAAGAATCAGTTTATATTCGAACGTCTATAGGCTCAGGTTATCGGTCTCCTAATTTGAAAGAGCAATACTATCTATTCGACCATAGTCACCTGGGCTACATTATTATAGGTAATGAAGAGCTTGAGCCAGAAGAATCAATCAATATTCAGTCAGACATAGGCGGACAATTTAGCAACTTTACCCATGAGTTAAATTGGACGCTGGGTGTTTTTCAGCAGGATGTGACTAATTTAATCGATATTTTTGAAGAATCAGTCGATAACGAAGGCCTTGAGACTTATACCTATGACAATATTGGCCAGGCATTAATAAGAGGTGCCAATGTTGACCTGTCCCTCAATAGTTATGTGGGAGATCATAAACTAAATCTTAGTTGGGGTTACACCTATCTGGATGCCAAAGATGTAGAAACCGATTTACGCTTAGAAAGACGATCGGAGCACCAAAATAAATTGAATGCGAGACTAAGTTTAAGCACAGGTTTTAAACCTGTTTTAGGCCTTCAGTTAAATCAACAAACAGATCAATTAACCGATAGAGAAGAAGGTACTAAGGCTGAAGGATTTACTACCTTAGATTTTAATTCTCAATGTAGTTTAAATCAGAATTTTAAATTTAACTTTAATATCCTAAATATAACGGATGTTGTGAAAAATCCTATCATTGACGACGACGTGAGGCCTATTCAGGGCAGAACTTGGAAAGTAGGTATTACCTTTAACAATTAGGGGCTGTTAACAGGCCCTAATATAATTCACAAAACATAAATTGGGAGATCAACGTGAATATATACGGTATTTTTAAATCCGTAGCCGTTCTGGCGGCTGTGATAACGTTAGCGGGCTGTCAGGCAGATGATTCTGATAATAATTCAACAGAAGAACCAACAGCGCCTGAAACAAATCTATTTAAAACATTTACGGTGGATGCCAGCAGTTATTCAGATTGGGCTTACTATGATCTCGATAGCCAATCTGTTGTGACGGTCGATGACGGTTGGGATTTGGCTTTTAAGCGATTTGAAGTAATAGTGAATGACTCAGTAAGAACTGCATTGGTGGCAGAACAGTCCGAATATTACGATAGCGAAGGCGAACCTAATGCAACCGTTTTTATGAATGCCAATGTTGAAGATGAGCTGGAACATTTAATTGCTGAAACTGATTTTACTGCCTTAACATTTGAGGCTCCGATAGTAGAGGAAATAATTGGTGCTGATGACGATGGGACCACTTTCTATGATTATGATTTCATGACTCATAAGGCTACCGCTAACGATGATTCTGTCTGGGTAGTGAGATCAAATACTGGACAGGCCTATGCGAAACTCCGCCCTGTTATGTTATATGATGCTGATACTGCCGCATACGAAGAAGCAGTATTTGAACTGTATATTCAAAGTGCTGGTGAAGCAGCCTTTGCTGCAACTGCAGAAACCTGGACGGTTCCCCTTATGAATGAGTCAGGTTCTGGTTGTTACGATATCGACTCGGCTTCAAGTGTGGCGTGTGACGAAGCAGATTGGGATTTAAACCTTAATTTTATGCCCAGCGCACGAGTCATTTCATTAACCGTGAATGGCGGAGTATCTGGGCCAGGTTTGGCTGGCGTAGCTGGCGTTTATGACTATGCCGACAGTGCGAATTTGGTATCCGGAATTCAGGATCCCGAAGGCGATGATTTTGATATTTCCAGATTTAGTTATCTTTCTGACAGTCAGATTAATTCAATTAGCGATCATTCATGGTATGCCTATAACGTGAATGGCCGACATGGTATATGGCCTAATTATCGGATTTATGCAATTGATACTGGTATACAAACCTATAAAGTCCAATTAGTTAATTATTACAACACCACCGCTGACTCTGGTCATATCACAGTTAGGTATGTGGACTAATAACAATTATTAAAACTAGTTAAGTAAATATAAAATCGAAATTTTTTATTTAAGTAACACTCTTTCAAATAATAAGTATTAATAAAAAGGTAGAATCTATGAATTTTTCCAGAGCAATTTTTTGCGCTGTGGCTGCACTCGTTTCCGTGTTTTTGCAAGCGGATGAAAAGACACTTATTTCTAAAATTACAACAGACCATATTAGGGTCGATGGGTTTTCTGAGGCAGCTTGGGGCGCTGCAAATCAAATTGAAATCCTAGTAGATGAAATTCCTTATGAGCCAAATAACGGTTACGAAGGTATACGTAAAACCAAAATAATTGCGAAAGCCTTATACGATGATGAGTATTTGTATATGACTTTTCAATGGAAAGATCCAACAAAAGATTTGCAACGCTTTCCTTGGGAAAAGCAAAAAAATGGATCATGGAAGCATTTAAAAAATCTCGACAGTACACTCCATGAGAATACTTATTATGAAGACAAAGCAGCAGTATTTTGGAACATTAATGAAAAAGGCTTTGCGAAAAAAGGCTGTGATAAATCATGCCACCTAATAGAAGAGGACGGCACATTAGAAGGGCTAAAAGACACTTCTTCGGGTCGTCATTACACCATTGCAGGCGTCATTGACGAGTGGCAATGGAAATCTACTCGCCAAAACGTTCACTACATGATGGACGATGGTTACGTAGATTCTGAGCATAACACCAATAAAAAGTGGGGACGTCACCCTGACCATAAAGAAAGCGGTGGTTACTACAATAACTTTGAAGGTAAAGTGGCAGTGATGCCGAAGTGGATGAGCCCGGCTGTAGTTGCAACAGCGGGCACTGGTAAACCACTGTATCACATTGTTGATTCTGAAAAAGTTCCCTTTGAAGATGTATTTGAACCAGGTGATCGAATTCCAGGTATTGTCACAGGCCCAATTATTGGGAGCCGTGCCGATGTTAACGCTCGTGGCGAATGGGTCGATGGTGTTTGGACGTTAGAGATTAAACGCAAGCTGATTACGGAAGACAAGGCCGATCCTGTTCAGGACTTACAGTTTGATGATTTAGCGAAGACCTATTATTGGGGTGTAGCCGTTTTTGATAATGCACAGATTGCACATTTACATCACACCGGTTCTCTGAAACTTCAATTCGAACAATAATTCAAAAACTAATAGAGTCAAGTAATGGCAACATTGAGCGTTAAAAGAATCTTTAGCCGTTGGTTTTTATTCAATAATCGTTGGGTAAACTTTATATGGATTTCCGCTATAGCCTCAGCTATGGCATACCAAACTTGGTTGGGTTGGCATTACAACTCCAACGACACAACGAACGTTTATCTTGTCACTGCTCGTATCTGTGCTTACAACTTATTGATTGGGATGGTCATACTTTGGTTGCCGGTGCTGCGGCATGCAATGTCGCTGCTTCAGGCAACTAAGCTTCGAGTCATTTATCCGATACAACTAGCTAAGTCGATACACAAGTGGTTGGGTCATGGCCTAATGGCATTTGCATTAGTACATGGCAGTTTCTATTTATTATACATGGATTCTTTAGAGGGAGATTTCGCACCGATTTTATTTGGAACAGAAGCAGATTTGGTTCGTTCAATGAAAACCACTATGTATGAATTTGTGTCTGAAGATGAAAGCATAGACGATGTTCAACTGTGGATCGACAATGGCCGCACCGTAGAAGGCTATGAGACGGTAGTCAAACCCTTGATGAAAGAAGACTGTACTAAGTGCCACAGCAGTAATTCCACCCAAACCTATGCGTACCCTGAGTTACCCCTCACCACCTACGAGGGAGTCGTTAAGCTTTCTTATTCTGGAGTCATGTCACGCCAGTTTCAGATTAATGTGAGTGGGCTAGTGATGTTTGTATCGTTTCTACTTATGTGGATAACGTCGTTAGCAATAATGAGGAAGAAAAAATACCACTGGTTCCAGCAAATCCATCGACTGGGTTACCTAGTAGCTATTTTGGCTTTCCTACATATTCCACGAATTGAATATTGCTTAGCACCAGGTGTTCTTTTGCTTTTAGAGTTTCTATTGAATCGTACTATTAAGTACTGGGGCCGTTGCCAAGCTCAAATTCAACCCTTGGGTGATCGCCATGTCATGATGAAAATTAAATTACCCAAAACAATTAAAATTCCAGCGGGCCAGTACTGCCAGGTTCGACTCGCAGAAACCCATGATAAAGATTGGCACAGTATTTCAATTGCAAACAGTGCCGAAAAGAGCAATGAAATTTACTTGGTGATTAAAGATTTAGGTGACTGGTCTAATCGATTGGTTGCCCTGTCTTTTGTTCGACAAAATCTTGAAGTCGATGTTCGGGGTTTTTATGCATCGCCTATGGCCGACGCTGCCAAAGTGGAAGAGGTTGTGTGTTTTGTTGGGGGGATCGGTGTGACACCGGCATTAAGTTTACTTGAGACTATGAAAAACAAAGCCAATGCACAACTAAAACTGGTATGGACATTTCAAGACTGGCATCTTTTTCAAGCAATGGCAGATGAGTTTTTAGAAGCAGCTAAGTCAATGAGCAATGTGTCTATTCACTGCTACGCAACACGACCTCAACCCGAAGGCTTTCAATACTCAGGTGGACTGCAAGTGAACCATGGTCGCCCAGAGGTGGCTGGTTATATTTCAAATGTGAATAATCATTCTAGATTTAAACGAAGATATGCATTCGTCTGTGGCCCACAGGGGTTAGTCAATTCAGTTAAAAGATCTATTCAATCACAATCAAATTGGCGTTTAAAAGTAGAGCACTTTTAATTGATGAAAGTCTGATTTGTAATTAGTTGCTCATTGAACTGTGTGGAAATGGAATAACATTATTATTGTTTTTAGTTATTAAAGAAATTCGTTTTCTAAGGGTAGATAGGATCTGAAATTGATGATCATTGACTTTTTCTTTATTGATATTGGTTGTGTTTGTTAGCTTATTTAATAGTGCTTCAGCCTGCGAGTTATGATTGTTTAAATCAAATACCTCTATCAGTAATTCAGCTGGCTTTGTAATGTGGAGGTGTTTAAAAAACACATTGCGCTTCATTAACAGACGCATATTGGCAATGTCAAAACAAGCTTCGAGATATTCTTCTGCTTGGTCAATTCGGCACTCAGCATAAGCTGCGTTGCCTCTCTTCATCAGTTGTGTCCAGCAAATCAAAGCATCAATTTCTGACTCATGCATGATTTGCCAGTGCCCAGTGCAAAAATATTTAGACATCATAGTAATATCTCTCCAGCTAATAATTTATGTCCTCGTATATTAAAAAACGCCTTCCATGGCAGCTCGTTAGTGCAAGGAGGATCGAGGCTTAGGAGTATCTAACGAAAACAGCATCTGCATCCAATGCTCTACTTGATGCAAGGGTGAATGAATCACGTCTTGCAGTGGTGTCAGCCATTTTTCAATGGGCTGACTCAGTATTTCTATACTCAATCTTTCTTCAACAATGTCTGTCAAAGCATTCAGATCGCACCGGCTCGGGCTGTATCTCAAAGAATAAGCAAATTCCAATGCGGTTCGCATGTATCTATTAACTGCGGAATTATCTGGCTTTTGAGACAATAAAATCTCTGATATCTCAAATGCACTGCCATAAATGAGAATGGCATTCTCCCAATTTTCATCGGAAACACATAACCGAGCTCTAAATACCGTTTCATGCCAGGAAGACATAGCTTTTTTATGATTTAGCGATAAAGCTTTTCTTAGCTTCTGACAAAGAAATCCCATTTCAAAAATCCTTATGCAGCTTCTAAAGATTCAAACTGTTGAACAAGTTGCTTTACCCACTGCTTAACACGTTGGTCGGTTAGCTCAAACTGCTGGTCTTCGTCGATCGCTAACCCACAAAACATTGTATTGTCTTCATTTGCTGCAAGAGAGGCATCGAACTCATAACCTTCAGTGGGCCAGTAGCCGATAAATTTGGCACCAGTTTTTGCAACTTTTTCATGAAGCCAGCCCATAGCATCTAGAAAATAATCACCATAGCCAAACTGATCCCCCAATCCATAAAGAGCGACAACTTTGCCTTTTAATTGAGCGGATAGGATTTGGTCTTCAAAGTCTTCCCAGTCACCCTGGATGCCACCAAAATCCCAAGTAGGAATACCCATTATGAGTAGGTCGAAGGCGTCGAGAACCTCAACGCTGGCCTCGCTTACATTAATCATTTCTACAGGGCAGGCGAGCTCGGCTAGTTGAGCACAAATCTTGTCACCAATTTCTTCTGTGTTGCCAGTATCTGTGCCGAAAATTAGTCCAACACTTGCGTTACTAATGGTTTTCATTGAGAGGTTTTCTAACTTGATCTTTATGCAAATGATAATAGTTATCATTTGCATAAAGATCAAGGGGAAATTCTGCGATTTCCTGAGAATCTAATGAATTTGAATCCCTAATTCGGTCATTTTGGTTGATTGGGAAGAACTCTGGTTTGCCTCGGACTTTTGGGGTGAGTCAGTAGTTCACTGCTAGGACTTAGAATCATTTGATAAGTTAGGGGCCATATGTGGTTGGTAACAAGAGTTGCTTGTTTAAGACTGAGAATACTGGTTGGATGTTTTCAACAATTTCCCCAGCATTGTGGAATGATTTTAAAGAAGTAGTGAAACAGGAAAAGCTTAGATGTATTAACCCCAGATTGCTGTGAAAAGCCATTCAAGAAAAAAAGTTAATGATGACTGGCATAGAAATTTTCAAGGAAACTTTTGACGGTAATAATGCCTTATCCATTAAATTTTTATCAAAATAAAATAAAAATGTTATGAGTTGGTTTAAAATAAAAAAGTTATGTTTGACCGGCGTGAATAATGAAGCAAACCCTCACCATTGATGAATTACTCGAATCTGATTTTCTTAAAAACGTTCCAGAAGAATCTCTTGTTTTAACCTCCTCGACTAGCACAATCGACTATTCTCATTTTCAGCAATGGAGTCGTGATACCAGTGACGAAAAAGCGATTATGATTCGCCTATTACCTCTTGCTGCTAATTTTGCTCGTCCACCCATTTCAAACTTTAAGGTGGGCGCAATTGCTCAAGGTTTGTCGGGCAATTTGTATTTTGGGGCAAACATGGAATTTACTGGAGATACCCTGAGTTTCAGTATTCACGCAGAACAGTCGGCAATTAATAATGCATGGTTGAGTGGTGAAACAGGATTAAAAGCGATAGCCATTAATGCAGCACCCTGTGGTTATTGCAGACAGTTTTTAAATGAATTACCTGAGCAAAACCCTGAACTCACTATTTTATTAAAAAAAGACAAAGACTTATTCTCTAGTGAGTTTGAAGAAAAACCTCTTGAACACTTTTTGCCTGAAGCATTTGGCCCTGCTGATTTAGATATTTCAGATAGACTGATGTTACCCGTGACTCATGAAGTAAAAGTAGAGGGCGAAGCAGATTTAGAGAAGCTGGCCATCTCAGCCGCTAGCAAAAGCTATGTGCCTTACACTCAATGTATCGCAGGGGTAGCAATCGAAACTCGGGATGGTCGAAAGATAGCAGGGCGCTATGCAGAAAATGCTGCTTATAATCCAAGCTTGTCGCCCATGCATTCTGCTTTGAGTCAATTGAACTTAAACACGCCACCCGATACTGAATTTGAAGTGAAGTCTGTGGTGTTGGCAGAAAGGGTGATGGCGAATGGCGCGAGTCAACGTCGATTGACGGAATCAATGGTGAATGCAGTGCAACCAGACGCTGAGTTTAGTTATATTGCTCTTTAAAAAATTAGCAGCCTAAAACTATTTGGCTGCTGTTATAGAGCGTATGGGATTTTAAAAAATGATTAAAGCAAAGATTCCAATGCCATTTCAATCATGTCGTTAAATGTGGTTTGACGTTCTTCAGAACTGGTTTTTTCTCCGGTACGAATGTGGTCTGAAATAGTAACTATGCATAATGCCGACTTACCACATTCAGCGGCTACACCATATAAACCTGCTGCTTCCATTTCAACAGCGAGCACACCATGCTTTTCCATTAAGTCAAACATCTGAGGTTGAGGGGTGTAGAATAAGTCGGCAGAAAATACATTGCCTACTTTAACAGGCATGGCATTCGCTTTGGCTTTTTCGACTACAGCGCTGAGTAAGTTGTAGTCGGCAATGGCAGCAAAGTCGTTTCCACCAAATCTTATGCGATTCACATTAGAGTCTGTACATGCGCCCATTCCCACTACTACATCTCTGATTTTTACAGAATTACTAACCGCGCCTGCTGTGCCTACTCGAATGATGTTTTTAACACCGTATTCCATGTAAAGCTCTTTGGCATAAATTGAACAACTGGGAATACCCATACCCGACCCCATGACTGAAACCGGTTTGCCTTTATAAGTTCCGGTGAAGCCCAGCATATTTCGAACGTCATTCACTTGCTCGGCATTTTCAAAAAATGTCTCTGCAATATATTTTGCACGTAACGGATCACCGGGAAACAACACAGTTTCAGCAAAAGCGCCAGAAGGGGCGTTGATATGAGGTGTCGGCATAGATTACTCCTAAAATAGAGGGCACTCTTTAATGGCTAACATTTTTTATGGCGCCCAAAAGTTACTAGTCTGTTATTAAAAATCTGTCGTTAAAAAGTTTTCGCCGTGCTCGAAGGCAGGCAATGAAAAATAGCTCGCTAAGGACTGTCCAATATCTGCGAAGGTTTGTCGCTTACCAATGTTTTTAGCCGATAGGTTTTTACCATAAGCAATTACTGGAATGTGTTCTCTGGTGTGATCTGTTCCTTGCCAGGTCGGATCACAGCCATGGTCGGCGGTAATAATAAGTACGTCATCGGGCGCCATTTTTTGTAACAGCTCAGGCAAACGATTGTCGAAGTATTCGAGCGCTTCTGCATAGCCAGCAACATTACGACGATGGCCAAACGAGGAATCAAAATCCACGAAGTTGGTAAAAATTAAACTATTGTTTCGGGACTCATCCATTTGTTCTAACGTAGTGTTAAACAGAGCCTCAAGGCCAGTGGCCTTAATTTTCTCGGAAATTCCCTGGTGAGCATAAATATCAGCAATTTTTCCAATACTGATCACTTTGCCCCCTTGATCCGTTAGCTTATCCAGCAGAGTAGGGGCCGGTGGTAACACTGAATAATCTCGACGGTTTCCAGTTCGGGCAAAGTTGGTTTTATCCGTGCCAATAAATGGCCGAGCAATCACACGGCCAATGTTTAAATCATCCAGAAGATCTCGTGCCAATTCACACAGATCCAATAGGCGTTGCAGTCCGAAAGTTTCTTCATGGCAGGCGATCTGAAACACGCTGTCTGCCGAGGTGTAAAAGATGGGTTTGCCAGTGGCCATATGTTCTGCACCTAGGCGCTCTAAAATGTCTGTGCCTGATGCGTGGCAATTGCCTAGGTAACCGGGCAGGTCAGCCTTTTCGACTAATTCGTCCAACAACCATTGAGGAAAACTGTTTTCTTCATCAGAAAAATAACCCCAGTCTTTAAACACCGGCACACCGGCAATTTCCCAGTGACCACTTGGGGTATCTTTTCCTGTGGACAGTTCTTCGGCATAGCCATATCGACCTATGGGGTCAATGTCGGTGCTCAGACCTGGAATGTTTTCTCCTGCGGATTCAGCTCCTAATCGACCCAAGCCAAGCATATTAAGATTGGGTAATGTCAAAGGCCCTTGGCGATTGATATTCGCTTTCCCTTGGTCACAGTGCTGAGCAATGTGCAATAACGTGTTGGAACCGGTATCTCCAAAACGGTCTGCATCCGCAGTTGCGCCAACGCCAAAGGAATCCAGCACTAAAATAATGGCTCGTTTCATATCCGTTGCCCTCTATTGCCCCATGCTAGGAGAAATGACTTCATGCACCACTGGTGGTAGTTCCACCGGGCTGTCAGAAATTGAAACAGCTTTGGAAATCCGGTCAGCTGCTTCATCCCAATCGTTTTGATTGGCTGCATGAATCATGACTAACTCATCTCCAGCCTGATATTGTTCACCCAGTTGACGCCAATGAGACAAGCCCACTCGGTGATCAATGGTATCTGTAGGTGCTTTACGACCGCCACCCAGGCCAACTACGGATAGACCGATTTCGCGGGTATCCATGGCAGAAATATATCCACTGCTGTTTAGCTTTAATGGCTCAATAACAGGCGCTTCAGCGAAATGACTCTGCCATTTAGATTCGAAATCTGTTGGGCCACCCAGATAACCAACCATCTTGAAAAAGATTTCAGCAGCTTTGCCAGAATCCAGAGCCTCGTTAAATTCACTTAAGGCTAAGTCTCGGGTATCGCATAGCCCTGAACTCATCAGCATTTCAATGGCGAGTGCTTGGGTGGCTTGGTGCAATCGTGAATGACGTTTTTCGCCGATTAAATACTCGATGGCTTCAACGGTTTCCAAAGCATTGCCCGCAGTCCATGCCAGGGGTTGGCTCATATCTGTTAACAATGCCGAGGTTTTGCAGCCTGCTCGGTTTGCCACAACCACAATGCTTTCTGCCAATTCTTTAGAGAGTTGGTAGGTCGGCATAAAGGCCCCTGAACCCACTTTTACATCCATCACCAAAGAATCCAGACCTTCCGCCAGTTTCTTACTTAAAATGGATGCCGTAATTAGAGGGATAGACTCTACTGTGGCAGTCACATCACGAATGCCATATAGACGTTTGTCAGCTGGTGCCAATTGTCCGGTTTGACCAATAATGGCGACACCACATTCCTTAACGGTTTTTTCGAATGTGCTGTTGGTCGGGGTAACGTTATAACCTTCAATGGCTTCTAGTTTGTCTAGCGTGCCGCCGGTATGGCCCAAGCCACGACCAGCAATCATAGGTACAAAACCGCCGCAGGCCGCTACGATAGGCCCCAACATTAAAGACACCACATCACCGACACCACCGGTCGAATGTTTATCAACAGTCGGGCCGGGAAGGTTTAAATGATTCCATGCCATGACGTCACCCGAGTCTCGCATGGCACAGGTTAACGCTGTGCGCTCTGCCATAGACATGCCATTAAAATAGATTGCCATGGCCCAGGCTGCGACTTGCCCTTCGCTTAAACTGCCATTGCTAATGCCCTGAACCATAAATTCAATGGCTTCATTGGGTAGTGCTTTGTTATCTCGTTTGTCTCGAATAATTTCTTGAGGTAGATACATCATATTACCCTCCAATTAACCTGATATTGGTCTTTAGTACTGACTTTGCCTTTCGACCTTTTCACCACCGACCGTTTCGCCACCTAAGGTGGCCTGCAGAGATGCCAATAGGCCAGAGGCTCCAAAACGAAAGTGTGCCTGTGTTACCCAATCCGCGCCCATGATTCCGTTGGCCAGTTCAATGTAATCTGCTGCTTGTTCGGTGGATCTCACTCCGCCAGCAGCCTTAAAACCACATGCTGGATTAAGTTCTTTAATGCAGTTCAACATAATCTCCGCGGCTTCCAATGTGGCATTCACCGGTACTTTGCCAGTAGAGGTTTTAATAAAGTTGGCACCGGCCTGAATGGCAATGGTGCTGGCCTGTTTTATCAAGTCAGGCTCTGCCAATTCACCGGATTCAATAATGACTTTTAGAATGGCTTGGTCGCCACAGGCAGCTTTGCATCTTTCCACCAGCTGCTGTCCAATCTCAACATCGCCGGCTTTTAGTGCTCGCCAGGGGAAGACCACATCTACCTCATCAGCACCCAGTGCAACGGCGTCGCGGGTTTCTGACTCTGCACGACTGATGTCAGCGCTGCCATCTGGAAAGTTGGTGACGGTTGCCACTTTGACATCTGTTTGACCCAACTGCTTTTTAGCGGTTTTGATAAACTGAGGATAAAGACAGACAGCCGCTACATTGCCATGTTCACTCGATGCGTTTGAACACAGCTTTTCAATGACTGGATCATTGTCGTCATCATTTAAAGATGTCAGATCCATCAGGCTTAGTGCCTGAGCGGCAATTGCTTTCTTGTCCATATCAGTCATTTTTTTCTCCAATAATTAACTTGTGATCAGTGGCTAATAGACCATTAAATTGCTGTGAAAAGCCCGGCCAGCGATGCACTCATCAGGTTAGCCAATGACGCTGCGAATACTGCTTTTAATCCCATCTTGGCAATATCGCCTCGACGACCGGGTGCCATACCACCAATACCTCCCAATAGAATGGCAATAGACGACAGGTTGGCAAAGCCACAAAGTGCAAAGGTCACGATAATTTGCGTGTGCTCACTTAATGAATCTTTCACACTGACAAAATCTATATAGGCCACAAATTCATTCACAATGAGTTTTTGACCAATGAAACTCCCAGCCTGTATTGCTTCAGCCCAAGGTACTCCGATTAACCAAGCCAGCGGCGCAAAGACATATCCTAAAATCTCTTGAATGGTGAGAGTCTCAAAACCAAACCAGCCACCAACACCGCCCACCATGGCGTTCATGAGTGCAATCAAACCGATAAATGCTAGAAGCATGGCCCCTACATTTAGAGCAAGTGTAAGACCAGAGCTAGCACCAGACGCGGCAGCATCAATGACATTAGCGGGCTTATTGTCATCGTCTTCTACCAGTACTTTACCTAAGTCGGTTCGTGCGGTTTCGGTTTCAGGTTGAATGATTTTAGCCATTAACAAACCGCCGGGTGCTGCCATGAAAGAGGCGGCAATTAAATATTTCAGTTCAACACCCAATCCGGCATAGCCTGCCAACACTGAGCCTGCTACCGATGCTAGGCCACCCACCATAATGGCGAATAGCTCAGATTGAGTCATTTTAGGAATAAAAGGTCGAACCACTAACGGCGCTTCAGTCTGGCCTACAAAAATATTGGCGGTGGCTGACATGGATTCAGTGCGGCTGGTGCCTAACAATTTATGAATACCGCCACCAATCAGCAAAATGATTTTCTGCATAATGCCCAGGTGATACAGCACCGCAATGAGCGCAGAAAAGAACACAATAATGGGTAAGACTCTTAAGGCGAAGACGAATCCACCACCGCCAAATACTTCAAACATCTGGTTACTGACTAGGCCTCCAAATAAGAAACTGATGCCTGCCTGGGCACTGTCAATCACGCTCTGCACACCGCCAGATATAGCTTGCAGGACGTCTTTACCAAAGGGTACATAGAGTACAAAAGCACCCAGGGCTGCCTGCAGACCAAAGGCGCCTGCGACGGTTCGATAGTTGATAGCTTTGCGATTACTTGAAATCCCAAAGGCCACTAATAATAAAAATGCTATGCCGATTAAGCTCATTAAGGCGTTCATAAATACCTCTTACTTCTTGTTATTTATTTTTGAGCAATGGTTTATCTCGACTGATTAAGTGAAAAGCCACTGCATGATTAATTTGTATCCTTCGCCCCCCAGGTAAACCCCTACAATGCCGATAATGCCAGACAGCACTGGTGGCGCTGGTAAAGGTAACTGAAGCATGGAGAACAGAGCGCCAACGCCTGCTCCTGCAATAAGTGCCAGTATGATTTCCTGCATGTCACACCCCCTGAACAAAAATAAAAATGACGTTCATTGATTGAACGAATCACTGATCTGAGGAAGATTTTAGGAATGAGCTTGAGCTCAAAATGTGACGCAGATCACTTTTAAAGTTTGATCAATCGTTCTTAATTTGGGTATTTACCATTTCTGTTGGCATGGCTCGTTGGGGTAGGAAAATGACGGTTTACCAAAGGCAATTTAATTGTTGTAAGGCTTTTGGCTGCACAGAGCTGGGCAAAACATCAGAAAGCCCGGAAAAAGTCCATGACATGGGGTTTGAATCGACGTATTGCCCTAAGTGCAGTAGCTTCCCGCCTTGGGTTGATGATGAGACCGTGTGTTCTTTAATTGACGAGCTCAAGGACCAGCATTTTTCCCTTAAGCCAGTGGGGTGCCCCCAATGCTTGCCAAGATTTTTTGAAACTCAGCCTGAAGCTAGCCGTTATGGTAAAACATCAGCAGGACGGCAGCGCCTTAAGTGCCAGCGTTGTAGCAAAATATTCACCCCTGGAAGTATTGACCCTGACCCCAGGTGGAGTCAGATCATTCAGGGGGTGTTAGGGAAACGACCCGCGTTATCCATAGCATATGACATTGATGTGGCGCCTAAGGTCTATTACCAGCTATTGAATCGCCTGGCTAACGGGCTTCGAATAATGTCCCGTAAGCTGGAATCTGATCACGGCAAAAGACCCTTTATGGCAATTCTGACCGAAAGTAAGGTGCTGCCCTTTAAGCATGGACATTCACTGTGGGCATTGACCAGCTGCGACGCCAACACAGGGTACGTACTGCTAAATACAACTAACTTAAGCCAGAACCCAATTCCCCTAGAAGGCCAATACTCAGCGAAAGAATTCAACCGCTCGAAACCCTATCACCAACTTGGGTTATATAAAGCCTTGGTTAAACGATATGAAAACACCATGGCTAGGCTTAATTATGAAAATCTTAACTATGGGATTGCCAAACCCATTGCTCGCGCTCAATTAGTAAAGCCAGCATTGGTGGCTTATGCCCACTTTCAACTCCTGCGTAACTTCACCCAGCATTGCGAACATTTTCATCACTATTTGGAGCATGAAAGTTGTATTCGAGGGGCTGGCTTAATGGGCAGTTTTGACGAAATAAAGCAGGGCAATGCAGACGTGTTTTATGTGTTTCGGCATCATCACAGTGGCAAAGAACTAAGTGAAGAGGGGGTTAATATTGGCTGGTGGAATGACCGCTGGTATCCGTTTAGAGCTGGCGCTTGGAGCCCCATCACTCCAAGAAAGCAGTTTAGAAAGAACTTTCATTTAGAGCTTCCTTTAGCTGTTAAAAACGCCTTTAAGCACTTATTGGGTGTGCTACCAAAAGAAATCAAAAGCCCTCAGCCATTATTAGCCATTATGGAAATTCAACGCTGCTTTTATAACTTCTGTAATCATGACGCAGCAGGCTACACACCCGCAATGCGCCAGGGTTTTACAGATTTGGTTTGGAATACTGATATGTTGGTTAACGCGATGGTGAAGGAAGTGAATAATTTTCACGACTTGGATGCCAACTTATAACTCTCCACCCAAAAATGTTTACTCGCGAAACAGCTAATTACCGATTCTGTTGGTGAGATATTGGCGAGAGTGTCTGAACAATAATCACTCCTTTTGTAAAGGTATTAGTACACACAAGAAACTTATTGATTAATAAATGAGAATGAATATCATTAGCCTGTATGTGGATATTATTTATCCAGTTCAATCAACAGGTTTAAGAAAATGCTAGAAAAATGGAAAGACCTAAATAGAAGTGGCGATAAGCTTTACCTTGAGAAAAACTATCAGAAAGCAGTGTTCGTTTATAAGAATGCTATACACTCTGCGCAAGACAACTGGCTTAGGTTCGCCACAAAAAATGAATTTTTTTCTAGATATACGATGAGTTGTCGTAATTTAGCGAACTGCTTACAAAGTGACTGTAAATCTCAGGAAGCACAAGACCAACTTCGAGAATGTTATTTCAAGCTAACGTCTGAATTAAATAGCAAACCTAAATGTAATCACTTGAAGTCATTGGTGAATTTCAGCTATCGAGCACTTGCTTCACATATTCAAAGCAATGGTTGCTTAATGGGGGAAGGGTCTAAAACCTACCTTGATGTGCACAGTTGCAATGAACAGTGCAATCAGTGTTTAAGTAATAGTATGGTTCACTGAATTCATTGCTTTTTCAGAATTCATACATTGAATAAGAACCAAAGATAAAGGCTGTTTAAATTTCAGGCAGCTCAAACTTGTTAATTCAGTTTTAATAAATCTGCTAAATTTTTATCGAACTTCTATTCCAATAGAGTGAACAATAACGAGAGTAGTTTGGTATTAAATCCAATTTACTTGTGCGCACTTAGATTCGAACATCTCCAACAATTTCTATCGTTCAATAACCTTATTTTTAGTGCGAATCAGTTAAGAGGCAGTAAGTAAAGAAAAATCATTCTCAATTAAAATTCTGATTAGCTAAATACGTTATTTAATGGATGACATTTAAATGAATTCATCTATTCTATAACGGTTTTCGAAGGACAGGGGAAGGATATGCAGGGCGACACCAAAGTGATTAATGCTTTAAATAAAGTGTTAACCAATGAACTCACTTCAATCAATCAATATTTTCTACATGCAAGGATGTTCAAAAATTGGGGCTTAAATGGACTTGATAAAAAGTCTTACAAGAAATCAATTAAGGACATGAAACAATCTGATGAACTCATAGAGCGAATTTTATTTCTTGAAGGTTTGCCTAATTTACAAGCATTAGGCCAGTTAAGAATTGGTGAACATACCGTTGAAATGCTTGAGTGCGATATGGAGTTTCAGGTTGAGCAAGTTAAACTCCTTAAAGAAACTATTGAGCTTTGCGAATCTTCCTCTGATTACATTTCAAGAGAGTTATTAGAAGAAATTTTAGAATACGAAGAAGAGCATATTGATTGGATTGAAACTCAGCAATATCTGATCAGTAATACTGGATTAGAGAATTACTTACAATCTCAAATTGGCGAAGAGTAGGAGCTAAATTATGCAAGGCAAACAGAACGTTATTGACGCATTGAACAGAATATTAGCTCTTGAACTGGCTGCAATGGATCAGTATTTCATACACTCAGAAATGTATGCCGATTGGGGACTGACGAAATTATACGATCGTATTTCCCATGAGTTTGAAGATGAGAAAGGTCATGCCAAAGCACTCATCGAAAGGATGCTGTTTTTAGAAGGCACTCCAGACATGGTGACTCGTGATCCGATACACATCGGTAAAGACGTGCCTGAAATGCTCCAGTCAGACTTAAACGTTGAGTACGCCGTTCAAAAAGAACTGTTAACGGCCATTAAGCTGTGTGAAGACGAGCAGGATTATGTCAGTCGGGAAGTTCTGGAAAAACTACTCGAAGATACGGAAGTTGATCACGCCTGGTGGTTAGAAAAGCAGCTTGGTCTGATACAAAAGGTCGGTTTGCAAAACTACATTCAATCTCAGATGTAGTTTATTCCAGTTCATCAATAACGGCTTCCACTGGAAGTCGTTAACCTTGCCTTAGCCGTTCTTCCCCCATTTTGATTCCTAATCCTCATTTTATATATCCCTATATTTTAAAAGCTTTCTTGCTTATTCCATTTTTGTTGTAAATAAGAGTAATTATCATTTGAGAATATCAGAGATTTCTGTACTATTGCGTTGAGAATTAATCTCATTTGCGAATAATTCCGAGTAACGCGATCAAGTATTCGGAAATTAGGTATTCGAGAGATCAAGCAATCAAGTGGTCAAGAAACTAAATAGTTAAGATAGGTAGTAGAAATGTACGTTTGTCTTTGTAGAGGTATAACTGATAGCCAGATAAAGCAGGCTGTTGCTGAGGGGGCGGAGAATACTCGTGAGGTAAGTGATATGTTGGGTACCGCAAAGCAGTGTGGCAAATGCGGGATGGTGACTCGCCAAATCATCCAAAAAGAACTCAACACAAAATCATCACTGTCAGATCAGTTTTACTCAGCCTAGTTGGCATCTTACCCATCACTAAAAAGTACCCTCTAGTGAGTGACAAGCTGTGAAAAATAAGCAGCTTGTTTGACTCTAAATTTTTTAATTCCAAGTGTTTCCCAAATCCTCTCGTTTTGCTTTTCTAATCTCATTAAATAAAAACTTTTCGGGACAAGAAATCATTAAAAAACTTCAAAGACAACCAAGTGTTAACTCCTGGTTTTTCATTTCGCTGTAAAGCGGCAACAAATTTCCCCAGGCTAAAGCTGGCCTTCAATTTGCTCAAGTCAAAATATCTAAAGAATTAACGGCGCATTAGACAATTTTTTGTCGCAACGAAATTTTGTGTCAACCGATTGGAGCAGTATTGATGGATACAGGCAGAGTCGATATTAATCATGTTCTCATGCAAATGAGAGCCATTAAAGAGCAGATGAATACTGCGAATTCGCAAGCGGTAAACCCTAATTCCAATGTTGAACAAATTCAAAAACCGGAAAACATAGGTAACCTTGATAAAGTTTCTGCGGTTGATGAAAACGAACCACCTGGGTTTGGTGAAATGTTTAAAGCGGCAATTGATACGGTAAACGCAAACCAAAAACATGCCGGCAATTTGGCACAGCGTTATGAAACTGGCGACGCCAGTGTTGATTTACCAGAAGTTATGATTGCGTTGCAGAAATCCAGTGTTTCTTTTCAGGCCATGACTCAAGTGAGAAATAAAATGGTCGAAGCTTACAAAGAAATAATGAATATGCCGCTGTAGGGAATTTCTAAATGACAACTAATGTTCCAGCGGCTCCAAGTGGTTCTCAGCCACCCTCTAATAATCAGTCTCAATCAGAGTCTTTACCCGCTGAAGAAAACAGAATTAATGAAGACGGTTCTTCAGTTTTAGGGCCACGAGTTGAAGAGGGTCGGGAAGCCGAAAAGAAACTGCATCCTTTAGTTGCTGGGTTTTCAAAACTACCCATGGTTCGGCAAATAGGGTTAATGATTGGATTGGCCGCATCTATCGCATTGGGTTTGGCGGTTGTGCTCTGGTCAACGGAAGAAACCTACCGCCCATTGATGAACAGTAACAATACTTATGATGCCCGCGAAGTGATTGATGTATTGCAGCTGCAAGGCATTACTTTCGATATTGATCCTGTCAGCGGACTAATTCTGGTAAAAGAAAGTGATCTACACAAAGCGCGCTTAGCCATTGCTGGAGCCGGTCTTTCAGACGACAAAACGATTGGTTTTGAATTGCTGGATCAAGACCAGGGTTTGGGCACTAGTCAGTTTATGGAAACCACAAGATACCGTCGAGGTTTGGAAGGTGAATTAGCCAGAACCATTGCCAGCATGAATCAAGTTAAGTCAGCCCGTGTGCATCTGGCTATACCACGACAAAGCGTATTTGTTAGAGACAACAGAGAAGCAACGGCTTCAGTTTTCTTAGAAATGTATTCCGGCACTACTTTAGAAAAAGAACAAGCCAAAGCCATTACCAATTTAGTGGCTACCAGTGTTCCTGATCTAAATGCAGAAATGGTTACCATCGTTGATCAAAAAGGTAGGTTGCTTAGTAATTTTGATGAAGACCCAGAAGCCACTCAAACGGAAAAACAATTCGAATACACACAAAAAGTCGAAGACTCAGTTATTCGCAGAATCAACTCAATACTGGAACCTGTCATTGGTCAGGATGCCTTTAGAGCTGAAGTTGCAGCCGATGTCGATTTTACCCGCTTAGAGCAAACCGAAGAGTTATTTAATCCTGATCTCATTGCACTGCGAAGTGAGCAAACTATTTCTGAAGAAAAAACCGGTGAGTTTCAAGGTGGTATTCCAGGAGCTCTCACTAATCAACCTCCAGGGAATGCCGCAGCACCTGAAGAAGTAGACGAAAACGGAAACCCCGTTGATGCAAAACCCACCTCAAAAAGAGACGAAGCCACTCGCAACTATGAAGTAGATCGTACATTAAGTTACACACAGCACCAGCAAGGTCGTTTACGTAGGCTGACCGTTGCCGTAGTTGTAGATGACATGAAAACTGTTACTGAGAATGGTGAAGTAACCAAAGAGCCTTGGTCGCAAGAAGAGTTAGATCGTATTCGAATTCTTGTACAAGACGCCGTGGGTTACGACGCTAGTCGTGGCGACAGTGTGAATGTAATTAACTCACCATTTATGGCACCAGATGCTAACTTAGAAGAAATCACTTTCTGGAATCAACCTTGGTTCTGGGACGTGATGAAACAAGTATTAGCAGGTTTATTTGTATTAATACTTATCTTTGGAGTGTTCCGCCCAGCTATTAAGAATTTGATTTCTCAAGGCGAAGAAGATCAGGAAGATGAGGAAGGTATTGATTCATTGACCATTGATGAAGAAGCGATTTCAGATGACAAGGTAACACTTAGTGGCGCCGACGAGTATCTATTGCCTGGGCCGTCAGAAGGGTTTGAACGTCAACTGGATGCACTGCGCGGGTTAATTGCTGAAGACCCTGGCAAAGTAGCAATGGTATTACGCAACTGGATTATGGCAGATGACTGAACAACTACCGTTAAAAACCGCTGAAGCAATTCAAGCTACTCAAGATGCTGAAAAAGTTCTTGATGGCGTTCGAAAATTAGATCGAGCAGGCATTTTATTAATGTCCGTCGGTGAGTCCGACGCAGCAGAAGTGTTGAAACATTTAGGGCCGAAAGAGGTTCAACGGGTAGGTACTGCCATGTCAGTGCTTCATGAAGTATCTCAGGAACAAGTTGAAGGCGTGGTCCAATTATTTCTAGATGAGCTGGGTGGCAAAACCAGTTTGGGAATTGGTGCCGACGAATACATTCGCAACATGTTGACCCAGGCCTTGGGTGCTGACAAAGCTGGAGGTTTGATTGACCGAATTCTATTGGGCGGCAATACCACGGGATTGGATACGCTTAAATGGATGGAACCCAGAGCCGTTGCCGACTTAATTCGTAACGAACACCCACAGATTCAAGCCATTGTCATTGCTTATCTTGATCCTGATTTGTCTTCAGAAATCTTGACCTATTTTGCAGAAAAAGTTCGATTAGACATCGTTATGCGGGTTGCTGCGCTAGACTCAGTACAGCCTTCGGCATTGCATGAGTTGAACAATATTTTGGAAAAACAATTTGCATCCAATGCGGGTTCACAACAACAGTCATTGGGTGGTGTGAAACGAGCAGCAGAAATAATGAACTTCCTCGAGTCCAGTGTTGAAGCTGAAATTATGGATGGCATTAAAGAAGTCGACGAAGATCTAGGCAATGAAATTGCCGATCTAATGTTTGTTTTCGACAATCTTCAAGATGTCGACGACCGAGGCATTCAAGCCCTGCTTAGAGAAGTATCGACCGACATGCTTAAGGTAGCACTTCGTGGTGCTGATGATGGGTTGGCAGAAAAAATTCTTGGCAATATGTCGAAACGTGCTGCGGAATTGTTGCGAGACGATATGGAAGCTATGGGACCTGTACGTTTGTCTGATGTTGAAAGTGCACAGAAAGAAATTCTCACTGTGGCCAGACGAATGGCTGATGCAGGTGAAATTGCTCTGGGCGGTTCCGGCGAAGCCATGCTCTAGACATGATAATTCGGTTTGTATTTTAAACTTGAAAAAGCAGTCAATGGTTTAGTAATTAATGCGCGAAACTCTGTTAAAAAATCAGCGGGCAAGGGGCTCGGATCTCCATCACCAAATTGAGCGATGGTCTTATCCAAAATGGGATAGATCTGGTCATGTCATTGAACAAGAACCTGAGCCAGAAGAACAAAAACTTGATACTCAAGAACAAGAAGAAACACCGAAAATAGAGTTACCTACAGCTGCGGAGCTGCAGCAAATTAGAGATGATGCTTATCAGGAAGGTTATGCATCTGGCGTTGCAAGAGGGCAAGAAGAAGGTCGACAACAGGGCATTCCTTTGGGAAAAAAGGAAGGTCATGAACTGGGCCAACAAGAGGGTTACGAGGCGGGTAAAAAGCTTGGTCATGATGAAGCCTATAAAGACGCAGAAAAAGAACTCAGCCTTCAGCAACAAGTGCTGACCCAAACACTTACCCAATTAAAAACTTTCAGCCAGTCACAGGAACAACACATGGAGCAGGCCATGGTTTCCATGGTCATCCAAATATGTCAGAACCTGTTGTTGAAAGAATTAGATAAAGACCCTGAATTGATTCAGTCAATTGTTAAAAAAGTAATTCAATCACTACCTGAAAACCCCAAGAACATTCAAATAAGAGTACACCCAGATCAAGTTGAAGCCGTTCAGAAAGCTGCTCAGCAGAGTGATGAATCTTGGGTGGTATCTGCCGATGAAAATCTGTTGCCAGGTGGCTGTGCGGTGACCACATCTCAAAGTCAAGTTGACTACACTCTGGAGCATAGGTTTCGTCAACAGATTTCAGCACTATTGGCCGAAACAGATCTGAGTGAAGAGGTCATAAACCATTTAATTGAACCTTTACCCGAACAACCTGAAGGGCCGGTAATGCCCGGTGAAGATTCCGAGCAGTTGGAATCAGTTCAGGCAGATATTTCTTCAGAGCTCGATGAGATAAACCAATTAATGGAAAACTCTGCAGAACCATCAGGATTCAAAAGTGATGATCAACCCGCAATTGCAGATGATATTGACGAAGACGAACCTCAAGACAGTCTAGAAGAATTGCAAGCGTTAGATTCCGAATTAGATCGCTATGCGCAACGTGAAGAAACCATTGACCCTGAGTTGGAAAAACTCATGGCTCAAATACCAGGGGAACAAGATCCTCTAGAGCCAACTGATGAGTTAGAAAATCAAACTCCAATGGAAAATGAGGCTGAACCTACATCTACGGAATCAGATTCTGATGAGTGAAACAATGGCTAACCCAGAAGTGGAACAGTTAGCTGATCAAGGGGAGCCATCGAACCATGAATCAGAAAACAGGTTGAGCCTTCCTAATGAAGAAGAACTCACGGCAAGATTTCAAAAACTCAGCCAATTAATTCCCCCAGATAATCCAGTTATTGTATCCGGTCGTCTGACCCGCATGGTTGGCCTCACGCTCGAAGCCACAGGCTGCAACGTTTCGGTAGGTGAGCGCTGTCTGGTAGAAGATGGCAATGAAACCGCTGAAGCCGAAGTTGTGGGTTTTCAGGATGATCGAATTTTTTTATTGCCAGTTACTCCTATTCATGGGCTCAAAGCGGGCGCTAGAGTGACACCAGTGGAAAATGCCAGCCAGTTGGTGATTGGGGAAGAATTACTGGGCCGGGTAGTGAATGGCTTTGGTGAGCCTATCGACGGTAAAGGTGCTCTACACTGTCGGGTGCAAAAATCTTTAAGTGCCGACATTATTAATCCATTGCATCGAAAACCCATACGTGAACCACTGGATGTAGGCATTCGTGCAATTAATGCTTTGTTAACTGTCGGTCGAGGCCAACGCTTAGGTTTGTTTGCTGGATCTGGTGTTGGTAAATCTATGCTGTTAGGCATGATGACCAGATTCACCACTGCAGATGTTATTGTCGTAGGGTTAATTGGTGAACGTGGCCGAGAAGTTAAAGAGTTTATCGAAGATATTTTAGGTGAGGAAGGGCTTCGCCGTTCTGTGGTCGTGGCGGCGCCTGCAGACGACTCTCAATTAATTCGTTTGCGAGCAGCCCAATACAGCACTGCTATTGCTGAATATTTCAGAGAGCAAGGCAAGAATGTTTTATTACTAATGGACTCATTGACACGCTTTGCTCAAGCTCAACGGGAAATTGCATTAGCCACTGGTGAGCCTCCAGCCACCAAAGGTTATCCACCTAGTGTATTTGCAAAAATTCCTCAGTTAGTTGAACGAGCCGGTAATGCCGCCGAAGGGGGGGGTTCTATTACGGCTTTTTATACAGTTTTAACCGAAGGCGATGACCAACAAGATCCGGTGGCAGATGCTTGTCGAGCCATTCTTGATGGGCACGTGGTGTTGTCTCGTCGACTGGCAGAAGAAGGTCATTATCCCGCTATTGATATTGAAGCTTCCATTAGTCGGGCCATGCCCCAAGTCGTGCAACCAGAGCATTTGCAAGTCGCCCAACAATTTAAACTCCTTTATTCAAAATATCAGCAAAACAAAGATTTAATTACTATTGGTGCTTATACACCGGGCTCAGATCCAGAGCTTGATTTGGCCATAGATAGACTACCTCAAATGCAAAAAATGCTAAGGCAAGGTCTGAAAGAAGAAGTGCATTTTGACCATGCCATGCAAGCGCTTGCAAAGGTTTTTGTGCCAGATGGGCAAGCTCCAGCCAAAACCCCAGCGGATGCTGAACCAAATCCTCAAACCAAAGAAATGCCTCAGGGCATTAAACCCGGTGCCAGACCAAAGCCTAAAGCCAGACCGAAACCCAAGGGGCGACCTCGGGTAGCAGCAAAGCAAAATACTAATAATGGTTAATCCATGAAACGATCAGATCGAATGGCGCTGGTGGAAAAACTAATTGCTAGTCAAGAAGATAAAGCTGCCAGAGCCATGGGCATGGCTAAACAAAATTTATTGAATGAAGAAAAAAAACTAGCCGATTTAAAGTCCCATAAAAAAGACTACGAAGCGAATTTGCTGCGTCAGGGTCAATCAGGTATCTCAGGTCAACAATGGCAAAGTTTTCAATTTTTTATCAATCAATTAAGCCAAGTTATACAACAACAGCATCAACAGGTAGGTGTAGCACATCACCAATTTGAAAACGTCAAGAAACAATGGCAAGCCGTTCATGCTAAGCGACAAAGTATTGGCAATTTGGTTGAAAGTGTCCGATTTCAAGAACACCTCGAACAAGAAAAGAAAGAGCAAAAAATGTTGGATGACTTAGTTCAACAGATGCAGTTGAGATCGAAATCTTAAAGTCCTCCTTTAATTACCTATTCCTATTCTGGCAAGAGTGCCATCTCAGTCTACTATTAAAAATTATTACCATTAGGAAAGGCGTTATGTCAGAGACATCTGAGATCAGTTGTCCAAGTCTCTTCACCATTCAGAGCGTAGAAGAATTCAAAGCAGTACTGGATCCACATATAGCAGAACTAAAAGACCTAGTACTGGATGCTAGCAATGTTGAAAAGGTGGACTCCTGCGGTCTTCAGTTGCTGGTTGCTGCCAAAGATAAACTGCAACAAGGGGGGGCTTCGATGAAGATCCATTCTCCTAGCGAAGTTGTGTTGAAAATTTCAAGAATTTTAGGTCTCGAAAAAGACCTGGAAATAACTGCAAGTGCATAATCGGAGATTCAAATGAGTAGAATTTTGGCAGTTGATGATTCCGCCTCCATGCGACAAATGGTCTCATTCACATTGAAAGGAGCCGGATTTGATGTCACTGAAGCAGGAGACGGGCAAGAAGCATTAGAAATAGCGAAAAACAATGTATTCGATCTGGTTTTATCTGACGTCAATATGCCGGTGATGGACGGCATTACCCTGGTGAAAAACCTGAGAGAAATGTCCGATTACAAATACATTCCCATATTAATGCTAACGACTGAGTCATCTGGTAATAAAAAAATGGAAGGTAAAACTGCCGGCGCCACTGGTTGGATTGTCAAACCTTTTAACCCTGATCAGCTTTTAAAAACCATCAATAAAGTTATGGGTTAAAACTGTTGGAGAAGTACCACCCAAGCGAGGGCAGCCAATGAGTGGAATAGATTTAAGCCAATTTCATCAAGTGTTCTTTGAAGAAAGTTTTGAAGGACTAGATGTGATGGAAAATGGCTTATTGGGTTTAGATATTGGAAATGTTGATAACGAAACCATTAACGATATCTTTCGCGCTGCGCATTCCATAAAGGGTGGCGGAGGTACGTTCGGTTTTTCAAGTGTTTCAGATTTTACCCATGTAGTAGAAACCCTATTGGATGAAATTCGCGCTGGGCAAAGAGCAATCACCCGCGAATACGTTGACTTGTTTTTGTCATCTGTAGACTGCCTTCGAACCATGCTGACGGAATTGCAAGATGGTCAAGAACCCGACTTAACTGGCCCCAATAAATTAAAAGAAAAATTTGAAGCCGTATTAGAAACACCTTCTCAGACATCAGTAGAACCAGACGCAGAACCAACTACTGAAGGCGGATCAGAAAAAGTCAATGATTCTAAAGGTTGGGCAATTACCTTCATACCTGGAGCTGACATCTGTCGTACTGGTAATGAGCCCTATCGAATTATAAATGAACTAGAAGGGTTAGGTGAGCTAACCACTCAGTGCCATGTGGACAGTATCCCAGATTATGATGCCATGGAGCCAGAACAGATGTTCCTCTATTGGCACTTCAAATTAATTTCAGATTGCTCACTTGAAGATGTAAAAAGCCCATTTGATTGGGTTGAAGATGAGTCAGAGCTGACCTTCACTCCTTTATCCGAAGAGTCAGTTCAATTAGATGAACAAGAACCAACTTCAGACGCTCAGTTCGCTGCCCAGGAAATGACAACTCAAGCTCAACCAGAGCCAATTCAAGTTCAGGCTGATGACGCGCAAACGCAAAAAGAATCATTGTCTCCTCAGGCACCCGTAGCAGCCCAAAAGAAAACAGTTAAACCAGAATCTCAAAGTATTCGAGTAGGCATCGACAAAGTTGACTCATTGATAAACATGGTTGGCGAACTGGTGATTACACAGTCCATGCTGGGCCAACTGGGCAGAGATTTTCATATGGATCGGCTGCACCGACTTCAGGAAGGTCTCACTCAACTGGAACATCACACGCGAGAACTTCAAGAGAGTGTAATGCGCATTCGAATGTTGCCTATCAGTTTTTCGTTCAGTCGATTTCCAAGGTTGGTGAGAGATTTATCCTCAAAACTAGGAAAGAAAGTTGACTTAGTTTTATTAGGTGAAAATACCGAGCTCGATAAAACCGTTATGGAAAAAATTGGTGATCCCTTAGTGCATATGGTCAGAAATTCGCTGGACCATGGCTTGGAAACCCCTGAAAAAAGAAAGGCATCTGGTAAATCCGAAGTAGGCACTCTGACATTAAATGCCTATCACCATGGCGGCAACATTATTATTGAAATAATAGATGACGGCGCAGGAATAAATGAAGAAAAAATTCTATCGAAAGCTATAGAAAATGGCTTAGTTGCACCCACTGACTCCCTAACTCCAGAGCAGGTTCAAGACCTCATTTTTCATCCAGGGTTTTCAACTGCTGATGAAATCAGTGATGTGTCTGGCCGTGGTGTTGGAATGGATGTGGTACGAAGAAACATTCAGGCCTTGAATGGTTCGGTCGAAGTTCATTCAGTACCAGGTGAGGGGTCTACTTTTAAAATTCGATTGCCGTTAACCCTTGCTATATTAGATGGGCAATTAGTTCGAGTTGGCCCTGAAACCTATATTCTGCCTCTGGTCAGTATTGTTGAGTCCATTCAAATTGATCCTACCTTGGTTAATTCCGTCGGTGGTGGTTTTGAAGTTTACCGTCTGAGAAATGAATACGTACCTATTATTAGACTGTTTGACGTGATGAATGTGGAGCCTGATAGCCAAACCCTAAGTGACGGCCTTTTAGTAGTGGTAGAAGGTGAAAATAAAAAAGTTGGGTTTGTGATTGATGATCTTCTTGCTCAACAACAGGTAGTGATTAAGAGCTTGGAGTCCAACTATAAAAAAGTCGAGGGCATCAGTGGTGCCACGATTTTAGGCGATGGTACGGTAGCGCTCATTTTAGATATTACTGGCTTAATTCAAGTGGCTGGCATTAAAGCTAGTACATTAAATCAATTAAAAGAATTAGAGAAGTCAGCTCAGGGCGATGAAGCCGCGTAAAAAACTAACATTACTCAGCGAGTGAGATAAATATGGAAGCTGAATTAGAAAATGCCATAGAAGAAACGGGTGAGTCAGAGCAATATCTCACCTTCATCATGGCAGACGAAGAATATGGTGTGGATATCCTTAGTGTTCAAGAAATACGAGGTTGGGAGCCCTGTACACAAATTCCCAATTCACCTTCTTTTATGAAAGGTGTTATCAATTTACGCGGCACTATTGTTCCCATTATTGATCTTCGGGAACGCTTCGGATTAAAAACGGTTGAATACAGCCCGACTACTGTTGTTATCGTTTTAAAGTTAGAAACCGAAAAAGGTAATAGAGTTTCTGGCATTGTGGTAGATGCGGTATCCGATGTGTATACGCTCGCAAAAAAAGATATGAAAGATGCACCTAATATCGGCGAAAAAATGAATGTGTCTTTCATAAAAGGATTAATTAACGTTAATGACAAGATGGTGATACTGCTTGAGTTAGAAACTTTAGTGGGCACGGATGAGATTGAAAATTTTGCAGAAATAGCTTCTATGGTTTCTAAAAACTCGGTTGCGGAGTAAAAGAATATGAATAGATTAAGTGATACCGAAGGTTGGCTGGAACGGGTTAATTTTTTAAGATCGTTAAGAGTGTCAGCAAAACTCACCCTAGCTGCCGCAGTAACTTTTATATTAATTGGTTACTTAGCCTATTCATTAAACGCTAACATAAACTCTCAAATTGAATTTAATGCCAAAGAATCGCTGGGTACCAATTACTTAATGCCAGCATACGATTTAATTAAATTTATGCAGGTGCATAGAGGTACTACTAACGCCTATTTAAACGGCAATGAAGCCGCTAAGGATAGGGCTCTGGGAGCAAGGTCAAATTTAGATAAAGCATTTAATTCCGCGATACAGGCTTTGCAAGCATCAGGTGATCCCTTAAATATTCAGGGTGATATTGAATCACTTTCAGACTATTGGAACGAATTAAAGAACCGCGCATTTGAGGGCCCAGCTCCGGAAGTATTTGTAGACCATTCAGACATGATTAGCAACACTCAAAACGTCATTGTCAAAGTGGCGGACTCTTCTAACCTAACCTTAGACCCTGAGCTTGATACCTTTTATTTAATGGAGATAGTGAGTTTTAGACTTCACGCGCTGACTGAATACATGGGGCAGTTACGTGGCGCGGGTTCTGGCATGATCGCCTCAGGAAATTATTCGAAAGATCGGTTAATCGGGTTTGCTAAATTAGAGGGTAAGGTAGACATAGATGGACTAGAGAATTCCTTGAATTCCGCTTATGCCGATAACCCCGAGTTAAAAAATATCCTAGGTAACGAATCTCGACAAGTTGTAGAAAAATCACGAACATTTTTCAATCAAGTGGGTTATCTGGTTCAAAATGAAAATTCAAACATTTCCAGTTCAGAGTATTTTGATTTAGGAACCAGTGCAATTAACTCAATTTATGACTTCGCTGACTCGGTTAATCAAGAGCTTAAAAGGCTGATTGATATTCGCGTGTCAGACATGAAGACTGAACGCAATAATTTGCTAGCAAAGACTATCTTAGGCGTTGCACTGTCTCTAGTTTTTATTGTTTTATCCATCAGTGGGGTCGTTTCTCCGGTTAAGCGCACGCAATCATTACTTCAAGCCATTGGCGATGGCAAACTCGACAATAAGATCCTAATTAATAGTAAGGACGAACTCGGAGAAATGCTGAAAACCTTAGAGTCAATGCAAAAGCAAATGAAAGACTCTATTGAAGAACAGCGACGTATTTCAGACGAAGCCTTGAGGGTGAAAAGTGCACTGGATGTTTGCGATACTTCAGTCATGATGGCCGATAAAAACCTCAATATCATTTATATGAACAAATCAGTTCAAGATATGATGATAGAGGTGGAAGAAGATTTGGTTAAGGACTTGCCAAACTTCAATGCACGTAAGTTGATGGGGGCGAACATCGACCAGTTTCATAAAAAACCCCAGCATCAACGAGAACTTCTAAAAACACTCAATAAAGCTCATCAAGCTCGAATTAAAATTTCAGACTTAACATTTAAGCTAATAGCGACACCTATTTTTAACGTAAATAATGAACGTATTGGAACCGTGATCGAGTGGCAAAACATCACAGCTGAGCTCGCTGCTGAAATGGAACAAAGGATGATTGCAGATGCCAATGCCCGAGTGAAGCAAGCATTGGATTGGGTAACCACTAACGCCATGGTAGCCGATTCTGATTTCAATATTGTGTATACCAATAAATCATTGCAAAACATGATGAAGGAAGCAGAACATGATTTAAAAACAGCATTACCGAACTTTGATGCCGATAATCTTGTGGGTAAAAATATTGATGTATTCCATAAAAATCCATCACATCAGAGAAACCTCTTGTCGAGCTTAACTGGTACTCATAAAACACAAATTGAAGTAGGTGGCAGAGTTTTCTCTCTCATCGCCAATCCAGTCGTAAATGATGACGGAGCGAAAATTGGTGCAGTCGTTGAGTGGAACGACAGAACCAAGGAAGTATCTATAGAACAAGAAATAGATAACCTAGTTGATACCGCTGCGAGAGGTGACTTAACCGTTCGTGTTAGTGAAGAAGGTAAGTCTGGTTTCTACATGAACTTGGCGCAAGGTCTGAATCGTTTAATAGCTATTTCTGATGGTGTGGTTAATGACACGGCAAGAGTGCTGGACGGAATGGCTCATGGTGATCTGACTGAGACCATTGAAAAAGACTACGAAGGTTCGTTTGGAAAGCTAAAACGAGATGCCAACGCAACGGTTGAAAAGTTAACGGAAATTATTTCCCAAATTAGAGAGTCAGCGAATACCGTAACAACAGGTGCCAGTGAAATTGCTCAGGGTAATGCTGATTTAAGTCAGCGAACGGAAGAGCAGGCTTCGTCACTTGAAGAAACGGCTTCTTCAATGGAAGAAATGACCAGTGCAGTACGACAAAGTGCAGAAAATGCCAGTCGAGCCAATAGCCTAGCCGCCGAAGCAAAAGACAAAGCGCAAACCGGTGGTGAAGTGGTGGATCGAGCAGTGAAAGCCATGGAAGAAATTAATTCAGCCAGTAAGAAGATATCCGACATCATTGGTGTCATTGATGAAATTGCATTTCAAACCAATCTACTGGCTCTGAACGCGGCGGTTGAAGCGGCACGAGCCGGTGAACAAGGTCGAGGTTTTGCTGTGGTAGCCGGTGAAGTGAGAAGTTTGGCTCAACGATCTGCAGGTGCAGCAAAAGAAATTAAAGACCTTATTCGCGACAGTGTTGAAAAGGTGGATGCCGGTACTCAGCTGGTGAATGAATCTGGCCAAACCCTTTCAGACATTGTGACATCGGTGGAAAAAGTTTCGGGTATGGTGAGCGATATTTCTAACGCTTCTCAAGAACAAACCAGTGGCATAGAGCAGGTTAATAAAGCCGTTTCTCAAATGGATGAAATGACTCAACAGAATGCCGCTCTCGTTGAACAAGCCTCAGCAGCTGGTGAAGCCATGGCGGATCAAGCCAGAAGCATGATGAAGCTTATGCAGTTTTTCACCACAGATGCTCACCAAGTCGCCACGGCTGCTGTTTCAGAATCCGGTGCGCATAAAACCCCAAAGACTACCTCGGCAGAACCTGATCACAATGTGATTAAGTCGCCGGTAATGGGCAATGCCCAACAAGTATCAGACCCCGAAGATGAGTGGGAAGAGTTTTAAGGAGCAGTAAAATATGGCTGATCAGCCGAGTAGAAAACCAAGGAGGCTTTCACTTAAGTCAATTCAGATAAAGCTATTTGCATTCCTGGCGTTAGTTGGGGTTAGTGTGGCCATACAGTCGCTTATGCAAATTAGCTCTGCTAATAAGTCAGTTGATCAAATTCACTATCTAAATGATATCGAAATCAAGCGGGTTAATTATTCGCAGGATTTAAAGTTTTACATCACGCAAGTTCAGCAATGGTTAACTGATATCAGCGCAACTCGAGGTCTGGATGGACTAGACAGTGGTTTTGATAAGGCTGCGGAATACCGATTAAAGTTCTTTGATCTTCTACAAGAGCTCAAAGCACTCGACACGGCAAATATCGATTTATTCGAGGATATCAATAATAAATTTCAAATTTACTATGATACTGGCGTCACAATGGCTCAAGGCTATGTAACTCGCGGGCCTGTACAAGGAAATATACTAAAAAGGGAATTTAATGATGAAGCCCGAGAGATTAATACTCTGCTTGATGGGTACGTGAAAGATACTCAACAGGAAATGAACGATCTGGTAGCCCTCCAGCTTGCAGAGTTGAATCGTAATAAAATCACCACTGAAGCATTTGCTGGTTGGTATGGCGTGCTCTCTGTCGTAATGATTTTTGGATTGGTTTACTGGATAAGAAGACCTTTTCAAAACTTTCATGAAAAGCTGACTAATTTACTGAAATTTCAGGAAGAGCAAAGTAATTATCGGATAGACATAAGTGATATAGATACCGACGAAGATACTGAGATAGGTCGGTTCGGAAATGTACTGTCAGCCATTATTGTGAATCAAGAAAAAACACGTTTAATCATGGAAGAAAACTCTGTTCGTCAGACTCAAATAGAAAAGGCATTAGACGTTTGTGATACCTGCGTCATGATGGCAGACAACGACCTAACTATTCGATACATGAACCATTCCGTTCAAGAGATGATGCAAGAAGTTGAGCCAAAGCTGAAAGAGTCTCTACCAAACTTTAATGCCTCCACCTTACTGGGTTCTAACGTAGACCAATTTCATGTTAAGCCGCAACATCAGAGGACGATACTTAAGGAGTTGACTCAGCCTTATCAGGCAAGAATTAAAGTTTCAGGCCTTTCATTCAACTTGATTGCTACACCCATATTTAGTGATTCCAATGAAAGGCTTGGAACTGTCATTGAGTGGAAAAATATTACTCAGGAATTAGCTGACCAAGAAAAGAGTAAAAAAATTGCTGATGCCAACTCCAGAGTCAAACAGGCATTGGATAACGTCAATACCAATGCAATGGTTGCAGATTCCGATTTTAATATTGTGTATATGAACGAGTCGGTTCAGAACATGATGCTTGCGGCGGAAGCTGATTTGAAAAAACAGCTTCCAAACTTTGACGCTAAGAATTTGTTAGGTCAAAACATAGATATATTTCATAAGAATCCAGCGCACCAACGAAATCTTTTGAGTCATCTAAATGATACCTTTCGAACTCAGATCCAGGTGGGTGGCAGAACTTTTGGATTAATCGCAAACCCAGTCTTTAACGAAGCAAAAGAAAAAATTGGCGCGGTAGTGGAGTGGGAAGACCGCACCATTGAGGTGGCGGTAGAGCATGAAATTGATCATCTGGTTGATAATGCTCTAAAAGGCAATTTGGCTGTTCGTATTGGTGAAGAGGGCAAAGAAGGTTTTTATAAAACCCTGGCTCAGGGGCTAAATAAATTGGTGGGTATTGCTGATGATGTCGTCAATGATACCGCTGAAGTGTTGGATGCAATGGCCCATGGTGATCTTACCAAGACAATAGACAAAGAATATCAAGGGGCTTTTGGGAAACTCAAACAAGATGCTAACGCAACAGTAGAAAAACTCACAGAAATTATTTCTCAAATTCGTGAGTCAGCAGATACTGTGACGACAGGTGCAAGTGAAATTGCCCAGGGTAATGCAGACTTAAGTCAGCGTACAGAATCACAAGCCTCTTCACTTCAAGAAACCGCTTCTTCAATGGAGCAAATGACCAGCGCAGTAAAACAGAGTGCAGAAAATGCCAGTCAAGCGAATACTCTCGCAGCGGAAGCTAAAGATAAAGCACAATCTGGCGGGCAAGTGGTTGATCGCGCAGTCAAAGCCATGGAGGAGATAAATTCCTCCAGTAATAAAATATCCGACATCATTGGTGTTATTGATGAAATAGCATTTCAAACCAATCTTCTTGCCTTAAATGCAGCGGTGGAAGCCGCTCGTGCAGGTGAGCAAGGTCGTGGCTTTGCAGTGGTTGCAGGTGAAGTCCGTAGTCTAGCTCAGAGGTCAGCTGGCGCGGCGAAAGAGATTAAAGATCTCATTAGAGACAGTGTCGAAAAAGTGGATTCTGGTACTCAATTAGTTAATGAATCTGGAGAAACACTTGCTGCCATCGTGTCATCTGTCGAAAAAGTGTCGAGCATGGTGAATGACATTGCTTCAACTGCCCATGAGCAAACCAATGGTATCGACCAAGTGAATATAGCCGTGTCGCAAATGGATGAGATGACCCAACAGAATGCCGCGCTTGTAGAAGAAGCATCGGCTGCGGGTGAGGCGATGGCTGATCAAGCTCGCAATATGATGAAGCTAATGGAATTTTTCTCTATTGGCCAAGACTCAGCTATCAGTCATGCGGCGGCGACTCAATCAGTTACTTCTAAATCAAGTATGACGCATCATGTTACGAACTCCCCAGCGGGTGGACTATCGCCGACAGTATCTGATGTTGATGACGAGTGGGCTGAGTTTTAATTAACTCAGTTCTAAACCAGTAAATTTGCCTAAAGGTCGTACTTCAATCAATGGCGTTATCTGAAGCAACTAACGAATTTCAACAGCGTGAATTTCCTATGACAGATTCTGATTTCAAGACTCTGTCAAGCATTGCTTATAATGCCACTGGCATCGTTCTGGGAGATCACAAACGAAATCTTGTTTATAGCCGGTTAGCTAGACGAATCAGAAGTTTAAGCCTAAATAGCTTTAAAACTTATTGTGATGTTCTAGAAGGTGGTAATGAAGAAGAGTTGGATAATTTTGTTAATGCCATTACTACAAATCTGACTTCGTTTTTCAGAGAAAGTCATCACTTTGATTTTTTAGAAGAACTTCTGGAAAGAAAGCGAAAGGAAGGCAAGAGAAGTATCAGAATTTGGTCGGCGGGTTGTTCTACAGGTGAAGAGCCTTATTCAATCGCAATCACCATTAGAAAAGTATTTGGTGATTCCCACGGATACGACGTGAAATTATTAGCAACTGATTTGGATTCTAATGTGTTGAATCATGGCCGGGAAGGAATATATGACTATTCTAGAGTAGAGGCCTTAGATAAAAGAATTATCTCAACAAACTTCTCTAAAAATGTTGGCGGTTCCCAAGTAAAAGTAAAGCCTGAAATACGAAAGTACATACAATTCAATCGCCTAAATCTTTTATCTAGTTGGCCCATGACCAAAAAGTTTGATGTCATCTTCTGTCGTAATGTGGTGATTTATTTTAATAAAGAAACTCAGAAAGTTTTGTTTGATCGTTACGCACAGCAGTTAAATGAAGATGGCTATTTGATTATTGGGCATTCAGAAAATTTACATGGTGTGACTACGCGTTTTAAGTCATTAGGTCGCACCATTTATAAAAGGGTCAAGTAGCTATTGTGAAACCAGTGACTCCACAGCAACCACAGCCAGATCCTTTTCGCGGTTTCGAACATATTAATAGGTTCTGGGACAAAGGTTTTAGTCAGTGGTCGGCCAAAATTTTACCTGGAGAGTTTTATGTGTCTCCGGGCGGGGAAGTTATCTCTACTGTGTTAGGTTCCTGCATCTCTGTCTGTATTAAAGACAAACAGACAGGCGTTGGTGGTATGAATCATTTTATGTTGCCCTCTCAAGAAGAACACTCGTCTGTAGACTGGGGTTCAAATTCGTCGGCGGCCAGATACGGTAACTGGGCGATGGAATACCTAATTAACGAAATCATGAAAAACGGTGGACTAAAAAGAAATTTTGAAGTGAAGGTGTTCGGCGGCGGTCAAATTTTGGCGAACATGACAGACATTGGTCAGCGCAATATTTTATTTGCTCTAGATTTTTTAAGGCGTGAAGGATTAAACCCAGATGCATGTGATGTTGGTGATGTTTATCCACGAAAAGTTTACTTCAATGTTGATACCGGAAAGGTGAGGGTTCGAAAGCTATCTGCCATGAAGAATCAGACTATTGTGCGTCGTGAGAAAGCTTATATGGATAGCATAGAAGAACATAAAGATGATGTGGATATTGAACTGTTTGATTGAGGATAAAGAATGGCGATTAAAGTACTGATCATCGATGATTCAGCAGTCATTCGTCAGGTGTTGCAACAAATTCTCGGTTCCGACTCCAGAATTGAAGTGGTAGGCACCGCAGCAGATCCGATCATTGCAAGGGAAAAAATTAAGCAATTGAAACCGGATGTGCTAACCCTTGACATAGAAATGCCAAAGATGGATGGCATAACCTTTTTAAAAAATTTAATGCGTTTACATCCCTTGCCCGTCATCATGATTTCAACCTTAACCCAAAAGGGCGCGGGCGTTACTTTAGATGCATTAGCCATAGGTGCAGTAGATTTTGTTGCTAAGCCACAGATGAGTGCGGCACAGAAACTCATTGACGATTATGCAGAAGATATTATTGAAAAGGTAATTACGGCGGCAAGTTCAAATGTGAAAGCATTTGACCCGGAAGAGTTTACCTCTCATCAAAAACTAGAACCTATTAAGCAACCAACAAACAGTAAGCCGTTAACCTATCCTGTCATAGCCATTGGTGCATCCACTGGTGGTACAGAAGCAATTAAAGATGTGCTTGCCAGATTACCAACATCATTTCCTCCAATTATCATAACTCAACATATTCCCGTTGAATTTAGTGAATCTTATGCTCAAAGATTAAACAAAAATTGCGAGTTAACTGTGCATCATGTGACCAGCCCAATGCCGTTGAGCCCAGGTAATGCCTATTTAGCACCGGGTGACAAACATTTATTAGTGACCAAAGAGCGGGGGCAGTATTATTGCCAATTATCAGATGGCCCAAAAGTAAATCGACACAAACCCTCTGTTGAGGTTATGTTTGATTCAGCACTGAATCTATTTGGGGAGAAGTTGGTAGGATTAATGCTGACTGGAATGGGGGCAGACGGTGCGGAATCCATGTTGAGGATGCACGAAAAAGGCTGCCATACTATTGCACAAAGTGAAAAAACTTCAGTCGTTTGGGGTATGCCTGGTGCGGCCGTCGCGCTCAATGCTGTTGATAAGGTATTGGATTTAAATGAAATTGCCCTGTACTTAGGAAATTACATTAAAAAATTCTAGCTATCGGAAAACACTATTGCACTAACCACACATAGGTCTAAACTGAAAATGAAACTTGGCCCAAAATGTTAAAAAAGGGGTAGATATATATGACTATTTCCGCTATTGGTAGTGGTGATGGAAAAGAGTTAACCATTAAAGTTTCGGGGCGTTTTGATTTCAGCGCGCACCAGGAATTTAGGCAGGTTTATGAAGGTGCATCACCTGATATTGAAAGCTATGTTGTTGATATGGCAGAAGCTACCTATTTAGACAGTTCGGCGTTGGGTATGCTGTTATTGTTGAGAGACCATGCGGGTGGTGATTCAGCAAACATTAAAATCAGTAACTGCAACAGCGATGTGAAAAAGATTTTGACCATTTCAAATTTCGGACAGTTGTTCGCAATTGATTAACCGTCACCTAAAGACTGCAAGCTAGATACTGTTTTACTAGCTTGCCGTTTTATCTCCCTTCGGTTTGAGAGTATTTATGTCTAAAAGCCTTAAAATTCTTATCGCCGATGACAATGACTCCGATCGCTTAATTCTTACCGCTATTGTCAAAAAAGAAGGGCATGAATCGGTAACTGCTGCTAACGGTCAAGAAGCCGTTGATATGTATAAAGAGCATAAGCCTGATATTGTACTGCTGGATGCCCTCATGCCAGTGATGGATGGTTTTAATGCCGCCAGATTGATCAAAGAAGCCTCGGGTGAAGACCTTGTTCCCATTATTTTTCTAACCAGCTTGCAAGACGCAGCCTCGCTAGCGAAATGTTTGGACTCTGGTGGAGATGATTTTCTTTCTAAGCCTTACAACCGAATTATTCTAAAAGCAAAAATAAATGCTTTTAGTCGCATGAGAACCATGCATTCTGCAATTCAGGAGCACAACAAACAATTGCTCTTGGAACAACAAGTTGCCAAAACGATTTTTGATAACGTCGCTCATTTAGGCTGCTTAGATGCAGGAAACCTAAAATACTCTTTATCGCCACTAGCCGTATTTAATGGCGACACGGTTTTAGCAGAACGAAAACCTGATGGCGGTATGTATGTTTTTTTGGGTGACTTTACCGGGCATGGATTACCTGCAGCCGTAGGGTCATTACCTCTTGCCGAAATTTTTTATGGTATGACAGGTAAAGGTTTTAACATCGAAGAAATTCTTCGAGAGATAAACCAGAAACTCAGAAAAATATTACCAACGGGCGTATTTTGTTGTGGCTCCATGATAGACATGGACTTCTATGAAAAGTCTGCCAAGGTTTGGGTGGGAGGCTTACCAAACTGTTTTCTTTACCATTCTGGTAATAAAGAAATTACAGAATTAATTTCTAAAAATCTTCCGCTTGGGGTTTTAGACTCCAAAAGTTTTAAGCCAGTATTTGAAGAATACTCATTGGATATTGGTGACAGATTCTTTCTATGGTCTGATGGTATTATCGAATCCCGGAATGTCGAAGGCGAAATGTTTGGAGAAGATCGCTTAAGAGACGTTTTCTATAAATGCCAAGAGCCTGAAGAACTGTTCCAGCAAACTCTGTCAGCCGTTGATGAATTTATTGGTGTCGAAGGTGTCAGAGACGACGATATTACCGTGCTGGAAGCCAAGATGGTTGAGCATGCGGAATTGGGTGAAAGCAATCTCCAAAACATGAAGGGCACATCGGTAGGCCCTATGGATTGGGAGCTTGAGTTTGTATTAAAGGCGGCGACCCTAAAACTCTACAACCCATTGCCATTGGTGCTTCACATAGTTACTGAAGTGGAAGGGTTGCGCTCTGTGAGCGGCCAGCTTTATACCCTATTGGCTGAATTGTTTTCCAATGCACTGGAACACGGTGTATTAAATCTTAGCTCAGAGCTCAAAAAATCGACTGCGGGTTTTGCAGAATATTATCAGGCAAGAACCAAAGCGCTTGAACAGCTTTCTGAGGGTGAGGTAAAAGTCACCTTAAGGCACAAACCATTAAACCTGGGAGGTTTGTTAACCATTCGGATGGAAGACACTGGAAATGGCTTTGATCATGAATCAATTATCAATAGAAGTCGAACCAATAAAGAATATAGTGGTAGGGGCTTGCCTTTGATTTCCAAAATCTGCGATAGTTTCGCCTATAAAGGTAAAGGCAACATTGTGGAAGCTACCATTCAATGGCCTGTAGTTAAAAAGATATAGAACTGAAACAGTCGGAGAAATCTCTTGGTTGATGTTAATGACCATTTAAACACCGAAGCATTAGATGAATTGAAAGAAGTAATGGAAGACGACTTTAGTTTATTGATAGATACCTTTGTAACCGATAGCGAAACCAGGCTACAAACTTTGTCAGACTTAGTGATGGGAACGGATGCCGATGCAATTAGACGGGAAGCGCACAGTCTAAAAGGCAGCAGTAGTAATATTGGAGCCACTAAGATGACAGACCTTTGCAAGAGCCTTGAAGATCAGGGCAAAGATGGGGTTCTGGACGGCGTACAGGGCTTAAAAGATGCTATCGCACAGGAATACCAATTGGTCAAAGGCCTTCTTGAGCAGCACTATAGTTAGTGCTGCTTTTTCGTTTTTTCACCTGCTTATTTTCCCACCAAACAGCTACTTAGCCTAGCTGGCATAAAATCAAAATAAATCCCTAACTATCTTAATCCTTGGCCTTTGCTTTGCTATTTCTCCGATAAACGAACGCTTCAGAGTTTAGGTTTATGTTGCAGGCATCTTTTCTGAATCTACTAATGGGTTCTGATATTCACTCCAGCGAAATGGCGAAATCCACTGACAATGGGGAGTCTGGAGAGTTTCTCCAATTGTTAGCTGAGCAGATGGGGGTTGATCCAGATTCAAAAGAATTTGAGGATTTAATAAGTGAACTGAATTTAGCGGCAAGTCTTGGCGTTGAAAGCGGTGTAGATTTGCCACCTGACATTGCCTTCCAATTGAAAACGATTCCGTTGGATACTGATGAGTTTACAACTAAATCTGAAGAGTCAATGCTTGGTTTTGATGAGCTCTCGTCTGAAGAACTCTTGCAAGCCTCAGAAAACTCGGAATTAAATATCAGCACTAACGCAGAGAAGGAAGCTTCATTACTAGAGGGTTTTGATACTTCAGAAGAGGTTGATAAATTAGCAACAGATTCATTGGCACTCTCGACGGAGTTATCCGATTCAGTCAATAGTGCTGTTGAAACAGAAAGCAAACCGCTTTTTGATGCCGATAATAGTTCTGGCAATGTCACACCGGAAATAAATTCTGGTGGCCAGGACACATCTAATCAAAACATATCAGACAGTATTGAGCCGATTTATGATAATTCAGAAATCGCTGATACTGGGATACCTAATACCGAGAGCCCGACCTTAGAATTAGATTCTACTGATCCATCCAAAGAATCTGTGATTAATATTAATGTTGATTCAGTAGAGGCTGCAATGAATGGTGCGCTCGGCGAATCATCTTCTGTGGACATGATAAGTTCCGGAGAAGCCGAGGCATTAATCGAAGAGCCAATTACAGTTTCAAATCAAACCATTACTGATGAAGAATTGATTACCCAAATTAATGAAGATGAAATACCGCCATCAATAACCGCCAGCGCAAGCCAAATCAGTCAAGGGGAAACTGCCAGTTCAAAACTTGCCACTTCAGAGTCAGGAGATACTCCAGAAACCTTTGTACCCATTAAACGAGAGGGTGATGACGCCAAAAAAGAATCTGCTCAATTGCTGAGTTCGGGCAACACTGTCGATGAAAAGGGTGATGGTTCAGGTGCACTGCAAGAGTTTGAAAACAAAGTCGGAAAAAAGTCAGAGTTTGAAATATCTCCGAAAGGCCGAACAGAATTTAATCAGACTGTGATGGAAAAAATGCGTTCATCAGCATCCGAACCTGATGCAGAATTAATAGACTCAGACGCTGAAAATTTAATTCACAGTATTAAGAAAGACTCACTTCAACAGCAGCAAACTCAAAAACAAGATTTGGTGAATGTGTCCATAAAACAAAATGCCAATACACCTGGGTTCGAACGGGCCCTGGGTGATCGTATTTTAATGATGGCCAACAGAAATGTTCAAATCGCTCATATAAGGTTGGATCCTCCAGATTTGGGAATGCTTGAAGTGAAGGTTCAGGTTCAGCAGGAACAAACTCAAGTAGTAATGGTGAGTTCAAATGCTCAAACTAGGGAACTATTGGAATCCGCCATCCCAAGGTTGAGAGCCATGTTGGAAGACCAGGGTTTTGCTAATATTGAGACTGAAATTAAAGATCAATCCGAATATTCTCAGCAACAACAGAGTTCTGAGCAAGAACGGCAGGGACAAGGGGTGGCAGATTCTGAGGACATGGAAGAACAGGTTTTACCTACCCAGGTAACACCTCTTGGACTAATTGATCATTATGTGTGAGATCACCAAAGTATTGACTGGTTAATTCATCTCGGCGTCAGATTTTCGACAGCTAGATGATTGTTAGCGCCATTCATAAAGTCGCATTCTTTAAATTAACTTCATGTTTACCTTGCAGCTGAGTAAGCAATACTCAGTTTCTTTTATATGCCCACTATACTAAATAATTGCATGGCACAGGCTTTGCTCTTTCCCATTTGTAATAAAAGGATTCTGACGCAATGGCTGATGAAGAAGAAGTTGAAGGTGAAGAAGGCGTAGAAGAGGGCCAGGGTAAATCTGGCCTCAAAAAAATTATACTCATGGTAGTGGCTTTCGTTTTAGTGGCTGCTATTTCAGTGTTTGCGACCCTGCTATTAGCTGGCGGTGACGACTCATCAGATGGTGATGAACAGATGCCTGAAGGTGATGAACTCATGTTGGAGGATCAGGTTGTTTCGCCCGACAGTGGTCAAGCGATTTACTTGGCTTTAAAACCAGCATTCGTAGTGAATTATTCTCAAGGGTCTCGAAGCCGCTATTTGCAGTTAGAGATTACTGTATTAGGTAGAGACCAACTTGCCATTGATGCTGTTTCTGAACACATGCCTTTAATTAGGAATAATTTGTTAGAAACATTGAACGAACAGAATTATGAAAGTTTACGAAGTCATGAAGGTAAAGAGCAATTAGCCGTGGCCCTGTCTGAAACCATTCAAGATGTGATGCTGGATATTATTGGTCGACCCGGAATTGAAAAAGTGCTCTATCGAAGCTTTGTTATGCAATAAGGTGAGTGATGCAGGATCTATTATCTCAAGACGAAATTGATGCGCTGTTACATGGTATTGATGATGGCGCTGTTGAGGAAGAAGAAGCTGTTGATGAAGACGGTGTCCGTGCTTACGACATAACGAGTCAAGACAGAATTGTTCGGGGTCGAATGCCGACCCTAGAAATGATCAACGAGCGTTTCACTCGTTACACCCGAATCAGCATGTTTAATTTTCTTCGTCGCAGTGCTGATGTCGCATCCGGTGGTATTCAGATTTTAAAGTTTGGTGAATACATTCACACCTTGTATGTACCCACAAGTCTTAACTTGGTGAAAGTGCGCCCACTGCGTGGCACTGGATTATTTGTGCTAGATGCCAAACTGGTATTTAAGTTGGTAGACAATTTTTTTGGCGGCGATGGACGCCATGCAAAAATTGAAGGCCGGGAATTTACCCCCACTGAAATTCGTGTAGTTCAAATGATTCTTTCACAGATTTTTGTAGACATGAAAGAAGCTTGGTCTGCGGTAATGGATGTGGACTTCGAATATGTATCGTCAGAAGTCAACCCGGCTATGGCGAATATCGTAAGCCCTTCAGAAGTGGTTGTGGTGAGCACCTTTCATGTGGAATTGGATGGTGGTGGTGGTGACCTTCATGTGACGTTGCCTTACTCCATGATTGAGCCAATGCGTGAAGTGTTAGATGCTGGGGTTCAATCTGATGTGGATGAAGTGGATGAGCGTTGGGTGCAGTCGTTGCAGAAAGATATTCTGAACGCCAAGGTTCCTTTGAACGCGAAAATAGTGGAAAGAGAAATCAAACTGAAAGAATTAGTGGAACTGGAAGCTGGGGATATTATTCCAATAGAAATGCCTGAACATACGCTCATGTATGCCGGCGGTGTTCCGCTTTATAAGTCAAACCTTGGTCAGTCTAGAGATTATTTAGCTCTGAGAATGGATCAGCCAATTAGAAGAAATAAAGCTGAGAATAATGACTTGGCTTTAAAAATACGTGGAATTAAACAGGGGTTAGAAAATGGCCGATGATGATGACAACCTACCGCCAGAAGATGAAATAGATGTTGACGCCTTGGCAGATGAAGTTGCATCAGATGCAGACGACGCTGGTTTAGCAGACGAGTGGGCGGCAGCCATGGAAGAATCTGGGGACGCCGACAGGGACGATGATGACGACGAGCCCGAACCTGAAACAGCGCCTTTAGAAACCTTAACGAATCAACCTGCTGGTACAGAAAACGCGCCTGACCTGGATGTTATTTTAGATATCCCTGTGACTATTTCTATGGAAGTGGGAAACACACAAATAGCGATAAGGAATTTATTGCAATTAAATCAGGGTTCTGTAATTGAATTAGATAGATTGGCTGGTGAGCCATTAGATGTTTTGGTTAATGGAACGCTCATTGCCCACGGCGAAGTGGTCATGGTGAATGAAAAATTCGGTATTCGATTAACCGATGTGGTCAGTCAACAAGAAAGAATTCATAGACTTCAATAATGAAATTTAAAATTTTATTTCTGACACTATTCATTTCAAACTCCGCTCTTTCAGAGCCAACTACCCCCAGTGTGCCTAATGTCGATTTAGGAAATATGGTCGTTGCTTTATTAATTGTGATTGGCCTTATCTTTGCGTGTGCTTGGTTTGTACGACGGATTAGTGGCGCAACAGGAATCACCAGCAAACATGTTAAGGTGCTATCCATTTTGCCGCTGGGAACAAAAGAAAAATTAGTTTTGGTTGAAGCGGGCGATACTCAAATTCTTTTAGGAGTTACCTCGCAACAAATTAATAAAGTTCACCAATTCGAACAGCCAATCAATAACGATGAAACAGCTGTTGGTAGTCCGTTTTCAGAAAAACTGATGGCATTAGTGAAGGGAAATGGGCAGTGGCAGTCTTCAAGTCAGGAATCAGAAAACGATCAACACAAGTCTTAGTAAATCTTTTTTTTATTATTTCAATCTTCACCGTATTTAATCAAGGCGCCATAGCTGAAGAAGAACCAAGACCAGGAGTCAGGTTTGGTATTCCCGCTATTACCTACACTGAAAATGAGCAGGGTAATGGCGAGTATTCAGTAACTCTTCAAATTCTAGCTATCATGACCGCGCTGACTTTTATACCAGCTCTGCTCATGATGATGACCTCATTCACTCGTATCATCGTGGTGTTTGCCATACTGAGACAGGCGATCGGTTTACAGCAAACGCCCTCTAATCAAATGTTAATTGGCCTGAGTTTATTTTTAACATTCTTTATCATGACGCCGGTTTTAAATGAAGTGAACCGAGATGCATTGCAGCCATATATAAATGAAGAAATACTCCCTCTTGAGGCTGTGGACAGAGCAGTCACTCCATTTAAACGATTCATGCTAGGTCAAACTCGAGATGATGATTTGGAATTATTTTTAGATATTTCTGGTGATCAAACGGTTTATACCGATCCGATGGACACGCCACTAAATGTGTTGATGCCTGCATTTGTAACCAGTGAATTAAAAACCGCATTTCAGATTGGATTCTTATTGTTCATTCCTTTTTTGATCATTGATTTAATTGTAGCCAGTGTGCTTATGGCTATGGGTATGATGATGCTTTCTCCAATTATTATTTCACTGCCATTCAAAATTATGATGTTTGTATTGGTAGACGGTTGGCTCTTAGTGATGGGGTCATTGGCAACCAGTTTTAGCCCTTGAGGTAGCTTTTATGGAATCACTTTATATTGGCGACTTATTTCGAGAAGCGCTCTTTATTGTTTTGTTAGTAGTGGGGGTATTAATTATACCCAGTTTGGTTGTCGGGTTAGTTGTGAGTACCTTCCAAGCAGCCACTCAAATTAACGAGCAAACTTTAAGCTTTCTGCCTCGCCTGGTGGTGACGCTGTTAGCCATGGTGCTGTTTGGGCCTTGGTTGGTTTATGAAGTGATTGAGTTTACTCAAAATCTTTATCGAGATATTCCTTTCTTGTTGAACTGATGTACGAGATTACTGACGCGCAAATGGCCAGTTGGGTGAGTCATATTTTGTGGCCTATGTTTCGTATTACCGCTTTTTTTATGATTGCACCGGTATTCGGGTCTAGGCTGGTACCGGCAAGACTAAGAGTGTTGTTGGGAGGCGCCATCACGCTATTAATTAGCCCAATGCTGCCTGACATGCCTGACTATGAAGGGGTTGGTTTACAAACCATGATGGTCATCGCTCAGCAAATCGTCATTGGTTTTGCCCTAGGTTTTTTGGTCTTAATGTTGTTTCAAGTTTTTGTACTAGCCGGGCAGATAATAGCTATGCAAATGGGGTTGGGCTACGCGTCTATGATGGATCCCGCTAATGGTATTTCAGTGACGGTGTTGGCCCAATGGTACCTCACACTGGTGACATTAATTTTTGTGTCAATCAATGGCCACTTGGTTGTGATGGAAGTATTAATTGGCAGCTTCTATAGCCTTCCTGTTAGTTTAAATGGATTAAGTCCGGAAAGTTTGATGGAAATTGCTGTTTGGGGGCGTTGGTTTTTTGCCTCTGCGGTTTCAATTTCCTTACCCATGATCGCGGCCCTCTTGCTGGTCAATTTGTCCTTCGGAATTATGTCAAGAACCGCTCCAGCAATGAACATATTTGCCTTAGGTTTTCCCATGACCATGATGATGGGCTTAGTGGTGTTATGGATTAGTTACACCGGTGTTCTATCCACCATTCAAAAATACATGCTTGAACAGGTGGAAGTGATGAAACTGGTTGTGGGTATTTAACGGAGGGGTCTATGGCAGAAGAAGATTCCAGTCAGGAGAAAACCGAAGAACCCACGGAGCGAAAACTCCAAAAAGCTCGAGAAGATGGTCAGCTCGCAAGATCTAAAGAGTTGGCAACGTCCGTTGTGTTAATTGTTTCTGCTCTGTCTTTGATACTCTTTGGTCACTTCTTAGTAAAGGCTATTTATCAAATTGCAATTTATAATTTTTCATTTGAACGGGATGCCGCATTTGATTACCGCTATTTGTTTGCCCACTTAAGTGATTCACTTCAGGAGGGCTTTACCTCTCTAATTCCTATTTTTATCTTACTATTAGTTGCTGCTATTGTTGGCCCCATTTCATTAAGTGGCTGGAATTTCTCCAGCAAAGCCATCGCTCCCAAATTTGACCGTATGGATCCTTTGAAAGGTGTGAAACGAATGGTCTCAAAAGAGGCTTTGATGGAGTTATTAAAAGGCTGGGCAAAGGTATTAGTGGTGGCCACGGCTTCAGTCTTGGCATTCGCATACCATGTTGAAGATATTCAAGCACTGGTTCACGAATCCATCGAAAATGGCATGCTTCATTTAATGCACATATTGCTTTGGGCGTTTTTTATTATTTGTTGTTCGTCTCTAGCCATTGCTGCGATAGATGTTCCTTTTCAGGTGACATCACATACCCAAAAAATGCGTATGACCATGCAAGAAGTTAAGGATGAATTTAAAAATACCGAAGGAAAGCCTGAGGTTAAATCTAAATTACGACAACTTCAACGAGAGGCAAGCCAACGGCAGATGATGGGTAACATTCCTGATGCTGATGTGGTGATTACTAACCCAGATCACTTTGCAGTGGCATTAAAATATAAGCCCAATGAAATGCCAGCTCCATTGTTAGTTGCAAAGGGGGCAGATGAAGTAGCAGAAAAAATTAAAGAAATAGCCCGGGAATATAATATTCCTGTGATTTGTATCCCGCCCTTAGCGAGATCAATTTTCCACTTCACCAAAATTGATGAAGAGATACCTGAAGGCCTCTACCTAGCTGTTGCTCAGGTATTGGCCTATGTGTATCAGGTGAATCAATGGAAGAAAGGGTTTGGCCAAAAACCTCAGGGGCAGCCTGATTATCCAATTCCAGACGATCTACGATGGGATAATGTTGAATAGCCTTTTTTTGGTACCTAGTCGATATTCAGAATCTTATGGGTTTGCAAACAAAGTCGCCACTGAGGATTCTTTAAACAATAGGTGATAGCTGCTTGAGTCGCTTCAGACTGATTAATACTGATAGAACCATCGAATGGATTTTTAGGAGACAAGTATCTGACGTCTGCCTGAATATCTTTAAAGCGTTCAGGTGGCGCATCATCTTGAGGGAAAACCAGTTTCAATTCATTGACTTTAGAAAGTAATACCTCTGAGCTGCCTTTCGGGCTAAGGCAAATCCAGTCAATATTTGAGGGTAACTGAACAGTGCCATTGGTTTCAATGGCGACCTCGAATCCTTTCTGTTTGAGTTTCTCAATTAATTCTTCATCAAGCTGTAAACCCGGCTCACCGCCGGTACAGATAACATATTTAAAACAGGTATCTATTGGCCATAAGTTGTTTACGTGCTCCGCCAATTCAGTTGCAGTGGAAAACTTACCGCCATTTTGGCCATCTACACCTACAAAATCGGTATCACAGAAACGACAAATGGCCGACTCTCTATCCTGCTCTCGACCACTCCACAGGTTGCAACCTGCAAATCTCAAAAAAATAGCTGGCCTGCCGGTATGAGCGCCTTCGCCTTGAAGTGAATAAAAAGTTTCTTTAATGCTGTACATGGTTCCCAAGAATTTTTCTTTCATTTTAATGGGTATTAATGGGAATTGAAAATTTTGATACCCACTGTTCAAAATCAGTTCCAGTGAGAGGCTTGCTGAAATAATAACCTTGGAAACGATGACAACCTTTTTCAGTTAGAAACTTAAGTTGGGATTCTGTTTCAACGCCTTCTGCTATGGGTGTCATGCCCATGAGCTTTGACATAGCTATAATGGTTTCAACAATTACCGCATCGTTTTTGTCTAGGCTGATATCCCGTACAAAGGTTTGGTCAATTTTTAAGACATCTAGTGGTAGGGTTTTTAGGTAATACAAAGACGAATAGCCAGTTCCGAAATCATCAATAGAAAAGCTAATGCCCAGATTTCGCAAGTCATCCATTCTTACAATGGTGTCTTCTACTTGACTGATCACCATGCCTTCAGTGATTTCAAGATCCAACACTCGAGGTGGAATATTGTAACGTTCCACAGTGTTTTTTACCGATTCATAAAAATTTGGGTTGTTAAATTGCTGCGGGCTAACATTAATACCCATGACTTGCGAACTGTTCCAAACACCATCTTCCAGCCACTTTGCCAGTTGTTTGCAAGCTGCCTTCAGCACCCAGTCGCCAACATGATTAATGAGCCCTGTGGCTTCAAGAATAGGAATGAAATGATTCGGCGGAATGAGTCCTTTAACAGGGTGTGCCCAGCGAATTAATGCTTCAGCACCAATAATACTGCCCGACTGATAATCTATTTGAGGTTGAAACACGAGATAAAACTCTTCTCTTTCCAGTGCCAGCCTTAGGTCATTTTCAAGCTCAAGTCGCTGTGTGGCAGCTTCTGTCATGGCGCTTTCAAAAATGATTTGGGTATCTTTGCCTTTGGATTTAGCTTGATACATGGCGGTATCTGCGTTTCTGAGTAAGTCAGAGGCACTCTGGTCGGCATCTGGAAACAGCGCGATACCTATTGATGCGGTAACCGTTAGTTTTCGGTTACTGAAATAAAGAGGCCTAAGTACCTGTCTTCTAATGGCACTGGCTTTTTGTTCGGCTTGTTCGGTTGCTTGGTCTGCATCTTCATGTAATTTGGGAAGACACACCACGAATTCATCGCCACCAATTCTAGCCACAGTGTCTGTTGAACGAATCACATCTGTTAACCGAATAGCTAGTTCTCTCAGTACTGCATCACCGGCGCTGTGTCCTAGAGAATCATTAATGTTTTTAAAGTTGTCGAGATCAATAAATAGTAAAGCACCGTATTTTTGAGCTCTCTCACAGGACTTAATGGCTTGACCTAATCTGTCTTGCAACAACAGTCGGTTCGGTAAATCGGTAAGTGAATCGTGGAATGCTAGATGCTGTATTCTCGCCGCGCTGCGTTTTCGTTCGGTAATATCTGTGGCAATACTTAAGACCGCCGGTTTTCCTTCGTACTGCAGTGCAATCTTTTTTACTTCAAGATGCTTTATTTGTTTCGAATTAACTGGCCATTCCACTTCCGGTATTACACTTTGCTTTTCCGATCTGAAAATAATGTCGTCTTCTTCAAAGAGTTTGCTTTTAGTCTTATTGTCGAGGTGGTTGATGACTTCAGGAATGGTAATGTTTTTAAAATCATTAATGGGTAGATTCAACATAGAAATAAAAGGCTGATTAATGACAATGAACTTATCATCATCGCCTCTTAAATAAATCATATGGGGTAGGGAGTCGATCAACTGAATCAGTGTGTCCCTAGATTGAGTTAAATGTTTTTTGGAATTTTTTTGAAGAATTTGCAGAGCTTCTACCGCTTCTATAAAACCGTTTGCAGTGTTGACTAGTTCTCCTAACTCATCTTTTTCATGCACCTTTGGAATTGAAATTCTTGAACCATCCGGTTGATAAGGTTTAATTCCAGAAAACCTATGAGTAATGTCTGAAAGCGGTCGTGTCATCCATGCAGTAAATACGAAAAATAAAATGAATACGAGTATCAGCGTGGAAATAAACTCCGTCATTAACGAATTAATGGTTCTAGATAAAAACGATAAAAAGTACACCTTTGAACTGGAGACAATGGTGAGTCTGCCTTCAATACTTAAATAGCGAACAGTGTGACTGACTTCTACATCTTCTAGTTTGTTTAATAAAAAGTGTGATAAGTAGGCCTTTGATAATTCTTTTTGAGCTTCGGCGATTATGGAATTGTCTTCGTCAAATATGACGACACTTTTAATGAACGGGTATTTCAAAATACCTGTGGTAACCTGATACGCCATTTCCTTATCAATGGTGTAGATCGCTTTACCTGTTGTGTTTTCTGCAGCGCTCACGATTGAATTTAGAGTTTTCTTATATTCTTGTTGTTCTGTTTGATAATCAATGGCAAGGGTCGCCAAGCTCATAATTAAACTCACGAGCAAAGCAATGGATACACTGGTTATGGCTAGCCTGAATGATATTTTTTGGGTGAGCTTCATGATATTAGTGCATAAACCTAGCGCATATTGGATAAATTACAGAGGGAGACTACTCATATAACCTTAGTTGGTTCTTACCAAGGATGCAGAAAGATTACTGATATATTTGAAAATTGCGCCCACTGTTGAGACAGGGGATTTTACTCGCCAATCTTGCCTGGAAGGAAGTAAAAAAAACAACACATCAATTTAAGCAACACTCTAAAACCTTAGTTGGTACTTGGTAATAATGTTTTTTTTACTAATGGCTAGTTACTTTTTTTTGCTCCTACTTTTTTGTTCCCGGTTTTGGCCTGTGATTATTGGGTAGTAGTGCTTGGAAATTTACCTAACAGCTCAGTTAAAATTTCTGAGGCCTTAACACTTCTACAATGTCCAAGTAGGCAATACCGGCATAATCTTCGAAGTAGGTTGTATGCACTTTCTTCATGATCTCTTCAGCCTTGTTTCGATCCTGAATAATGACTTCAATTCTCACATCAGAGAAACTATCAATAACAGCGGCAGTGTCAGAAATATTCCTGATACCATGACTGCCTTTGCCTCCGGCCGCCATAATGGTGTAACCGGAAGCGCCTGCCGCTTCGATGATTTGGCAGACACCTTTTACTATCATTTTTTCGGTAATGATGACGACTTTTATCGCCGGATGTAGAGTCATAATTGTTTTGCTCCTAAATTGAGAATACCCGTTCAGCTAATGCGATGAATAAAGGGATACAGATTACAATGGCCACCGGAGTACCGACACTGGTCGAAGAACCAATGTAAGACGATGGATTGGCTCCGGGTATGCCTGCCCGCAATGTGGGCGGGCCAGAGATATCCGAATTTGAGGCTGCGATAATGGCGAACAGAATAACGCCCCCTGGACTGAAGCCCACCCAAATATGTGCCAGGTAACCCAAGCCAAATGCCATGAAGCCGTGAATGATTGGCGCTACAAAGGCGTAGGCAGCATACCAATGAGCAACTTTACGCATTTCATTTAATCGGGCATATGCTTCCATACCCATCACCAACATCAGTATCGACAAGAAGCCGCGGAATAAGGGTTCATAAAAACTGGTTAAAACAGATTCGGGCTTTGTTAAAAGGCCCAGGGCCAAACCTAGAATTAATGCCGACAGCGCCGAGCCCCGCAAACTCTCTTTTACAATACCCCAGACATTAATCTGTTTGCGCTGCTCGCCTTGCTGTTTTTGCCGATGCATGTTGGCTAGCACGATGGCAAGAATTAATGCGGGTATATCCATAAACGGATAAAGGGCAGGTACCCAGGCTTCAAAAGCGATGCTGTCTTCCTCCAGTAACACTATGGCTGCTGCCAGAGTTGAGGCGCTCACTGCACCAAATAAACCGGCAGTGGCAAAGCCGTCCTCCCGTTTAATACCGGGCAACAGTGAAAAGAAAAAACTGCCAGCAAGCACAATGACCACGCCTATCACTAAAGCGAAAAATCCTGGTAACAGCATGGCCGCTAAATCGGCTTCACGAATTTCTATGCCGCCCTTGAGTCCGATTTTCATCAATAGAAAAAAAACAATGAATTGATACACCGCATTCGGAATTTTGAGATTACTGCCCATGGCAGCCACCAGCATGCCGCCGATCAGAAAACCGAGGGTAGGGGTTTGAAACTGCGTCAACAGCCTAAGAAGAAAGTCAGTGAGAAATTCCATAGAGTCCCTTTTTGTCCTTGGGTCGATTTGGTTTTGCGGGATTCTATGGATTGTCTTAGTATAAGAAAAACGACTAATACTAATCAGGACTATAAGAATATCTAATATGTCATTTGACGCTTTAACTCTAGAGTGCTTCTTAGCTGTAGCAGAGACCGGCAGTTTCACCCGTGCCGCTGGCAAGGTCGCTCGCACTCAATCCGCTGTCAGTCAGCAAATTGCCAAGCTTGAGAATCAATTAGCTTCTGAGCTTTTCAGTCGGGGAAAGGGCCTTGCCCTGACAGCAAATGGCGAACTTTTGCTGGGTTATGCCCGTCAAATTATTCACCTCAATCGACTGGCAATGGATAGGTTCCGAAATCCTGAGCTGTCTGGTGAAGTGCGTTTTGGTTTGCCCGAAGACTTTGCCAGTGTTTTCCTGTCGGATGTATTGTCTGAATACGCGGCCCAGCATCCCCGCGTGTTGTTACATATTGAATGTGATTTGACCCTGCATCTGTTCGAGCGATTCAAGAAAAAGGAGTTTGACCTTGTACTGGTTAAAATGAATCGCCCAGAAGATTTTCCCAATGGTATTGATGTGCGCTCAGAGGTATTGGAGTGGGTAGGTGACCAAACAATTTTTGACAATTATGCCGAAACACTGCCTTTGGTGGTGTCTCCTCAACCTTGTGTTTATCGCTCTCGGGCCATAGATAAATTAAATACCCTCAAACGGCCATGGCGAATTGCGTTTTCCAGCCCCAGTTACGCTGGTACCGTGGCGGCCGCTGAAGCGGGTATGGGGGTGACGGTATTGCCTAGAAACATGGTGCCGAATTCCCTTTCAATTATTCGCCCTTCTAGTGCGGAAGAAGCCTTGGAAGATACCCATATTTCTCTTTTGAAACACCATGATCAGAATCTCGCGGTCAATGATCTAGAAGGTTATGTGGACGCTAGGCTCAAGGTCTAAGGGTCGCAGTGATAATTAATGTTTTATTAAGTTTTTGTTTAAAACCGGGCTTGCATACTCCTGTTAATGTCTGGATAATCCGCGCCTCTTTGGTGATAGGCAGCTTTTCTCGCTGTTTACTCACGAGTTATGGCAGTCGGGTTGGTCCCCTCGCAATGCTAACCTGTGAACCCCGCCAGGCCCGGAAGGGAGCAACGGTAGCAGAGATGCATGTGCCGGGGTGTGGCTGGCTCGATTGTCTCCAGTCTTCAGCGTGTTCACGCTAACATTATGAATTTCCTAAAGTTTTATCTCAAAATATAGGCATGAGCTGGCTTGTCGTACGGCAAATCGTTAGCATAAGGCTATTAGTGTTTTCGGAACGAATATGAGCTATCAGGTTCTAGCCAGGAAATGGCGACCACGTACATTCGATCAGATGATAGGGCAGCAGCACGTTTTAAAGGCCCTGCTTAATGCGTTAGAAAATAACAGGCTTCATCATGCCTATTTGTTCACTGGTACCCGAGGTGTGGGCAAAACCACCATCGCACGATTGTTTGCAAAAAGCCTGAACTGCGAAGAAGGGGTGAGTGCAAGTCCATGTGGCGTTTGTTCGGCCTGTGTTGAGGTCGATGAAGGACGTTTTGTTGATCTGATTGAAGTGGATGCAGCGTCTAGAACCAAAGTTGAAGATACCCGAGAGTTGTTAGAAAACGTTCAATACGCGCCGACAAGGGGGCGTTATAAAGTCTATCTAATTGACGAAGTTCATATGCTCTCGACCCATAGTTTTAATGCATTGCTTAAAACCCTGGAAGAGCCACCAGCCCACGTCAAATTTCTACTTGCCACAACAGACCCTCAAAAGCTGCCAGTCACTATTTTGAGCCGCTGTTTGCAGTTCAATTTAAAGAACATGACTCCTGAAAACGTGGTGGGTTACCTCAAAAGTATTCTGGCTCAAGAACAGGTTAACTACGAAGACGGCGCGCTTTGGCAAATTGGTAGAGCTGCTGATGGCAGTATGAGGGACGCATTAAGCCTCACTGATCAGGCCATTGCCTATGGTCAGGGTCAAATTTTAGAGTCTGAAGTCAGTGCCATGCTGGGTACTATGGACAGAAAGCAGGTATTTGCATTAATGCTGTCCCTGACCAATAAAGATGCCAAAGGGTTAATAAAGTCGATTGCGGGTCTTAGCGAGTTCAGTCCAGATTACGCCGCTTTAATGACTGACTTATTGACTCTTTTACACAGAGTGGCCATGGCTCAAGCCGTGCCTGATGCCATAGACAACAGCCAAGGGGATAGAGAACAGATTCTAGCCATTGCCAAAGCGAACACAGCCGAAGACATTCAGTTGTTTTACCAAGTGGGGCTGATCGCAAAAAGAGACATGCACTTGGCACCGGATATGAAGTCTGGATTCGAAATGGCATTACTGAGAATGTTGGTTTTCTCACCAGAACCCAGTGCAGAGCCTTTGAATGAGTTGCCTGAGCTGGAGCCTGCTGTTGATCCCGAGCCCGTTAATCCCGCGGCAGTTCATCCAGCGCCTGCTAAAACAGAGCTTTCTAAAACAAACGAGAGTGAGTCACCCAATGATCAGCCGAGCTCTGGCAAAGTAACCGAGTCAGCAATAGCTGAAGCACCACCCCTTGAGTCTACCGTTACTAATAGCTCTGAAAAGACAGTCCATGAGGTCGCAGAAAATTCTGTTGATACTTCACTAGAACCTACAGAGACTTCTCCAGCTCCAGCTCCAGCTCCAGCTCCAGCTCCAGCTCCAGCTCCAGCTCCAGCTCCAGCTCCAGCTCCAGCTCCAGCTCCAGCTCCAGCTCCAGCTCTAGATATGCCCTGGCAAATA
>JANQHX010000061.1 GCA_028282465.1 Gynuella sp.
ACTTTGGCAGCAGAATACGTTATGGCCAGCCGTGCTAGCTGCACGCTCAGCATTGCGGGTATTGCCAGTGTTAGCTGCTCAAGAAGATGTTGCCAAGAAAGAACATAACGAACCCATACCTCCATTTAGTTATTGGCAGCCAGAACAAAGAGTCAAACATTTATTGGCGGTTTTTTTCGCACCTTTACTGGTGCTAGAAGATTCCAAAGTATTCATTAATAAAGGTGTGAAAAAAGCCACCGCCGCCTACGCCGCCCATGCTGCCGACGCCGCCAGAGTCGACGCCGCCAAAGCCGACGCCACCTATGCTGCCAGAGCCGCCAGAGCCGCCACAGACGCCAGAGCCGCCGCCATCAGAGTCTTCACCTACGACGCCTACGCTGCCGCCGATGCTGCCGCCAGAGCCGCCTACGCCAGAGCCGCCGCCGCCAGAGCCGCCTACGCCGCCAGAGCAGCCGCCGACGCCGACTTATCAAAAGCAGAAGAACTATTAGATATTAATCAACTGATTGATCAACCCCTTTGGTTAGCTTCTTCAATACCCAAAGAAATAGAAAATAACTATGTTTCAAATTTTCAACCGGCAGTAAAACAATTAATTAGCGATAGCCAAGATGAGAAGACCCAGAGTGCTTTAAGCCATATGTTGGTGTTGTATGAACATTTGCTAGCCGGGGCTAGTCAACAAACTCAGATTAAAAATATTTTCGTTACACGGGAGGTTGTTAATTCAGAAACCGCTCGTCTTGCCGAAAATCATATGGGTGAGGAGCGCGAAGCCCTGGTGACTGGCTTGGTAAAATATTTAAGCCATGACGAAAATGCTAATCATTTAACCATAGGCTTATTAGGTAACTGGGGCTCAGGTAAAACCCGGGTATTGGATATTTTAAGGGAAAGACTGGAAAGAAAAGACAGCCCCATTTTATTGCAAGCAGCCCGACATAAAACTAACACAGAGCATTCACCCTTTATATGGGGGGAGTTTAATGCCTGGGCCTACGAACAATGCGACAACCTACAGGCGGCATTAACACACGAAGTGATCAGTTCATTAACGTCTTTCTCATTGGGCGTAGATGTTACGGATAAGGCTTATGAAAAACTGAGTGATAGGGTATTTCAGATTTATGTGAACCTACGAAGCCGAATGAAGTGGTGGTGGCAAGTAAGGTTACGTCTGTTAATGGGTTTTGCCATTCGCAAATATCCCAAGCAAGTGTTTTGGTCTATTTTTTGGCTGGCCATTGCGGCCTGGGCCTTGTCTTATTCTTGGGTGCAATTGTCAGATTTCTCAGCAGCGAATGACTTCTTGTCTACCAATTCATTGGCTGGTTTGTTCACCGGTGCATTGGGTGGCTTTGGTTTGCTCAGAGTGTTTCAGGCCTTTCGATTACTCAGCGCTCAAACCTACACCAAAGAGCTACTCACCTACTTAAAACTGCCGGACTATGCTAAACACATTGGCCAGGTTAACCAAATGCGCGAAGACATTCGCTTAATGTGCGACATTGCATTGCGCTCAAAAGACATGAACAAAACCACCTGGTTGGGTAATTTCGGTAAGCCAAAACGCTTGGTCTTTGTGATTGATGACCTTGACCGTTGTAGCCCACAAGGCATTGTAAAAACCTTTGAAGCCGTGCGTTTGATTTTAGATATTCCTCAAGTCACGGTTATTATTGCTATCGACCAGCGCATTGCCCTGGCGGCACTGGCTAACCATTATCAGGAGTTGGCGCAGCATCACCAACTGAAAGACCCAAAGGCCATTGCCCGGGATTACTTCGGCAAAATGATGCACTTGCCTATTTCTTTAACCGAGCCAGATCAAACTGCTGTTGAACAATATATGCGTCACCTATGGGATGAAAAGCCCGATGATGAGTCTGTTAATTGGCAATCACCCTTTGATATTTGGAATGCTAAACCTGAAGTTGATGAACCCCCGGAGCCAGAGGTTGGCGCGCCTCCTGAAAAAGCGAAAGACAGTGAAAGTGAAGAAACTGATTCAGAATTAGAAAAAGAATTAACCGAACAACAGCTTGCAAACTTAATTCTCAACATTGAAGAACCAGAGGCATCCATAAAAATCGAAGAAAAGAAAAACTTCGGCTTAACACCATCTCAAAAGCAAGCATTTTTATATTGGTTTGACCGTTTTCATTTTACCAACCCGAGGCAGCAAAAACGATTGGAAAATACCTATAACTTGCTGAGGTTGGTAACAGGCATAGAAGATGAATCTGTAGGGCATGGGTTTTATAAAAATAATCATAAACATATAAATAACACTACAGAAACCCCATTAAAAAATGAAATGGCTTTTGGGCTCATGCTCTCATTATTTATTTGGGAGTTTGTGAACAGCCAAGAGAACTCAATGATTCGTGGTTTATGTACTGGTTTCTTAAATAATGACTTCGCTGACAAAGACTTAGTGAATAACTCTGAGCTGTCACAAGGTGATAAGAAATTGATGTTTGAAGTGGCCGATATTATTAAATTAGCAAGTCAGACTTACAAAAAAGACTATATAAGAATTGCTAAAAACTATGTGCTGCCAGCAATTGAAGTCGAGCCTTCTGATTAAGCTAATGTGAGAATAAAAGGGTTATTCGAATATTATTCCTGGCAACATCCTTTTGCTCAGGAATAATTAAAAGCACAGGCTGAGAAATTAACAGCCTAAATCATTTTTTAGATAACCAATGCGAGACTCAATGCTGGATTGGTTGCTCATCTGCGGCAAAATATTTAAGCCCGAACGACTTTCCACTTCATTAATGGTGACCTGTGTAGTGCAAAAGTTTGTATTTCTCGACAGGTGTTGATCCATAATAAATGCAGCTGTTTGAATAGTTCCAGATTGGTTAATATAAATTACTTTCCAATAGCCGCTGGGGATGGTGTGGCTTTCATCGGCATTGGGTAAATCAGCAAAATGGTATTCATATAATGGGCCAGTCACTACGTACACATTGCCCACATCACTGCGGTTAGCTAACGATCGTACTCGTTGTTCTAAAATATTCCACGGCCCCTGATTCAGCTCTGACCTTTGCGGCGTAATGTTAGAAAGATAATTTAACGTTTGCCAGTCGGAATAATTGCTTAAAGACGCCAATGGCGCTTGATGACCTCGGTCGGTGCCTATGGTTGCGTGCGCTGAAGTGTAGTCACTGGGCTCTAGGGTACGACTTGACCAAATATCTGGGTCAGCGCGCCAGTATCTGCTGCGACTACCACCAATGGTGTTGCTATTTACTGTGTACGCCACCCAGTCAGCAAATTTAGTAGTGGCGTTATTTGAAAGCGTATAAGCATTGCGATAAACATGGTAATTAGAACCCGGTGTGCCGCTTGGGCAGCTATGAGGGCAGTGAGTGGAATTTACCGCGTAAACACTCACAGATGAAATAAACCCGATAATAAAAACGACAAGAGACTTCTTCATGATTACTCCTTAAAAAATGGAGAAATCACTTTATGGATAATTTATGAAGGCATCGTTTGATTTTTATTTCGGGTTGTTAGAAATTCTGTGAAATCATTATTTAATGCTTAAGTAGCACGCTTTAATGGATGTAGAAAATTTTAAACATTTTCATAGTTGATATGACCTTTCAAATCTATTTTAGCTTTATTACTGGTATGAAAATTTCTTTATCCGATTATTAAGTTGTTGAACAAAAATCACTCATACCCAGTAAAGCAAATACAACAAGAAGAATTTCTTGAAGAGCTATCAGACTGTATTAGCAGAATCTTATAAAAATATTTAGTCAGTAAACCATTGTTGTTAAAATCAGCGTTATATCAGTTAGGGTTATCCATTGACGAAACCCTGATGGCATCTAGACTGATAACAGCTCATTTTATTATCAGGTTGCTCTATGTTCGGTTTTGGTAAGTCACAACAGGTTACGGAAGACACATCATTAGATCGGCAAGAGTTGGTAGAATTAAGATCGAAATTCAAAGCCTTAGACGATTCCATGGCCGTTATTGAATTTACACCTTCAGGTCAGATTATTACTGCTAACCAAAACTTTTTATCGGCCACTGGCTACCATCTAAGCGAAATAGAAAATCAACACCACCGAATTTTTTGCAAATCTGAATACGCTAACAGTAATGAATACAGTCAGTTCTGGCAAAATCTTGGTCGAGGTAACTTCCATGCCGGGCAAGTGGAGAGACTAACTAAGTCTGGTGAAATACTTTGGTTAGAGGCCAGTTATAACCCGGTATATAACCAATCGAATGAGTTGGTAAAAATTATTAAGTTTGCTTCAGATGTAACTGAGCGAATTACCAAAGCTCAAGAACAGCAGGGGCTGGTAAATGCCATTAGCCGGTCTATGGCGGTTATTGAATTTGATATGAGCGGTATTGTTCTCACGGCAAATGATAATTTTCTGCATGCTGCTGGTTATACCCTAGGTGAAATACAGGGTAAGCATCATCGCATTTTTTGTGAAGATGAGCTTTCTAATTCCTCCGAATATTCCAGCTTTTGGCAGAAGTTAAATCGTGGGGAATATGTGTCTGGACAGTTCAAAAGAATTAATAAGCATAGTGACGTGCTGTGGTTGGAAGCTAGCTACAATCCCATTTTTAATGCCTCTGGTGAACTCACCAAAGTCATTAAATTTGCCACTGATATTACTCAAAATATTGAGTCTTCAAGGGAGGCTCAAGAGTTAGCCTACAGCACATCGGTTGAAGCGGATAAATGTGCACAGGAGGGTGCCAATAAAGTGTCACAGGCAACCTCGTTAATGAATAACCTTTCCAGTGATATTCAAGACGCAGCCTCTAACTTAGAAGCATTAAACAGGCAGTCTGACGAAATCAATAACATAGTGAACACCATTAACTCCATTGCGGAGCAAACAAATTTGCTTGCGTTGAATGCAGCGATAGAAGCCGCACGAGCAGGAGAGCAGGGTAGAGGCTTTGCGGTAGTGGCCGATGAGGTTCGGTCCCTTGCTGCTCGTACCAGTGATTCTACAACAGAGATTGCGTCGGTAGTAAAACAGAATTTGGAGTTATCAGAAAAAGCCAGCACCACCATGCAGTCGAGTATTGAGCAAGCCACCAATGGTGTTGAATTAGTTAATGGCCTGAGCACAACCATCAGTGATATTAACAAAGGAGTGAGTGAGATAGTGGGGGCGATAAATACCTTAAGTCAGGGTAAGGGTTAAATGGAAGAAGTTTTCCTTCCATTTAATAAAATGTAGTAGATTAGACCTAATCCGCCATCTTCAACAACACGCGGCCAGCTTTGCCGCGTTCCAATGCTCGTTTAAATGCGTCTTTATAATGTGTGAGTTCGAATTCCTGATCGATAACTGGTTTTATTAATCCTAACTTTGCCCAGGCGGCTATTTGGTTAAGTTGCTCTGTATTACCTTTGTCTACAAATAACCATTTTGTAAGGCGACCATTAAATAAAAAATCCAGAAGATTATTAAAAGGGTTTGCTGGCATAAAAATACCATTGTCTTTAAGCAAATGTTTTATTTGCTTGAGGCGATATTGGGTGGTCATTTCCAGAATGGCCGAGTATTGACCTGTCATGTCAGAAACATTAGTAGTGCGGTAGTCAATGCATTTATCGGCCCCCAGTTCAGTTAGCAGCTCATGATGTTTGGCGCTGGCAACTGCTGTGACAGTGGCTCCTAAAATTTTAGCAATTTGAATAGCTGTAATACCAACGCCGCCTGAAGCACCAAAAATTAAAACTGAGTCGCCTGTTTGTACTTTGGCAATATCTCGCAGTGCAGTTAAGGCTGTCATGGCACTCATGGGTAGCGCTGCTGTGGAGCTTTCTGAAAGGGCATCGGGTAGATGAGCGAGATACTGTTCTGGGATGGATATGTACTCAGCATGAGGCTTCCAGCCTTTCGTCATGTCGATATAGCCAAATACTTTATCGCCAACTGAAAATGTTTGGCCTTTGGTTTCTACAACACCTGTGAATTCTAAACCAGTTTGAACTTCACCCCGTGCTCCCATGATTTTACCCAGTAACCGCGCACTTTTGCTGGATGCCAATTCAATCTCATGTCCATTGACTGTGCTATAAATTACCCTGACTTTTACTTCTCCATTCGCAATTGGCGGTATGGGGAGATCCTGTTTTAAAACCGGTTCTTTGCCGTTCAGAACTATGCCTTTCATATCTAATTTTGCCTTTGTGTAACCTGTTATTATTTAAATTAGGTCAATTGACCTAAAATGATTTTTGCAATTTAGGTCGAATGACCTAGAATGTCAACTCACGATTTGTTTTAACTTATTAAAAGAGAGTTTGAATTGGGCACGAATTCCAATCCGAAAGTGGTAGCCATCATAGAGGTGGCATTGGATATTTTGGCGGAAGAGGGCGATCAGGGTTTATCTATGCGCAAGGTTGCCACTTTGGCAAATATGTCGTTGAGTAATGTTCAGTATTACTTCAAAACAAAAGAAGAATTATTGAAAGCTTTGTTGCAGCACTATTTGGAAGTGACTACCCAGGCTTATGAGAGATTCATTGTCGACATACCAGAAACTGAGCGTATTCAAGAGACCATTAAATATTTGTTGATTCATCCTGATACCAGCTATGTCTGTTCTGTGTACAAAGAATTATGGGCAATTTCTGAGCGCAATGAAGTTATTAAGCAGCACCTGGATGAGCACTATCAGATTTATGCAGAAGTGATTCGAGCAGAATTGCAATCAACAGTTGAATCGAGTTGTTCAGAGAAAAGTTTGGATCAAGCCGTATCTCTATTGCTGACCAGTATTGAAGGTTTTGCTATTACGCAAAATGCTATTCCATGTGATGCTGATGCATTAGCTGAGTTATTAACCAAAACAGTTAGCAAGATGATTCAGTAAATTTAAACTCAAAAAAGAGGGCCTGATTTATTTCAGGCCCTTAAAACATGCTAATGATTAAGTTATTTTTTTAATTCAATTAAGGTGCAGGGCTGGCGAATACCGATGTCCAGTAAATACGGTAAGTTGCTGCACTGTTGTCTTGTCTGGCGCCACCGTATTCGGTGAAGTTTGGATTCATAACATTGGCACAATGACCGTCGCTACCCAGCCAAGAGCTCATAACTGAATCAACATTTTGCTGACCAGCTGCAACATTTTCACCTGTATACCAAGGCTGGTAACCTGTGTTTCTGATGCGTTGACCATGGTTGCTGCCGTCTGACCCTGTGTGGCTGATAAAATTATTGGTTGCCATGTCTACAGAGTGACCCAAGGCAGCTTCGCCTAATTGACAGCTCCAAGTTAATGGAGGGGCAGCTTCAAAAAAGCCTTCGCTACCACAGCTTCTGCCAGTTGCTCTTGCTTCATTATGAGCGTCCAACAGTGCTTGCATTTCTGGTGTTAGGTTGCTGCAAGTTGGCTCTGTGGGAACTACTTCGTCGTAAGTCGCGACAAGGGTTACGTCAGCATAACTTGAGTAGGCGTACAGCATGATATTGTAAGTGCCTTCAATGGGCGCTTCGAATACACAACTTTCAGCATTGCCTTCAAGATTTGGTTGGCAGTCGAACTCAGTTTGTGTTGGAAGTTCGCCATACTTAACAAATAACTCAGCGTCACCTGTACCACCTTCAATAGATATACTTAGGTTTTCAGCATTCGCTGGAACCGCAATAGAGAAGTATTCAGCGTTTCCAGAATCTAAACTCAAATCTGTAACCGCTTCATCTTTTTGAAGCTCTGTAACCGTAGGTGCCGGATCGACAGGATCTACTGGGTCGATAGGATCAACAGAACCACCACCTTCAACCTGAGCTAATAATGTGGCACCCATAAAATTGCTGTAGCCCCTTACCATGATGTTGTAAGTGCCGGCTTCAGGATTGTTAAATGTGCAGGTTTCATTGTTGTAGAAATTCCATGACCGACAGTCAAAAGAATTTACCGTAACGGCATTGTTATAACGCATATAAAGATCTGCGTCGCCAAAGCCCCCTTTGAGGGTAACCGTTAGATTAGTTGTACCAGGAGCTACCTCTACTTGATAAAGAAGTTCTTGGTTTTGGTTGCCATTGATTCCGTTTACTGCATTGCCGGGTTCTAAAACAGTACCCTGTGCGGATGCTAGTTGTGACGCTAGTACCAATAGTTTAACCGCTGCAATTGATGCGATAGTTTTTTTCATAGCTAATTTATGACTCGTATTAGTTATATTTTTAATTTCGAAGTGCGAATGCACTGTCGAGATTTAATTGTACGACAGGATTAATGGCTGAATTGTTAACTGAAGTCCTTTGTTGTTCGTTTTTAATTGACTCTGTTAACCAGTTTAAAAAAAGATAAATTAATAAAAATTAGTTGTGAACTTATTCACCAAAGATAATTGAAGTGTTTACAAAATAGTTTTTAACCAAGACTCAAATATATAAAAAGTCTTATGAAAGATTTTTTGAATGAAGTAACTTAGCTAAGAAACACTACGGCGCTTCTGAATAATTCAGTTAATTATTAGCAATGATGTTAATGCGGGTGGGTTATTGATATGAAAACTGAACTCAGAAATTTTCTATTCGAGCATTGTTATAGCGATAAAAGTGTCTATTGAGTTAAATAATAGATATCGCTTATGTAATTTCATTCCTACTACGAATTACAGTTTCAAAAGAAATGTAATCTTTCCTTATTTTATTTTTTAATGAGTTAAGGAGCCTATGATTAAGTCCAGGATCGCTCTGCGGAGCGGAACGCCGCCCGACCTAAAAATGTCTTTTATCGAGGCGAAATTCGCAGGGAATGTCGAGTACTTTTTCAACGGTTCGGCGTTCCGAAATTTCAACAAAGAGAAAAGCGCTTTTAGGACCGCCCTGCGGGGCTTACAGGCGAGTCCTGACTCTGTGTTGTCTTATTTTGAAAGGTCTAGACATTCCTGCAATAAGCCGCCTTGATTC
>JANQHX010000052.1 GCA_028282465.1 Gynuella sp.
CTAGACCTGCAATGCCGACACAAAGTGCACCCACCCCAGCACAAGGCCGCCAATTGGGACCAAATCAAGTGATCAAATTGGATGATGATGACTTTGGCCGGTTCTAATTGATCGTTTCAGTACAAGGTTTCTGCCAGTTCCTGTCATCATTTCGCAGGAACTGGTTGCACTACTCATTAAGGAGATTAAGCACATGGTGACTGTCGGTATGAACTACCGCTTGATTCCAGGTAAGGAAGAAATATTTGAACACGCCTTCCGGCAAGTCGTGGAAGCGATGAAAACACGCCTTCATTAAAGGAGTAATCTATTCCTTTAATTATGTAACGAGCATTCTCTTCATATCTGAAATGAATGTTTTTGAGTGTTAAAGAAGTAGGGGTAAAGTCTTTTTCCTCTGATATACCTATTTCCGATTTCTGAAAGTATCCAATCAGGTTTTTATAATTAGCTAGAGATGCCTTACCTTTTTGTATTTCATTAATCGAATTAAGCACTAAACCGACTGGCCCGGTGAGATAGAGTAGCGCCATCACAACAGACGCTAAGTCTTGCCCCTGCAGATCATAAGAATAGGATATTTGAAATATTACGATTCCAATGACAAGAAATGCGATCATCTCTCCGTATACTTCAGTAAAAGATAATACGCCCCTGGCGACAACTTCTTGCTTAAAGAAACCATGTTCCGCAGTACTTAGTTCTTTCTGAAAAAAATGATTAGCTTTTTCTGTATCTAACTTCAACTCTTTAGCCCCTAGAATTAGGGATCGAGTATTGGCCTGCAACGTGTCTAAGGTTGATCTAGAGCGTTTAAACATCAAAAACGAGATCAACATTGGCCCTTGATAGGTTATGATGCCAACTATTAATGCGACAATGATAAACAGGAATACTGATTGGTCTAGGTAAAGTAAATAACCCAAAATACCAGTAATGGTTACTGAATTAATCCAAAGCAGAGGAACATGAAGAGCCGCATTAGTAATATTAGGCACATCTATGTGAAGCAAGTTAATAAGCTTGGATTGGCCTATTTTTTCCAACTCAAAATAAGGTAGATTTTGTATTTTTTTATACAAACTCAAACGCAATGATTTAGAACCATTTTGCGCCGCGTAGGTTGATAGCGTGATTGAAATACTCTTTATCAAAATCAAGGACAGGCAAATACAAAGGAATAGAATAGCTATATTTTCAGTCGGTGAATTGAAATACCCATGATCATTAAATGCCATTTCACTGCCATTTCCACGGTCAGCCGACAATGCATACATTAGCGTTGGTATGATAGTGGCGTATATAAAACCAGTAGAAATGCCCAGCACCAAACTGACAAAAAATATATTAGGGGCATTTTTCCAGTAGATGTCAGATAGATTCTTAATAATCATAATTCGGTTTGATCGTTAATAGATGATAGTTTTTAGAAGAAGAATTAAAGGGCGTGTCTATTTTCAATTGGTTTCGATAATGATCACTGAGTATGTTTCCTGATTGTCCGGTTGAAATCCTATAGAGATAGTTATCACCATCATGAAACTGTCGGAATATTGCACCGTAGAACTGTCGATATTTACTGATATCTGCTTGGCTTGGTGGTGCAACATTTACGGTTTCTGAACTTCCCTGACTTCTATTCTTTAATGAAAATAGCCCTGACCATACCCATTCCCTCTTACCAGGAAGGGCCTGAGAATCTTCGTCTTTTGAGAAAGGAAAATGCGGATGGCTTGCTGTTATGGTTTTCCCCCATTGCCACCGGTCAGAGATATCTCCGTATTTCGACTTCAGCCTGTCTATGGCATTTCTGAAAGAACTAACAACCAGCTCTTCACAACTCTGAATGTCAGAGTCGGTATATTGAGATTGACAAAAGATCCCGTTATTACTAATAAGATTATATGCAATGTCGTAATTTTCGTGCTCAAGAATCGACTGAATAGTATTTTTTGCAGGTGAAGCTTTGGAAGTACTGAATGTTTCGTCTTTAATGGCTAAACTGGTAAATTCATTAAGCCAGTGTGAAAATATGGTTGCTCCCACTGAGTCCTTAGACATGTCACCGTCCCAGCTCTGCAATATTTTCACTGCTTCTCTATAAATCACTTTATCCTCTGGCAGCTGATTAAAACTGCTTTCAAACAAGGTTGACAGTGGGTTGAATGTATCTAGTTGATAAGCTAACGAATCTTGTGGTGATATTTTTTTACCATTTTCAATTTGTTTAGTTAGTAGCTGTTCTATTCGATCATGTCGATAGTCTGGCGAAAATCTATCGCTAATGTAGTGAGGGTAATCTTCATTTAAAATATTATGATTTGCTGAAATGATATAACCTTGCTCCGGGTTATATTGCTGAGGCCAAACCTCAGCAGGCAGCCGCCCTTTCCATGAATTAGTTGAGTTATTTCCATTCGCTGGTAACGCACCATGACCCAAAGGTCTTATGGGAAAATATCCAGCAGCAATCGAACCTATGTTTTCACCATCAGTGTATAAAAAATTGTGCGCAGGCCCGACAAATTCAGATAGAGACGCCTTAAATTCATTCCAGTCTTTTGAAAAGTTCAACTCTAAAAAGCTATTAAAATTTCTGCCACTATCATATTTACCAGTCCAAGCTAGGCTGTAAGCAGTATTCATTTGAGCATTTGTTTCTGAGAATATGATCGGTCCATTTCCAGTTTCTAAAACCTCTAATTCGAAGGGCTCTGGTTTTCGTTGAAACAACTTGTTTCTGATGTTGATACTTTCATGTCTTGCCGACATATGCTGGTACGCATTGTCATGTAAGTACATTTTTTTGTTATGGGGATGAATGGTTTCTTTAAAGAGATCCATGTCGTCAGCCATTAATGTAGTTGCACCCCAAGTAATATATCCATTGGTTCCAAGGGCAAAAAATGGCAAACCAGGAATAGTTGCACCCCTAAAGCTGTAACCCTCAAAGTCCAGTTGAGCAAGATAAAAGAAGGATGGTGTTGTATGAGTGAGATGGGGGTCGTTAGCTAAATGACTTTTTCCATTAGATGTTAACCCCTTTGAAATAACCCACGCATTACTCCCAATAAATGGCCGATAAGGTCGATTCGCTATTACTCGCCTGATACTTTCAGAACTGCCTACTAGCTCAATATTTTCATTTTCAGAATCAACAAATGGATATGTAGATATAAGTGCATCCGTAGCATCAACACCATACTCTTGAAGAAGTGATGTACGCATCAATTCATTGTTGAGACTATTACTCAACTGCAAGCCCATTAATTGAAGTATGGCAAGACTGTCGATGGGCATCCACTCGACAGGTTCATAGTTCAAGAGAAGAAACTCTAGGGGTAGCACACCTAATTGACCAATACCGAAGTTCAATCCTTCAGTATATTTTTTTAGGATAACTCGATTACTTTCGGAAAGGTTTTCCCATGAGTCTTTTGCATTTCCACTTAGGTTCATGGTTCTTGAAATAATGTCGCTGTCTAACGACTCGATTCCTAATACTTCGCTTAATGTCCCGTGTGCGGTTCTCCTAGCCATTTCCATTTGCCACAACCGGTCTTGGGCGTGAACAAACCCTAGGGCAAAGTAACCATCTAATTTATTTTCTGAGTCTATATGAGGAACTGAATACTTATCTCTGGAAATCGTTAACTCGTTTGAGATGTGATAGCTATGAATGCTTCCTTCAATAACCGGGAGCGACTTTTCTAGAATCGAACTAGCAACAACAACAGCAACAAAAATTGGTATGGCGACAAAGCATACAGCTCTTGAAAGTAATGGATATTTGGAAAATATTATATTCATCTATTAAAAACTACACAGAACTCAACCGGAGCCAGATGTTGGCGATGAACTCTGTAAGCTCAAGTTTCAATAATGTTAACTGTGATTCATGCCGTAAATTTTTTTCAATAAATAAAAATGATTTGAATCAAATAAAATTAACTTGTAGCATTTTTTATTAGCATTGAAACATTTTATTTAGTTTAGCCTTATTTAGGCGTGACAAATTAAGAATTTGAAATTTCATTTTTCAATATTATTTGATGTTACTTTTTTATTTTAAAGTCACCAATCAGATATAGATTGAATTGGTTTTTAGAGTCCCTTTGTACGCAGAATTATTATAATTTAGAATTTTTGTATTAACGTTACTGAAGTGATTTCTGAAATCATATTCTTCAGCCTACTAACGATTTTTTCTTTGGAACTTATCAAGCATTTCAATGGATAATTAAAAAGGGAAAATCAAACACTAATGGGTTGGTAACTTGTTTGTCGACACCTCTGGAAAACTAGTGTCTTAACATTTTTATGAGTACAGATTTTGGCGGAATCTAAAATCTAAAGCTTATAGTCGAATAATGGTTCTAGCATGCCTATGTAAGAGTAAGGTAAACGACAGAGTCATAAATAATTATTGAATATCTATTTGATACGCGGAAAATCATCCTTTTTAATCCAATAACCACTTAAAAAGTGCGCCAAATAGATTCTAAATATCAATTTAGCGTCAAGATAACTTACTGCTTGGAACTAGTCATATTTGTAATGGTCATAAGGCCGCTACTAACCAATAACTAGGGGTATCCCATGAGTAAGATTAAAATAGCATTAATATCAGTTCTTTTCGGATTTTCATCACTAATGACCCAAGCTTCTGAAACTAAGCCAGAGGTATTAGGTGTTTTGTTTTACGCAGACTGGTGCGGCAGCTGTAAGGTGCTTGACCCAGCCATTGAGAAAGCAAGAGGTAAATCTGATTTAGATAATGAGTCAGTGCTGTTTGTTACTCTGGACTTAACGGATGCAACTACAAGACATCAATCTGAGCTGTTGGCAAACAGCCTGGGTTTAAGCGAGCTATATGCAAAGAATGAAGGGGCAACTGGATTCATGCTGTTAATTGATGCTGAGACCAAAGAAGTGGTTACAAGATTAACGAAAAAAGCTGATGCGAACGCAATCACGGCTGAAATTAAAGGCGCTATTGCTAAAGTATCCTAATACTCGACAAGCATTTTAATCCAATGCCGCCGTTTGATAATCTCATACAGATTACCTAGGCGGCATCTGTTGTATTCTGCCTAAGCTGAAACTATCTAAACAGTTTTTGTCTACTCATATTCCTGAACACTTGTTAGTTGAGCTTTAGGAATTTATAGCAACATTAATCTATCTCTATTTATCCATTAATATTTGCAATTCCAGCGGTTAAAATATCTGCCCAATCACAACAGCCTAAAGAATAGAAATTAAATGGAATGTCTCGAATGCGAAAGCTACAAGATCCCAATGGATTTATTGCTGATTGCAGATCCGTCGGAGAAAAGCGTTTCATCATATCTAACAGGCTCATGGTGTTTTGCAGCATCTGACCATGAACATATTATCGCTGCCTGTATTATTAAACCAAACTCATCAGTTATGGCGGAAATCTATAATATTTCAGTTATGCCTCAACACCAAGGTAAAGGTATTGGCACAGAACTATTAAAATTCGCATTATCAAAGTTACCCAGTAAAGCAATAGAAACAGTAGAGCTTGGTACAGGTACTTTTGGCTATCAGCTTACTTTTTATCAGCGTTTGGGTTTTCGCGTAAAGTCAGTTGAGCAGAATTATTTTCTGACTCATTATTCTGATCCAATTTTTGAAGATGGTATTCAACACAAGGATAGGTTAAGACTCTATCTGCACCTATAGAGACTTGTAATTAGAAAGGGGCAATATCAGAAAGAGATAATGCTTCCATGATCACCAGTAGCTATCATTACACACGTACAATTTGGGTTAGATTACGCTCTGAGTTTTGGCCTGATTATGATCGGAATAGTCTTTAAGTATTTTCAAAATATCGTCTAATTTATTTTCCATGGCTTGCACAACCGCTGGATCAAATTGGCTACCACTATTTTTTTTAACATAGCCAACAGCATCATCGGTACTCCAAGGCTCCTTGTAGCATCTTTTATTGACTAAGGCATCGAATACATCTGCAACGGCCACAATTCTTCCTTCAATGCTAATTTCATTTTTAGACAAACCACTCGGATAACCTTTTCCATCCCAGCGCTCATGATGATCACGAGCTATTTTCGCCGCCGTCCGCATAACTGGCTTGTTGGATTTCTTCAACATCTCATAGCCAATATCCACATGCCCCTGCATGATCTCCCATTCTTCTGCATTTAGTTTTCCTGGTTTGTGCAGAATATTGTCTGGTATACCAATTTTGCCAAGATCGTGTAGTGGAGAAGCTTCGCGAATACGTCGAGCCATTAGTTCATCAATACCTAATTCTTTCGCCAACAGATAGGAATATTCAGACACCCGCTTCAAATGGAAACCTGTTTCTTTTGACCTGTTTTCAACAGCTTCACCGAGAAGAAAAAGCATTTCTCTCTGGGTTTCTTCAACTTGAGTTCTTAAGTACAGATTTTCGAAGGCGACCAAAACATTGCGTGAATAAATTTCAATGAGATCTTTTTCTAAGCGGGTTCTTTCTCTTAAGCCACGTAAAAACAGGATATTTTGCTGTCCGCTTTTGCCCCTAATCGCACACATGAAGTTGTCACCAGCATGGTGAGTCACGAATTCTGAAGACTGATTTTCTAATGCTTCTTTAAAGCTTTCTGGCAGAACCGAAAGAACGTCTGAGCCAACAATAGACTCATAGCTTCCAACCCCTGCAACAATGCGTGTGACATCATCATCTTCGTGAGCGGCAAGCCCTTCTGCCTTTCCATAAAATGCATCTTCTTCCATTTGTAAAATAGAAGTTACTTGCTGTAAAACGCCTTGAGCAAACTTCTCCACGAATTCTTCATTAAACACATGGCCTGTGGCTTCAATAACTCGCTCTAACCCTTGTCTGTTTTGGTCAAGAGCAACGATATCTCGATAGGATCTTAAGCATGCATAGATGACGGTATGGAGCTTTGTGCGAGTCAGCTCAGTTTTTTCCTTGTAATCGTTAATATCATATTTAGCGATTACGTCTTCTTCTGGTGCTTGACCTGGCTGACCAGTTCTTAACACGATGCGAACAAAGCCATTATTCAATTCTTCTCGAATTTTTACTGCTAATTCCAAACCAGCATGATCAGTTTCCATCACCACATCTAGGAGGCAAACAGCTATGTCTGATCGTTCAGCAAATAAGTCGTACCCTTCTTTTCCTGAGGTTGCCTTTAGAAATTCAAGAGGCCTACCGTCAAAGGTAAAATTTTTGAGAGCCAATCGGGTAACGTCATGAACATGCTCATCGTCGTCTACGATGGCCACAACCCAAGGTCTAGTCTTGTCTATCTCTTTTAAGTCGTCGCTCTCTTCAGCAAATATCAATTCATCTGTGTTCATGACTACTTACGCCTTTTCCATATAAGGAATCTCTATAACGAAGCTGGTGCCCTTGCCTAATTCGCTATGACATTCAATTTTTCCACCCAGCTTTTTCACCACTAGGTTATAAACGATATTCAAGCCTAATCCACTACCACCGTCGCCTCTTCGAGTGGTAAAAAACGGGTCAAATACCTTATGCCTAGTTTCCTCAGTCATGCCAGCACCGTCGTCTTGAAACAAAATTTGAATCACGTTACCAACATGATTGACTTCAATGTGGATTAACCCTGCTGTATCTCCGTCATTAAAAGCATGCATTAACGCATTCATCACAAGGTTTGTTGCGATTTGCGCTAACGCACCTGGATAGGTTTCTATTACAAAATCCTGTTCATATTCATAGTCCAGTTCTACTCTAGTCTTTTTAAGTTTCGGTTGTAAACTGCGTAAAACTTCTTCTAGGTAGCTGGCTAGACTTATTTTTCTAATGTCTTCACTGGATTGATCGACAGCGACTTGTTTGAAACTCTTAACTAACTGGGCTGCTCGCATTAAGTTATCTAATAGAATTTTAGACGATTCCTTGGCTTCAGCCATAAAGGCATCCAATGAAGATTTTTTCAAAGCACCCGAGGCTAGGTCATCATCTACTTTTTCAATTTCAGCATTTAAGTGGGTGATTGCAGTGATAGACACCCCCAATGGAGTGTTTACCTCATGGGCAACACCTGTGACCAAGCTGCCAAGTGATGCTAGCTTTTCACTTTCAACTAATTCTTTTTGGGCGAGTTTCAATTGGTGCACTGATTCTTCGAGATTTTTATTAGTGTCTTTTAGGGCATTTGTTCTTTCTTCTACCCGACGCTCAAGGGTTTTCTGGTAATCAAGCAGTTGTCGATCTCGCTCAGCAAGATTAATTTGCATGGTTTCAAAACTTCTAAATAACTCTCCTAGCTCATCATCTCTGTGCAGCAACCGATCATGAAATTCTTGGGTCTCTAGCTGACTTGCTTTAATATTTTTAATAGCATAAGTAAGCTCACGAACTGGTTGAGAAACCACCCATTTTTGGATGAAATAAAACAAGCTGGCACAGGTAACCAGTAGGGCTATATGAAATAGCGCACTGAATAATGCCAGAGGTTTAAGTTGATCAATGATGACTTTATGATCAGACCCCAATAGAACAGCGCCGATATGCTTATCTTCTTGGGCAGCCTCGTACCAAAGCTCGTAGCTATAAACGACCCCTTCTTTAACTGCTTTAACAGTAAGGTTTCTTTCAACTTTTTGAAAACTTCTCAGGGGTTCAATAGTTCCAATTTCAGAGATGATGTCGTTTTTATCATCTCGTATGGTGACAGCCGTAATGTATTGATTTCTTAGGAATGCTTGAGAGAGGGTTTGTACATCTTCGGTTTCATAGTTCCAAAGACTGGTTTTCAATACCGGGGAAAGGTTATCAATGGTGTAATTAATATTTATTTCACGATCGACAACAGCCTGACGATAGCTCAGGAAGAGCTGGACGGCCCACGCTAGGATAAAGGCTAGAGACATGTAGCCCAGGAAGCGCACCACTAATTTTCGAGCTAAATTTGGTGTTTTTTGAATCCCCTGAGTCAACGTGGCTTCCTATCACATTTACTATTCGTAACAGTATAGTCAAAAGAAACGATCAGCTGTTAACACTAATTGCTTCTTTTAACCATCACATCAAAATCTAATTATTTCGTGAATCGGTGTTGCAATTGATCACCGTTATTAATCTGCATACTAGCCACAACTCTTGGCTTGTAATGCTTTAAGCAAGGCCCTCAAAGTCGTTCTGCCTGAGTGCTTCATAAAGCATGATGGCTGCGGTGTTAGATAGGTTAATACTTCGGCTTTCAGGTTTCATTGGCATACGCAATACCCTGTCGCCACCCAACTCATCTCTCACAGATTGTGGCAACCCTCGGGTTTCCGGCCCAAACAAAAAGCCATCTCCCTGTTCGTAGGTGATGTCCGTATAGCTTTTAGTACCTTTAGTACTTAAACCAAATAGTCTTCCCTTAAATGACTCCCTAAATGCTTGCCAATTCCCATGAGTTAGAACATTAGCAAATTCATGATAGTCGAGACCTGCTCTGCGCAACGCCTTATCTTCCATTTTAAAACCTAATGGCTCAATTAAATGCAGCTGTGTGTTGGTATTCGCACACAGGCGAATGATGTTTCCAGTATTTGGGGGTATTTCTGGTTCGAATAAAATTATGTGGTACACGGGTTCGTTTTCCTTACAGCAAGGCACAAAAGATTACTTTTATGCAACACTTCCGGGGTATTGGTCTAGGCTGAAAATTAACACTGAACATAATCAGCAGAGGTCTAACCTTGGCAAAAGTTGCCCGGAAGGTTCGAAATAATAGTCTGGTCGGCTTGCATATCCAAACCGACGGCTTAGCTATTGCTAAAATGACTTTGGATAAACAGAACAATCCGACCTTTAATCAAGTTCAATTTTTACCCACTGGCGATCCTACCGATTCGCCACAGTTGATTCGACAGGCTGCACAAAGCCTGAAACTATCAAAAGAACCCTGGACATTAGTTCTCGACAACAGTGCCTATCAGTTATTGCTGGTGGATCTACCTGACTTACCAGACGAAGATGTGGAAGACGCACTCAAACTTCGGGTGCGAGACCTAATTAGTTACAGTATTGATGATGCCCAGGTAGATGTTTTCCGGCTACCTGACAATGCCTATCGTGGCCGAATGAAAATGGCCTATGTAACTGTGGCGGAGAAAGCACCACTGCAAGGACTGGCGGATAGCTTTGGGCAATCTGGGCTCAAGTTACAGAGCATTGATATTGCTGACCTTGCCCTACGCAACTTAGTAACTCTGGTTAGCCAGGATATCAACACTGGCGTTCTGTATATGCAGAATGACAACAGCTTTATTAACCTTTGCCACAACCAATATCTAGTACTTAACCGTCGATTAGAAAACGGTTTAAGCTCATTTCCTGATGATCCAGACTCGGATGGATTTAAAATTCAGCTTGATTCACTCACCTTGGAAATTCAACGTTCATTTGATTACTACGAGAGCCAGCTGGGCTTGGGCAATATTAGCGAATTAAAGATAGTCAGTAATTCAAGATTGCCTATTCAAATTGTTGAAGGCCTCGATAAAGCTTTTAACACCCGTGTTTCTGATTTGAAATACGCTGATCACTTTACCGTCAATGCAGATATTGAACCCAGTAATCTAGCCAGATGCACCCTAGCAATGGGGGCAGCATTGAGAGAAATTGAGCGACCAGGGTTAGGGGGTTGAATATGAAACCACAGGTTAACCTGCTACCCCACGCCAATGCCTCTGGCAGTTTAAATCCTTCTTTATTCATTCAGTTGGCACTTGTTGGCTGCTTAGTAAGTCTTTTAGTCGGCTTGGGTCAGGCGGGTTGGGTTACTTGGCACAAACAAAAACTCAACCAATTAAATGAGCAAAACAAACAAATCCAATCATTATTAGTTGAAACTGAAGCCAAGTATCCAGAAGCAGGTTTAGCACGCAATCTGGAGCAGCAGGTCGATATTTTAGAGCAAACCAATCAAGAGAACAGACAATTACTAAACCTGTTAGGGGCACAAAACAATCTCCAAACCGAAGGCTTTTACCAATACCTTAAAGCCTTATCTGACAATGCAAGAAAAGGAATTTGGTTAACTCAAATTGTGTTAGACCATGACCAGAAAGTTATAAAACTCAAGGGCATTACCTTAGATACAGCATTGGTTCCAGGTTACATAAGCGATTTGAGTAAAACACCTTTTAAAGGATCCGCATTTGGCTCTTTAACCATTAATACTCTACCTGAAACAGACAAAGCCTGGGAATTCATATTGGACACTCAAGTAGAGGTAGCACAGAAATGATTTCATATCGCGCCCTACACTATCGCTTGAGTTCAAAGCTGGCGGTTTTAAGCAAACGAGAGCAATGGATATTAATGTTGGTTGTTGTGGTTTTATTTACTGGCATTATTCAAGGATTACTCACACTCACAGGTTTTGATCACCCAGGAAAAATCATCACAAACCAGGAACGAGTAGAACGTGAAAACTCAGTACTTCAATCGGCCATCAGTGAAATAGAACAAAGACATAACAATCCTGAAATCCAACGGCTTCAGAAAGAGGTAGAGCGCCTCACAATCGACAACAACTTCTTGCAAAGCCAAATAGAACTAGCGGCAAATTATTTAATTCCACCTGAAAAAATGGCTTCTCTATTAAGGGAGTTATTACTTAAACACCCCGGATTGCGGCTGGTAAATCTTTCGACTGGCACTCCAGTTGCCAAACAGGTAACGGAAGAAGCCAGCCTAGTTTACGAGCATAGTTTGCGTCTAGAAGTGACTGGAGCCTTCCAATCTGTTTTAGCCTGGTTGCAAGATATTGAATCGTTAGACTGGGTAATCAATTGGGATCAACTGCAATATGAAATGACCGAATGGCCTAACGGCACACTGAACCTGGAAATTCACACACTGAGTCAAAATGAGGAGTTTCTGGGTGTTTAGAAGAATTATTGTAGTCGTTATGTTGTGTTCAATTTGCTCAGCTTATTCGGAAGTGACTGACCCAACTCAGCCACAGTGGCCCGGAGGAATTTCACCACTGCAAAAAGCAGACAAGGCTCAAACTAACACTGACATTAAGCCGACAGAAGCCCCCAAGCCAGACACTGTTTTTCAACTACAAGCAGTTTCAATTATTGGCGACAAACAAAGAGCCAAAATAAATGGTCAATGGTTAGAGCCAGGACAAACCATTGAAAGCGCTGAATTAACTCATGTTACTTCGGTAGCGGCCGTTATTGTTTACAAGGGTAAACGAAAAACCCTGAATTTATTCCAGCAGCAGGCAGAGATTATTGTCTTAGATAGTGTTCAGGAATCATCGAAATGAAGAAGTTGTTAACTGTACTCATCATACTGACTCTATCTGGAGGCTGTGCCAATTTAGACTCAGGTAGCAGAGTTTCCGGCCCAGACTTGAAGGGTGAACTAGACCGCGCCATAGAAAGTCAGCCAGATGAACAAAACAACAAACCCAAAGTCAGAGTGCCAGATTCATTAAACCAAGAACTACTAGCCCTACCAAACTTAGATACCAACCTGAAGTTCGATGTATCCGCTAATCAAGTCGAGAGTCAGCAATTCTTTATTGATCTTATGGATGCCACTGGGGAAAACATAATCATTGAACCAGGGGTTACAGAACCTATCACATTGAATTTAAAAGCAGTGACTTTAACCGATGTACTTACTGCATTACGTGACATGTATAACCTGGATTATGAGAAAACCAGTTATGGTTACCGAGTAATGGCCGACCGGCTGAATACCAAAGTATTCCATATTAACTACCTTAATATTGTTCGTAAGGGTACCTCAGACACTGGCATTACCGGCAGCCAAATTAGCGCTCAAGGTCAACAGTCCAGTCAAGTTAGCACCACCACCGAGTCTGACTTCTGGGCGCAACTCGAGCAAACGTTAAACATGCTTGTAGGAGATAAACCCGGACGCAGCATCATGGTCAATCGGCAAGCGGGCATCGTATTAGCGCAAGCTAACTCATCGGAATTAAGATCCATAGAAAACTATTTGCAGATTTCCGAACTGGCCATGCAGCAGCAGGTGATCATTGAAGCAAGAATTTTGGAAGTAAATCTCAGCGATGGTTTTCAATCTGGCATCAACTGGGGACAGGTTGTGGAGAACCTTGGCGGTAATGCCAATGATATCGCCACTCTTGCATTTAGCGGTAACAATCTAAATGGCGTGACTGATGTTGGCGGCGTATTTAATCTCAGTGTGAATGCCGATAATTTTTCTGGAATGATTCAGTTATTGTCTTCCCAGGGAGACATTCAAGTTTTATCCAGCCCAAGAATATCTACTGTTAACAATCAAAAAGCCGTGATTAAAGTCGGCACCGACGATTTCTTCGTGACCAATATTACTCAGTCAGAGGATGAAGATGGCAATGCCGAATCGCCAGAAATTGAACTTCAACCATTCTTTTCCGGTATTGCATTAGACGTGACGCCGCAAATTGGTCAGAACGACGAAATCATTTTACATGTGCGCCCTTCAGTCACTGAAGTACAAGAAAAAACCAAAGTTATAAATCTTGGCAATGATACCTATGAATTACCCTTAGCCTCGTCATCTATTAGAGAAACCGACAGTATCATCCGTGCCCAGAGCGGCCAAATAGTGGTCATCGGCGGGCTATTACAGAACAGTGAAAACAGTCAGGATGCAGGCATCCCTTTGTTGTCCAGAGTGCCCATAGTGAAAGGACTGTTTGCGCAAACTCGTCGTGAAAACAGCAAAAGTGAATTAGTTATTTTGCTTCAACCTACTATTACAAATACCCAAGTATGGCGTGACGAACTTAGTAAATATAAATCACAGCTACAGCCTTAGTTTAGGGAGATCATGATGTACGAAGCACATTTTGGTTTGAAAACAGCACCTTTTAGCCTAGCACCAGACACTGAAAAATTCGTCAGTCTTCAAGGCCACCAAGAATGTTTTGACTTACTGGTATACGCGCTCTCCACAGGAGAAGGCTTTATCAAAGTGATTGGTGATGTTGGTACAGGAAAAACTATTCTATGCCGTAAATTGCTGAGATACCTCCAGAACCCTTCAGCAGAAGATAGCCATAGTAAATCCTTGAGTTTTCAAGCGCTATATATTCCAAACCCATTGCTGTCACCCATTGGTCTGCTCAGAGCATTAGCCCATGAATTAGATATTTCTCTAAATGATGAAAGCGCGAGTGACATGTTGTTAGAACAAATCAGCGCAGCCATGCTCAAAGTAGCAAGACAACAAAAGTCTGTTGTTGTGATTATTGATGAAGCTCAAGCACTTCCTGAAGAAACATTAGAAGCATTAAGACTATTAACGAATTTGGAAACCGAGAATAGAAAACTGGTTCAGGTAGTTCTATTTGCTCAACCAGAGCTAGATGTCATCCTTGATCAGTATAAGTTCAGACAATTGAAACAACGCATTACCTTTAACCACTATCTGAACCCACTCTCAATGCAAAGTGTAGAGCACTACATTGAGCACAGATTAATAAAAGCTGGTTACGGTGGCCATAAATTGTTTTTAAAACACGCGACTAAAAAGCTTTTTCAATACAGCAAAGGAGTACCAAGACTAATTAATGTACTTGCCCATAAAGCAATGCTAGCAGCCTACAGTCGTGGACACAGTAACATCACAGGATCAGACGTGCACTTAGCTTGGCGAGATAACCAAGCTGAAAAAAACAAGCCAAAATCGGCAAAACTCTGGTGGGTTTTGGTACCTAGTTTACTCTTAAGTACCAGTCTCTTATTGGCTTGGCTGCAATGGCAACAGGGTTTATTACTATGAGTTTGGTTAACCAAGCCTTACAACAGATCGCGCCTCAGGAGCATGATGTTCAGGTTAAAAACCCTATGGGCAGGTATGCACGTCAGAAGAAAACTGACGCATCTTTGCTTTTAAAAATATTTATATTGACGTTGATTTTGGGCTTAATCGTTATCATCGGTCTTCAAACTAAATCTGTTTTGATGAGCTTTTTCCAAGACCCAACAAGCGCAGTGCCAGACATTCATGATACTAATACCACTGATACTCAAGCCAGACCAAATGATTTCACTGCACAGTATTTAGGTGTCGAAAAATCAAATACTGGATCGGCGCTTACATTTAAAACTAACGACAATTCCAATGAATCTTTTAGTGGTTCTCTTTTTTTGGTTGAGGTATTGCCTCACAAGCCGAAAGATATGATCAGTGAAATAAAATCAGAATACCAAGAACCTGAACAAGTTGAATCAAGCGCTGTTATTGATTCCATGTCGCTAGATGTAGAGAGAACTCATACTCAGGAAAGCTTACCAGCAAAGAACGCTCCTAATACCATCATTACCCATTCAAAAGATGAAAATATTTCTATCAATAACGACTTGCAATCTCATCAAGCAAAAGCCGAAGACTCTTCGGTTGCCACCTCCGATGTAGAACAGAACGCAAACTATTGGTTAACGTCGGCACAGATTGAAGTGAGCCAGAAGAATATTCCTGAAGCTATTTCTATTTTGAAGTCAGCACCAAATAGTATTAACGGTTATGAACGTATTACACTGTATCTTTCCAGACTACTTATTACAGTGAATGATTTTGAATCGGCCATTTCAGCACTGGCTCAAGTGAATTCATTAGAATCCCTAGAGCTAACCGCACTGGCATTTGAATCAAACAATCAATTTATTGAAGCAGCTAATGTTTACCAAAATCTCATTAATAGTTATTCACTAAAGCCTGTGTGGTTTTTACGGACAGCTGTGTGCTATGAAAACATTGGCAATTACGATCAAGCTATTGCTTATCACACACAGTTTATAGCAAACAGTCCTGACCACAGACTAAAACAGTTCAGCCAACAAAGAATTGCAGAACTTAAGGCGGAGCGGGTTTAGGTTTTATCCATGCAAAATAACGAGCGCATAGGAGAACTGCTGATACAACAAGGTCTTATTACTGAAGATCAATTGGCGGTGGCACTTAACAAGCAAAAAAACAGTATTGGTAAAGTTTTAATTGGTCATGTACTGGTAGATCTGGGGTTTGTATCCTTTGCTAACTTAATAACATCTGTGGCTAAACATCAGAGAATCCCAAAAGCGGAAGCATTACTACAAGAGCGAATTAAACTGCGTGAAAAATATGCAAAACAGCAGACAGACTCTCCCCTATTAGAAAATGAACCAACTTTAACATCACCACCCGCAGAATCACTTCAAAAGACTGCGCCCAACAAATCAGCACAGAGAACGTCAAGTATCTACGAGCATACTGATGACTTATCAGCATTTAAAAAACTCAAAGAAAAGCACAATTTCGAGCTCCCTCCCCTTCCACTTTCTGACCTAGACGCATTACCAAGAGTCTCAGCAGATGAAAATCAGGTGGTTGTTATGTGTCGTGACCTGTTAGCTGCTGAAGAGCTGAAAGATGCTGAAGAGTTTATTGATGATGCATATAGCCACTTCCCTCAGTCCTCTCGATTGGCTTGGTCCAAGTCTTGGCTTTATTTACGCACCAATCGACAAAGCAAAGCCCTGAAAGTGATGTTAAATCTACCTGACTTACCCAAGTCGCTTGCCGTAATGCAGGTGATGACAGCTTACTGCTATTTGATTAATGGCAACTTTATGGCTGCGATCGTTAATTTCACTCGTGTTATTAAAGAAAATGATCATCCCAAATTACTATGGCTATTTTTATTAGGCTATTCCCATTTAGCTAATGAAAACTATGAAGAAACCGCTCATGTTCTTAAACAATACTTAAAGCTAACTGGAAACATTGAGAACAAATTTGTTCATTTCGCTCGAATCCAACTGCAACAACTTACTAATTAGGATTTCATTATGGAACTAGAGCCTCTTGATCCTAAAAAAGAAAAAAAAGAACCGGTTGAAGAACAAAAACCACCACAACAAAAGCGGGTTCGTATTGGGGATTTACTGGTAGAAAAAGGTTTAATTACTGATGCCCAGCTAAAGCTAGCGCTGCAAGAGCAAAAGCTCACAGGAAAGAAAATTGGCAATGTTCTGGTCGACATGGGCTTTGTTCAAGAGAGCAAAATACTAGAAAGCCTTTCTCAACACTTGGACTTGCCATTTATTGACATGCGGCATTTCCAAATTAATCACTCATTGAGTCATAGCCTCGCAGAAAACCTGGCTCGTCGTTACCGTGCACTAATTCTGTCAGAGCACAAAGAAGGGGTGTTGCTGGGCATGGCCGACCCCATGGACTTATTAGCCCAGGACGAAATTCAGCGGGCACTGTCTAAGCCCGTTTACCCAGCAATTGTTAAAGAAACAGAATTATTAGCAACCATGGATTTGGTTTACCGCAAACATGAAGAGATTGCGGTTATTGCTGGAGAGCTTGATCAGGACCTACAAGAAAGTGATTTCGACTTAAGTGATTTAGCAACAGGTACAGACACAACTGACGCACCTGTCGTGCGTCTACTTCAGTCCATTCTGGAAGATGCTGTTCAAGTAAAAGCCTCTGATATTCATATTGAACCAGATGAAGCCAGTATTCGTGTTCGACAACGAGTCGATGGTGTTTTGCAAGAACAGGTTATGAAAGAAAAGCGTATTGCCAATGCTTTGGTTCTGCGTTTAAAGATTATGTCGAATTTAGATATTTCGGAGAAACGATTACCTCAAGACGGTCGATTTAATATTCGTGTTATGGATCGCAGCATCGACATCCGCCTATCGACCATGCCCACTCAATGGGGCGAATCCGTAGTAATGCGATTGTTAGATCAATCTGCAGGCATTAAAACATTGGAACAATTAGGAATGCCTGATGACATCCGCGAGCGTATGGAAATAGTTATTGAACGCCCCCACGGATTAATTCTTGTGACTGGCCCTACCGGCTCGGGTAAAACTACCACCCTATACTCTGCACTAAATAAACTAAACACCCCTCAAAGAAAAATTATTACAGCAGAAGACCCCATAGAGTTTCGAATGCCTAGAATCAACCAGGTTCAGGTAAACAGCAAAATCGATTTAAATTTCGCAACCATTCTACGCTCGTCACTTAGACAAGACCCTGATGTGATTCTAGTAGGGGAAATGCGTGACCAAGAAACTGTATCCATTGGTGTGAGAGCAGCGTTAACTGGGCATCTCGTGATGAGCACACTGCATACAAATGACGCGGTATCTTCTGCAATGAGATTGGCGGATATGGGTGTGGAGCCTTGGTTAGTTGCTTCAGCATTACGCGCAATATTGGCACAGCGACTGGTAAAAAAGATTTGTAATTATTGCCGAACCGATTACCAACCAGATCAAAGAGAAATTACTTGGCTAGAACAAATTTATGGTGGTGCATTACCACCGGAAATGTCTTTTCACCGAGGCCAGGGTTGCTACCAATGCAACAACACTGGTTATAGTGGACGTATCGGTGTTTATGAAATTCTAGAGCTTAATGATCCAATGATAGAAGCACTTAGAAAAAATGACACCAGTGCATTTAATCACGCTGCTGAGCAGGTTGATAGTTATATCCCTATGGCTAAAAGAGCTTTGGTCTACGCGACTGAAGGCATCACGGATTTACAAGAAGTGTTCAGAATTACTGCTGATTTAGAGGATAAATCCTGATGCAGTTTAGTTATGAGGGAATTGATACTGGAGGAAATAGGGTTAAAGGGCAGTTAGATGCCAGTTCCACAGATGCTGCATTGCAAGAACTAAAGCGTAAAAATATCTCCCCTATTCGAGTGGAACAAGGTGCGTCAAAAACATCTTCCAATATAGATTTGTCAGACATTCTTAGTCGGTTGAAATCAAAGAAAGTGAGTCACAATGACTTATTGCTTTTTTGCCGTCAGATGTTTGCTCTGACCCGTAGTGGCATTCCATTGATTCGCGCTATTAATGGTTTAGCAGAGGCAAATCGAAATGAATACTTTTCAGAAGTTCTTCGAGACATCGCTAAGACCTTACAAACCGGAACCGACTTAGCAGGTTCACTTTCCCAACACGACAAGGTTTTTTCACCTTTGTTTGTATCCATGGTGCACATGGGTGAAACCACAGGTCGGCTAGATCAAGCATTCAAACAACTCATCGGCCATTTAGAATTAGAAAAAGAAACCCAAAAGCAAATGAAATCTGCCCTGCGCTACCCCACCATGGTAATTGGTGCGATTACGGTGGCGATGGGAGTCATTAATTGGTTGGTCATACCCAGTTTTTCTCAGGTGTTTAGTCAATTAGGTGCAGAACTTCCTTTACCTACCAAAATTTTAATCGCTACCTCTAATTTCACAGTGAACTACTGGTGGTTAATTTTTATGATAGCTGCTGCCGTGGCAGGTTGGTTTTATCGATATAAAAATACTGAAACCGGTAAGGTGAACTGGGATCGAATTAAACTCAAGATACCCATTATTGGTTCAATTTTAGAAAGGATTATCCTTGGGCGCTTTACTAGGCCCTTCGCCATGATGTTGGATGCCGGGGTTCCTCTATTACAAGCCTTGGCCGTCAGCGGAAGAACCGTTGGCAACCACTGGGTAGGCTCTAAAGTTATTGGGATGCAAGAACACATTGAACGGGGAGAGACACTTGTTAATACCGCAGCAGCTTCTGGCCTTTTTAATTCTTTAATTATTCAAATGCTGGCTGTGGGTGAAGAGACTGGCCAAGTCAGTGCGATGTTAAATGACGTGTCCGATTTTTACGAACAAGAAGTGGAGTACGACCTCAAAAGAATGAGCGAACTGATTGAACCTATTTTATTAGTGTTCATGGGTGCCATGGTATTAGTCTTGGCACTTGGCATCTTTTTACCCATGTGGGATTTATCAGCGGCAGCCCGGTAAATACATAACTTGTGCATTATTGAACTCAAATGTCATAACGCAATTCTCAAGAAATTCTGATACTAGCAGAAACAAAACATAACAAAGTCATTTACGAAGGCTTTCAAACCTTAACTAAACTCAAAAATAAGTATTCATTTTATTGCCAAGAGGTTTAACACAATGCGCAGGGCACAAAAGGGTTTCACGTTAATTGAATTGATCATGGTCATCGTGATCTTAGGTATTTTGGCAGCCTTCGCTTTACCAAGGTTTGCTGATTTTAGTCAAGAGGCTCGTCAAGCAGCAATGGATGGTGGTGTAGCTGCGGTTAAATCGGCTTCAGCAATTACTCGAGCTGCATTCTTAGCTAATGGTAGTTCCGGCACGACCGCATCTTTAGATGGAGTCACAATTGACTTAGTTAATGGTTATGCAGCAGCTATAGATGGCTCTAATTCACAGATATCTGCTGCTGCAGGGATTACTAATAGTGATTTCACAATATGGGGCACGACTGGTTCAACTGCTGTTGTATATACAGAGGCGGGCCAAACTCCTGCTGTAGGCAGCGAATGCTTTGGTTATGCTGAAGGAACACCACCCTCCATAGTGAGAGGTCAAATCACTGATATTACTTCATCAGCCTCGATCCAATGTGATACAACGGTCACCGCAACTGCAACTAATGCACCGTAAGTAGATATTTAGAAAAAAGGGCGCTTGTCGCCCTTTTTTTACGCCTATCAAAAACAAATTTCAGCAATATAAATAGCGTCTAAAATATATTTATAACCTAAAAGATTTTTAATATGACGCAAAATCCTAAACTTCAAAAAGGATTTACCCTAGTTGAGCTGGTCATGGTAATTATTTTACTAGGTATTGTTTCGGCAACAGCAATTCCACGGTTTTTCAGCCAGAGTACTTATGACGCACGTTTTTTTTATGATGAATTAAAAGCCTCATTGCAATACGCACAAAAATATTCAAGAGCAACTGGTTGCAGAGTACAGTTTTCTCTATCTACCATTCAAGCTGACTTGAGCGTGGATCAAAACTGTACCAATAGTTCTGCTCCTCTATATACAACCAACATCAATCACCCTTCAGATGCGCAAGCCTATATTGTTTCTGTACCCAATAGTGTTTCACTATCTGGTGTAACCTTACCACTGACCGTCGAGTTTCTACCACAGGGAACCATTAACAATAGTTCTGGAAATACTCTAGATAGTGTGGTCATTCAAGTGTCTTCTTCAGATAGTAACCGATCACTCACTTTGTTTGGCTACAGCGGGTATGTGCAATGAAAAATAATGCACAACGGGGTGTCACACTCGTGGAACTGGTCATTGCTATTGTGATTTTAGGAGTCGCTGTGAGTGGTATTTTCTTTGGTGTCACCAGCCTCAGTTCCCGCTCAGCAGACCCAATGCTTAGATCGCAGGCATTAGCCATCGCACAAAGTTATTTAGAAGAAATTCGAGCGAGAGCATTTTTAGATCCCGATACAGGTTTAGTCTGTGATGCCAGTACTCCAGCAGCCAATACCAGACCAGATTATGACAACGTTTGTGACTATCAAGGCATAGTCTTAGACAACACCGTAAGAGATCAGTTTTACCAAACCATTAATGAACTCTCTGCTTATCAGGTTCAGGTTACCATTACACCGAACTCAGGTAATGAACTCAATGGAATTACTGCAGCGGATGCCATCAGAATTGATGTACAAGTGACAGACCCAAATAGTCAATCGGTAATACTCACTGGCTATCGAGGCAATTTCTAATGGCAACAGCAGAAATAAGAAAGCTATCGCTAGGCTTTACCTTGGTCGAACTTATTATTGTTATTGTCATCACCAGCATTTTAGCAGTAACGGTCGGGCCAATACTCAGCCGAAGTTTTACCGCATATAACGAAAATACGAGCCGAACTGTCATCATTGATCAGGCTAATCTAGTGCTCGACCTGATGGCAAGAGAACTAAGAACTTCGGTGCCCAATAGTATTCGGGTGGCAACAGGTAACACTGCTATAGAATTTATGCCTGCACTCGAAGCAGGCCGATATCGGGAAGGCAATGATGGTGATGACAACGGGCTAACGGCTTCGCGGGCGGATAATAGTTTTAATCATTTAGGAGATATGACTAATTACTCAAATACTCGCGTCATTGTATACAATACAAGCCCAACCACTCTGTATGCAGATGCAGTAGCCAGTGGTAACCACCAAGGAGTTATTACTGAGTTAGGCAATACCGTCACCATTTCTGATTGCGATATTGTAACCTGTGGCGACCTGACCAGTGTCGATAGAATTACATTAAGCACGCCACATCAATTTGATGTGGGTGGCTCAGGTTCACCTCGCCATCGTTTTTATCTTTCTCAATTTGCAGTAACTTATCATTGCGATCTTCTACTAAATGATATTCGCAGATATCAAGGCTACGATCTAAGCAGTCTTCAAGTAAATGATCGAAGCACTCTAGAGAGCTCATCAAGCAACGTATTTTATAACAACGCCCTGGTCGCAGAAAACGTCACAGGCTGCTCCTTTAATTTTCAACCGGGTAATTCAAGCTTTAGAACTGCAACCGTTAATATCCGGTTAACCATGGAAGACAATAACAATCGCGTTGAATTATTAAGGGAGGTGCACATTGTTAACGCTCCCTAAAAAACAACATGGGTTCGTACTTGTGGCTGTCATATTCTTAGTGGTTGTCATTGGTGCTTCCATTGCAGTTATGTCAAGGTTAAGCGGCACAACCATTACTTCAAGTACTTTATCCTTGCTAGGTACCAGAGCAGAACTAGCTGCTGCATCAGGTATGGAGTGGGCGATATATCAAATAAGAAATCCAGTAAATGCCGGCATCAATTGTACCGCCATGAATGGCACCAGTATTTCGATCACTGCATATTCAAATTTAACCATCTCGGTTAATTGCAATAACACAAGTTTTAATGACTCTATTGAATTATTTAGCATTTCAGTATCTGCTGAATTTGGAGTCATTGGCGATACAGAATACGTTTGGCGAGAACTGACAGCGGTGGTAGAGCCATAAGATGTTAAAAAAACTACTGGCGATTTTTCTGACTACGTTTTCCCAATTCGCACTCGCTGTTTGTGGCCCATTAAGTTCCGATTATCCAATCTTCGCTAGCACATTTGATATTGACTTCTGGTTTCAGCCCAGTATGAACGGCAACTCCCTAGGTTGGATAGCCCCGTCTGAAACCAATAATTATGCGCTGGATAACAATGGTAATTTTTCTGTTGATAGCAGCTATACGGTTCCAGACTTAGATCCTACTTCTTTTCCTTCTTTCACACCTGGCTCAGATATAGACCATAACGACAGCCCAGTTGCTCCAGGAACATATGGAACGTTTTTACTGAATAATAACCGGGAAGGTACGCTGAGTGGTGGAAACTATTATATTGAAACCTTAGACCTAAATTTTAGATCTACCCTGAATTTACAAGCAGGCAATTATTATATTGGCAACCTAGATGCAGACGCCGACGATATAACGATTAACGTATTATCTGAACCCGTCAATATTTATATTCGCGACACCGGGACCATACGCGAAGAAATTCAAGTTAACTCCGGCGGTAATCATGATGGCCTAAGATTCTATATTTATAATACCTTTAATATTAATGATTCTTCTGATCCCAATGGGGATTTAGTAGCTACTTTTGTAGGCGCTACGGGTTCTAATATTCAATTTAACTACAATGCCAGCATAGATTTTAACGGTGCTATTTTAACTAACGGGACATTAACCTTTGGTGGATTAAATTATGTGAATTTCACTTTATCGAATCTGGAACTAACCGACTTAACTGGAGTAGATACTTGTCAGTCTGGTGGTTCAACCGTTTGTAACTTCTTGCCAGGAGACTATGTGGTTCATGGCGAGACCCTTCAAATTGGGTTAAGTTCAACATTCAACAGCAATAGTCTTGCACCTGGAAACTATGTTTGGAATGTTGGAATTGACCCATCAGGAAATATTGTTAATAACGGATTCGGTAACTCCTTAAACATTCCCGCATTTGATCCAGCAGTATTTCCAACGTCATCAGGAGCAACAAACCTAACTCATACGGACGCCCCCTTTTCTAGTGGTGAATACAATGTGGTCTCTATTGGTGATGGAGAGACAGTCACTTTTGACAGCGGCGACTATCATATTAATTCACTACAAATAGCACAAAATGCAACCGTTAGATTTGGTCAAGGTAACTATTATATTAGTCAATTTGCAGCACAGGCACAAAACATCACTCTTATCGCTGACTCACCGGATGTGAGAATTTATATTGGTAGTTCTGGCGGTCTGCTTGAAGGAGTTCAAATAAACCCCAGTGCCGCATCAATAAATGATATGCAATTTTTTATTTACTCTGGTGTGGCTTTTGTTGTTAACGATAACAACAATAATACAGATACTACCTTTAATGCGGTACTTGTCGCGGAGTCTGGGAGTAATGTCATCATTGATACTGCTAACTCTGCTTTGAATATGAATGGTGCAATATTATCTAATGGCAATGTCACCATCGGCTTTGATACTAATATAACTTTTTCAGCCTCTGATTTATCCGATTTAACTGCAGTGTCCAATTGCCCTATTGATGTCCCACCAGAGCCATTCCCCTCTGCAGTGGCCTATTGGTCTCTTGACTATGTAAATGGTGCAAACTATCCAGATGAGTCAGGTAATGGTTTTGATGCTTATACTTTTGGGAATGCTAGTGCCACAACCAACGGACATATCTGTAACGCATTAGATATACCATCTAACACTTCAACAGGTGAAGTATATGGCCTAATTACGCCCCTAGAACCAACGACCCATTTAGGAGAAACAGGAACGATTTCACTCTGGTTTAATAGTAATAATAACTGGAGTGATTCCAGCACTGACAGGGTGCTCTGGGAAGCGTCAACTTCTACGGGATATTTTATGTTAGTGCTGGACAGCAGTGGTCGAGTGGACTTTCGATTCACAGATACAGATGGCGATAGCATTGGCGCTCGTACAGGAAGTAACTCAGGGTTTGGCAGTGAGTGGAAGATGATTACGCTTACCTGGGACATACCCAGTGAATCAATAGTTTTATATATAGATAACGCTCAAGAAATTATTTCGACCAGCCCCTACTCTGGTTCATGGACTAATATAGATACCCTTGGTACCTATCGTAATCTCGCCTTTGGAGATGCCAGAAATAATGATTCCAATGGGGAAGTGAGTTCTATTAACGGAATTCTAGACGAGATTTATGCTTATGATTTGATGCTCACATCAGATCAAGTGGATACTTTGTTTAATGCCACCCATCCCTGCCCGATAGAACCCACCGCATATTATCAATTCGAAGATGGCGGATGGAATGGTTCTGCTAATGAAGTACAGGACTTCACAAGAAACGGAAACCATTTATTTGCACCCAATGGTTTTGCTGAAGAATATCCCGCCAAAGTCTGCAATGGCGCATTATTCAATGGAACCAATGCCGTTATAGAATCTTCGGCTGGTCTATTTGATGTTAGTAATGGATTTTCAGTTTCACTTTGGATCAATTTAGAAGACCTTCCTGTAGGTACATCGAGATATGTGGTTTATCAAAAAGGCGATTCAAGCTCCATTCGAATTACCAATACCGGTTTAGTTGAGTTTAGATGGTGGTATGACAGCTCAGGTAATAATAGAACCATTACTAGTACCAAAACATTGCAACTAAACACTTGGTATCACATTGCTGTTACTTTTGAAAATGGTGATCAAAAAATCTATATCGACGGTGTTGAAGAAACCGCAGATAACTTTACTGAAACCATGTATGACTCTAATTTTCAGTTCTCTTTAGGCTCTAACAATAACTCTGAATTTTTGGATGGTCGCATTGATGAAGTAAGAGTTTATGAACAAGCCATTAATGCAGCTCGAGTTTTACAGGACTACACGGCTTCACATAGCTGCGACAGTAATAAAGTGGGTGACTACTGGTTCGAAGAAACGTTATGGAATGGTTCTCCAGGGGAAGTATTTGATAACAGCGGCAATAACTCACATGGAACAAGTCGAGGGGCTACTTCTATAGCTAATGGTTATTTATGTCGAGGCGGTAGCGTCAGTCTAAACACTGACTCCACTACGCAGGAAGGTATAGAGCTGGGGCTTGACTTGGATTCACAAGTAGGGACGGATGGCACGATCGCATTTTGGTTTCAGTCCGACACTGACTGGAATGATGGACAGTCCAAAACGGTTATTGATGCCAGTACCGGGCAAACTGGTGGCGCTAACGATAAATATTTTTACTTAAGTATTAGAAGTAACGGCGCCCTCGAGTTTTCTTTAGAAGACTCTTCAGACAGAGATTTTAGATATTATGAATCTAATCTACTGGTTGACCCTGGGTTAAGAACCGCCGGCACTTGGAACCATATTGCCATCGTTTGGAGCTACACAAATGAAACCATGGAAGTGTTTTTAAATGGTCAAAGTGCATTATCTGTTAACGATTCTGGTCGCACAAATGCCAACGCCAGAAACATTGGCAATTTAAGTAGCATAGGTTCGATGGCTAATTTCTTAACCATCAGAGTTGGAGACAATGGCGCCTTTTATGACAGCGTAGTTCCCGGTCGATCTGCAGCAGGCAATTATGATGAAGTAAAGGTATTCAATGAAACACTCAATGCCAGTGAAATTCTTGCACTAATGGATGAGCCTCATCCTTGTGCTGGTAGCGCAACCTTTCACTACCGATTTAATGAATCCCAATGGGTAGGTAATGTAGACGAAGTTATTGACTCATCTGGTTATGGTTTTAATGGTCAACGCTTAGGATCTGTCGACACCGTTGCGTATGGAAGTACTTGTCGAGCTGGAGACTTCGATGTTGAAACTGTTAACACTTCAATTAATGCGGTTGCCACTGGTGTAAGCCCAAATCGAGACTTGGGTGGCGCAGGCACTATCATGATGTGGACTTATTCAAATGATGAAGCCTGGGGAAGCATGCCCAATGGCAGAAACTTATTTCACGCAAGCTATTCATCTGCCGCTGAGTTTTACGCAGTCGTGCGAGCAGAGGGAAAACCAAGATTTATTTTAACCGACAGTGCGGGTACTGAATTCGACTTTAAAACTGATAGTTTCTACACCTTCGCAGAAAAAACCTGGGCTCACGTCGCATTTGTTTGGGATCTCCCTAATAAGGAAGCCAGAATATACGTTAATGGTGTACTGGACAAAACTCAAAGCTTAATTGGAGCTACTGACGACCTATATGATTTACCCAGCATCATTATTGGTGACAGCAATGGTATTCAGGGAAGTGGGCAGCTTAATTCATGGCAAGGCTTACTTGAAGAAGTGAAAGGTTTTGATTACGCCTTAAGTGATGCAGAAGTGCTGTCAGAATACAATGCGTTCACTCCATGTGTTCCCGCTGTTTCGGATTTTCGAATTTCGCACAATGGCAGCGGCCTGCATTGTCAGCCAGAGCCGATCACAATCACCGCACACGATTCAGCAGGAAATATTGAAACAACTTATACCGGCACCATTGATTTAACTATTACCGTCTCTAGCTCTGGTTCAAGTGCTGGCGATTGGTCAATCAATAGCGGTAATGGCGTATTAAATAATGGAACAGCAAACGACGGTACAGCCAGCTATCAATTTGCAGCATCAGACCAAGGTCAAGTCATTCTCGATTTGAGTTATACAGATACAAACACGGTCAACATTAATGTTAACGATCCGCTGATTCCAGCTAGTGAAGATTCTTCCTATGATGATAATTTAACTTTCTCAAGTGCTGCAGTTGTTTGGTTAGATGGAGACGACAATGAAGTGGCATCTGGCTCTTCGTCTATAGAGTATCTTACTTCTGGAGCTAACCATGACGTATATATTCGAGTCATAGACACTGACCCAACAACAGGAGAATGTGTTTACGTTTTCGAAAACAATGCAGATGTTGAAATGGAATTCAGTTCAGAATGTTTAAACCCGTCAAGCTGCATAAGCTCACCCAGCACTCAGGTTCAATTTACCAACAACAGCAACAACCACAATATTGCCAACCTTCAAAATCAGGTATTGGGTAGTGAGTGGAGTACCCACAACATTAGGTTTTCTAGCAACAGCACAGCTTCATTGGCTGATTTAAACTATACAGACGTAGGTAGTATTCAATTAAAAGCAAGACATGATTTACGTGATGCGGAGGGTAATAAAACGGGCAACTTCGTTGAAGGTAGCGTCGACATTGTATCTGTTCCTGCTCAGCTAGTGTTAACGGCAGTCAGCGCACCCGCCATTGCCGGAACTAAATCTGACACACCGGCATTTAAAAAAGCGGGTGAACGATTTAATGTGACAGTGGAAGCTCAAAACAGCTTGGGAGACACAACCTATAACTTCGGAAACGAAAATACGTTAGCTAATCTTTCATTTTCGTCTTCCCTTTCTGAACCCTCTAGCGGCAACCCAGGCTCTATCTCACAGCCCTCCGGCTCTGCAATAAATGGCACAGTTAATGACGGACAAATTACCTATACAACTAATGACGGCTTGGCTTGGAATGAAGTGGGCATTGTGAACATCAGCCCATTATTAACTGAATATCTAGGTATCTCAGGTTTAACAGTTACAGGCACTACCGAAATTGGACGCTTTACCCCTTATTACTTCTCTCTGAACCCTGGTACACCATCTTTCGCTGACGCCAGCGTTAGTTGTAACACTACCTATCAAGGACAGCCTTTTGGCATGGACGATTCTGTTTTACTGGGTTTACAACCAAAAGACATTTTGGGAAACGATATTCAAAACTATGTGGGTGCATTTAACAAATTTAGCAGTGGCCCTAAAGCAGGTGAGTACAGTTTAACTAATGAATCAAATGCAGGCAGTGGAGGGCTGTCAGCTTCAGGAATTAACTTTAATTGGGCAGATAGCGGTGCGAATCCCAATGAAGCAGAACTTTCGCTTTCGGGTAGTTTTCAATTTACCAAAGCACTGGTACCTATTGTAGAAGTCACTGGTGATTCAATAGATTCAGACGAAGAGTTTACTGCGGTGATTGATTTAACTCTTAACGCAAGCTTGCTAACAGATACTGACTCAACTTGTTATCAACTGAATAGTGGAGGGAGTTGCTTAGACGCGGATATCACAGGTATTACCGGAGCCAACATCAAATACGGAAGAATACTTATTGAAAACACTTACGGCCCGGAAACAAAAGACTTAGCTGTTCCTATTTACGTTCAAATCTGGAACGGCAACAACTGGCAAGTTCATTCTGGAGACAATTGTACATCTATAACCTCTGGACAGTTCAATCTGATTAATTGGGGAGATGGATTAAGCGCGGGAGATAAAACAATACAATCAGTAACGGGTTTCAATAACGGAACCGGCACTGTTCTCTTGAGAGATAATGGCAGTGAAAACACTGGTAGGGTGACCGTGCAAGGGAATTCTTTACCCAATTATCTTTTCTATGATTACTTTGAAGATGTTGGGGTTCCATCACCAGATGCACCTGCCGGTACAGCCACATTTGGAATTTATGAAGGAAACGGGCCCGTTATTTATATTAGGCCCAATTATCGATAGCTTTCATTGCTCTATGAAAAATGGCTAAGGTCAAAGCAAAAAAAACCGAAGCACGAGCTTCGGTTTTTTCTACCATCCTTGGAAGTCCTTTTGTAATCCTTAAATTACTGTGATTCCTCAGTAACTTCTTCATCATCGTCCTTGGAGCTGGCTTCCATACCTAGCTCTTTAATTTTCCGTGTCAGGGTATTACGGCCCCAACCCAGTAAAATGGATGCATCACGTTTTCGACCCGCAGTGTGCTTCAACGCAGTTTCAATCATAACTTTTTCGAACTTCGGAACTGCCAAGTCTAAAACACCCTTGGTTCCACGACTTAATTCTGAGTCAGCCCAATTTCTCAAAGACTGCTCCCAGTCTAATGATGGAGAACCTGCTTCTGAATTTTCCATAAGCTCTGGAGGTAAGTCACCGATATGCACTTCCCTACCGGACGCCATCACTGTAATCCAGCGGCAGGTGTTTTCGAGCTGCCTTACATTTCCTGGCCAACTTAAGCGACTTAAGAATTCTTCAGTTTCCGGACGCAAGATTTTAGGTTCTACATCTAATTCTTCTGCTGCATTTTTTAGAAAATGCCCTAACAGCTTCGGAATATCTTCTTTCCTGTCAGCCAATTTAGGAATGTGGATTCTAATGACATTTAAGCGATGAAATAAATCCTCACGGAAGCTGCCAGCCTTAACTAAGTTTTCTAAGTTTTGGTGGGTTGCCGCAATAATTCTGACATCGACTTTTACTGCAGTGTGACCACCCACTCTATAGAACTCGCCATCTGCTAGTACACGCAATAGACGGGTTTGGGTGTCCATCGGCATGTCACCAATTTCATCCAAGAATAAGGTACCGCCATTGGCTTGTTCAAAGCGACCTTGGCGTTGATTGCCCGCACCGGTAAAGGCGCCCTTTTCGTGACCAAATAATTCCGACTCAATTAAATCTTTCGGAATGGCCGCCATGTTTAAAGCAATAAACGGATGCTCTCGACGAGGGCTGTGTTTATGCAATGCGTTGGCAACCAATTCTTTACCTGTGCCTGACTCACCATTGATTAGAACGGTTATGTTCGACTGACTGAGTCGACCAATGGCACGAAACACTTCCTGCATGGCAGGTGCTTCACCAATAATTTCAGTTTCATGCTCTTTGGTAGTAACCACTTCAGCGGCTTCTTTTTCACGAGCATGTTCTATAGCCCTTTTTGCAAGGGCCACAGCTTCATCTACGTCAAATGGTTTAGGCAGGTACTCAAAGGCACCCCCTTGAAATGAAGCGACGGCGCTGTCTAAATCAGAGTGCGCAGTCATGATAATGACAGGTAAATCTGGAAAACGGGTATGAATGCGATCCATTAATTCAAGGCCATCTAAACCTTCCATACGTACATCACTAATGATCGCGTCTGGCCGCTCTCTGCTTAAAACATTCAACAAAGATTCGCCATCAGAAAAACTGCGGCAATTTATAGATTCTTTTTCTAAAGCTTTTTCTAGTACCCAGCGAATTGAGCGATCATCATCAACAACCCAAACGCGACTATCCGGAATCATTCGTTGTCTCCCAACGGTATCAGTACACCAAAACGGGTTTCACCTGGTTGGCTAGAACATTCAATCATGCCGTTATGCTGATTGACGATTTGCTGCGCAATTGACAGCCCTAGCCCAGTGCCGTTAGCTCTTCCACTAATCATTGGATAAAAAATATTTCCCAACATCTCCGGTGGAATGCCCGGCCCGTTATCAATAATTTCTGTTTTACTCACCAGTTTGTGACGCTTATATCCAATCGTCATTTGGCGAATGATGCGAGTTTTTAAAATAATTTGCCCGCCACCATTTTCCGACTCTAATAAAGCTTCCATTGCGTTGCGCACAATATTGAGAAGCGCCTGAATTAACTGTTCCTGATCCGCTGGAAAGTCTGGGATACTGGGATCGTAGTCCAAAACAATTCTTACTTTACGTCCAGTTTCAACCTTAACTAGGTTGTACACTCTTTCCAGAACATGGTGAATATTCGTGGCTTCTCTAGTAGGTAGCTTGCTGGATCCCAGCATGCGATCTACCAAGTTGCGCAGGCGATCAGCTTCTTCAATGATCACACTGGTGTAGTCTTGTAGATCTTCATTCGGCAACTCTCGTGCCAATAGCTGAGCAGCGCCTCTGATTCCACCTAAAGGGTTTTTAATTTCATGGGCTACACCACGAACTAGATGTCGAGTGGTTTCATGCTTAGCCATGACTTCTTCGTCTCGACTGATGCGCTTTAACCGATCAATATGCTGAATTTCCAGTAGCCGCCAAGACTCGTTTTCCATCACCATGGGACTCACCATATAATCTACAGTGATGGGTTCAGGGTCGTTGGGTAGCCGCCAGCGTGCCTCGCGCTGGGTAAAGGGAGAGTTGGGACGTCTAATCAGATCGAAAACATTGTCTTCTGTTAGGTCATCAAACAGGTCACTTAGGGCGAAGCCCTCTATTCGATCGCCACTCCGGGCGAACAGCAGTTCAGCAGCGGTGTTGAGAAAACGCACCTTATGATCTGGATCTAATAGCACTACAGCAGTGCATTGATTGTCCAAAATCTGTTGTAAAACCTCAGTCTGTTCCAACCCTGGCACCTAACTGTTTGAAATATAAGGTTAATCTACGCAATATCTAGACCATTAGAAGGCCCTGATATTGCCCATTATTTGTGCCATGGTTAGTCACACCCAACAACCAAAAGCACCAAAAAAGACCAAAAGACCCAAAATGACGCACTAACAGGAGGCAAAGTTGAGCACAGATTTCACACTGATTGAACTTAAAGAAAACATCTCTAATTGCCGGGTATGTGCACCTATGCTAAGCCACCAGCCTAACCCGGTTGTGCGCGCAAGTCAGCGCGCCAAATTGTTAATAATTGGTCAAGCTCCAGGAAGAAAAGTTCATGAGACGGGTATTCCATGGAATGACCCGTCTGGGGATTTATTGCGTGAGTGGCTAGGGTTAGCAAAAGATCAGTTTTATGACCAAAACCAAATCGCCATCATGCCCATGGGTTTTTGCTACCCGGGAAAGGGCAAAAGTGGTGATTTGCCACCAAGAAAGGAATGCGCGCCACTTTGGCATAAGCCCATGTTAAATCTGCTGCCAGCGCTTAAGTTAACGCTCTTAGTCGGCAGTTATGCTCAAAAGTACTATCTCGAGGAATTTAGAAAGGATTCGATGGCAAATAATCTGAAGTTATGGAATATGAAAAAAGGCAATCAGATCCCCTTACCTCACCCATCTCCTAGAAACCGACTTTGGTTAAAAACCAACCATTGGTTTGAAAAGGATCAATTACCCATTATCAGGCATCGAGTGCAAGAGGTTCTGAATACTTAAAGCTTTATTCGACGACCCATAAATAACGACCATCGTCTTGCTTGTCTTTTTTAACCCAACCCATTTTATCTAGCAGCAGATCTGTGGTGGTATTTTGTACCACCTTAAACTTTAAAGGACGCTCTTCAACGGAAATGACACTCTCAAGTAATCTAGATGCAACCCCTCTTCGCCGGGTCACTTTCCTAACCACAAGGTGTTCAACACGTAGACCTGGCTTTTGGATTCTCAAGCTTAAGGCACCTAAAAGACGGTCATTAAAACGAGCGGCTTTTAAGATGTAATTTTTCTCGTCCAGCAACTCTGCTAGCAACTCTTCTGGCGTTCGCTCCTTTAACATCCAGTTTGGGGCATCCTGATAGACTTTCAGCAAATCATCGTAATCCTGCTGCTCAGGACTTTTGATGGTTTCGATGGATACCGGCATTATTTCACTCCTTTAGTCAGCCATTTTTGTTGTTTTTATAGGTGGCCTAGTTAATAGGCGCTCAAAATAAAACAGGGTTTCAATGCTGAAACCCTGTCTATTATAACTACCATTTTAGTGGTTAAAGGAAGTCTATTTTAGTCTTCATTTACCAATTCACCGTCCACAACGGATGGAGCTTGATCAGTCACGTCTGGCATGGTGCCGATATTAAATACATCTAAGGTAATGTCGCTAGGTACGGCTTGAGACGGAGTACCTAACGCAATATCTGAACAAAAGGCCAACGCCTCAGCTGAGTCTGGCGCGTGTGCTGAAGATGCTGATGACATTTTCTGCTCAATATCTAAGGCCTTCACTATGTAAATATCATTTGGCCCCATTTCAACAGCGTCAGCGATACCACGAATGAGAGGGTAATAGTGACCTGACTCTTGATCCTCAACCCAGGGGAGTCCCCAAAGATTGCCGTAGCCACCGTATTCCAACAGGAAGGTTTGACCATCTGCTGCTGAATCTCCATTACGATCATTTGCCGTGGCGTGAGTGTATTTAAATGCAATGGGTGCATCGAAAGTAACCACTTCATCACTGGCATTGACTAGTCGAATGCCTTGCATCCAATCAAATGGCCCTGTTTCCCAGACATAAAACTCGGTGATGGTTCCATCACCCAGCTTGGTGTGGAAATCACTGATGCTGGTTGCCGCGCCGTCTTTAACCATTGGGCCTGAATGCATACCCCAGTTCCAGAACTGGGCCCCCTGCAAGTCCTGCTCGGTCACATTGGACGCAAAACCCACAGAATCTGTTGCAATTCTTAAGGTCAAATCAGCCAGGGCAAAACTGTAATCTTGTGCAGTGTCATAGGAGTCGCCAACAAAGGCATTTTGCTCTTGGTCTAAATCATTGGTGGTCACTCCTACGTCTAAACAACGCTCGAAACACTTAAGAGTGACGCTGGTGGCAGAATCAAACAGCTCGCCGGTACCGGTTTCAGAACCATTAACATATGAACGACCAAAGAAGCGGATGGCGTCAGAGCCTTGGGTAAACTGGGCGTCGCCTCCCAATTGATTAGAGTGCATATACAGGGTTTCATCAGACGCCAACACAATAGCAACAGGATTAGCTAAGGTGGTTTGATTGCGCATGTATTCGCCGTTTTGCTCCTCCCAAACCACATAAGCAACCACATTGAAGCCATCGTCTGCGTCGTTCACTTCCACCACGACCTCAAAGCCATCATCTGTATCCATGTCTTCATTGATATCGCCAATGCTGTACTGGCTTTCATGCATCCAGGTGTAAAATTCCACTCCGTCCAAGTTAGTCAAAGCTTCTGTTTCAATGGAATTCCTAACCAAACGACCTGGTGAAACTCTAACGGTATAACTCTCCCCAACCGTATCATCATAGGTGGCTTGTTGAACCATCTCGCCATCATCAAAGTTTTGGCCGTCGTCACGCCAAGCTCCCCAATAACCAATATGACCATAGCCTTCAAAGCCATTAGCATCTGAACCAGTACCATCACCGTCATAGTCAACTTTGACAGGGAAACCGGAATTGATTTCAACCTCAGAACCATCCGCTTTATTAAACAACGCATAGTTCCAGGCCACTTCATCAAAATCATCCCGAGACAGACACACTTCAGTTTCGTAAGTTTGTGCATCAAGCTCTGAATTGCTGGCAGCTACGGCCATGTGAATAAAGTTTTCATTCACCGCTAAGGCATATACCTTATTTGGATCCCATTGCGTTTCTGGAGTACAGTCTCTGCCTGTTCTGGCCACACCGGTTTGAGTGGTTTCGTTGTAGTCCACACTGGCAGTGATGTCACACTCAATTTCTAAACCATTGTCACTCCACATTTCCTGTTGATACAAAGTGAAGCTAGCATCACCGTTTTCGCCACCTTGGGCCGACACCTGCCCTTTTCCGAGGCTGTCGGCCTCTGTTGATTCAAGACTAGGCAATAACCCATAAGCCAGGCTAAAAACGCCATATGGGTTTTCTTCGGATGGTACCTGGGTAACTTCGCCCATCATCAAAATAGTACCTGGGCCACCATCACTGCCTGAATCACCGGCATAATCTTCTATCCAAGCTCTTACTGTCATGGGGTCTTCACCACCACCAGTAGAATTAGCCACAACATTCACATAACTAACGATATTATTGTCATTGCCATCGTCGTCTCCACCGTCACCGTCTTCTTCGAAGCAGCGACCGGCATTATTCCAAGCCAAGTAAGGGCCTTCGCCCAACATGGCCAATGGCTTGGTCTGATTAGTGAAACATAGGAGGTCGTCAATAAATGAAATGGGTCTAGTTGCTTCCAGCTCGACATAAATGTTTTGACGAGCTGTTATGTAATCTGATTCTGAAGGTAGAGATGAGACATCAATTGGGGCTGCTGAGGTACCCTCGCTGGCACCCACTAATTCCATTTGTTCGGGCATAGCCACCGCACCTGTCAGGACTACGGTTTCGGTCGAACCACTATCTCCACCGCCTGAATCGCCACCACCAGAATCACCGTCACTATCGCTACTAGAGCCTCCGCAGGCGGCAAGTGTTAAGGCAAGAAAAGCTGTCATTAGTAATTTCAATTGCATGGTTGTCTCCAGGCATTTTTTGTATAGGTCTCCTGAGACTAGACAACTTTTTCCCTTGTACTCAGCATGGATATGAGTCATTTGGTTTGTATTTGTAACCACTCCCTTTTTAAAATCTCAGGGTTATGAACCTCAGTGATTTTGGTTAAAAAGGCACATTTATTTTCTTTAAATACAGCCTCAGATTTCCGCTTTTAGCCGGTCACAGTTATAATCGCGCCCCTGTTATGACTCACTAGAACACTCAATTAACATTTAGGAACACATCCATGGCTCGCACCGCAAAGGTGGAACGCAATACCAACGAAACCCAGATAAAAGTCAGCATCGACTTAGACGGCAAAGGTGCCTCGCGATTCAACACTGACATGCCATTTCTAGAACACATGCTGGATCAGATTGCTCGGCACGGCATGATCGACCTCGACATTCAATGCAAAGGCGACAACCACATTGATGATCACCACAGTGCAGAAGATTTGGGTATTACTCTGGGAATGGCGTTTAAAGAGGCTTTAGGAGATAAAAAAGGCATTGTTCGATACGGCCACGCCTATGTTCCCCTAGATGAAGCGCTGTCTAGAGTGGTTTTGGACTTATCAGGTCGCCCTGGTTTGGAATACCATGTTGAATACACCAGAGAGCGCATTGGCGATTTTGACGTCGACTTGTTTTCAGAGTTTTTCCAAGGCTTTGTTAACCACGCCTTGGTTACCCTGCACATAGATAATTTGCGGGGCAAAAACAGCCACCATCAGGCTGAAACTATTTTTAAAGCCTTTGGTCGAGCATTGCGTATGGCGATCAGTCCAGATCCAAGAATGGAAGGCATTACCCCTTCTACAAAAGGCACACTTTAATTTTCTTAGCCCCACACCCTTTGGGGCTCAATTGTTTTTATAGGAAACAACAATGACCAGCCGTTCGGTAGCAGTCATAGACTATGGTATGGGTAACCTCCACTCCGCAGCCAAAGCACTGCAACACGTTAGCCCGGAAACCAAAGTAATTGTGAGTGCAAACAAAGATGAAATTCTAGAATGCGACCACGTTATTGTTCCTGGAGTGGGAGCCATTCGTGATTGCATGGGTGAAATCAAAAGGCTCGGTATAGACGCCGTTATTTCTCAAGCAATAAAAACCAAACCTGTTATGGGCATCTGTATCGGCATGCAAACCATGCTGAACTTCTCGGAAGAAAATGATGGCGTTCACTGCATGGGCATTTTCGAAGGTGAAGTACGTTACTTTGGTACAGACTTAAGAGATGAACAAGGTGAGCACTTAAAAGTGCCCCATATGGGATGGAACAATGTTTACCAGAGGGAAGACCACCCCATCTGGAATAACATTGCCGATGGCGAACGTTTTTATTTTGTTCATAGCTACTATGTAGAACTGGCTAATCAAGCTCAGTCCATTGGCTCTTGTACTTATGGCCATCCTTTCGACGCGGTGGTTGCCAGAGACAATATCGTGGCCACTCAATTTCACCCTGAAAAATCAGCGGATGCTGGACTGCAATTACTGAAAAACTTTTTGGATTGGGATGGTGGTTTAAGCTAAGCATTTAATAGTTTTCTGAATGCCATTACAGCGGTTTATTTCAATCTACGACAAGAATTTAAGAATTAGAGATTTTAAACATGTTAATTATTCCAGCAATTGATTTAAAAGATGGTCAATGCGTAAGACTGAAACAAGGCCTGATGGAAGACTCGACAGTCTTTAGTGACGACCCGGTTGAGATGGCCGCAAAATGGGTAGATGCAGGCTGCCGTCGTTTACATCTTGTTGATTTGAATGGTGCCTTCGAAGGTAAACCGATCAATGGCGAAATCGTGACCGCCATTTCTTCAAAATATCCGGAACTGCCCATTCAAATTGGGGGTGGAATCCGCTCACTTGAAACCATTAACGCCTACATTGAAGCAGGTGTGAATTACTGCATCATTGGAACCAAGGCCGTTAAAGAACCTGAGTTTGTAAAAGAGGCCTGCGCAGCTTTTCCTGGTCATATCATCGTGGGTATAGATGCAAAAGACGGCATGGTTGCAACAGACGGCTGGGCAGAAGTGTCTTCTGTAAAAGCAACGGATCTCGCGAAACAATTTGCTGACGATGGTGTGACATCCATTGTGTACACAGACATTGCTCGTGACGGAATGATGCAAGGAGTGAACGTCGAACAAACCTTGGAAATGGCTCACACTGGCATTCCTATTATTGCGTCCGGTGGTGTGACTAACATGCAAGACATTCGCGAACTTCAAGCGGTATCTCATCAAGGCATCATGGGCGCTATTACAGGTAGAGCTATTTATGAAGGCACTTTGGATGTTGCCGAAGCTCAAACTTACTGCGATGAAGCTGAAAACGAGGCAGATTAATTATGGCGTTGGCAAAACGAATTATTCCCTGCTTAGACGTGGACAACGGCCGAGTTGTTAAAGGCGTGAACTTTGTCGGCATTCGTGATGCGGGTGACCCAGTAGAGGTGGCACGACGTTACAACACAGAGGGTGCCGACGAAATCTGTATGCTTGACATTACTGCCACCCACGAAAATCGTGACACCATGGTTCACACAGTTGAAGCCATAGCGGGCGAAGTGTTTATTCCACTTACCATTGGTGGTGGTATTCGCGAGCTCGAAGACATTCGAAGAATGTTAAACGCTGGCGCCGATAAAGTATCAATTAACTCCGCTGCGGTATTTCGACCAGAGTTTGTCAAAGAAGCCTCTCAAAAATTTGGAGCTCAATGCATTGTTGTCGCTATTGACGCAAAAAACGTTGGTCCAGAAAAATGGGAAATATTCACCCATGGTGGACGGAAAGAAACAGGCATAGATGCCATTGAGTGGGCAATAAAAATGGAGAGCTTTGGAGCGGGTGAAATTCTTCTTACCTCCATGGACAGAGACGGAACCAAAAACGGTTTCGATAATGATCTAACCAGACGAATTTCGGATGCGGTTAATATTCCAGTCATCGCATCCGGTGGCGTTGGAACCCTTGACCACCTTACTGACGGTGTAAAGGAAGGAGGTGCTGACGCGGTTCTCGCAGCCTCTATTTTCCACTTCCAGGAATACACCATACAGGAAGCTAAAGAAACCATGAGATCAGCCGGCATAGAAATGCGGGTTTAGGACTGAATAAGCTTAAAAAACAGTACTAATATCTTTTAATTTCTTTACTAAAGTCAGTTGAGCAATCAACTGGCTTTTTTGTTTCTGGCAGACTTAACTAAGTGGACTGAGAGTAAATACCAATAAAACACTTATAGCTCTCATTATGGCGTCAGAATTTCAGTACATAAGTTTGAAAACAAGACATTAATATCGCAAGCTTGTGGACACGAGTCATTGAAAAATGTCGTAGCGCGAATCAGAAAAATGCTTAGGTCATGTTTTATGAAGTCTCGAATATTTAAAGTACTGGGATTTATCGGGTTATTTTTTTGGCATGGATTTGTCAATAGTGAAGAGCTTCGCTTAGCTGTGCCACAGTTTGGTAATGGTGAGGCTCTGTTGAGTAACATGCTCACCAAACTCAATGACTTAATGATGAAAGAACATGATGTTCGTGTGTCGTTCGTTTACCTCCCTTCAAAAAGAACCCTACGGGACATGAAACTTGGCCAAGTAGATGGCGTAATACGCAGCAGGCTGGCAGATGTTGACGCAGTGGTTCCAGATACCATAATGATTTCAGCACCAGTAACCCAGTATTCGATATCAGAGTTTTATATCGAAAATATTGAAGCAAGTGCTGACTCACTACTGATCGGAATACGGCGAGGCTCTGCTAGCTATTCTGAGTTCTGTGAAAACGCCAACTGTATTCTTGCAGAACGTGAGGATCAACTACTGACATTGCTCTACGCTGGGAGGATTCAAAAATTTTATTCGCCTACCTTCGCCATTGATATGAACGATCCAAAGTATTTAGAAAACAAGGTACAGCACAAAATTGTACTTCAAGAAACTGCACATATTTTTTTACATAAGCGACTTGAGAAATACGCAGCTACGCTGGAAAAATATGAGTATTAATCACCACGGTCATATTTTAATGACACCTACCGAATAAAAAACTGCTAAAACTTAATCTCTTTTCTTGTGAACAATGCACACCAGTTTTGAAAACTGAACCCTGTACACATTTAGCCTCTCTACGTCACTAATTGAAACTATTCGTTAATTAACGTTTTTTCTCACATTTTTCCCGTGAGTCCTCGCCCAGTATTGAACAAAAGTTAACACGGGTAGTTAAATGTAAATATCTCGCATGATTAAATAATCATGTTCGGAAGAAATAATGCTGAACAAGGATTTCACTTTTCAATTTAATGAGTACAAAGAAATGAAAGCACCACTCAAAGTATTAGCGTTAGCAACAGGGCTAGTATTACCATCATTGGGTATGTCACAAGAACTAATCCCAACACTTCAGTGTGTGGATTACAACCCATGTTATGAAGAGCTAGCGTTCAGTCAAACGATGTTAGAGTTTGGAGAAGAACGAGCATTGGAAATGTTTTTTGAAAATGAAGGCCAGTCAATTGGCGTAACATTTTCAGAAGTCTATGGTTTGGGTTATGCGTTTCTAAACGCTAAAACTAGCAATGTGCAGTCCAGACTAGCCAAAATGATGGGCGAGATAATCAGTGCTAACGAAGAAGACTCTATAAGCTTCAAACCGTTGGAAGACTATAGAACTGTAGAAATGGTTCAAATTAATGAGTCTTTGTACGTCGCTATTTATAAGCCAACTGCAGAAATCGTTATCCGCAGAGATTTAGCTGAAGGTGAATCCATTCGTGTTAAAACAACTTTCGATAACTTTATTTCGAATGTTCAGCAAGGTTATGAAAGAGTTTCAAAAGAACCCACTTCCCAGAAATTCGTTGGCTTAAATCATCAGATTACAGATACCATCACCATGGCTGTATTTAGATCTGTTTATACGTCAACCATGGGCGATAGCCATGACATCACTGGTGAATACTTCAAAGAAGAGAATGTTCAGTACACGGCATGGCGTGCGATTGTAGATAAAGAAGGTGAAGAAACACGCAGCATTTGCATGTCTGAATCCACCAATGTAAATGGTGGTGCAGGCTTTACTAGTATTTCCGTTGTTACCGATGGCTGTACTCCAGAGCATGAAGACATCACAGTAGACCCACATGTACATTCTGTTCGTGAAGAAGCAGGCGTAAGTATTAACGGTGATGTAACGGTTGGACGGGAACAAATAATTAATATCTTTGGTGAAGAAACCATTCACAACACTGGCTCAGACCCTGATTACCAAGACTGGAACTTCAGTGATCAAGGATTAGATATTTTTGGCGATGTACCTGATACAACAACTGAAGGTGTTGAACCAGCTCGAAATTTGTTCAATGAATTTCTCATGAAAATTTTTCAAGGCTTCGGAGGAGCAGATACTTTTGACGGTATTGAGAACTTCGATGGCACTTCTAGCAGCGAATAATTAATATTAATTAATTATTCCTTCTTTTGAGTGGTCATAAGACCACTCTTTTTTATTAGACCCATATACCCGCCGATTTTTTTGCTCCCTACTGTGGAACAAACCCTGTTAATATAGCCCATCAGTTTCACCAGTATTAGCCAAACATCAACATGGACTATTTGCTTTATATTGCAGCAACGCTTCTAATTGGTATCGCCATCGCCCATTCCTACCTTGGCGAAAAATACATATTGATTAGACTATTTAAAAAGCACACTTTGCCTGCACTCCTCGGAGGCACCGATTTCACGAAAAATACATTACGGTTTGCATGGCATATCACGTCAATTGCCTGGTTCGGTTTCGCAACAATTATTGTTTATCTACCAAACTTGAGTGTGGGTAAAGCTTTTGTTGGAAATACAATTGGGCTGACTTTTATGTTTCACTTTATAGTCAGTATTGCAGGCTCACGGGGTAAGCACTTTTCTTGGCCGATATTTTTCATCATAGGGCTACTGGTACTGTTGAGCTCAAACACCTAGGGAGCCTCTAAATAACTTCAGTTACTGGGCAATGGAAGTGCAAAGCAAATTTTAGTGAGTACCGGGTAATTAAATGGTCACCAATTCCTTCTTGTTTTTTCCACGCTTAACCGTTCCAGCTGACTCACCAAACTCATTTTTAAATACCTTTGAAAATGCAGACTCTGATTTATAACCCACCTTTTCAGATACTTCAGCGATCGACTCGCCATCGCTTAGGAAGTTCCAGGCCAACTGCATACGCCACCAGGTTAAATATTGCATTGGAGTCCAACCGCAGGTTTTACGAAATAAATTGGCAAACTTGGTTCGCGACATCAGCGCTGCTTGGGCTAAAGTATCCACCGTCCAATCATGGTTTGGCTTTTGGTGCATAGCCTTAACCGCTAGTTCCAGTTGCTGGTTAGCATAAAGAGCCAACACCCCGGTTTTGTCTGGCTCTTTTTCAATATAGCTTCTTAGCGCATAAACAAATAGCAGCTCTGACAATCTATCAAGCACAAGAGAACTGGTGTCGTCAGATCGATAGCTTTCTTCTTTTATTAATTGCAGCACTGGCTGCAACCAATCCTGAGTATCTTGCTGTCGCAGTATGATAAATTCCGGTAAGGCTTTAAGTAATAGGTGACACCCTGTGTGTTTAAAGTTAATTCGACCACAAATTAACCCAGTCCCTTCCCGTCCTTCGGCATCCGAATAAGCCAAGTGTTCTTGCTTGCCTTCTAAGGGTGTGATGGGACACATACTGTGAGGCAATTCATGAGGGAAAATAACCAGGTCACCAGACCCTAGGTTATCCTCTTTGTAACCTTTAACAGATAACTTACAAGCACCTTCCACCGGCATATGAAAGCAGGTTTGACCTATTTCATGTTCATTAATCTCCCAGTTACCACACACTTTGGCGTTGTGGTAAACCTTGGCATTAAGCCTAAATAGGCCCAAAACATCTGTAAGCATGTCAGCTCCAATCAATCTCTTATTTGAGCAATTATGTACTATGTAGCATTTTAAGTGAACCTTTAAGACTTAAAGATACAGAAATTCAGACATACAATGTTCTCACTCTATTAAAGAGCATCATCTTTCAAACCAAGGAGAATCATCATGTCACAATTTACATTTCACACGTTAGAAACCGCTACTGGCGAGTCAAAAGACATTTTAAATGGGCTAAATGAGAAGTATGGTTTTGTACCCAATTTGTTTGCTTACATGGCCGAAGCGCCGGTCACCATTAAAGCTTATGCTCAACTAACCGAACTACTGTCAGAAACGTCTTTTACCCCCCAGGAACAGCAATATGCTTTGCTTGCAGTTAGCGTATTGAACGATTGCAAATTCTGTACAGCTGCCCACACGGCCATTTCAAAAGGCGTAAAAGCCGACCAAGCCATAGTAAAAGCAATTGTGAATAATGAAGATGTTGCTGACGCTAAAATAGCAACACTGGTTGATACAGTTAAGTCCGTTGTGGAAAGCAAAGGCTGGACACCAGAGGCTGATTTGACAGCTTTCTTTGAAGCGGGCTATACACAGAAACACTATTTGGAATTAATTCTAATTGTTTCTATTAAAACCCTATCGAACTACATTAATCACCAAACGCAACCTGAAGTGAATAAGCAGTTTCTATAAGAGAAAAACAAAAAAGGGGGCAATTTGCCCCCTGCCTTGTTTGTCTAAACTGCCGAGAATATTATGAATCTGAACGGCCAGAGAATTTCTTCTCTTCAATATTTACTTTGATTTTATCGCCTGTGGAAATATATTCAGGCACCTGCACTGTCACCCCTGTTGATAAGGTGGCGGGCTTGGTTCTGGATGTTGCAGAAGCCCCTTTTATTGATGGGTCTGTTTCCACTACCTCAAGTTCAACAGTGGTCGGCATGTCTAAAGCAACCGGCTGGTCATTCACAATAATAACCTGCATGCCTTCAATACTTTCATTTATGAATTGGGCTTCTTCGGCAATAGACTCTTTATTGATGTTATAAGGGGTGTAGTCTTCAGTACTCATGAAAACAAACTCATCGCCATCCATATACGAGAAAGTCACCGGTCTCTTGGTCAGATCAGCCAGAGTTAGCATGTCCGAGTCTTTGAATGCTTCATCTATCTTGTTTCCCGTTACAACATCATACATACGCATTCTGTAGATGCTCCCCCCAGCCCTACCCTGCGGAACAGAGCGTTGAATGTCCTTAACGAAGTAGGTATTTCCATTAAACTCTATTGCTGAGTTTTTCTTAATTTCACTGGCCTTAGGCATGCTGTAGTCCTGAATACTGGTTAAAATTACGGCGCTATTTTAGTCACCTGACTAATGGGATCAAGCTTAGATTATCGGGTGGATGTGTTAGTGGGTTTAGTCAATCACCATGGTTAGAGATATGGACACTGAAATCTGAACGTGGTTTTATCAGTCAACAAAACAGGCAAAGCTTGATACTAGATTAGCGCTCGGGAAGTAAACCATGAAGAAGTTAAAAAATGAGCAGAAACTTGTTACTGAGGCCTTAAGAGTAGGCAGTATTTATGTAGAGAAACGTGGTGCCGGTGAGTTTGAAGCCACTGACTCTCAAAAAGAAAGAATTACATTCATCTACAGACTTTTAGTGAGAGATAAATTAATTCAACCTTTGGCTAAAGGCCAAGAAAGTGAATTAAACATGAGACATAAACTGGCTTTGTGGATTTCTAGGCAACTACCACCAGATCATGAACTTTTAAACTAATAGACCCGTATTAGCATTAAAACCAAGTAAGGCGTCATCGCTAGGTTTGTGAAAAGCCTAACTGATAACGCCTTTAACGAGGTGAAATTATCTCTCTAGTAAAGCAGAGTCATCAATTACTTGTTTACGTGAAGGCGCGGTACGCCAGTGAGTGGTATATAAAGATAAACCTGTAAACAATAGACCTCCCACTAAATTACCTAAGGTCACTGGAATTTGATTCCAAATAAGCCAGTCTGCAACTGTAATATCAGCGCCCATCATCATACCCAGTGGAAACAAAAACATATTTACCACCGCGTGTTCGAATACCAAGCTAAAGAAAATAAAAATCGGCATCCACATAGCAATCACTTTGCCACTCACTGAACGGGACAACATTGCACCCACTACACCAAGAGACACCATCCAGTTACACATAACGCCTTTGATAAATACGGTAAACATTCCTGCCATACCATACTCTTTAAAACCTAAAGTACGAGCCTCAGCAGCTTTGGCAATTGCTTGACCAGCAGCACCTGGCTCAGTAGCCGTAGCCATAGTCCAAGCAATGGTTACTAGAATGGCAACACCGAATGCACCAATAAAATTACCCAGGGCCACTAGTCCCCAGTTTTTAAATACACCGCCGGCAGTGGCGCCAGCCCTTTTATCTAAAACAGCGAGAGGCGCTAATGCAAATACACCAGTGAGTAAATCAAAACCCATTAAATTAAGAATGGCGAAACCAACGGGAAACACCAAAGCACCCACAATTGGCAATCCAGTTTGCACTGCTGTAGTAACTGCTACCGCAACAGCAATTGCTAAAATGCCACCAGCCATTACAGCTCGAATTAATACATCTCTCGGCGCCATAAAAATTTTTGACTCGCCAGAATCTACCATGAGCTTTACGAATTCCGTCGGAGAACGATAGTCCATCTTTATTTCCTTTCAGTTTTTTATTGAATTAATTAGGGCAACTCTTCGCGCCCCTCCTAAAATTTTTTCCAAACTTAAAGGCTGTATTCATCGACTTTATTGATCGAAAGCAACAAGCTTGCAATCGAAATAAATGTTCAAAATTGAAATACCCAATAGGGAGTAAAAGACTTTTTTTATCCGCTCTTCCGTAGTGCAAAATTTTTTAAGGAAACCTTTTTCGTGCAAAAAAATTTTGCAGCCAGTTTCTAGAAAATGACTGAATAATTGCCGAATGCTTTCAGCTTGAGTGAGAAATGAAACTTTCATTTGACATATTCCCATATTGGAATATATTTAATTCATGGCAAGAACACGAACTACCTTTGATCCTTTCAACGCGGTCGCCGAGCCGAAACGGAGACAGTTGTTAGATGCTTTAGCGGGCAAGGAGTTGTCGGTAAATGAATTGGTTGATGCACTTAATTGGACTCAACCCATGGTTTCAAAGCACTTGTCAGTATTAAAAGAAGTCAACTTAGTCAGTGAAAGAAAAGAAGGTCGTTTTCGCGTTTACAGAGTTAACCCAAATCCTTTGAAAGAAATTCAAAATTGGGTAAACCAGTTTCAACAATACTGGTTAAATAACCTAGACAATCTTGATGACTACTTAACGGAAATACAAAAAAACTCGGAGAAGAAAGGATGAACGAATCGGAGTTTGTCATAGCGCCTACAGTTCTCACCAGAGAATATAACGCGCCAATTCAACTAGTTTTTGATGCCTGGACAAAGGTAGAACATATTCAAAATTGGCAGTTCCCTTTTAAAGGTTTTAAATGCGAATTTCTGCAGTCAGACATTAAACCCGACGGGAAAACACTTCATAAAATGATCGCGCCAAATGGTTTTGAAATGTGGTTACTGACTAAGTATGAAGAGATATCTGAGCCTACCCGCATCGTATTTCGTCAATACAATTCTAATGAGCATGGCGACATTTTACCCCACCCTAAAGATCCCAATTGGCCGAGAGAAATGCGCACAACGATAGAGTTGGCACAAACTGAAACCAATACAACTAGACTCACCTTATTTTGGCAGCCAATTGACGCGTCAGATAAGGAAGCAGAGGTATTTGAAGCCACTCGATCCGATCATGAAAACGGTTGGGGTAGTGGGCTAAATGAACTTCAAGACTACCTTTCAACACTTTAATTGAGGAGGAGCAAATGACTAAATATGTAATTACTTATATTGGCGGCGACCAACCTTCCACACCAGAGGAAGGCCAAGCCCATTTTAAAAAATATCAAGAGTGGTTAGGGGCATTGGGGTCAGCAGCTATTAGTCCAATGAATCCATTCAAAGGCACCCAAACAGTATCACCAGATGGAAGTGTCACCGAAGGCAGCTCTGTTAGTATGTCTGGGTACACAGTTGTAGAGGCGGGGTCTATGGATGCAGCACTTGAAATGGCTAAGTCTTGCCCCTTCCTAGAAATCAACGGATCACTAGAAGTTTCTGAACTGGTTGAAATGTAATTAAATTATGTATGTGCGGGAGTGGAAATGTCGCTGTCCAATGGAAACGCTGGACAGCTTCTTAGATATACCGGAGTAAAAGATTCACAGTTAAAATTCAATCAACGCCCCATCCCATGCGAAGAGCTTACCGGTATCGTCTAAACTAAGTCTATCCATCACCTTGCTTAACTGCTGAGCACTGTACTCAGATGTAAATAGCTTTTCAGGCGGTACTCTTTTTTGAAAAGGCTTAGATAACCCGCTGTTCACTGTACCTGGATGTAAGCCAATAATAATACTGTTTTTATTTGACCGTCTGAGTTCAATACTCAAATTTTTGATAACCATATTTAATGCTGCTTTAGATGCTCTGTAGGAGTACCATCCCCCCAGTCTATTATCTGAAATACTGCCCACTCTTGCAGAAAGAACAGAAAATACAGAGGGTTCAAGAGAGTTCAACATAGGTGCAAAATGCTTGGCAATGAGCGCTGGAGCAATTGTATTCACCTGCATACTGTAAATCATATTCTCCATATTCAGCTCCTTCAGTGATTTCTCTGGAGCTATCGTCCCATTATGCAAAAAGCCTGTCGCAACAAATATGCGATTGAACTTTATACCCTCTCGCATTAAAGCTTTTGCTTGAATGATGGATAATTCGTCAAGTATATCGACCTGACTGCAGCTCAAGTTTGGATGTTCTAATGTTGGTGAGGTTCTAGATAACCCCCAAACAAAATACCCTTGATCAATCAGAAGCTTAGCCATGGCACCACCAATAGCCCCAGAAACACCCACTACTAACGCATTTTTCATGTACATGCCTTTCGGAAATCGTTAACAATAATGAGTTGTACGAACCAAGTGGTAGACAGGCCCAAATTAGTAAAAATTATTGAACTACTATGCCTATTGACTCAGACTTTCTGGAATAACACTCAAAGGCTGGTTTTATGAAAATAGGCGTCATTGGCGCAACAGGGTATGTGGGTAAAAAACTCATACCCTTGCTTCTAGAAGATGGTCAATATGTGCGGGGTATTTGCAGATCGCCCGAAAAGCTATCCATTGATCACCCCAATTTTGAAGTAGCCTCAGCAGATCTAATGGATTTGAAATCTCTATGCTTGAGCCTCTCTGGTTTAGACAAAGTCTACTTGCTGGCTCACGGCATGAATGAGGGTAACGGGCTATTAGAAAGGGAAACGCTCTGCGCAAAAAATATCAGAACGGCACTGATAGAAAACAACATTCAAACATTAATCTATTTAGGTGCTTTGCTACCGGAAACAGAATTATCTGAACATATGCAAGCCCGTCAGGCCACCAGTCAGATTCTTAAATCTCAGCAAAAAACAACAGTTATTGAGTTAAGAGCGGGTATTATCATTGGTTCTGGGTCTATAGCTTTTGAAGTAATGCGTGACCTAGTGTACCACCTACCCGTTTTAGTAATGCCTCCTTGGGTGAAGTCCACGTCTCCACCTATCTCTGAAAAAAATGCCCTGTACTGGCTTTCAAAGATCTCATCTGTCGAGCTTAAAGAGCATCAAACTTTTGACATCGCAGGGCCAGAACAGATTAGTTACGGAAATCAAATTCAGCGCTTCGCAAAATCCATCGGTAAAACTAGATGGCTAGTACCCATCAACTATTTGCCATTAAAGATTTCCACTTGGTGGCTTTGGTTAATTACATCTGCCCCCACCAATACGGCAAAATCTCTCGTCATGGGCTTAAAACATGACCTACCAGGTAACGCTAGTGCTATACAAAAACTTCTGCCACAACAACTATTATCTTTCGAGGAGTCAATTCATTCCGTTATCGAACAAGAGCAATGCACAGATAGCCAATCTCATCGAAAGGATCACCCAGCAATCGGCTTTTTCTGTAAAGAATATTCATGTAGCCATGAAGTAGCTGCATCATCAAAAAAGATTTGGCTGACATTACAAAATCATCTGGGAGGTAAAAGCGGCTATTTTTCTCATTCTTGGCTTTGGAAAACACGAGCAATTATGGACAAGATGGTCGGCGGGCCTGGATTGTCTAGCCCCAAACCCAGAAGTAATTATTTTATTCAAGGTGAATTTGTAGATAGCTGGTCTATAGAAAAAGTGAAACAGAATGAGTTATTGACCTTGGGTTTTAATATGAAAGCACCTGGGCTAGGGTTTCTCAGTGTCTCACTGGAATCAATCAGTGAAGAACATACAAAAGTGTCTTTAAAAGCCGAATGGTACCCAGAGGGTTGGAAAGGACTAATTTATTGGTGGGCAGTCATGCCTCTTCACTCTATTGTATTCAATGGATTTTTGAAGGGTGTTGAGAACAAAACACTTCATGATTCGAAATCATCGTAAGAGTTATCAGATGAATATTGAATTCGCTAACAAATCAGACATAGAAAAAATATTGCCAATCTTTCGCGAACTGGAGGAATATTACTTTGGTGATGCAGCGGCTAGACTCGATGAAATACGCGAATACTTTCAGAACAAAGTTTTCTCAGAAATTTCGGGGGTTAAGGTACTGGTCGCTAAAAATGAATCACAGGATGTAGTGGGTTTTGCTACTATAGCTGTGTTGTATCCTGCCCCAAAGCTTTCAGGGCAAGTCTATATGAAAGACCTATTTACGTCCTCATCATCGAGAGGCCAGGGTGTTGGGCAACAGCTTATGAAATTCATTGCTAAATATGCAGTCGATAACGACTGTAATCGTCTCGACTGGACAGCAGAAAGCTCTAACCCCAGTGCTGAAAATTTTTATACCCGTATAGGAGCGCAGCAAATAAGCGAGAAGCAATATTTTAGATTTGAAGGTTCAAAGTTAAAGCAATTTGCCAGCAGTAAATAAGATAAGTGTAACATTCGACCAAGTCGTCATAGGTATTGAACTGATAATCTGGAAAGTTAAAATGCTTGATTATAATAATATTAATGTTTTCTTAATACCGTATGAGCTAAGGTTAGTTATAGCTATTTTGATATCCAGTGGGTAATTTTGAAAGTACTAATAGTAGAAGATGATAGCGACTTAGCTCTGGCTGTTTCTGAATACTTAGAGCTGCACAATATTGAGTGCGACTTCGCATATAACGGTTCAACAGGTATTGAGCTTGCCAAAACTCAAACCTATGACTGTATGATACTGGATAACATGTTACCAAAGGTCAGCGGAGTAGGCGTATGCAAGTCTCTGCGGGAGCAGGGAGTAAACATACCCATTCTTATGTTGACTGCATGCGACACTCAGGCAGACCAACTGGCCGGGTTTGATGCAGGCTTGGATGACTTTGTTACCAAACCCTGCCCTATGCCCATTTTATTAGCTCGGCTCCAAGCGCTTTATCGTCGCCAAAACCCTAAACAAGACAACATTCAAGTCGGTGACTTACATATTACCCCAAATGAACATAAGGCAAGCCGAGCAGGACAACATCTCAAGCTACCACCTACCTGTTGGAAAATTCTGTTGATTCTAGCTCGCCAATCACCGAAGGTGGTATCAAAGCCAGAACTTATTGAAAAAGTCTGGCCGGGTGAAGAAGTGGATGAAGGAACATTAAACGTGCACTTACATCAACTGCGAAAGGTCGTAGATAAACCTTTTGACACTCAACTAATCCGCACTCATGTGGGTGTAGGCTTGTCATTATCAGAGCAATCTTAAAATGTCTAAAACTGCAGACAACAAGGCAGTTCGTAGTTTAGCGGCTCAATCCCGAAGACAGTTGGTTTTTTTAGGCCTTGTAATATTCATTGGCCTGGTCACTTTAGTTGCTGGGTTTAGCTTTTATCAAATAGACCAAGCAATGGACAACTACTTGCGACTCGAAGCTTCAAAGCTTGAGTTAGAAGTTCAAGCAGATCCTTATTCTCAAATAAATCGCTCCCCAGACCTTAACGTATTTAATACTTGGGAAGATATTCCAAATGAATTTCGAAAGCTCTTTTTAAAACAGGAAGCCCTGTCTGGAGTTGTTCTAGAAGCCGAAAGAATGAACAGTCGAAATGAAAAGGAATATGTGTATTTGATGTTTTCTAACACATTAAATTTAGGTGGGCTTTATATTCTTGATATTGAAGCAGCCAGTACTATTGATGCCCTGTTAAAAACCATTGTTGAGCAGACGGTGGTTGAAGCAAGCCTAGTAATTGGCGGATTCATTATAATATTTTTCTTGATCATCGCATGGATATTTCGACATGCCATTCGCCCGTTGAATTTATTGGTCGATTGGTCAAAGAGTCTTAAGCAACACCCTAATCAAGAACTCTCTGTCAATTTTTCTATTCAAGAGTTGAATGATATTGCAGAGCACCTTCTTGATAGCCTTACGCAAATTAGAGAGTTTAATGAGAGGGAGCAACAGTTTTTAAAACATGCCAGTCACGAATTAAGAACACCATTGGCAATTATACAAGCCTCAATAGATACTCTTCAGGTTCGCACACCTACTACCCACCCTAGTCATTCGGCGGTACAAAGGGCAAGCCGGGCAAGTAGCAATATGATTTTGTTAACTGAAGCCTTATTGTGGCTTTCCAGGCAGTCTACTGATGAAGTGCAACTTAACTATTTGTATCCTGGCAACATATGTCGGGAATTAATTGAAGACATGCGGTATTTAATTGAGGGCAGATCCATCACAATAGAGCTAGCGGACCATTCTAAGGAGATAGCCATTCAAAAAGATTTGTTTCGAATTGTATCAGCCAATTTAATTCGGAACGCATTTCAACACAGCGCATCAGGGGTAATAGTAATTAATGTCGAAGAAAATGAACTTGTTATTAAAAACCCTATTGATGACGATACCCTGCCTTCAGAACCTAGCTTTGGCCTAGGTTTACAACTAGTCGAACGAATTGCGAAAAAACTTAATTGGGACTTTGAATTTCAAGTCATACAAAACCAGGCTCGTGTTCGTTTATCCTGGTAGCCCGTAATCCTATTAATGCTTAAGAGTCCCTTAAGGCTTTCTTAATACCGTCTAATTGATAATGCCCCCCATATTAATTCGTTATTCCAGGGAACATTATGCGGCATTATCTAACTACCATTACAACATCTCTTATTTGTTTTACCTTGGGTTCTCAAACCTTGGCGGGCGATTTAGTCATCCAAGTCGAGGGTTTGACACAACTCTCTGGAAAAGTCGTTATTACTCTTTGCGGTAGTCCCAAGTGTTTTGATGACACAGACAACAAACCCGGTTCATATTACGCAATGTCTGCTCAAACTATCGAGAACGACCACCCTAGCTTCACATTTACAAATATCACTGAGGGCGATTATGCCGCGTTTGTGTTTCACGACATGAACAATAACGATGATTTTGATGTCAGCTTATTTGGAAAACCAAAAGAGCCTTATGGCTATTCGAACAAGAAGTTCAGTGGCGAGAATGCTCGTTTCAATACCGCCAAGTTTAGCGTACCTGATACTGGTAAGGTTACTCATCGAATCGAACTTGCAATTGAATAATTAAGGCATAATACGAATGAAAAAATTCCCATCGTTTTATTGGCTGCTTCTGGCTCTATCACCATTTTCTGCAGCAGCAGATCAGGAGCCGAATGTAAATCTAAACAACACGTCAGATAGAAGCTATTCATTGATCATCGGCTTGATTGCCATTGAAGCAACATCAGAATTTAAAGAAGGAGAGCAGGCCGAAAACCTAGCTCCCATCATCAACTGGCATTGGAAAAACTGGTTCTTAACTGAGTATAGATTTGGGTCTTACCTCGCAGGTAATGACAGCTTGTATTTATCTAGCTCAATTGGTGCGGCCAGTTTTGGTTCAAGCAGTAGAGGAAATAGTCCAGCATTGGATGATATGAAAAAACTGGAAGATCCCCTCACGTTCGGTATCGCGTTAGACATGAACGGCTTGTGGGGCGCCATCGAATTATCTATTGAACAAGATATCAACCAAGGTCATAACGGAAACATAATTAGTCTAGCTTACCAGTATGATTGGCAGTTAGCGGATTGGGAATTGGAGCCCTTTATCAATTTTCTCTATCTGTCAGACTCATTGGTTAATGAGTATTACGGCGTCTCGGACACAGAGATTTCTGAAAACCGCCCTGCCTTTAAGACGCAAAGTGCTCAAGTCATGGAAGCTGGCTTAAGTATTACCTATTCACCCATCCATTCGCATCTGTTGGTTTTCTCCTTAGGCCACCAGCAACTGTCAAATAACATCACTGATAGTCCAATCGTTGATCAAAGCACCACTAAAAGTTTAGGAGTTGGATATCTGTATGAATTTTAAGAACGTTTTAAATATTCCTTATCGACTGCTGAAAAAAACTCTTTCAGTACTCGCGAGCGGAAGATCAATAATGCTTATATTCGCCTGTGTTGGTTTTTTCACAGTGTTGATAATTCTAGAAGATATGGAAGATACCATCGATATTGATAAAAACAGTAAAGTCATATCACTACCTCTGGTGAGCGCCATTAACATACCTATTGAGCCAACAAACATAAAAGTCACTGCGTTTGCAGAGGTAAGGCCAAAGTGGCAGGTTGAACTGAAAACTGAGGTGGGTGGCACAGTCAAATCAATAACAAGTGGCGTAGCAACCGGTGCTAGAGTCGTAAAAGGTCAAACCCTATTTAAAATCGACGACACCCAATACCTTGCAGATGTGGCTGATGCTAACCATGCTTTGCGTCAAAGCGAATTAGATCTAAAGCGTGCGCAATATGAATCCAGTGTTGCTAAACATCAATTTAGCAGCACGGGTCGAAAGCCACCAAATGACTTGTCAATTCATTTACCTCAAATTGAAATCGCAAAAGCAGCAGTGTCCGCGGCGCAAGCGCGTTTAGCTGTTACCCAACGACAATTAAATCTTACCACTATTAAAGCCCCTTTCACCGGTTACTTATCTGAAAGACTTATTAGCCCAGGACAGATCATTATGGCTGGCGAACCGTTAGGTCGACTAGTGGGTGATGACACTTACGAATTGACAGTCAGCCTAAACAAGAAACAATGGCAACAGCTGTCACATCCGTTAGCTGGTCAAACCGTAGAACTGTTTGATGAACTAAACCAGAAAGTTGGTGAAGCCACAATTCAACAGGCCGGTGGTTACCTCGACACAAACACTCGACATTACCTTGTGCAATTATCGACGAATGGAAATCATGCTAGTGTTTTGGGTGGCGATTTACTCACTGCCGTATTCACAGGTCGTAGAATCGACAATGCGTTGAGAATTCCAGCGTCTGCACTAACAGCTGAAGGTAATATTTGGGCAATAGAAGACCAACGCCTACAACGTATAAATATTGAAGTACTTTCCCGTGAAGACGGAATGTTAACGACATATGCTCCTGAAACTCATGCATCACATCTCCAAATAGTTGAATTACCGCTTTCATCTTATCTACCTGGTCAAGGGGTTCAGCCTCAGCTAGTCGAAGATGATGTCAATAACCAAATTGCGGCAGGAGATTTGTAATGCATGGGTTAACTGCGTGGTTTATTCGAAACCCAGTTGCTGCCAACTTGTTAATGGCATTCATTCTATTCATGGGCTTAATTACCCTAAATAACATGCGAATTGAAGGTTTTCCGAGAATAGAGCCAGACAGCATTACTATTAGTACAGTGTTATCAGGTGCCCCGCCAGAAAAGGTAGATGCACTTATCAGTCAGAAAATAGAAGACTCACTTGAAGGTTTAGAAGGCGTTAGAAGCCTATCGGCAATATCACAGGAAGGCCTTTCAACAGTGACAGTCCGCGGGGCGGGTGGACAAGATTTAGATAAATTATTAGATAAAGTTCGCCTTCGAATGGAAGGTGGTATTTCATTACCAGCGAAAGCAGAAAGACCTCAAATTGAGGCAAGCAGTTATGACTTTCCAGCGTTATACATAAACATTTATGGCGACACAGATCGTGTAACACTTAATACATTAGCAAAAAGACTTAAAGACGCACTGTTAGCCGAGCCAGAATTGTCACGGTTAAATGTTTGGGGTTTGCATAAACAAGAGCTGCAAGTTGAAGTAGACAGCCAAAAACTTAATCAGCTTAATTTAACAGTTTCCGATGTGGTCGATCGAATTCAAGCTCACTCCCTTGAATTTCAAGCGGGCTCTCTGAAAACCCAAGCCGGGCGCATCTTTATTAAAGCAGACAATCAAGCTCAATACGCACCTGAGTATCAGGCCATCCCAGTCATTCAACAATCTAATGGAAACACGGTTCGCTTATCGGATATCGCCGACATTAAGGATGGATTCGAGGAAGGTGATTATCTGTTTAAGTTTAACGGCCAAAATACAGCTGGAATGGAAATTTTAGTAGGTCAAAAGGAAAATCTATTACAGGTTTCAAAAGTTGCTCGTCAGGTGGTCGAAGATTTTAATCGCCAATTACCCCAGGGAGTCTCAATTTCAGTTTGGGGAGATAGCTCAGACTATATTTCTGATCGTCTCGACCTATTAACTAAAAATGGCGTTCAAGGCCTATTGTTAGTCATATTAATTCTTGCGTTATTTCTCGATTTAAAACTCGCATTCTGGGTATCAATGGGTATCCCTGTTTCGGTTATGGGTGCAATTGCGATGTCGGGGAGTTCTTGGGTCGATTACTCGCTAAATGACATTACAACATTCGGTTTCATAATTGCCCTGGGTATTTTGGTGGATGATGCGGTAGTAGTGGGTGAAAGCGTTTATGAGCAACGTAAACTTAACCCAGATCGAGTTATAGGCACCGAAAAAGGGGTTGCCAAAGTAGCCGTAGCCACCATTTTTGGCGTATTAACCACTGTCGCTGCATTTTTTCCAATGCTCATGCTCGACAACCCATTGGGTAAAGTATTGGCGGGATTTTCCGGTGTTGTGATATTCGCATTATTATTTTCGCTCATTGAAAGTAAATTTATTTTGCCAGCACACCTCGCTGCTATTGATATTCAAAAGCCATCTCGATTCATATTGTTAAAGTACTGGGCCTACGTACAAGATGTCGCACGCTATTCGTTAAGCTATTTTAGAGACAAAATATACGTCCCTATTTTATCGGTGACGGTACGTCATCGTTATGCTGCATTAGTTATATTCATAACCATTGCTATTTTTTCCTTAGGGCTCACTGCTAAAGGCAAAGTAAAAACTGTTTTCTTTCCAGAAGTGCCAGGGCAAATTATTAACATTCAATTAGAAATGGATCCTCGCGCACCTTTTGAATTAACCCAGTCTAATCTGGATAAAATCCGGTCTGTTGGGCAAGAAATTAATCAAGAACTCAAATCGGAATATAGCCTCAAATCGCTACCCATTCAAACCAGTTTTGAATTAATTCTGGGAGCTGAATTAGCACAAGTATATGCAGAGCTAACCCCAATTGCAGAGCGAGAATCACTTGAAGTTCAGAAATTGGTTAACCTATGGCGAAGTCGAGTTGGCACGCTAGAAGGTGCTACTGAACTAAACTTTAGCGGTTCTGAAGAAATAGGTGGTGGCTTTGCGATTAAACTGTCCAGTGCCGACAGTGTAATACTTAAAGAAGCGAGTGAAAAACTTAAAACCTATTTATCTTCCATAAATGGCGTTCATAATCCCCGCGACTCTCTTGCTGAAGGATTGGTCGAACTCAAAGTTCAACCCAAACCTGCCGCCAAGAGTTTGGGCTTTGACTTGCAAACTCTTGCTGTACAAATTGGTTATGCCTATGGCGGTGCCGAAGTACACAAAATACAGCGGGGTGATGAAGAACTATCGGTCGTTGTTAAGCGAAAAGAAGATCAGAGAAATACTATTGATGATTTACTCAGATCGAAAATACGTAATGGGTCTGGCCATTGGGTTAGCTTAGCTTCAGTTGCTTCTATTGAAAAAACACTTAAACCAAAACTGCTAGCCAGAGAAAATGGTATATTGGTAAATCAGGTGATGGCAACTATCGACCGTAACACTATTGCGCCAGAGGAAGTAGCACAGGCGGTTATGCAGCGATTTGCAATAGATATCCAATCACAATACCCAGATTTAAAAATAGATTTAGCAGGTGAATTGGAAGAAATGGGAGAAATGCGCGGTGGCCTAAAAACCGCCTTATTGATGGCAACTATCCTTATTTATATTTTGATGGCGGTTCCACTTAAGTCCTACTGGTTGCCATTCGTTATTTTAGCCATTATTCCATTCGGATTTATCGGGGCAATTCTTGGTCATCTTTATCTAGGGCTAGCGGTTTCTGTCTTGTCACTTTTCGGCATGCTTGCGCTCGCTGGTGTAGTTGTAAACGACAGCCTTGTTATGCTTACCCGTTACAATGACTTGGTTAGCGAGGGAATACCTCACTCTAAAGCTATTCAGCAAGCCGCAACCAGTCGATTCCAAGCCATTTTTCTAACCACGGCTACTACAGTCATTGGTTTAATGCCGCTCCTTTCAGAGACATCCGAGCAAGCGCAATATCTTAAGCCAGCAGCAGCGTCTCTGGCATATGGAGAATTGTTTTCGACTCTTTTGATGTTGTTGCTGGTTCCTGTGCTGATTTCAATATCTCATGATTTCAAACAACTAATGTCCAAACGCAAACAGTCTAATGCTAATAACTTTCAGGTTGCAGTCAGCAGTTCGGAGAATCATGGATGAATAATTTTTCGCTAAGAACACTTTGCTTGAGATTTAAATGGAGAATCAGTGCAACCGTTGGAATGATAGGAATAGGTGCAGGATTGGAACTTCTGTTTCCATTGGCTATTGGCTTCGCAATTGATGGCTTAATTGATGGCAATAGCTTTGCCGTCTGGCCACTCGCGGCCCTTGGTTTAGGAGCCTTGGTGGTTGGAACCTTGCAACGATTTTACGACACTCGAATATACGCAGGAATCTACCGAACCATTACTCCAGAGATGGTCGCTGCCGAACAATCAAAAGGCTCGGATTTATCTATTATCTCTGCTCGAGTAGACTTACTCACTGAGTTTGTCGAATTCCTAGAGTCGACTATGCCAGAAATTATTCAAGCCACTGTCAATCTAGTAGGTGTGCTTATTCTCATCGCATTCTTAGATCTAAATGTATTTATTGCATGTGTCGCGTTACTGTCTTTAATGCTATGTATTTTCTGGGTTACTGGTGGCAGAAACTATTTATTAAATGCCAGATACAATGATGAACTTGAAAAACAGGTTAATGTGCTTGGCTCAAGAAGCATGTTGCATATCAATCAACACTTAAAGCGGCTAATGGGAAGCGCCATTAAAATATCAGACCTTGAAACGATCAACTATTTTGTACTGTTTTTAGGTGTCATCGCTCTCTTAGTATTTACACCCTTGGTAGTGGTAGACAGCGGTGTATTAAAGTATGGAATGGTATTTTCTATTTTAATGTATGTACTTTCATATGTTGAAAGCTTGGTGGCTTGCCCTATATTTATTCAAAAGCTAATACGCCTTCATGAAATTGCGCAACGAATTTCTAGCAACAACTCAGAACAGACTAATGGAACCTCTGGTTAAAACCAGAAAGGGAGAATATTATGATTGGTAAATTAGCTAAATACTTACTCGCCGTCTTATTGTGTTTCAATACAACACTAACAATGTCTTATGCTGAAAAACTGGGCTTCTCATTTGATGGAGACCAACTCAATGGGCGTTACTTAAAGCCAAAGAAGAATGCTGACGCGAAAGGTGTATTACTATTTGTACACGGAGATGGAGCCATAACCTACGATGCTCATGGCTACTATGAAATCCTATGGAATGTATTAAGAAAAAATGGCTATGCAATATTTAGTTGGGATAAGCCTGGTGTTGGAAAATCACAAGGTAACTGGTTGAATCAAAGTATGGAGGATCGCCAACGAGAAGTACTTTCCGCAATTGATTTTATTCAACAAAAGTACGGCTTCACTCCTGAGAATACCGGCCTTATTGGATTCAGCCAAGCCGGGTGGGTCGTGCCAGCAGTAGCATCGAATCCTGAAAAAATTGGCTTTGCCATCGGGATAGGTTTTGCGACCAACTGGATTGATCAAGGGGAATACTTTTCAATACGAAAGTCAGCGCTATCTGGTGAATCTGAGGCACAGACTCAGGTTGCTGTTGAAGAATATCACAAAGGCATCAAATTTTTAGATGGTTCTCCTACTTATGATGAATATCTAGAATATGAAGTGAATGAACCCATGGGGTTAGATAGATTTGGTTTTGTAATGAGAAACTATCGAGGAGATTCCACCGAGGATTACTCCAAACTGCAGGTGCCGGTATTGCTTCTTTGGGGAAGTGATGATCAAAATGTTGATGCCCAACACGAATATAAGCAGCGAACAAGCCACTCTAACCCCCAAATAACAGCTGAAATTATACCAAATGCCAGTCATGCACTGCTCGACTCCAAACACTTCAAAGGGCAGCAGTTTGGTACCGGTAATTGGGTTAAACTTATGTGGAAAGGAAAAAATGCATTTGCAGAAGGCTCTATTGATACCATATTAGACTGGCTAGAGGGTTATCATCAGGATTGATTGCTTTAACTGCATTAATGTTTATTAATAGGAAATTATATAAACGGCCAGTATAAAACGGCCGTTTATCACTATAGTTTTATCACCCTAAAGTTCAGATTCCCAAACCCCACTAGCAAACTTAGTCAGCCACAATAGTTTTCCATTGATCTCCACTACACCAGATGCAGTCATATTGGAAAGATTAGGGTCCACTTTAATGTTTCGAATAATTTCACCGTTCAAATCTATTTTGGTAGCTACGATCTTCTCAACACTTAAATGTGCAAATGCTACCCAATATCCGTCTTCTTTATCACTGAGGTATATGTTGTCTGGGTAGCCTGAAAAGCCATAAGAAAACTCAGAAATCTCTAGGGTTTCTAAATCTAGCTTAGATACTTTTCTCACCTTGGTTTCTACCACCAGAAGACTTTTCTCATCATTTATAAATTCGATACCATTTGCAAAAGACAGATCTTCAGCAATAATTTTTGCATCCTGTGTCTCTCCATCAATTTTTATAATTCGACCAGTTCTGGCATAAGTCGTCCATTCACTATTAAGGTTTGCAAGTGTATATTTAGTAGAGTCAGAGATATAAATATTGTCTTTTGAGTCAATGGCTATTGAGTTAGGGAAAGCGATTTTACTACCGTCGATATCACTTAACAGTACACTTATTTTCTTTCTTGGAGTGATTTTCAATACACCCTTATAAAGGTCTGCGACAATTAGGTTTCCTGCGGAATCCAATGCCACATCCATGGGTCGGCCACCAGTATTCACCCATTCCTTAGCTCTCCAACGGTTATCTTTATAAGTGACCTTGTAAATACCGCCATTCTGCGTGGTAGTGAGATATTTATTTTTGGAGATTTTTGTCCAAGCATCTGGGCCAATATCTTCAAGGTTATAGAATTTGGAGTCTTCAACTGATAATGTGATTTCCGAATAGCTATCAGAAATCACAAATGATGCCAGCACCGACAAAACTAGAGCAGTAATAAGTTTGATCATGTTCTTTCCTTTTTGTTTTTATTTGAAAGTCCATTAAAACTTAATCAACAAATTTCCTGCTTTCAAAAATAAAATCGGTAGAGTTCATTTTATTCGATGTGGTTCAAACTTAGTTTTCAAAATCATTAAGACTTGTAAATAGACTATCAGAACATATAGAAAAATCTTACATAACCAATTCTTTGAGCTAGCTCATATGTTTATATAAAAATTAAAAATAAGCTATATTTATTTATAAGAGCTTGTCATGCCTATTTCTCGAATCACTACAAATTTTAAGCTCAGCTCACCTGAGCAATTTATTAGCGACTACCAAGACATTCTTATCGAACATCTTGGAATACTGCCTAATGATCGATTGGTTTTACTTGATCAAAAAGATAATGGATTTTATCAGCCAACAGATACTGCGGGCAACTACATTATCATCGAGATCAATTTGTTTCCCGGCAGATCAGTTGAGGCTAAACGACATCTTTACCAAAACCTAGTAGGCTTAGCAAAAAAATATGATGTATCTAAGATGAACCTTCGAATTTTTTTAAACGAGATCATTAAAGAAAACTGGGGCGTAAGAGGAGGTCAAATGGGATCTGAAATCGAGCTAGGCTATAACATCGACTAAGATGGCTTTAACCAGTCTTCCACCGCCTAAATTTTAATAGGATTATGAAATAGCATCTTTGTAACTCTAACAGTAGCTCACTAAACATTCATTCTTATGGATTCAATGTTCACGAAAAGGCGCACGGGATAATCATGACCATACAAACTAAACCAAAACTTGGAATTTGATAAACCTTTAATATTTACGAGGGAAGTAAACATTTCATCGCTTCCTTTTACTTCTTCAATCTAGGTACACTGTCCCCGGCGGAGAACTATTAAAGGAATAACATAATGGCATTTGAACCAGTTTCCACACTCAAGTCGGGCTTAGACAAGGGCAATGCCTATTGGATGGCTAGACTAGCCAAGGCATCTTACTTTTCGATATCTGAATCCGATAACAGCCCTGATGAAGACGGCATACTTACTCATCTAAAAGCTGACGATCCTGATTTCAGATCAGTATTTGGGGTCAATAAAAACAGTGCTCAAGCAATACTGGTAGAGCATAAAAACTATCTGGCAATTGCATTCCGTGGTACGGATGAAACGGCAGACTGGCTAGATAATCTGGACGCGTTTCCAACAAAAATTCTATTCGGAGAAATCCATCGCGGATTTTGGAAGTCGTTCATTGATGTTTGGTATGAGCTAAAACTGCAAATGGCCAACATTCAATATGAACGTCATGAAGCCGGAGAAAAGCCAGCCCCTTTGTTTTTTGCTGGGCATAGTTTAGGCGGCGCAATGGCAACCGTTGCGGCGGCGCACTATATCCATGAAGATTTACCCTTCACCAGCGTATACACCTTTGGCCAACCAAGGGCGTTGGAACGTCACACTGCCCGAATATTCAATACCGAGTGCGCAAGTCGATATTTCAGATTTCATAACAATAACGATATTGTCACTCGAGTACCTGCTCGCCTTATGGGTTACAGCCATGTTGGTAGTTACCTGTACATCTCTCAGGAAAAAAAGATTTATCAGGAGCCCAGCTATTGGTTTCGCTTTATTGATTATTTTGATGGCGCCTTTGACTCAGTGAAACAACACATTCAGAACAAAAAGCCTCTAAGTATTATCCAAGATCACAATATTCAACATTACTTAGAAGCTATCGAGAAATGGGATTTTGAATACTAGGGAACCTCTTCCAGGTTGGGGACTCCTACCCCAACCTACTTCAATCAATGATTTTTACCTCCGTCTCACATAGAATTCATCGCTCGTTTTTTGGCACTTTGAGATATGAACACACTAAACTTTCCATGGATCGCAAGCTTTTGGGCAAGAATTGGCGCTTTTACGCTTGATTGGGCCATATTGGCATCAACTGGCTTTTTTCTTTCCCTGCTATTAGAACCCATGTTTGTAAGCTTGGGACCATGGGGCAGACTGGTTGGGTTTGTAATGGCTCTTACCTATTTTGGATGCCTAAACAGTAGTATTGCTAAGGGGCAAACCTTAGGAAAAAAGGCCCTGGATATCCGCGTAGTTGACCAGAACAATCAATGTATTAAACCATCGGTTTCCTTTTTTAGATCGAGCTTTATTGCCATCCCTTTTGCATTAAACGGCGCTCAGTTTTCCAGCTCAATACTCAACTCGCCTTTATTGTATTTAATCTCAATGGTTATTTTTGGATTTTTTCTTTCTTTGGCTTATTTGTTGGTATTTAACAAAGCAACCAGGCAATCTCTGCATGACTTAGCCACAGGTACTTATGTGGTGAATGCTCATGATAATCCCCAAGAAATAAGTGCTATTTGGAAACCTCACTACTACATTGTTTTTGCCATATTTTTAGTCTCTGCACTATCACCTATATTTCTAGCTAGTAGCAGCAATCAGATAAAAATTGAACAACTCATTAGTGCCAAAAACTCCTTGGTTATTCTCCCAGATGTTAGTTATGCCACGGTGGCGTCAGGTGTTCACAATGCCAGTGATAGCGATGGTAACGACACCAGCTTCAATTACGTTGATGCAAAAGCGTATTTAACATCCGATTCGGCTATAAATGACGACAGAGCCAAGAGTATCTATTCCATCCTAAATGCTAACTTTAATTCAGCAGCCAGTGCCGACTATGTGTTTATCACTTTATTAAATGGTTTCGATATTGGTGTTTGGTCAAAATGGAAAAAACTGACGTTCCAGTTTAAAGATGGTGAACTTATTTTGGATGAAGATGAAGAGCCAGCACCTGAGGCAGATTTGGAATAAAGGGGCCTCTGACTATGCTGTCAGCCGACTAAATCCAACTCTCTCTGGTGAAATTTCACACTAACAGCACACTATGAAGTCAAGACAACGCTGCGCTCCACCAAGCCATTACGGACTAACTAAGAGGCTTCTTTTATCGAAGCCTTAACTCACCCTATGTCTTAATGAATTAAGTGATCCAATAGTCAGCTGAAGCGTATATAGATTTTCATACTTAAACGGGTCATCCATCATGTTCTCACTTTTCAAGTCAGATCCAACTAAAAAACTTAAATCTAGACGAGATGCTATTTTAGAAAAAGCTATGAATGCTCAGCGTAATGGCGACATTCGTACTTATTCCGAATTAACAGTAGAGGCAGATGAGCTTTATCATAAAATTCAGGAGTTAGAAAACAAGCCCAGTTAGGTTGTTAAACATTGATCTGATTTATTCACGGTTAATTTGCAAATAACGAGTTTGCTAATCAATCAAAGCTTTTATTGTTTAAAGTCAGTAATTTTATAGTTAGACATTAGGAATATTTATATTCCTTTGACTGACTTTAAAACTAAGCCTTATTGGATTCCTCTAAAATAAAATTATTTACCTTCAAAAAATTCCGTAATTCAATATTACCTACCCACAAATAATTTTTAACTTAATACCTACCGGTTAATTGAATTATTCGCCTCTTTTTCAAATGATTATTAAGCCTGTTAAAAGGCAACTTAGAATAAACACAATATCTCTTTACAACAAAAACAAGATCTAGGGGCTAATCATGAAATTGCTAAGACGCATTATACCTGTGGTCGCAATGACTGCTATCACAGGTTTCAGCTCAGATATACTTGCAGACAATGGTATTCGAGCAACCAGCGACACCACAGGTGTCATCTACTTTGATGTTAAACCAACTTGGGTCACTGATGGTTGGAACTATGTTTGTTTAGGCACCAACTGCCTCCCTGGGACATTGGTAGAAGATAAAATTGAACGTCCAGTTACTGGCCTTTCTTTAAATACTAGTTATCAGATACAAATAAAAATTCAAGATTCGGCATCGGGTCAGGACATTACGCCTTATGAAACAGTGCTGTTTGAAAAAATTGACAACCCCACACCAGAAATAAATCTACAATCCATCTTTTCATTAGAGCCGCCTGTACCTGGCAACACTGTTTCTTATGTTGCTCAAGTGATAAGTAACGGAGCAGTGATAGACAAAGTCGATTTTTATTTGACTGAGCCAGGGGGTATAGAAACATTAATAACTTCTGATTCTTCAGAACCATTTGAAGTCTCCACTCAGGTTAATACGCTGGGCATCTATAATGTAAGAGCCGAAATATCTGATGATACTGGCGTAATTGCAGAAGATAGCGATACGTTCACCGTTATTGAGTTTAAAGAGTTTTCTTATTCAGTCACAGTACCTCCGAGCCTAAAAGAAAGAGATAGCTTCTCCGGTGAAGTCATTATTCAGGAAGGCAGTCACTCTTTTCTTCGCAGTGTCAATCTGGTCTTAACCGCCCCTGACACCACTAAGAGCTCTTGGGTTTATGGCAGTGACCAACCGGCTTTTTCTTTCGACGTTACAGATGCGTTAGCGGGCACATACATGCTGGACTACGACATGGTAGTCATCACCGGAGACAGTACTGAAACCATTTCTGATCAGTACAGCTTCACTGTTGCTGAAAACCCCAACGCACTCCCGGTTATCTCGCTGGGGCCGGTAACAGTTGATAACAATGATGTGTTGACCGTTGAGGCGTCGGCGTCTGACAGTGATGGCACTATTACAGTAGTAGATTTCTACGCCACAGGGCCAGCAACAGGAAATATTGAAGAACGAATTGTTTCAAAATCTAATACACCTTACTTAATGATATTTCCAAACGTAACGCCAGGAGATTATTTCATTCGAGCAGTGGCAACAGATAATGATGGCGAAACTGCACAAGCAACCACTACCTATAGGGTTGAAGCAGATAATCTTGCTCCTAGTATTTCTCTTATTACAGATGATGCAGTGCACTATGCAGGTGAAAACGTCAGTGTTTTTGCAGATGCTAGGGATTCAGATGGAACTGTGTCCTATGTTGAATTCACCGTAAGACCACCCAATGATTTGGGAACAAATCCTGTGTTTAGAGACAGTGCTGAACCTTTTGAATACACTATTTCTAATGGCCTGGAAGGTACCTATGAAATATCAGCGGTAGCGGTCGACAATGATGGAGATTTCACTGCTGATCAAACAACGGTGACATTTGAGCCAGCAATTGTTACGCGTGAACTTAAATTAGAAGCCGAGTCTGGCGTTATTAATAGCCCAGCTAGAATATATCCTGATGAGGCGGCTTCGGGTGGTGAAGGTGTTGCCTACATCTTTCAACCGGGGGCTGGGTTTTTATTCAATGATATACCCGCATCATCGAGAATAACCCTCACCTATGCATCAGCGTTATCAGGAACCATTTCAGTAAAAGTAAATGGCGTTAGTCAAAAGGTTAACTTCAATTCAACTGGTGGCTGGGTTAGCAGTTATCAAGATGTTTCTCAAACCATTAACATTCCAGATGGCTCCACTGTAGAAATTTTATTTGAAGCTGGCGACAGTGCCATAAATGTTGACTATGTTACTTTTGAGAAAATTGTTGACGACAACACTGCACCAGAAGTTTCGGTGAGTGTACCAGATCAAATATTAATGGGTGACGACTTTACTATTTTCGCAGAAGCAACTGATGCAGATGGCTTCGTTGAGCAAGTAGAGTTCATTGTTAGTGATGGTGATGGCAGTATTGTTTACTCAGATTTTGACACAGAAGCTCCTTTTGAAGTCACTATAAATGCTTGGCAAACTGGTTTGTGGAATGTTATTGCCAAAGCCTATGATGATGACGGCAGCTCTTCTGAAGATGTGTTGGGTTTTGAAGTAACGGGGCTAGATGATGGATTACTTGATCCCGTTATTTCTCTTTCAACCGATTCAAATATTGAAGCTCCAAATCCCATAAGCGTTTCTGTTGAAGAGCTAACAACCCCAATTGTCAGTGTTAAATTTTTTGTTACCCCACCGGGTCAAAGTGAAATAGAGCTCGGCACTGATACCGAGGCGCCCTTCTCTTGGCAGATTTTAGAAACCGTACCAGGCGAGTATATTTGGGCTGCTATTGCTACCAGCCAAGACGGCAGAAATTCCAATCGGGAAACGATTACAACAGTTGTTGAATCTGGACTCATCAGCCAGCCCGCTCAAGAAATTAACATAGGGCCAGGGCCCAATGGAGATATTCTAGTGGGTGGCGATGGTCATGGAGAAAAATGGCTGGGTATGACTGTTTATACCTTTGATGACGACATTGGTTCTGGCGGCAGTGTATGTAATGGTCGTTGTGCAGAAGTTTGGCCACCAGTGTTAGCTGTGGATGGCTTGGCGTCCGGCCCTGTCGGCTTAAATGGGATCGGGCAAATTACTCGAGACGACCAAAAAGAACAAATCACCTTTAATGGTCGACCTTTGTATTTTTATTCTGAAGACCAAAACCCCGGTGATATCAGTGGTAACGCCAGACCCGGATGGTTCTATGTAGAACTTAATTCCAATGAAACCATTCTTGCTCCCTCTTTACCTGCACCAATCAACGGTTTGACCGCGCCTGACTTTGGTTTCGCTTTTGACATTGATGGAAGAAATTTGGAAGTTAGGACGGGTGCACCCTTTGTTCAGCAAACTAACGATTGGATCAGTGATACGGTAGGCTTTTCAGATACGCCATTCCACCCTTGGGAGTTTTGGTGTTCAAACGATCAAATTAAATTCTTTGGTACAACACTGACTACCGATTCTCAACTACAACATTCAGGAACCATTCCTTCTGAATGCGTTGGAAGTTACTACTTCTATTTTAAATACTTCATGGAATCGCCAGTGAACAGCGATCCAAATTCCAATACTGTCTACACGGCGCTTTTTCACATTGATGAAAACGATCCTGCATCCAGAGTTGACCCCAGAGTAAGAGCTGAAATTAAAGACACCACAAGTGACTGGTTTAGGTTCCGTCAACCAGGGGCGACGGATGGTACACATCTGGCCATATTTGACGCATCCCACAACAACACTCGCTTAGACCAACTTGATCGTTTCAGTGTGCATACAATTGATAAACCCGGTTTCATCAGTTTTGAATTTGATGTGTTACTCACCGCAGACAACCCAGGAGGAATAGCCCGTTTTCAGTTATTGGAATTCGCTACAGATCCAGACCTAGTGAATACCTATGTGGTTTCCAACCCTTGCGATGGGTTAACCTGCGCGTTCGAAAACAGATTTAGCTATGGTCAAGTTTTAAGAATGGAAATGCTTATTTCCTCACCATTAGCCAGCTTTCAACAGATATACACGACACATATCAATTATGTGGTGGGTCAGGGATACTACTCACCCGTGAGTGACCCTCGCTTAACCATGGCGGGCAAAGCAGGTACTCATATTGTTCTTAAGCGCGGCCCAGCTGAAGACCTGGAAGCCGACGCAATATTTACCCAACATATGACATCCCTGTTAGATAAAAATCAAATAGATACTTTTTTAAAGGGCCATCATTTAATTCACGGCGTTGACCCAGATGCAGTGGGAAGCTTTGACCTAGACGTTATAAAAATTGGAGAACGAACCTGTGGGGATTGTCATTTTCGAGACGGAAGAGGCTCAGATATTTTTGCCACCGCTGATGGCGATGTTCGGTTACCGCCGCCGCTACTTGGTGTCGGCATGCTTGAGTTCATGGAAGGTCGAAGCACTGGTTTTGGTTGGAAAGGAACCTCAGCCACAGTAGAGGATCAAGTAAAAGCCGCTTTAAAACAAGACCACAAAGTCGAACCATCCTCGCTACCGCAAGAGGACTTAAGGCTGCTGGTTGAGTACACGGAAATGGTCACTGTGCCAGCAAGGACGCCAGGTATTTATAAAGACCCAGACATTGTTCGTGGTGATGAGCTATTTACGCAAACCGGTTGTGTTGACTGCCACACGCCAGTACAAAAAACTGTTCCGAATGCACCTGCGGGTTACCAGAATCTTATTTTAAGACCCTATACCGACATGAAACTGCATAAAGTGAATGGAGAAGAATTTAAAACCCCTGCGCTCTGGGGCCTGGGTAGAAACATCGAATTATTAGAAAGAAACAACCGCGCAGTAATTTTTCTTCATGACGGCTCAACAGCTTCATTGCATGATGTTATATCAAGTAAGCATACTGATGATGCTCAAGATTCATCTGATGCCTATAACGACTTGAATACTCAAGATCAAAATGCACTGATTAAATTCCTACAAACCCTGTAACTATAATTAGCGGGCGTAGACTTGAATGGGCAGTTTTACACTGCCCATTTTTATTATTTCTAAGTAACGTTAAGAGCTCGCCTTCATTACTACTAGACAGATCAGCGATAGTGATGGCATTGCACTTGCAAACTTTTCTGTTAATAACTCGAAACATTAGAGTTCTAAATAGAGGATGAGGCAAAGAAGTATTTGAAGGTTAATGAAAGATGGAGAGACCATGTTCTTAGATTTTTGGTTAACCCTGACAATTTGCGAAATGTTAAGAATGATGTCGCTCACTTCTTAAAATGGCTCACAAAAGTGGACTTATTTTTACTAATCAAGTATCAGACAGCATTAGTTCAATATAGTTCCATCGGCATTAAGTCTTTTTTTTGTTTTTATGATGCAAGCTCATAAACCGCAAATATCCTTTTTGCTTCGTAGGGAGTCTCTGATTAAATCTAGGATCGCTCTGCGGTACCTAAAAGTGTCTTTTATCGAGGCGAAATTCGCAGGGAATGTCGAGTACCTTTTCAAGAATTTCAACAAAGAGAAAAGTGCTTTTAGGACCGCCCTGCGGGGCTTGCAGGCAAGTCCTGACTCTGTGTTGCCTTATTTTGAAAGGCCTAGACATTCCTGCAATAAGCCGCCTTGATTCAGAACCAGCCTGTAAGCCAGAGCAATTCTAGATTTAGTCAGAGGCTCCCTAACCTAGGTCATAAATCTATAATTCTGCTGACTATTTTCATTTTTAGCCAACAGGTTCAAAAAAGTCGTGTGAAACAAAATGCAAAATTCAATTAATGTACAACTATTTCTAAATTCACTAATTAATTTCCAAATTATCGCAATAGAATTCAGGCAAAGTATTTTTTGTTCAAGCACTTTCATAAAGGATTAACTAAGTGAGCAATTATCTAGGCACTTACATCGACCAGGTCAAACCCTACTGCACCAAAAAACTTGTTAACCAAGGGGAGCGGTTATTTAAACAAGGTGATCAGTCTTTAGGCTGCTATATCATTGAGTCAGGGAATATCGCGACATCCTGTTTTGATTCAGATATTCAAAGTGAGTCAATTATTCAAACTTACCAACAGGGAGACGTTCTTGGTGCTGTCGGTTTAATTGATACAGAAAACAGAGCGGTTACGGCAATTGCCACTTCCTATTCAGAAGTTTGGTTCATTAGTCAGTTAGAGCTGGCTAGGCTCATGAAAAAAGAACCTATGGTATACCAACACTTTGTTGTGCTCGCTTCTGCAACGATCGCGACTAAGTTTAGGGAGCTTCATCAGCAAGTTAGTCAGTTCAAGCTTATGAAAGCCACAAGTCCAGTTGTAGATGAAATTGTAGAACGATCTGCTCAAGCCCAATTGCTGTTTACGGATTTCCCAGAGCATAAGTTGGATGAAATGCTCATGGATATTGCGCAGGCAGTCTACGGCCAAGCCCTTCCACTTGCGATTCAAGCGGTAGAAGACACAGGTATGGGTGTGGTTGAACACAAAGTAAGGAAAATTCAGTTAGGTACGATAGAAGTCGCTGATTCACTCATCGGCAAACCCGGCAATGGTGCTATTCAATTAGAGGCTGTGGGTGTTGAAACCATTACTATGCCCATAGGTGTGGTTTTCGGAATGATTCCCGTGACTAACCCTGTTGAGACTGTTGTGTTTAAAACTCTCAGTTCTTTAAAAGCACGCAATTCAATTATTATTAGTAGTCACCGAAAAGCAAAAGATCTTGGCATTCGAGTTGTGAACATTATTCGTGAAGTGTTGTTCAACTATGGTGCGCCAGTAGACTTGATTCAAACACCAGAATTACCAGCCAATCGCAAGTTGACTCAGGCTTTCATGCAACATGACAAGGTAAATTTCATTCTAGCAACAGGTGGCCCAAGCATGGTGAAGAGTGCGTACCAAAGTGGTAAGCCAGCCATTGGTGTCGGTAAAGGAAATGCACCGGTTTGGATTTGTCAGGACGCTGATATCAAAAAAGCTGCACAAGATGTGATTACTAGTAAGTCATTCGACAATGGTGTTGTATGTGGCTCAGAAAACAACTTGATTTTGGATGCAAATATTGCCGATACATTTCTCTTCGAAGCAGAAAAATTTGGTGCGGCGGTATTGACTCCAGAAGAGATTACTCAGGTTTATCAAAGCGTTTACGAACACGATCACCTAAGACCTGAGTGGGTGGGACAAACCGCACAGAAGATCGCAGAGCACGCTGGAATATTTCGCCCTTTTCCAATCAGCTTGTTGTTAGTCAAAGTGGAGGCCGATGACTACGCCACTCCATTTGTGAGAGAGAAATTAATGCCCTGTTTGTCTTACAAAATTGTTCATGGCAGTGAACAGGCATTAACTGCAGCCAAGTCAATCTTGAACTTAGAGGGTAAAGGGCACACGGCGATTGTGCACAGTGCAGATAAAGCAACCATACAGTCTTTTGCCAACGCCGTAGAAGTTAGCCGAGTGTTAGTGAATAGCCCAGGCACCCAAGGTTGTATTGGAGCTTGCAATGGGCTTCAGTTATCCTGGACTCTTGGTTGTGGTACTCATGGAGGGGGCTCATCCAATGATAATATTACTTATCAGCATCTACAGAATATAAAACGAATCGCTTACTAAACCTATTAAGGCACATATTAAGGTACATATCATACCTGGCCGGGAGCTCATCCCGGTCAACATCTGTTCTTGACACTTTATATATCGCCAAGTTTTTAGCCCAAACATTCTATCCCTTCTTTGCATGCCACTGAATACACACGGCTATGGCTTGTAATTTCCTTGAGCTTGTTTAATCTGGGTTTACTTCTTAGAGTCAGGGAGAGCAACAATGAAGCCAGCAGATTTCTACTTGGGCGCTTCCGAATTCATTTCAGTGTTCATACCTGGGTTCTTGCTTACTAGTTTCGGTTTGATAGTTTTCGATCCTGTATGCAAACTCAATTTTACTTTTTTTGAATGGGCAATCCTGGCCACAATCTCCTATGTCTTTGGTCACTTACTCTACTCTATGGGTGCTTTGCTAGATAATGTGAATGATAAGTTCAAGCCACAAAAAGACGATGATCCCTTACTCAAATTAGTAGGACAAATCCGAGCCGAATTAACTAGTGACGCGTCACCCAATGAAGAGATAGTCCAAACAAAGAAGAAAACAATCAATCGATATAAGTGGTGCAGAGCCATATTGTCTAGCTTACACAGCGAAGGGTACTCGGAAGTACTCAGAAAAGAAGCCGATTCCAAATTGTTTCGATCTTTAGTATTGCCCTTTCTCTTTAGCGCCCTGGCTGTTTGGTTTTGCAAAGGAGAGTGGGAAATTGCTCTAGCGCTTTTGGTTTTTCTAACTTTCAGCTTCAATCGCTACAGACATAAACGTTTCAAAGCCTGCGATATAGCCTATACCCATTGTATTGTATTAAACCAATTGGGAAAGCTTGGTAAACCAATAGAATGTGATGCAGAAGATAAATAATGAAAAAAACTAAAGTGAATGGTTTCACATTGTTTACACAGTTGTCATTTAAACTGGCAATAACCCACTAACGAATGATGAGCCCATTGCTACTCTCTCTTAGGTTTAAAATATTCTTAACCTTTTTAGCAGCGAATGTTTTGCTGGTAGTATCCCTCCTTATTATCAATAACCTAGCCTTTCAGAATAGCTTCCGTAACTATATTCAAACATTGGAAGACCAAGCCGTAACAGAAATTTCAAATCGCCTAGTAGAATACTATCAGGCCAATGGTTCATGGAAAAAGTTGAGCCAAGAGCGCAATGAATGGCGAAACCTGGTACAGCAATCCTTTAGAAAGTCGTTTGATGAATCACCAAAATCGGGTAAACCAACCCGAGCAAACAAACCCCATCCAATGCGACGACTCAGTTTAAAAGACACAAATGATAGACTGATACTGGGTAGACCACATTCGAACAGCGAAACCACTTGGCGACCTTTGTTATCGCCTGATGGAGACACTATCGGCTACCTTGGACTGGAAAACCGCAAGACCATTGGAAACGATTTTGATCGCCGATTCGCAAGGCAACAGACATTACAGGTGATTTGGATAAGTGCCATAGGGTTTATATTATCTGCGTTAATTACAATTCCTTTTTCTGGGTACCTGGTAAGACCAATTAAACGAATTAATGCCGCAACTAAACAACTCACTCAGGGCAACTTAGATATATCTCTGCAAGTAAGTTCACGAGATGAGCTGGGCAAGTTATCCAGTGACTTTAATCAACTTGCGAAAGTTCTAAAACTAAATTTAGAAGCCAGACAACAATGGGTGACAGATATATCTCATGAGTTGAGAACACCTGTTGCTAACCTTCAAGCAGAAATTGAAGCAGCACTGGACGGTATCAGACCAGTAGGAAAAAAGCTATTAACCTCACTGCACCAAGAGTTAACCAGACTTCAAAAGCTGGTTTCAGATCTGCACGTATTGTCACTATCAGATACTGGCTCCATGTCGTATCAAATGGCAAGTGTTGACCTCTCTACTCTATTAGCCAGTTACTTAGAAGGACAAAAATATTTACTTGCTCAGCAAGAGATTCAATTAAATTGGAATATCCCTCCTATACTTAATATGACCGGAGACACACTACGCCTAGGCCAACTTTTTGAAAACTTAATGCAGAACAGTCAGCGTTACACAGATACACCAGGAAGTATTTTGGTTACGGCTAAATCTAGTTTTGAAAACATTGAGATCATTTGGTCAGACTCATCCCCTTCTGTTAATTCGCAAGAGCTACCCAAGCTGTTTGATCGACTTTATCGTGTCGACCCTTCTCGCAATCGAGAGTCGGGGGGATCAGGTTTAGGGTTATCCATCGCTAAAAATATTGTTGAAGCACATGACGGCACCATTGAAGCTAGACATTCTGATCTCGGCGGACTCTCCATATTAGTTTCTCTACCCCAGGAGCGTATGTGAATGGCCCATATATTGGTAGTTGAGGATGAAATAAAACTTGCAAAGATAGTTGAAGACTACCTAAAACAAGCTGAATTCAAAGTCTCACTTTTACACCGTGGGGACACTGTCGAAGATTGGCTAAGAGACGCAGATGCAGATCTAGTTATTCTCGACATTATGCTGCCAGGAAAAGATGGTATGGAAATATGCAAAGACATTCGAAAGCACTCACTCATCCCAATAATTATGACAACAGCCAAAGTAGAGGAAATCGACAGGTTATTGGGTTTAGAATTAGGTGCCGATGATTACCTATGCAAACCCTATAGCCCAAGAGAACTGGTTGCTAGAGTAAAAGCGGTTTTGAGACGAGTGACTACGGAAAAACTACCTAACTCGGAACAGAAACTAAGCTTAGTTTCAAATACCAATTACGCTGAGATGAATGGGCAGAGAGTTGAACTCACTGTTGTTGAATACAGATTACTAGAAACACTGTTGAAGAGCCCAGGCCGTATATTCAACCGAGACCAGCTTATTAGCGCTATTTACGATGATCGACGAGTGGTTTCAGATCGAACCATTGATAGTCACATTAAAAAACTTCGAAAAAAGCTACAGCAACTCGACCCTGATCAAGACTTTGTTCGCTCTATCTATGGTGCCGGGTACAAGGTAGAACAGTAAAGTTTGTGCCATGAACGACACTTGCACATTGCCTCCTTAATTACTGCACATTTTCTTCTAATAATACTCCTCATACACAGTTGCAACGCATTATAAAAAGCAACTTACATCCACCAACCTAAGGGGTAGGTAAAATGAAATCAATTATTAAATCAGCAGTAGTTGTTATATTTTCTTCCATCATTACTCTCAGTGTGGGCTCAGCTTTAGCCATGGGTTTCGCTAAGCAAGACAGCTCACGATTCGACTACATTTTTAACCAACTAAGACTGACCGAATCCGAGCGAGCCCTGGTATTAGACATAATGCAAGAGCAGAGAAAAGCACATATGAGCAATGTGTGCGCTGACCCTCAAGCGTGGACTGAAAACATGAAGAATCTTTCTGAAGAAGAAAGAGCTTCATTTAAGCAGCAAATGCGTTCAGATCATTTAGCAGCTATATCAAGCCAAATAGAAACCGTGATATCCGTTAGTCAGACAGAAAAACTAATAGAGTATCTAGAAGCCCATGGCCCAAAACAAAGAATGCATAAAAAAGGGCCTAAAATGAATTCAGGCATGTCGGGCAAAAAAGGGGATAAGCTAGCCCGTATGTGTGAAAAGTTAGCGACAGCTGATCAAGGTTAAGTGCACTTAAAACTACATTGAATAGGTAAGCATGCAAATTATTATGGAATACCCTCATCAATGGGTATTCCATTAACGCGACATGTTTAACTCAGCTTCATCTCGGCCCTGATAGGTTCAGTTCAGGCACTTCATAGGTACAACTTTGATATCGCATTCAAGTTTAAATTACCGAAACCAGCCTCTTTGACTTTGGAATACTGCTCCTTTGTCGTTTTTGTTATGAGTACTTGAATGTTTTCGGTTTCAGCCGCTCTTAAAAAGTAGCTTAGATCTTTTTCTATCAATTCCACCGGAAACATTGGGTCGAAGTTTCCGTTAAGTGTTGAATCAATATTGATCTTTAATGCAGGACTGCAAACTGGCGTATGACTAAAAATCTCAAGGGCGGTTTGCAGGTCAACCTTGGAGTGACTGATATAAGCCATCATCTCTGAAATAGCAGCTACCTGAACTCCCAGCATGCCATTTACCATCAGTTTTAGAGCACATCCCGACCCTGAAACACCACAATATTTAACCACTGCACCCATTAAATTTAAGATGGGCACCACCCTGTGAAATGCTTCTTCTTTGCCTCCAACCATAAACAATAATTGCCCTGCTTCCGCTTGTGGCCTTGAACCAGCAACCGGCGCATCTAAAAGCTCGACACCCTGACTTGAACATTTGGCATTGAGCTCATCAATCCATGCAGGGGTCAATGTCGAGCATTCAATGGCAATAGTGTCGTTAGCCATTGCACTTAAGGCACCATCCTCACCTAGCCAAACTCTCTTAGAGGCTTCAACATCCCGAACCATGCTCAGAACAAAGTCTGCATCGCTAGCGCACAAACCTGGAGAATCACACCAATTTGCACCCGCCTCCATCAATGCTTCAGGTAATCCAGGAGTACGATTCCAAACCTTCACTTCATGACCAGCACTCAATAAATGTTTTACCATTCGACTGCCCATTGCGCCCAATCCTAAAAATCCAATTACGGCCATCTTCATTCTCCATCTTGTAATTTGAAAGACCATTTTGAGGCAATAGCAGGAATCACTAAATACATTGATATACATGACATTAATGCATATTCTACATTAATGGATATTCAGAATTTACAGCTCTTTGTACAAGTGGCCCAACTTGGCAGTTACGCAGCGGTGGCCCGACAGATTAATCAAGATCCATCCTTAATTTCTCGGGCGATCACTTCACTTGAAAAACAATTAGGCTTCCGGTTATTTCATCGCACTACTCGGCGCCTTAAGCTTACGGAAGAAGCTCAACTCTACCTCACCAGAATTACACCACTGTTAGAAGAGCTAGAATCGGCAAAAGATGAAGCCAATTCATTGTCAAACTCGCCCACCGGTAAACTTGTAATCACTGCATCTATTGCTTTTGGGCAGTTGTGGTTGCTTCCCTTAGTGAATGAATTTCGTCAAAACTATCCAGATATTTATTTAGATCTTAGGTTTACTGATCAGAACCTGGATCTCGTTGCCGAATCTATTGACTTAGCATTTCGATTAACACCAGCACTGGATTCAACTTATGTCGGATACAAATTATTTAATACTCGCTATTCCGTTTGCGCTAGTAGCGACTACCTATCGAAATATGAAGTAAAACCTATTAATAAAATTAAATGTATAGAAGCACTAACCTTTAATTTGCCTGAATACCAGAGTCGTTGGATATTTAAAAAATCAGGGAAGACTAAAGAAGTTCCTGTACACTCCACCCTATCCATTTCAAGCATGCTTGCGCTAAAACAATCCGTCATTGATGGGCAAGGCATAGCATTATTACCCCATTGGATGATTAAAGATGAGCTCAAAGCAGGCACTATTAAAACTATATACAGCCAATATCAGGTTACCGCCACTGACTTTGAGACATCAGCCTGGATGTTATACCCAAGTCAAAAATACCTACCCCGTAGAACAAGAGTATTTATTGATTTTATAAAAGGTAAAAATGATTCTTCAAGATAGGGTGAGTGCATGTAATCAGTTGAAAATAAACTGTACTGGCTGGAATTCCGATGACTACCTTAAAGAAAAGACAAAGTTTATAGAATCTGTTCTAAAGACCCAACTAACGGACTGACACTTTTAGGATTAAGGACAGCAATGAATTATCAACTTGCGCAAATTAACATCGCTAAAGCCAAAGAAACGTTAGATTCTTTAACCATGAAAACCTTTGTTGATCAATTAGACAAAGTTAATCGAGATGCTGAACTCAGCCCTGGTTTTATTTGGAGATTGGTCGATGATGACAGCGATAATGCGATCGGCATTAATGCCTTTGATGATGAGCTCATAATCGTCAATATGTCGGTGTGGAAAGACGTTGAATCTCTAAAAAACTACGTTTTTGGGGGCGACCATCTTAAAGCTTTTCAAAATAAGAAGTCTTGGTTTAACAAGCTTAGCTCACCTTCATTGGCTCTTTGGTGGATACCTGAAGGTCACATTCCAACGGTTTTAGAAGGCAAAGAAAAACTGCAATACATTGAAACTAATGGTGCAAGTGAATCTGCATTTACCATTGCCAAACCATTTCCAGCACCTGAGGCCTGAAATCCTTAAATACCCACTACTCCACTCACTTATCTTCTTAATGAACTTATATTGATGAAATTAATGAACTTACATTAAAGAGTAGCGAGCTGTCGTCGCTAAACGACGGCAACTCGCTGATTTGACTGCATTCATTTATTATGCAGCAACAGGAATTTCTTTTAGAGGTCGGTATAGCTCGCCACTATCGACTCGGGTTTTAAACGACTTTAGGGTGCCAGGTAATGCAGCTTCGAGTCTTTTTCTCATGACAAATTTATGCATTAATCGTCCAAAAATACCCCATCGTAAATTGTAAGAGGTAGTCACCTTGACACGGCAGCGAGCGCCATCAAGTTCATCTAACTCCCATATACTCCAAAACTTATCAATAGGCCCAAGAGAGGACACATCGTACATGAAGCCTTTGCCTTCTTCATATTCCTGAACATATTCATCGATACCGCCAAAGCCTTCTATTTCACAGTGACGGCCCATGCCAACTCCCGAATCTACTGTGCCAATCAAATGTGACTCGGTGACACCTGGTGCCCAGGTATATACATTCCCGAAGTCTTTAAGCACCTCCCACGCTTCTTCTCTGGTTTTATTTAAAATAATAAAGGTTTCAATTGAATACTTACCCTGTAGTTTGCTGAATGCCATTGTTTATCTCCTCACCTGTTGTCCGTATAGCATGGGAGAAAGTTAGCAGTGGGGTTTCAACTCAACAATGGGCAATATCGAAATACTCTGGTGCAAATCTGCACCACATAATTATTCAACAAAATACGATTTTAATGGTCCAAGCCTTTCTAGCGATTGAATTCATAGTCCCGTTCAATTAGGGCAATTCGCGTCTTGTAGTTTTGATACCAATAGTCTCGACCGTGTTTTTGCGCAATTAGATGTTCGGACTGAGACTTCCAAAGTTTAATGGATGCTAAGTCTTCCCAATATGAGATAGAAATACCAATGCCATCTCTGGCTGATTCGAATCCGAGGTATCCTGGTTGTTGCTTAGCAAGATTAACCATCTCGACGGCTGTTTCTTCATAGCCATCAGTTGAGTCTGATAGTGTGTTAGTAAAAATAACTGCGTAATAAGGAGGTTCAGGAGTATTGGCAATGTGTGACATGTAGGTATTTATGAATGATATACATAATTCTTACTCTGCCTTTATTTCAAGAGTTCTGCAATATTCCTTGAACCCCAAAGAATTCCAAAATTTAGTACCAACAGGGTTAGACGCAAGTACATCAAGTCTTATTGATCGGTCTAACCATTCACTCTGTTTTAGCAAATTGATAGCAGTGGTGCCAATACCGCATTGCCTAAACTCTTGTTTAATAAAAAAGTGACGAATGTATAAATGCTCAACTTCATCGCGCCAAAGAACATAACCGACACAGTTATCATTTTGGTATAGCAATCGGCACTGATAACCCTCTTTCAACCAACTCAACATTCTGATTTCCAGAGCCGTTAGCGTCATAGGGTTTGAATGATTTTCATCTCGAATCAAACAAAAATTCATTTCAGCTAGCAATGCAACGTCCTCACTTCTAGCTGTTAGTAATTCAAGTGCCATATTTTTCTATGCCCCGTAGACACGTAAAATAATTGAATATCAACCAATTAATTTATCCAAATGCTTTTCTACTTTCATTTCAAGAGTGATCAGTTCACCTTTGTAAAATACGCTGTTGATGATCCATGGTATGGGCATTTTTTGGGCTTGGGCTCTGCTGGCTAAGTGGTTGAGCTTTATCGGCACACCTTTTCGTTCGGCATACTCCGTTAACCATTGCTCGGTGTAATACTGAGTGAATGGACAAGTATTAGAGTAGAAAGCAGTAATGCCACCATTGTTATCACAGTAGCCCAGTTTTGCAGATTTCTTTATGCTGGGCCATTTAGCAGAAGCATTGGTTTTCAAGCCATACAACTTAAAAAAAGGTGGCGCTTCGTCTATCACTTCAAAACCCTGAAGTTTCAAAAACTTAGGGTCAGACATAAAGGGCCGTTTCTTATCACTGGAAATAGCAACCACTCCATCATAACCATAGGCATCTTCCAGGCATTGCTGTAATAGTTTTTTACCATTCCCCTTACCCTTGAACTGCCCCGATACCCAAAAGCAGTTAATCACAAGAAAGTTCTTGCCATTAAGGGGCAACCAAGACTTCTCGATGGGAACGTATTCAATAAAAACCTTGCCTCGAACATCGAGTTTTCGAAAGGTATAGCCATTATTGAATTGTTTTTTTAACCAATTCTTTTTTAGCTGATAGCCCTCTGCGCATTTTTTATCACTGAACGCACAGCAGATATGCTGGTCATCAATATTTTCCTGGTTTAATAAAACAAACGACATCTGAACCTCCACCGACTCTGGGTAAAGTTATCACTGAGGTTCAATAAGGTAGGCTTTTTGGATCATCAACGATATAGTCTGGATCAATAAAATGCTGAAACTGAACTGCCAAAACAGACTCATAGCCCGCCATAATGGCTTTACACACCCGGTGCATACCATCCATGAGTCTACCCTCATGGCATAGAATAATAGGGTAGTCCAAACTACATTGTTGAATAAGCTTGAAGTGATTCACAATGTTTTGGCAAGTGGGTTTAACCTCCCCAGCTTCATACCAGTAAGGCTCTTCAAATTCCTCAATACTCGATAATTTGATATTTATTGGAGTTATCTTTTCTGCTAGTTTTATTAAATTATCAACATCCCAGGCGAGAATTCCCTGGGAGGAACTTCTTAGATGATATTGCTTTCTCATTCCAGTGAATACTCTGAACTCATCAGGCCATAGTAATGGTAATCAACAATCACTCCGTTAAGCTTTTCCGAATTACGAATGGTACCCTCAAGATGGAACCCGAGCCTTTTGCATATTGCAATGCTAGGCTCATTGTTGGTAGCCACGTGAATTTCGACTTTTTGCATCCCTAAATTAGAAAATGCATATTGAATCATCGTTCTACAACATTTAGTCATAATGCCTTTGCCTTGCATGTCCTCTGACAACCAATATCCCACTAAAACCTTTTTTAAATTAGAGATAATTTTGTTGAAGGTGATGACTCCTACCAATTCATCCTTGTACTCTATAGCACAAGCCAACTCACTATTGCTGGCATAGCCAACTAGGCAGCTGCGAATAAACTCGCTGACATCCTTACTAGAAGTTGTGGTATTTAGCCACGTCATCCATTCAGATAAGTATTTTCTGTTATGATCAATAAGTAAAAACAAAGGCTCTGAATAGCTTTGGTCCAGAAGAACCAGATTAATTTCACTGTCTACGGTTTTAATAAACATGAATAAAATCCAGAATGGTCATCATTGATAGCGTATTCGATAATAGGTTAATCCGAAAATAATTCATCTAACATAGGCTGTGGATTATTTATAAACGCCCGAGTAATTTCATAGTGTTCGGTGTCCTCATATTTCACAGGTGTTACACCAGTCTTGTCTATCTGATAAATCAAAGCACCAGGATAAGCCATCAGGATGGGCGAGTGAGTAGCAATCACAAACTGAGAGTCCTGCTTAATCAGCTGGTTCATTCTGGACAATACCGCTAACTGACGTGCAGGTGACAGTGCCGCTTCTGGTTCATCAAGAAGGTATAAGCCATTACCTCCAAATCGGTTGATCATTAGAGAAAGGAAGGACTCACCATGGGATTGATGGTGTAGAGATTTACCGCCGTAAGATAGATTTACCTTTGGTGCAGGACTGGATACTGCATCCAGTTCATCCATATTACTGGCAACGTTATAAAAACTTTCGGCCCTAAGGAAGAAACCATCTCGATACTTCTTGAACGATTTCGAAAGACGCAAGTATTGATGAAGGTCAGAATGAGTTTTCCGTGTAGTAAAGTTAAAGTTTTTAGTGCCGCCCTCTGCGTTAAAACCTAACCCCACAGCAATGGCTTCCAATAATGTCGATTTGCCACTGCCATTTTCACCAATGAAGATGGTCACCTGTTTTGCAAAATCAAGTTCATCCAACTCTTTGATTGCAGGAATAGAAAAAGGATAAGATTCGAAAGAATCTATCTGGTCTCGCTTTAAAGCAATTTGTTTTAGGTAGGGTAAAGCTTGCATACTTGAGCACCGGTCATTGGAACTCAATAAAGAATACTCAGCCTAATATTGAAATAGAAGCCTGCCGCTGATCAACAGGCCCAATCGCTGGATTATTCTGGATTCGACTGCAACCAGCGATCCTCATTTTGAATTTCTTTTAACCACCGCTCTTTAATGGTGTCGTTGGCTTGCACTCGCGAGTCACCCCAATTTCCAGACCAACATCCCGACTGCCCTGCTCTACCACCGTATGCACACTGCCACATGGGTTGATCGTCCCAATGGGTGTTAATGTAAGCAACAGCCCTGATCACATCTTGGTTTTCATGAACAAACTCAAAGAAAGGTTTAAACCAGCCATCCCATATTTTACTGGCACTGGCCTTTTTAGGTTTATGCTGATTAATGGGGCTGAAACTTTGTTGCCCAATTCTATAACCTTGTGGAGCCGCTTCAGCAACGATAACGGGTTTATTATGTTTGCGAGCAAACTCCAATACTGATCGCTGAGCATCCTGGGGTGACATGGGAGGCTTATAACCCCATTGAGTAAGATCAGGATAAAACACAGAGACCCCAATCCAGTCGACAACATCATCACCTGGATACCATTTGTCCAGCATGCCAGGTTTACTATGGTTATAAAGGTCGGAGAATCCGCCAGCGATGTTGTAGTCAGGCCATGCCGCTGAGTGCCAAACCGTCACAATGTTTTCAGCCTTTTCCTGTTTAATCAAACTGTGAATATGTCGAAAAGCAGCTTTATAACTTTCTGGACGATAGCCAAACCAAAAGCCATCAAACTCCCAGCCAATTCTTAAAAATATCGGCCTTGGAGACATATCTTTTAAAGTATTAATAAAACGAATAATTTCTTTATCATGCTCGCCTTCTGCAATTTCATAACCGACCAGCTCTTGTGTTGCCGCATCGCCGCTAAATCCTAAGCCCATAGCTAAGGCTGCACCTGGGGCATCATCCAATGTTTTTTGATAATTAATTGGGCCTGCTCCCCAATTAGCGGGCTCATAAAACCCATGGAAATACACTGGGTTTTCTGGGTTATAAACAGATGTATAAAGAGTCACTCCCTCTAAAGAATCTTCAGGGACGTGCTGCTGATATTTGGAGATGGTTTCTGTGTCTTGCCCGATAAACAACCTTATCTTGCCACCTTCGGGGACATATTTAGCTTTGAAATCTGCAGCGCCCTGAGACAGACAGGATAAAACTGTTAGTAAACACCCGAACAAAACTGCAGAAAACCTTGTACTAACTGCCATTTGTAATTAATCCTCATTCTTAGACTTATTAGGAGAAAAGAGTATAAAAATGAGCATAACTATTTCACAATTGGCAGTTTTGAACTATTTGCTAACATAACTGAAAGCTAGTCAATGATGAACAACAGATCAAAACTGAGAGTTCTACTGGCTCTGGATTATTACGACTATCGCCTGCACAAAGGAGTGAGCCTTGTGGCAGCCGAAAAAGGCTGGAGTTTGGTATGCACTCAAAATATGGCTGGCGCCCCAGCAGTACCAAACAGCTGGAATGGCGATGGCATCATCTCTTTAGTTGCCACTGAATCATCTAGAAACAAATTAGCCGAATACTCAATCCCTAGAATTGAACTGGGTTTGGAACCGAATTGCTTTCCATTGCATCGAGTGATTCCTGATAACTTAAAGATTGGTGTCCTTGCAGCGGAATACTTTTTCCAACGAGGTATTCGCTCCTTTGTTATTGAAGGAGGAACCGATGGTTTTGCCATGTTAGAACAGCGCAAAAAGTCCTTCATTGATCGATTAGAACAGTTCAAGTCTGACGGCCACAAAATTTCTATTCACCATTTGCCTAGCCCTGCTGACAAACCCAAAAACTCTTTTGCCGAAATCGAAGTCGTTAACCAAGTCGATTTAGCGAACTTAAAAAAACTAAGTAGGCCAGCCGCCTATTTTGGCTATGATGACGAAATGGCCATGAATTTTCTGGAACGAATCAGGCACTTTGGACTTAAAGTTCCAGAAGACTTTTTAGTCTTAGGAGTCGATAACAATGACTTATTGTGTGAAGGATTAGATATTAGTCTTTCTAGCATTAACACCGATCAAGTTGGCTTGGGAGAAACAGCTGCAAGAAAACTGACTGAATTAATTAACAGCAACGCGATTGAGATTGAAACAGACCAGTTTTTTTTATATCAACCAAAGAAAGTCATTACTCGTCAAAGCACCGACATTTACGCATCCAGTCATCCAGTGATCAATCAAGCTTTAAGAATGGTTTTTCAGCAACTGGAAGACAATCATCAACATACTGATAACCATCCCATACCTAATGCTGGGAAAATTGCAGCAGAATTAGGCTTAACCCAACAGGGCCTTCAAAATATTTTCCGCGAACACTTTCATTGTTCACCTGCCATAGCGATCAGGCAGCTAAGGTTGAACCAAGCTAAACATTTATTAATCGATAGCACTTTGAAGTTAAAACAGATTGCTTTTGAGACTGGGTTTAATTCAGCAGAATCTCTGTCCCGTGCGTTTAAGCAAGCGTTTGATGTCACGCCGGGACAAATTAGAAGGGAGTATGAACAACAAAAGAAGTGAAGCGAAAGCTTTCTCAGAAACCTAAATGCCACAACCACTACTAGGGCATCCGCCACCAGACATACAAGGAGGAGCATCCGGGTTTTTCAGTGCACTGCTTTTCACTAAACCACCTCCAGAAATTAACCGGGTGACCTGAGTGTCAGGTTTAATTTCACCCTGACTTATACCCAGTTTTTCACAGAGTTCAGCCCAATTAGTGAGTTTTTCAGAGATTGAATGTTTAACTTCATAAACCTGTTGGTCTGCTTCACATCGGTAGTCGTAGGTTGGCATAGATCACCTTATTATTTGTTCAGATTGAAACGACATTGCTATTAGAACTGATAGCCAATTTTAAAGTCGGCAATAGTATTGGAACTTTCTGTATCCATATCACATGCACTGTAACTTGAAGAGAGCTTTTTCCTATTCCAGGTTTTAAGTTAATATCATTTCTATTTGCTATGTATTGATCGCTAACGAACACGGACACCGTCAATTAATGGTGCATTATTAGCATCACAGCTATAAGCCAATTGTACTGTTTTACCTGAAAAATAGGCCGCATAAAGTAAAGAGACATGATAGTCCTTTAACGGATCTGCTATAAATCGAACTTTATCTGAATGCGGACACTTATGTTGTTCTCCATTCTCAAAATAGACATCAATATGACCATCCCATGATTTGACCTCTGACATCTTAAAATACCCAGAGGTATTGTAGTCATAACTAATAGAATAGCTTGACATAGCAAGTAATATTATAAGGACAGATTTTTTGAACATGAGTGCTTCCTTTACTAATTAATTGACCGCAATCTTCCTAATCACTCGATGGTTTTGAGTGCATTGATTATCATAAAACTCAACATCTACGGTTTTGCTACTTGCATGCGCGTAAAGGAGTACAGATAAAACATGGTTCACATCACTAAAATCTGGATCAACAAAAAAAGTGTGAGGTAATCCTGCGCCACATTCTGCTGGATCACTGGTTTCGCTGGCAGAAATGTTGAAAAAAATTCCTTTGTGGGAATAGCCTGCAAAAACCTTTGTTACTGTTGTTCCTGAAACAGTGATAGTCTCTGCTGACACTCCTATACTGGTAGAAAGCAAGAGTAAATAAATAAACTTCTTCATAGATCCTCAATTTTAAATTCTAACGCTGCTTTCAGCGAAAACTTGTTAAATATCTGCGTTCATAAGGGCCGCTGAGCGCCCTACATTTACGAGCAGTAAAAGCCACAAACTACCCACCCAAATAAGCCTTACGCACATCTTCGTTGACTAAAAGATTGTCGCCACTGTCATGCATCACTATTTTGCCATTTTCTAACACATATCCACGGTCTGCGAGCTTAAGTGCTTGGTTAGCATTTTGCTCCACTAAGAATATTGTCATGCCTTGGGCGCGAAGTTGTTCAATAACCTCAAAGATTTGCTGAATCACAATTGGCGCCAAACCTAGTGATGGCTCATCAAGTAGCAACAGATTAGGCTTACTCATTAGGGCACGAGCAATTGCCACCATTTGTTGCTCGCCACCGCTCATAGTGCCGCCACGTTGATCAAAGCGTTCTTCAAGTCGAGGGAATAAACGGAACACGTATTTTAATGCTTCGTCATAATCTTCTTTGCTGGTGAAGAAGCCACCCATGTTTAGGTTTTCTTCAACAGTCATGCGAGAAAAGATTCGGCGACCCTCAGGCACAATGGCAATGCCATTACGCATGATTTCAGAGGTTGGCTTACCTGTAATTTCTTCACCATCGTAAAACACTTTACCCTTTTGAGGTTGAGGGTCTCCGCAGAGACTCATGAGTAAAGTTGTTTTACCAGCGCCATTGGCACCGATAAGGGTGACAATTTCACCCTCATTGACTTCAAGACTGACATCTTCAAGCGCCTGAACTTTGCCATAGGCAGTACTGACATTTTCAAATTTAAGTACGGTTTGAGTCATCAGTCTTCCCCCAAGTAAGCTTTAATTACATCGGGATTATTTTGAATTTCTTCAGGCGTGCCTTGGGCCAAGGGCGCCCCTTGATTCACTACATAAATTCTGTCTGAAATATCCATCACCAATTTCATGTCATGTTCAATTAATAGAACGGCTAGATTAAATTCGTCACGCAGATGAGAAATAAGCCCGTCTAGATCAGAAGTTTCTTTCGGATTTAACCCTGCTGCAGGTTCATCCAACATGATTAAGCCGGGCTCGGTCACCATACACCGAGCGATTTCTAAACGACGTTGCTGACCATAGGCCAGGTTGCCAGCTAACCAGTTCGCTTTGTCCAGTAAGTCTACCTGTTTAAGCCAATACTCAGCCCTGTCCATCGCTTCGCTTTCAGCTTTGCGATAGCCCTTGGTTTTTAATAATCCGGCTAGCAGGCTGGTATTGAGATGACGGTTCTGGGCAACCAACAGGTTTTCGATGACCGTCATTTCTTTGAATAAGCGCACATGTTGAAAAGTACGAACCACGCCTTTACGAGAAATAATGTGACCTGGCAAACCATGGATGGGTTCGCCTTTATATAGAATGATTCCGTCAGTCGGTTGGTAGAAACCGGTCAAGCAATTGAAGACTGTGGTTTTACCCGCTCCGTTAGGGCCAATTACCGAAACAATTTCTTTATCGTCGACGTGCAGTGAAACATTGTTCACTGCTAATAGACCACCGAACTGCATTTTTAAGTCTGTTGCTTCCAGAAGATGACTCATTGGGCAGTCTCCTTCTGTATTTTATCTGAATTCAATTGAATATGTGGTCGTGTCATTGGCATAAAACCTTGAGGTCGCCAAATCATCATTAGTACCATCAAACCGCCAAACATAAGCATTCTGAATTGACTGAACTCTCGAGCCACTTCGGGCAAAACGGTCAACACGATAGCCGCTAAAATAACGCCCACTTGAGAACCCATACCGCCTAAAACCACGATGGCTAAAATGATTGCGGATTCAATAAACACAAAACTTTCTGGGGAGATCGTGCCTTGATAGGCCGCAAAAAAACTACCTGCGAAACCGGCAGTGGTAGCGCCAATGGTAAAAGCAGAGAGTTTGATCATGGTTCTACTCATGCCCAAAGAGCGGCAGGCTATTTCGTCTTCGCGCAATGCTTCCCATGCTCTGCCAATAGGCATGCGCTGAAGGCGATTAATCACGTATATACACAGCAACACTAGGATCAGCGCTAACAGATAAATAAAGATCATTCGATAAATAGGATCGTATTCAATTCCAAAGAAACCATGGAATGTATCCCATCCGCCGTCTCTCAGTTTTCGGTTAAACTCCAGTCCAAACAGTGTCGGACGATCAATGCCAGTTATGCCATTGGGGCCACCGGTTATGCTGGTGAGATTATTTAAAAGTATTCGAATAATTTCACCAAAGCCCAAGGTCACAATGGCTAAGTAATCGCCCCTTAAACGAAGCACAGGAAAACCCAATAAGAAACCAGCCAACGCTGCCATGCCACCGGCAATGGGTAACGCCATCCAAAAACTGAAACCAAAATAGTAATTCAACAAGCCATAGGTATAGGCGCCCACGGCATAAAAGCCAACATAACCCAAATCTAATAGGCCGGCTAAACCCACTACAACATTAAGGCCCAAGCCAAGCATGATATAAATTAAAACCTTAATTGAAATGTCTAACCCAGAACGACTTTCATAAAGGAATGGCCACAGAAATAAAGCAAGAATTAAAAAGATGGTGAGCAGTCGCATCACTTTTGGCTGAACTAAATAGCTTTTTAAATTTAGTGAAGGCACTGCTTCTTTAAAGGTTGTAACACCTGCATCTATGGGTTTGCGAAAGAGTTGAATGAAGAAGATGGCAACCGCTGCGATGATTATCATCATCCAGTCAGCTGCGGGTGCCGCTTGAATTTTTAGCATCAAGCTTTCGTTTAGTAGGTCTATTCCCAAAATAGGTAAAGCCAATAAAACGAACACAACAGCCGGAATTAAGGCTGCAACAAATGGATTACGCATCATACTTTTTCCACCTCTGGCTTACCTAATATGCCGTAAGGTCGAAACAGCAACACTAAAATTAATAATCCAAAAGAAACAACGTCTTTGTATTCCGCCGAAAGATAACCAGCAGTCATGGCCTCGGCGATGCCTAATAGCATGCCGCCAAGCATTGCCCCAGGAATACTGCCAATGCCTCCAAGTACCGCAGCAGTAAATGCTTTTAAGCCTAATATAAATCCAACATAGGGATTGATTACCCCATAAAATGTGCCCAGCAATACACCTGCAACTGCGGCCATGGCAGCACCAATTGCAAAGGTTAGTGCGATAATAAAATTGGTATTGATGCCTAACAGGTTTGTCATGCCCAAATCTTCTGAGCAAGCCCGACAAGCTCGACCCATTTTTGTTCGTGTCACGAATAACGTGAGGGCAATCATGGCGGCAATGGTAATAACCCAAATAACCACCCGCATGTAAGTCAGTGTGGCTTCAAAGCCGTCCGGGTTTCCAAAAGTCCACCCTCCTTCAACCAAAGGCGGCATGGCAATGTCTCTTGATGATTGCCCAACTCGCACATAGTTTTGCAGAAAGATCGACATACCTATGGCAGAGATCAAAGCGATTAGTCGATTTTGTCCACGGACAGGTCGATAAGCGACTCTCTCTATGGAGAATCCATAAACCGATGTGAGGGTGATGGCCACAATCATGGCGCCAGTGATAAGTAAAAACGCGCTATCTACTCCCATCATCATTAGAGCAGCAATGACAATAAAGCCAATGTAACTACTGATCATGTATACCTCGCCGTGGGCGAAGTTGATCATGCCAATGATGCCGTAAACCATTGTGTAACCAATGGCGATAAGAGCGTAAGCGCTACCAAGTGTGAAGCCGTTAAACAGCTGCTGAATAAATAAATAAAACTGATCAGCCATGAAGAGTAACCGGGTTAGTGAGACCGAATTTTCAATAAATGAGTCTCTGGGTTTGTTTATTTTTCAATCTAATGCCATTGAGGCAACTAAATTGATCATCACTTAAATGTGCAAAAGGTGCGCTGACGGAAGTCAGCGCGCCTTCTTTAACTTTTTCTATTTGAGTTAGAAGGTTTTCAGTTCGGCAGTACCGTCTTTCTTCCAAAGATAAGCAGCAAAAGTATTTTCACCACCAACAATGTCACCTTTGCCGTCCCACTGAATGTTACCTACCGCAGTAGAAAATACTTGTTTACGCAGAGCATCTTTTACCGCCGCAGTATCGGCAGTTCCAGCAGCTGTGATGGCTTCGGATAACGCCATAACAGCGGCATAAGAAGGCAGTACGAAAGTATCTGAGGCATTCACACCCAAGGCTTCAAACTCAGCAACCAACGCCGCATTGCTTGCTTCACCATCATAAGATTTTGGCTGAGTAGCAATTAAACCATCAGCAGCTTCGCCAGCTGCTTCCACGATTTTGTTGTTTGACACACCGTCACCACCAACAAACTGGCCAGTCCAACCACCGTCGCGGCCCTGGCGCATAATTTTTGCTAATTCTGGGTCGTAACCACCGAAGAACATGAGATCGATGCTTTCTGCTTTCAACTTAGCAATTAAAGGAGAGTAATCCGCTTCGCCCGCAGTAATCGCTTCATACATCACCACGTTGACACCCATAGATTTTAGATTTTCATTTACTTGAGATGCTAAACCCTCGCCGTAGGCAGATTTGTCATGCACTACCGCCACATTGGTGGGTGCGAGGCTCTTAACCACACCTGCTGCGAAAGGACCTTGTTGATCATCACGACCCACTGTGCGGAACACATATTCGTAACCACGTTCAGTGATTTCAGGGTTAGTGGAGGCAGGCGTAATCATGACCACACCGGCGTCTTCATAAACGTCTGAAGCAGGAAGCGTAGAGGAAGAGCATAGGTGACCAATAACAAAAGAGATTTCAGCAGACACCACTTGGTTTGCAACGGTTGTCGCTTGTTTTGGCTCACACACATCATCCAACTCAACTAACTCGACAGGTCGCTCAAGCAAACCGCCGGCGGCGTTGAGGTCTGCAACGGCTTTCTTAGCACCGCTGATCTGCATTTCACCAAATTGAGCCAGTGGGCCAGAAAATGGACCAGCAACTGCAATCTTGATGGCTTCTTTGGGTTCATCGGCTTTTTCAGAACATGCTGCAACTGCCAATGCGATGGCAGCCACACCCAGGGCTTTCATGGTGTGCTTAATCATTTATATCTCTCGCTATTGTTAGGGATTCCTTTTGAGATGCTGGTTCCGGACGAAGGAATTCTTGCCACATCCCGTAGACAGCAAAGTATGGTTCAGTATTTTGTTAAAGAAAACAAGTGTAAGAGCCAAACAGGTCGCTCACTTAGGAAATCACATTGATGTAAATCGGACGAATAAACAAAAACAGCATCGAGAAAACTAATTTAAATGATACGAATAATATCAAATAGTTTAATAAAATGGTTGAAAGGAGAAAATTGTGACGGGGATCTTTCAGTTAATGGAGCTTATTCTGTTGGCATTTCTTTCTGCTCTTTCAGGTAAAGAAATACGTCTCGTATATCAAATACTAGGGAAACTATTTGCGAGATTAACGTTAGCTGTAACCAAAATTTTAAATTACCTGAGGGAATTGAAGTGATTTGCCAAGCTAACCATGGCACCAGAGCCAACCAAAGAATGTGCCCTAGCCCCAGGATACGGCCATAACCATACTTGCCACAGAGCCACATCATAAACATGCCCTGAACCAGAAAGATCACTAACACTGATAAAGCGATAGAGTCCGGTAAAAACGCTATGGCATAGAGGTTGATAAACATTAACCATAACACCCAGATGCCAACCCACTTCGGGCCTTTCAAAAGCCCGCTGAAAAAGCCGATGGTGCCATCAACCATTACTTTCATGTTGTTTCTCTATTCACTCTTTGATGTTAAGACTCTGTTTTATATATGAGGTTTCATTGCACAGTTTATAAACCGAGTTCATCATCACTGAGAAATCGTCCATTCTGCAGAAAGTAAGCGGTTTGGGTCTGCACCAGTGAATCTCGCATGATCATAGTGTGACCTCTGGGTACCACAATGAAGTCAGTCATTTCATTTAACTGCGCACTCTCCACACTGACTTTGCCATCGTGCTCACCATTAAATAACCAATTAAACCAGGGGTCTGAACTATTTTTCCCGGCAATCACACCAATTTGTGCATCCACACCTCGCATTCTGTTAGGCATGCTTTGCTTCCCAGTGCTTAGTTGCATTGCTGCTGGACCCATTAGACGGCTGAACCAAATCCATTGCCCCATTTTATCTATCACTTCACTGCCTTTATTGGGCGGAGCTAACATCACTATTCGACTGCCTTCGGGCAAATCCTGATGCTGTAAGTAGTAACGCAATAAAATGCCGCCCATTGAGTGGGTCACGAAATGAATATTTTCAACACCATTGCGCTCGGCTTTGGCAATGGCATTAGCAACATAACTCGACAGCACCTCTAAGGATTGTTTACGTGATGGATAACCCTGATTGCAAACACTGTATCCTTCAATGTTGAGTTGGCCTGCCATGGTATTCATGGAAAAAGGCGTTCGACCTAAACCATGCAATACAATGACAAGACCTTTCTTACTGGTAGGCAGATTCCATTGGCAAAGATCTTTCTGATTTGGAACGAAGTAAGCGGGATCAATTCTTTCTTGGCCCCAATTCATGCGCCAATCTAAATGCGGCCCTGTCGATCTTCCGGTTGACCCAACCAAGCCAATTACTTCACCTTGTGTGACACTCTGACCTTCTTCCACCAACACTTTAGACAGGTGGATCATGGTGGAACTCAAGCCCAAGCCGTGATCCAAAATAATGGTACCACCACTGTAAAACAGGTCATCATCGGCCATCACGATGGTGCCATTTGCCGGCGCATAAACTGGTTCACCTTGAGGTGCAGCGATATCTATTCCGAAATGAGGACGACCTTCTTTACCGTTGTATGATCTCGCAGATCCATAAACACCGGATATTCTCCCAAACACTGGCCAGATAAATGGCTGCATAAAACCTTGTAATTGAGATATTTTAGAGCGGGACTTTTTTACTTTTGCAGCTTCTTGCTCAATACGCTTTAACGCCGATTGGGGAGGCGTTACCGTTCGACTGGGAACACCTTTTATGTGCTGAACATTATATTTGCGAGCTTCCAGCGTAATGATTTCAGCGGTGGTCGATTGATCTTTAAGCCGATATTGAATTTCATGGGTTAATTTAGCATCTCGACCTAAGCCGATAACAAAGTGACCGTTATCCAACACAGGTACCAATTGGCCATTGAGTAAAACCTGAGTTCCGGGCTCCACTCGCCCAAAAAGATGCCCACCTTGCTTTTTAAAGCCGTACAATTCTACGTCTGCGGAAGATTCTAGGCTGAAACACCAAGCCAGAACCAATATAATTAATTTTAACTTCAATTGCCTTGTATCACTTTGATCAAAATTGGCGATGAGTATACTGCCACAAAATTTAAACTGTGAAAGACAGAATTTTAGGTCCCGCCAAAAACAAAAATAAGGAGTCTGTTGGCTCTGTATCCCGCTCAACCTGAAATAATCACTTCTGAAGGGTAAGTGAACCCTGTCTACCACTGCTACAATCTGAATGTTGGCCCACCCAGTCAATCAACCTAGCGGACTAGTTAACTATAATGAGTAACAAAATTTTAGTAATTAATTGCGGAAGCTCTTCCTTAAAGTTTTCACTTTTTGATATGACCAGCGGAAACGAAATGGTTTCTGGCATTGCTGAAAGGTTAGGCAACCCTGACGCTTCACTAACCTTAAAACACGATGGCGATAAATTGACTTCAGAAATTCCAGAAGCTGATCATGCCTTGGCCTTGCAAGCAATTATGAAAGGCCTAGAAAGCACCGGAATTAATTTAAATGAACTCATAGCAACTGGTCATAGAGTAGTTCACGGCGGCGAATTTTTCGCCGAATCAGTGGTGGTAGATGACGCAATACTCGAAAAAATTGAAGCTTGTAATCACTTAGCTCCGCTGCATAATCCTGCAAATGTGTTGGGCATTAAAACCATGGTTAAGCTATTTCCTAACCTACCTCAAATTGCGGTTTTTGACACAGCATTTCATCAAACCATTCCACAACAGGCTTTCACTTACCCACTGCCGTGGAAGCTCTATAAAGACCATGGCGTTCGTAAATATGGTTTTCATGGTACCAGCCACAGGTACGTTTCAGCACAAGGCATAAAGCAACTGGGGTTAGATCCTGAAAACTCTGGCGTTGTTGTCGCCCACCTTGGTAATGGGTGTTCTGCCACAGCGGTAAAAAATGGTAAAAGTGTCGATACCACCATGGGCATGACTCCGTTAGAAGGTTTGGTTATGGGTACACGAAGCGGTGACATTGACCCAAGCATTCATCAATACCTTGCAGATGAAACGGGCATGAGTCTTACCCAAATCACTAACATGCTAAACAAAGAAAGTGGCCTGTTAGGTATTTCTGAAACCAGCAACGACATGCGTACGTTGCAGCAAGCAAGAGAAGAGGGTAACAAACAAGCTGAATTGGCAATTGAAGTGTTTTGCTATCGCCTCGCTAAACAGATTGGTTCTTTAGCTGTGTCTGTGGGTCAACTAGACGCACTACTCTTCACTGGAGGCATAGGGGAAAACGATCGCTATACCCGTGCTAGAGTGCTTGAGCTGTTAAAAATATTTAATTTTAATCTTGATGAAACTCACAACCAAAACAATGGCGCTGACAATAACGGCGTTATTACTCAGGCTAATTCAACCATTGCCGCGGTTATAGAAACCGCTGAAGAGTGGATGATCGCTAAAGATACCTTAGCTTTAGTTCATTAATACAAGGGGTTAACAGTGCAACAAAGTTTTTTTCTAGCGCCAACTGGCACCAGTACTGGATTAACCTCGGTTTGTTTGGGTTTATGTCGGGCATTTGAAAGGGAAGGAGTTCGGGTTGCGTTTTGCAAACCTATTGCTCAGGTTTTTGGCAATGACTCTGGCCCTGAAAGATCTACTCACCTAATTAGAGAAACCGTGGGTCTACAACCTGCTCGCCCACTGGATTTAGCCTACGCTCAACAAATGATCGCTTCAGGTCAAGAAGACCGTTTGATGGAAGAAGTGATTCAGATTTATCAGCAAAGTGCTAAAGATGCTGACATTGTTGTGGTTGAAGGGTTAGTACCTTTGCACAACGAGAACTACATTGCTCGTTTAAATGTTCGAATTGCTAAAACTCTAGACAGTGAAGTTATTCTAGTAACTGCGAAGAATGAATATTCTTCCGCACAATTGAATGAGCGCATAAAACTCACCGCTAGTTTATACGGCGGTGTCAATAATCAAAAACTGCTTGGGTGTATTCTCAATAAAGTAGGCGCACCACCCAGAGAGCTTCAGCAAGTAAAAGCATTGGATGAAACCGACAGTTTCGAAATCAAATCGTTATCAGTAGAAGAGATTCAAAGACATATTCCAGTGTTTGATAACGCTAATTTCAAAATACTGGGTAGCATTCATTGGAACCCATCACTCATTGCGCCTCGCACACTTGATGTCGCCAGGCACCTGAACGCTGAATTTCTTAATGAAGGCAATGCGTCTGAACGAAGAGTGAATTCTATTACTCTTTGTGCTCGAACCATGCCTAACATGTTGCATACGTTGCGCGCTGGAACACTAGTGGTCACACCGGGTGACCGGGATGATATCTTTTTAGCTGCCTGCATGGCCTCCATGAACGGCACTCCATTGGCGGGAGTATTGTTCACAGGTGGTCTCAAACCCAAGGGTGAAGTCCTTGAGCTTTGCCACGTAGCCATGAACTCTGGTTTGCCAGTTTTGGTTTCTGAGGAGAATACATTCTTAACAGCACAAATGCTTAACGAAATGAGCAATGAAGTTCCGGCTGATGACGTGGGTCGAATGGAAGCAGTAATGGACGAAGTCGCCCATTCGTTAAATACAGAACTACTCACCAGCAGAGCTGTTGTGTCCCAAGAGCGTCGCTTATCACCTCCTGCATTCCGCCATACACTCGTACAAAAAGCTCACGCTGCCAATAGGCGCATTGTATTACCAGAGGGTGATGAACCTAGAACCATCCAAGCCGCTGCCATTTGTCAGGAAAAGGGTATCGCCAACTGCGTATTGCTGGGTGACCCTGAAGAAATTCATCGTATTGCTGAAAATCAGGGGGTTACGTTACCTGAGGGAATAGAGATTCTAAACCCTGAGGATATTCGGAAAAACTATGTTGAACCCATGGTGGAACTGAGAAAGCACAAAGGTTTAACACCTCCTGCGGCTGAGGCTCAACTGGAAGATACCGTTGTGCTCGCCACTATGATGTTAGCGCTTGATGAAGTGGATGGCTTAGTGAGTGGTGCAGTGCATACCACAGCAAATACTATTCGCCCTGCTCTTCAGCTGATCAAAACCAACCCTGATTCCAGTTTGGTTTCTTCGATCTTTTTCATGCTGCTACCAGAACAGGTTCTGGTTTATGGTGACTGTGCAGTGAATCCAGATCCAACAGCAGATCAATTGGCTGACATTGCCATTCAATCTGGTGACTCAGCGAAAGCTTTTGGTATTGAGCCTAAGATTGCCATGATTAGTTACTCCACTGGTCAATCTGGAACCGGATTGGATGTAGACAAAGTTCGTGAAGCAACCAAGCTTGCCAAAGAAAAACGACCTGACCTCATTATTGATGGCCCATTGCAATATGACGCAGCATCAGTGGCATCTGTTGCGAACAGTAAAGCGCCAGACAGCCCTGTTGCCGGGCGAGCCACAGTGTTTGTTTTCCCAGATTTGAACACAGGCAATACCACTTATAAGGCAGTGCAAAGAAGTGCCAATGTTGTGAGTATCGGCCCTATGCTTCAGGGCCTGCGTAAGCCGGTTAACGACTTAAGCCGAGGCGCATTGGTTGAAGACATTGTTTACACGATCGCATTAACTGCAATTCAAGCTTCTCAGTTCGAAAACAATAATCAAAATTAGTTTTCAGTTTTGAAAGCACAGTAATGAGTGAGCGAACGATAAAAAGCCAACAGTGGTTTACAGTTGGCTTTTTAGTTTTGCTTATTCATATTTATTAATAATTTCGCCTAACAGGTTTTTACGCATCCTACTGTCGCCGTATAGACGATCCATCAATACTTTGAAATCCTGTGCCCAAGTTAACTCAGGGTTGACTGCCATGTAAAAAGGACTACTGTCCATGCAACCGGCGTTACGCAGTGCAAATTCTTCTCCAGTTAAGCTTTTTAAGTTTTTGACTTTCCAGTTCACTACAAATCTGTCGTCTACCAGCACATCAATGCGCTGACTGGCAATCATATTGAACAGTCTATCGATGGCCCTATCACCATTTAAAACTGTAATATTTGACACTGATACTTCATACTGAATGTATGAGTCCAGTGGCTCACCATAGGAGTAACTTTGTACAACTCCTAAATTCACTTTCTTCAACGACTCAACACCTTGATATTGCCAACTACTTGACCGGTTTGTGAAATAGCAGACTTCGTAACTCAGAGTCGGCACCGAGGTAAATAACATTCCTGGCGCTTCAGAAGGAACCGCAGTTAACAACGCATGATATTCACCCCGCCTTACTAATTCGATGGCACGACTCCAAGGGAAAAACTCAACCTCGGAAACGATGCCTTCGGTTACTAATAGCGCTTCCACATAATCAACAACAATGCCTCTATTAGTATTATTTTTGCAGGCATAGGGGCACCAATCAGTGGTTGCCAACTTGAGGCTTTTTGGAATATCTGACCCGAAAGCTAACACTGGTGAAACCATTAAAGCAATGATGATAAAAATTTTTACCATGGTGGTGACCGCAAGAGAGCAAAATCTTAATCAGCCTAGGTCAGAAATTAATCTTGCACCAGAGCCCATGATTTTATTAGGGCTTTTTGTCATAGGATATTCAATTGGTTTTGTTAAACACAAATAGTAAAACTCAAGCTTGATTTACCTTTTTTCACGCTCACAAATAGAAATCTAAAAACTATTTTCTCACCAAGCTCTAACCGCAATCTCACCAACCTCCCACCACGAGAAATAAATTAATCACGGCACATGAAGGAGTTAATTATTTAGCCCCAGCATTTTATTCAGTAATTTCACGAATGTATTAATTGAATTTCTGCTATCAAAAAACCTTTATTAGAATATACAAATAACGGCACCTAATTAATTAATAATAAATGGGTTATTTTTATTCAAATGCGTTAACCATTCTAATTTTTGCGAATCAGCTCATTAAGTTTTCGTGATACTAATCATCCATCATTCATAGATCTAATATATATTTTGTGAGTCTGTGTAAATTTAAACACGCAGCCATTACATAATTTCGAACCACAAACTAGGAAGTCATTTCGAATCGCACAGAGCATTCTCATGATAAGTTGTCATGTTGTTCTTAGTGCGCCTAAAAAATTAAAAAATACAAAATCCAAAATTAATTAAAGGATTATTTCTAATGAGTTTTACGTCACCTAAAGGCTTTTCTTTTTCCAAGCGGATAAGAAAAGCTTCGCGCATTACAGCTATCACTATTCTGTCATTATTTTCTGCTACTTTATCCTTTGCTGGATCTTTAACCGGTGCAGTAAACGAAGCAGGAAAAATTACGCTTCGCTTTACTATGGAAGAAGAACTTAACGCAGCCTATGTGGGTAAACTGGAAAATGGGGAAAACTTTCGTTTTAACCAAATCTCTTTCCAATTTATCACCCAATCAGAAAACGGTTACACATATAGATGGGAATCTGACATCAACTACGACCCTAATGTGGAATACGATTTCTTTGTACAAGCGAACTCAGCCAGTCAATTGCATTATGCGCCAGGCAATTCAAACTCTGAGTACATGAGATTTGAACCATTTTTAGAAGGTAAATTTACACCTCCGGGTGGTGAAACTCTTTTCGTGACCGGACAGGACATAGACACGGTTAATACCTATGTTAATGATTTACAACGTCCACTGGCAGGTGTCACTTCTTATATTGCTGCCGATGGCACGGGAGCATTCAGTCGATTCAATGACGCTGCAGGCCCTTTAGATCTGCAATCTTATTTGGCGGGCTATCCAGATTCTGTCATATCTTTGGGCGCATGGATGGTTGGCAAAGAAGAGCTTATCGCCGCGCGAGATCCCTTAGTAATGGCTCAACTCGACGCCAATCTGGAAGAGCTGAAAAACTCAGCGCGACCAATCTTTTTGCGCTTAGGGTATGAAGTTGATGGCAAACACAATCATTATGAACCTGCCGAATTTTTAAGCATGTGGTATTACGTTCATGATTGGATTGAAACCAATAATGCAGACAATATTGCCATGGTTTGGCAACTTGCGGCTTACTGCCGTAGCGACATAGACGAAATTGTTGATGGCTTTTTAGGAGGCCACACTCACCGCGCATTAACCTATGATGCTTGGTGGCCTGGAGAAGATTATGTCGATTGGACTGGTTTCTCTTACTTCGAACAAAACGACAGCTGCAAGGATGCAGAGCGTTGGGTGGGAGGTTTACCACCTGAGTTTGGCAATCTTGGGGATCAAGATGCAGAAGGCAATAGCTTAGCTCTTGATAACATCATGGCTTATTTAAAGAGCAAAGGTAAACCCATCTTTATTGCAGAAGCCGCACCAAGGTTTTGGGATCTTGGTGATTTGGAACACCTAACGTCTCCAGACTTCTTTAATGCTGATAATTTAATTAGCGTGACTGCCCAAGACATTTGGGAAGGCTGGTTTGAAGGTTATTTCGCATTCCTTGAAAAATATAAACACGATGTTCGAGCCACTTCTTACATCAATATGCAGTGGGATGCTTATGACGGTTGGCGCTGCATTCCTGGTCAAACATTAGGCCCATCAAACTGTGGCTCAGGTTACTGGGGTGATAGTCGAGTTCAAGCTCAACCCTATATTTTGGAAAGATGGCTAATTGAATTAGACAAGGATTTAATTTTAGATACTCCACCTGTGGAAGGTTTTGATTACTTCAATGGTTGGAGTGAAGTTGTGACCACTCCATTGGGTCAAGCAGCCTATACCTATGCTCATGAACCCCATGCAGCACCAGGAATTATTGAAGCAGAAGACTTTGATGTGGGTGGTGAAGGCATTGCTTACCATGATGTTGATCCAGGCAACAACGGTTACGCATTTGGTATTCCTTGCCGCACAAATGAAAATGTTGATGTGGGTTTAGTCGGCCAAGGTGGTTGTTCTGTCGGTTGGACAGCACAAGGTGAATGGCTTGAATACACCGTCGATTTTGCAGGTGACGGTGAAGATGGATTAACACCTGTGGCTTATGACGTCACTATTTCAGTTGCGTTGCCAGATGATGGCGCGATCATGAACATCTTAATTGATGGTGTTGACTACGCTGGTGATTTCATCATTCCAAATACTGGGGATTGGGGAACGTTCAGAGCAGTCACCATTGAAGGTGTTGAGATTCCACCTGGCGTACATGTTGTTCGAGTTGAAATGACTCAAGGTGGCGTAACCTTCGGTTCACCGGGTTCGCTGGATTACATTGAATTCCGTGACCCAGGCGCGTCAAGCCCATACAACCCAGCTTATGCTGCACCTATTCCAGGAAAAATTGAAATTGAGCACTTTAACCAAGGTAAAAAAGGCTCTGCGTTTAACGACTTAAGCGCACCCAACCAAGGGGGCATTAACCAAGCTTGTGACCGTATTGGTGTCGCGCCCGAAGATAAAGCTATCTTCCCAGTTGCCATAAATCCTCACTATGGTGAGTGCGCTGTTATGAGCACGACGGCAGGCGAATGGATGGAATACACAGTTCAGGTTGCCGAAACGGCAGAATATGATCTTACAGTGAGAGCTATTCATGGCAATAACTGGGATGGCATAGCGAAATTTTCTGTTTCGGTAGACGGTGAAAATATTTCTGGAAACCTCCCTGTACCGACTTCAACGCCTGCCTGGGAATGGGTATCACCTGATGGCTCAGTAGTTGCCGAAGTGACCATTCCTTCTGTGGCTTTAACCGCTGGTATTCATAATGTTCGTATCCACATGGTTGAAGATTATGAAGGTCATACAGGTTTATTTGATTACATGGAGTTCATTCGATCCACTCCAGCTAACAATGTTGGCCAAACGCCTTATCAAACAAATACGCTAACGGCCGATAGTGACCTATTAATCGAAGCCGGTTTGTTTGATCTGGGTGGAGAAAACGTCGCTTGGAACGACAGCAGTGACATCTTTCACCTAGGACCGAACGGCCCTTGTCGAAATGAGCCTGGTGTTGACGGCAACACCGATGTTAATTGGTTCATTTTAACCTTTGGTGGTATCGACAACTGCTCAATGGCTTCATTCTTTGCGGGTGAATGGGTCGAATACACCATCGAAGTTGATGTGGATGGCGTTTATGGCTTTAGCCTGCTAAATGATACTGGGATATCAGGCTCATTCCTTATTTTAGACATTGATGGCCAAAACATTTTACCAATGCCATTGTTGAGTTCTTCAACCAACTGGGGTGAATATGTCTGGGACAGCGTTGAGGGTATTGAATTAACAGCAGGGACTCATATTGTTCGCGTAACCGTAGCTCAAGGCGGCTTCAATATTCATAAACTAGTTTTTACTGCGGCACCTTAATTTATTAGCTGTGCTCATTGTGTTCATAAAACCCGGCGTTTGTCGGGTTTTTTATTTCCGCTGATAATTATTTATTTAAACCCTCTATAAATTTTTAGCGCTATCAGCTATAACTTTTCTACTGGCTATCAAGCCGAAAACTTCTAGTCATCACAATGCTCGATATTGAGATTCCGGCAATCCAGGGAAAGGTGAGTCAGCAACAAAACTACTTAACCTGGGTACCTAAACCGCCATTAAATAGGTGGATAAATTGTTTCTGGCAGTTAACCGTACCGCCCGGTGGACAATATTATCGCAGCATGCCTGACAACTGCGTCGACTGTATTTTTAATCTCTCCAACTCAGATGATGCCCATATTGTTTCACCTTTTTTAGAGTCAATGGTGTTCAAACTTACTGGGCCAGTAGTGTATTTCGGGATTAGATTTCGAATACTTGGTCATGGCGGAATCGTAACAGAGCCTGTTGGTGAATGGGGTCAAAGCCAATCCACGGTGAAGGTACAAGATATATTAAAGCCAAGTACTACCTACCGATTAATTGATGGCATTCATGCTCCACAAAATTTTGAGCAAAGATGCAGAATGCTCAGTGAGGTTCTGTTGTCGTCGATTAAAATGCCAACTCTAGATACTCGTGTATTAAAGTTCATTCGTTATTGTCATTTAAACCCCTACTCCAATACCAATTTGTCCGATAAACAATGCTCAGAGTTTGGATTGTCAGCTCGACAGCTTCGACGGCTCTCTCAGTTATACCTTGGCTTGTCACCCAAAGAATTTTCTCGGGTGATTCGTTTTCAATACCTATTGAAGGCTATTAATCAGAGCTCCGGTGCCCATCCTTGGGCAGAATTCTTTTACGACCAAGCGCACTTCATTCGGGAATTTAAAAGCCTGTCTGGGGTGACACCTACTGATTTTTTGAAGATGTCCGTTTTATACAATTCTGAACAGAGCTAATCGATCATTATTTCTCCTGTCAGCTCAAGACATTGAGTGAATACATCTCACAATAATTAATCAGGAGAACACATTATGTTTGAATTACAAGCGGCATTCCCAGTCATGGTGGCAAGCAACTTAGAAGAGCTAAAAACCTTTTACGAGAGCTTTTTTGGATTCAATGCAGTATTTTTTGATCCCAGTTTTTATCTGCATTTAGTGTCTCCTACTAGTGGAGTTCAGTTAGGTTTTTTAATGCCCGATCACCCATCACAACCTGATTTTCTTCACAAGATCATGGATACTCAAGGTTATATAGTGTCATTTGAAATCGCAGATGCAGCAAGTGATTATGAGAAAGCAGTGGCTAACAATATGAACATTGCCATGCCTCTAAAAGAGGAAGTTTGGGGCCAGTTGCATTTTATTATTCAAGACCCAGCAGGCTTTTATATCGATATGGTTCAGCACTTGAATTTGCAATAAGTTCTGAAAACAAAAAAGGCTCCTAACCCCAAAGGAAGGAGCCTTTTTAAATCAGCAGAAGTGATTAGTCTTCGTTTACCGCACCAATTTTATGAACCGAAAGGTCAGCACCATTGAACTCTTCTTCTTCGCTTAAGCGAATACCAGACACTGCGTTTACAACTCCGTAAACCACGAAACCGGCAACACCAGCAAAAATAACTCCAGCAAGTGTTCCTATTAACTGACTCATAAAAGTAACACCCCCCAAGCCACCTAAAGCTTCTAATCCAAATACACCTGCGGCAATTCCACCCCAAGCACCACAGATACCGTGCAAAGGCCAAACACCCAGAACATCATCTACTTTTTCGAGTTTGTTTTGAATATATGAGAATACCACTACAAATATCACACCTGCTATGGCGCCTGTTGCCAGAGCGCCAATGGGATGCATTAGGTTAGAGCCAGCACACACCGCAACCAAACCAGCCAACGGGCCGTTGTGAATGAAGCCAGGGTCTTTTTTACCAAATATCATCGCGGTGATGATGCCGCCAACCATTGCCATTAAGGAGTTCACCGCTACCAGCCCGCTGATTCCGTCCAGAGTTTGAGCTGACATCACATTAAAGCCGAACCAACCAATACAAAGAATCCATGCGCCTAATGCTAAAAATGGGATATTGGAAGGTGCAAACGCAACCAATTTACCCTCTTTTCGACGGCCTTTACGCAACCCAAGAACGACCACAGCACCCAGGGCTAACCAGCCACCAACACCATGAACAACGACAGAGCCAGCAAAGTCATTAAAAGGCGCGCCGAAAGTGGCTTCTAACCAAGCCTGAAAACCATAGTTGCCGTTCCAAATCAGACCTTCAAAAAATGGATATACCAAAGCAACAATCAACCCTGCTGCAATTAACATAGGGTAGAACTTGGCACGCTCAGCAACACCACCAGAGATAATGGCTGGTATCGCGGCAGCGAAAGTCATTAAGAAGAAGAACTTAACCAACTCATAACCATTGTTTGCTGAGAGTTCTGCTGCACTGATAAAAAACGTCGAACCGTAAGCCACCCAATACCCTATAAAGAAGTAAACCAATGCTGAAACACCGAAGTCAGTAATAATTTTTACTAAGGCGTTGACTTGGTTTTTGAGTCGGACAGTACCCACTTCCAAGAAAGCAAATCCAGCGTGCATGGCAAAAACCATAATTGCACCCATTAAAATGAAATATGTGTTGCTGCTTGCCACAAGCGTTTCGACAGCACTATTGATATCCACAAGAACCTCCAAAGGAACTGCACACATAATGCGCCGAAAACCTTATTTCGAACCACATCGGTGCATAAATTTAAGTGTGAGAGTTTATATTTTTGGCGAATAGAGACGGAGGACTAACAACTAAACTCATTTTTGCACCATTTTTAGTGACTTTATCGGTAATTTATAGTTTTTAGAGCCTGACTTAGTTTCCTCAAAATAAATTCGCACCAAATATAAGCACTTATTATTCCATTTTGCACAATTTAAATACCAAAAAATCTAGATAAAGCAGTATCAGCACCGATACAAAGCAGAGAAATTCTTGAAATGGAGTTAATGTAGTCAAAAGCGGGCAAGATTTGAGAAGATAGAATTATCGCCCTTTAACTGGGCGATAAAAGGATACTGAGGTCTATCGGTGGTTTATTCAGAGGTAGAAGGGGCTTTTTGCTGGCGACCAAAGGGTCTGAACATAACAATGAGCTGAGGAAGAACGGTTAAAGCACCTAAAAGGGCCACTCCCATTGCCAGTGCGGTCAGTAGACCGAAGTAAATTGTCGGCTTGAAGTTAGACATAACAAGGATGCTAAAACCCATAATGATGGTGAGGCTGGTATAAAACATGGCCTTGCCAATGGTGCTGTGGCTGCGTTCAAGTGTTGCTAAATAGTCGCCGTCTTTGGCAAATTCATTTTTGAATCTAACAATATAGTGAATGGTGTTGTCGACGGCGATACCAATGGTGATAGACGCTATCGTGATAGTCATCATGTCCAACGGAATGCCTAACCAGCCCATGATGCCAAGCACAAACCCCGCTGCCAACATATTCGGCGCCATAGCAATAAGCGAGATTTTAAAAGATCTGAACAGAACCAAAAACATCACCATAATCCCCGCAAATACCGCTCCTAAGGTGGCGATTTGAGAACTAAAGAGACTTTGCAGCATATTGTTATAAAGCACCATCATGCCAGCTAAATGAACTCGTTCTTCAGGAATACCAAGCTCGTTAACAATGTCATGCCGAATTTGTTTTAGCAGTGCATCGCGTTTTAGATCACTGGTTGAGTCCAGAATTCTTAAATTGATGCGGGCCTGACTAAGCTCTGTGTTGACGTATGGGTCAATCACAATAGAACGAAATTCTTCTGGAATAACCGAATACAACAAAGCTAACTGCATGTTGTTAAAAGGCTCACCATTATTGAACGATTCAGCAATCTCCATCATGGTGGCAAGGGAAATAACTTTTCCTACTGCCGGCAGTGTCTCTAGATAATTATGAACTGCTTTTATTTCTTCAATTTTATCTGATGTAAACCAGTATTTTTCGGGGTCGTCATTGGTTGCAAAATCATCTTCAAAACCACCAATGGCTAGTTCATCACCAAAGCCCTCGTCAGCAAACTCGTCTTCAAGGAATTCATCTTCTAAGAAATCATCTTCCGCTTCAGGTTCTGACTGATAAAAGTCTTGTTCATCCAACGCTTCAACATTTGCAGCGAAGGTTTCCCCTGGGATGATTTCAGAACCCGGAAAATCAATTAGAATTTCCAAAGGCGTGGTTCCACCCAACCTCTGATCAATGACCTGCATACCTTGATAGATTTCAGTATCTTCACCGAAATAATCAATAAACGAATTCTCAACCACCAACTGCTTGACCCCAACCACGGTAAAGCAGGCAACGGCGACAGCCGCAACAATGATTGTACGACCATAGTTAAGAGTTAATTTGGCAAAAAAGTTGGTAATGGGAACACCCACAGTGCGTTCGCCACTAAAAGGATCTTTACCCACCACCATGAGCAAGGCTGGAAATAACCAAAATGTGACTATAAAAGCGACGACGATTCCTGTTGTCATCATCAAACCAAAATTAATAACGGGGCGGATGCCACTGACTACTAAAGAAATAAACGCCACACCCGTGGTTAAAGCCATGTATAAACAAGGGACATAAATCTGTCTGACAGCATTAAATATCAAGCGGAGTTGAGACCACCCCGGATTCAATCGCAATAGCTCACGGTACCTCACGATTAAATGAATCGACATGGATAGAGTGAGGATAAGTAATAACGAAATAAAGTTGGAAGAAATAACAGTGACGTGCCAATTCATTCTACCCAAAGTACCCATCATGATGATGACCACAGTGGCACAACAAAGTAAGGGCATCATTACCCAGCGCATGCGCTTAAAGATTAGACTCAATGTAGCCAGTAAGAACAGTAGAACAAAGGTTCCAAAATTAACCAGGTCAGAACGAACAAACGTCATGATGTCATCAGCCACCATGGGAATACCACCTAGATGCAACTCACCAAAATCTTCATGTTTTTTGATAATTGCGCGAACGGCTTTGATATCTTCATGCAGGTTGGCGCTGTTGGCAGAATTGCGTTGAGAAATCAGTTCGTTAAGAGACGCTAACTGACTGATTTCTTCGGGGGTCATTTCCCTCTCTGAAGCTTCGCTCATTAATAGCTGTCTAGTGTCTATAAGCTCTTCTAATACTTCGTCCCTTGGGAAGTTAATCTGCAACGCTGTGGTATTAAAGTCTAAATTTAGAAGTAAATTGACATACAAAGGAGAATTCGCCAGCTCTTGCTTGGCTAATTCAAGGTCAGCTTCTGGGTCTTCCAGTGATTTTATATTCGACACTAACTGAGAAATAGGAACGGGAGGGTTAGAGAGCAATGGTACATCTAACACAGACACCACCGAAGAAACCCTTTCAATCTCTTTGAGTTCCTCTCTCAATACTAATAAGTTCGCTAATGCCTCGGTAGAAAACAAAGGCTGATCAGGGGTGTAGGTTAGTACAAGGAAGCTACTTGACCCATAGCTATCGCTGACCTGGCGGTACATTAAATAATCTGGATCCCCTTCTAACACCAGCGAATCTGCGGACGCATCCATGGAGAAGTCTTTGGCAAAAAAAGCCATGAATCCAGTTAAAACTGCTAATGAGATAAGTGCCCATGGTGCGTTTTCCAACACAAACCATTCATAATACTGTCTAAAGGCTCGACCCATGATGAACTAAATCCCTTTACTTATAATAAGACTAACAGTTAAACGGTTTATGACTGGTAAATGGTTTAAGAGCAACCCCATAAAAAAACCTCTTACTGAGAGCAGTCATTCTAACCGTTGAAAGAATTGCTACCAATGCCAAAGGCCATAACCAGTGCAATTCTTTACAGATTGTCTTGTAAATGATCACTAAGGATTTTCTATTATTGCCCTTTAAATCTGCGGATTAATGACTTGTTGAACTTTTGTTGATATTTAATGTCTCGGATAAATAGCCCCTAATAACGGATTCAATCATGCAAGCGAAAATATGGTCATTCACAAAGACAGCCCTTACCTATTTGTTTGTGTTTGTTGTGGTTTTTTATGGTAATCGGCTGATCCAAAACTACTTAGGCGACCGGTTAATGTCGCAGACTGATGAGAAAGGCCTAGTTTCATTGGATTACCACGACGCTTTGATTGCCTCAAGTGAAAAGGGTAAGCCGGTATTATTTGAAATATCTGCTGCTTGGTGCGGTAGCTGTCGAAGCCTGCACAAAAACATTCTGAGTCAACAGGAAGTCATCGAAAGCATCAACGATAACTATGTGTACACCAGAATAGATTTGGACTCCGATGAAGGGCAGAATTTAGCCCAAAAGTACGCTATTCGAGGTGTACCAACTGTGCTGGTTTTGAACAAGTCTGGGGGGATTATTGATAGGGTTAGGCTCAGCAAGAATAAACAGGATTTTCTTGCCCAACTGTAACCTAAAACCTCTAAAACCTAACCAATAAATCACACTGAACCCTAAGTCGGACCTAAGCCGTGGCACTTGAACACCCCCTTTAATATGCATCAGAGTCACTGTCAGCACTGTAATTATCGCCCACTGAACAGGCTGCGATTCGGCTTATTTGGCTTAAATTCATGGAAGACTGTTGTTGCCATTCATTAAACGCCTCCTGAATAGCTTTCATGTCTCGCATAGAGGTTGGATTATCTCTTATATCTAGCCCTGCTTGTTGCAAACAAAGTACAACGTCTGAGGTTAAAATAAAGGTTTCCTTTCCCATATTACGAAGCAGTCTCTGACCGGTCATTCCCCCAAGGCGACTACCTCTTTTTTTCAATAGGCTCAATAAACCGATAAGGTTTTCCGACGGCCAAGTTGCAATCCAATTGGAAAAACTACCCTCAGATTTTTCAATATCCATAATGAATTGAGCATTGATCGGTACACTTTTTATTTTCTGAGGATTGCGCACAATTCGGGTGTCTTGAATTAGGTTTTCGATTTGTTCCGGAGAAATCAACACTAATTTCCGGGGCTCGAACTCCCAAAAAGCTTCTTCAAAACCCGACCATTTTTGATTAATGACACGATAAACAAAACCTGCTTGAAATATGCATCGAGTCATTTCAGATAAAAATCGATCAATGGCTATTTTTGAGATTTCAGTTGCCGTTAAAGTCTCCGGAATCCATTTAGTAAGCTCAGCTTCACCCCCTTTTCGGTCTAGAGCTCTGTGATAAACATCATCAAACTTTTGGAGTTTCATCTTTAGCCACCAGACCTCTTCACTGACCATCCCTCTTTTGAGAGCTCTTGCACAAGAAGATCCCTATGATCACCTTGTATTTCGACCACTCCATTTTTAATGGTGCCACCTGAACCACACCTTGCTTTTAGCTTCTTAACAAATTTCTTTAGCTCATCTCCCACCATAGGGATTCCAGTAATAACTGTCACACCCTGACCTTTGCGCCCTTTGGTTTCTCGGCCCACTCGAACAACGCCATCGGTTTCAGGCAATACTTGCTCAGAGCAGGTACATTGGTTTTGAGGATTACCACAGCCGGAACACATTTTTCCATGTTCAGTGGAATAAACTAAACCGCCCAAATCACTTAGAGACATCTTCTTTTTTGACACCACTATTACCTTTTCTAAAATTTTGAATCAGCTTGCTTTTTTCCGGTTTACTTAACTTTTTAATCTGGTGCTCTCGCTTACTGGCCGCTGATCTATCTTGACATTGCTCGGAGTAAACCAGTGAGACAGGACGCCGAGACTTGGTATATTTGGCCCCAAGCTTAGAACTATTGTGTTCATTAACTCTGCGCTCTAAATCAGTGGTGATACCTGTATACAAGCTTTGATCATTGCATCGAAGTATATACAGATACCATGTACGAGAATTATTAATCACCGAATGGTCATCCCATTGCAAAAACTTATTTTAACCATTGAATTGTCATGTTTCAGCTTCATAATGACACCATGAATTTGTTAATCCACTATTTGTCCTTCCGATTTATAAGCCTCCAGAGCCAATTTAGGGTTCTGAGGCTATGCATTGCGAGTTAAATATCTCAAAGGCTACGTCAGACTCTTTTTCCGCTCTGGAGTAACTCCATTTTATTCAGAGAGAAAAAGAACGAGAAATAAGAGAGCCAAGAGATGACATCACTAACATGTGAAAAACCCCTTTATACCCGCAGAGTTGAAGTTCGCTGTTCTGAAAAAATAACTCACTCAGATCTATGGATTATGATTCAACAGCTGCCCACGGATACATTAAATAGTTTGATTGACTTAAAAATTATTTCAGAAACACCAAGGAAGCGTGTTCAATTTGATAATATCCAGCGTTTGAAATTATTGGACAATCAAAAACTTATGTTGTTAGAACTGTATTCCAGGCATGACAACCATCAGCAGGCAAATGAGCTAAGACGCCAAGTTAAAAAAGTATTGGAAGGCCAATGAATATGGATTTAAGTAACTGGTTGGCCGTGGTCGCCATTTGCAGTCTTGGAGCCATTTCACCAGGGCCCAGTCTAGCAGTTGTTATCAAAAACACCTTATCTGGCGGCAGAATCAATGGTATTCGCTGTGCTATCGGACATGGGTGTGGTGTTGGGCTTTACGCGTTTTTATGTGTAACTGGCTTGGCAATTCTTATTACAGGCTCTGAGATTTTATTTCGCGGTTTGCAATTCGCAGGAGCCGGTTACCTTTTGTGGATCGCAATCAAATCATTGCTTTCAAAACCAACTCAACAATCTACTGATAATGAAGAAACGCATGCAGTGGACGGAAATGGGTTTGTAGCTGGATTCTTAATCGCATTCTTTAATCCAAAGATAGCCGTCTTTTTTATCGCACTCTTCAGTCAATTTGTTTCTCCAGATAGTGTGGTGATCGAGAAGATTATTTATGCATCAACTGCTGCAATTATTGACGGCCTTTGGTATGTCATTGTCGCAGTAGCTTTTTCGCACGGGCCTTGGCTGTCTGCTTTAAAACGCAATGGCTATTGGCTTGATCGTTTTTTTGGCGTGTTACTCTTCTTAGTGGCTACAAATATGTTTTTGAGTCTAATTTGAGCTGAGTTCAGACCATACATTCGGTAGGCAGGAGATTAAGTCGGTTGCTCTGAGTGCTTCCTGACCCTGTTGGGCTGCAGCTTCATCACCAGCTTTACCATGCATCCAAACGGCTAACTTAACTGCGGCCAGGGGGTCTTCCAATCGCGCGAGCAAAGCACCCGCCATACCAGCTAGCAAATCACCCATTCCTGGCTTAGCCATACCACCATTGCCAGAACTGTTTATATAACTGCATTGTCCATCGCAGACAATTGTGCCGGCACCCTTTAAGACGCAGATGCCGCCATATTTCTTTTGAATGGCGCGAGCAGACTCCAGCCGATCACTATTGATATCGGCAATACTACAACCCAGTAATCTAGCAGCTTCTCCAGGATGAGGTGTGAGTACCCAATGGGAGTAATGATTAGGCGTTTCCGCCAGCATATTCAAGGCATCGGCATCAAGGACGGCATTCACTTTTCGACGTTGAAGATATTCCAGTACCACATGGAATAGCTTCCTAGCCCAGGGGTCTGCCCCTATTCCTGGGCCAAACACTAGCGAAGATTTTTCTTTGCCATCTAACACCTCAAGGAATAATTCCTCAGGGTTTAATTCCGATACCATTACTTCGGGAGTTCGAATTAGGGCCGCTGTTGTGTGGCTCTGATGAGTGGCTAATCTGATCAAACCCAAGCCCATGCGAGTAGCCGCGTCAGCCGCCATTAAAGCCGCTCCCCCCATTTCTCTGTTACCCGCCAATATAAATGTTTGTCCTTGAGAGCCTTTATGGTCAGAAGCGGATCGTTGAGGAGTGGATAGATTTTTAGGGTCGATTAAATAGGCTGTTGGATTACCAATCCAGTCCATGGCTAAGTCGGCATTTCTTAATTCGCCAATATAGCGACTGGCATCTCCAGTGGTGAGTCCGGTTTTCAAACCGATAAAGCTCAGGGTCAGGTCGGCTTTTACACAGGCACCTTCAGCAATGCCTGAGTCACTATTCAAACCAGAAGGCACATCTAAGCTGAACACAGGAACCTCAGCTTGGTTGATATAGTCGATGGCTTTGAGGGCTGTTTCTCGCACAGCTCCAACAACACCCGTTCCTAAAACAGCATCAACGATTAAATCTACTTTGCTGATGTCGACTTCTTGCAGTGAATATTCTTTGCCAGAAGATTTTAAAAATCGCTCACGAGCCTTAACTGCATCTGATTCCTTTCGTGGCTCACCACCGTTTGCAACCAGATAGACTTTGACACCATTTTCCATCGCCAGTCGACCTAGCTCGTAGCCGTCACCACCATTATTGCCGCGACCACAGCATATCAAAATGCATTCAGTTTCAGGCCAATACCGGTGAAGCATTTGCCAGGCTGCTCGTCCCGCCCTTTCCATCAACGGATAGGTACTGCCATCTCGGTTCTCTGCCCATCTAAGTTCTGCATCTCGGATAGATTGCGTCGAGTATATGGCCTGAGACATAAGGCTAAGATCCTGATAGTTATTTCTTAGAAGTGTAAACCCTAAAATCGCCATCTAACAGATTTGATCTGTGAGACAGATCCGCAATTTATACTTGAATAGTGAAGCAAGTCTCGTGGTCGGGTCAGAATGCAACCAAGTATTCACGTAGACTGGTTTATTAATTCACCAATTTCTTAAGAGGTAGATTAATGGACTTGTTGATTAGTTTATTCACTATTGTCCTATCTGTAGTTGCCAGCCATGTATGGACAAAAAAATCCATGGCTCAGAATTACCAACAAAAGACAGATGAGCTGGAGTCTTTTATTCAGGAGAGACTTTCTGTACAAAGTATCGAACTGGAAAGAATACATGCTGACAGAGAAGCCGATTTCAGCAGACGTTTAGAGAAGAAACTGGAAATTGTTAAAGCCGATTTCATTTATTTGGCGCAGGAACATATGCAAGATTTGGGTAGAAGAAGAATTCAAGATCTACCCGACGACGCCTACGATGACGCTGAAGTCATCTTAAAAACCAAGGTCGGGTATTACACATAAAAAACGGCACTGTAATAATTGTAATAGTGCCGTTTTTTTGAGCGCAGATTTATTTAGTCAAACTTAAACGTTGCTCCAAGGAAGAAACCACTTGTTGATATCTCTGACTCGATATCACTAGTGTCTTGACCCGCGGTATCTTCACCCACTGAAATAGCAAATGTTTTGTACCCAGCTTCAACACCCAATGACAATGTTGGTAGAGTCAAAGCGTACCAAGTGCCTTTAATAGTCAGATCTGTCATACCCGTGTCACCAAGATTCAAGAAGTTATAGTCAGCAGACGCAACAAAGTTAGCGGGCAAACCAATGCTTGCACCCAAATGTGCCATGGGTACAACCATCGCAAAATCATCTGATGCAGAGGTTCCGCCTTCCTCTTCTACTTTGTACCCACCGTCAAACATACGGAAATTCAACCCAGCATTCACAGCCACTGGCCCCAAGCCTAAGCCATAGGTAAAAGCTAAATCTGTGTGAGTTAAATCAATCTCATATTCGCCGTCGGTGCTAAAGGTTTCATCTAGAAAAGTCAGATCTAAAGTGTCATCACCGGAAATCACCAGTGTTTCATGCTTGAACGTAATATTTGGAATAATTGGAAGCTTTAGTTCGGCTCTAACATAGGTTCCAGAATCAACATCCGCGCTGTCGCTGATATCAAACCCGGCCAAATCTCCGCTATCAAATGAGTTAGAGGTGACACCCGCAGACGCACTAAACTCAATACCTGGTACTGCAGCCTGAGCGCCTACAGCGAAAAAAGTTAGACCAGCTATCGCAACAATCTTTTTCATAACATCCTCAATCGAATTCAATTAATAATTCTGCTCAACGCTTCCATAAGAATGAGAGAATTAGTAGCTAACGAGCATCCTGAAAGCTGTGCTCCATTAATTTATGTTAACTAACAAAAGGTAATAAGGTAACTCTTAAATTCGCATTGCCGAGCTTCATTTTTAAGAAGCCTGATGACAAAGGATTACCATACTATGACAGGTTTAAGAGTTATTCTGATAGATGGTCGATGGAAATCCAGTCTAAACCATCCCGTTGGTTGATTACTGGAACAGAGTTAAGCTGTGGGGCCACTAATTTCAACATATTCACAGCCAATTCTGGCTGATTGTTCTGCTCGCTGATGTGCGTTACCACCACATGCTTCAGTTTTTCACACTGTATAGCAGACAAGAAATCAGCAGCTTGTTGATTATTAAGGTGTCCGTAGGGACCGCCAACTCTTTTCTTTAAGCTAGGGGGGTAAGGGCCTTTAGCCAGTAAATGAGGATCATGGTTGCACTCTAGGAGCAAGGCATTACAACCTTTATAGGCACTGATCATATGAGAGGTTAGATGCCCAGTGTCTGTCAGAATGCCTAATTTCGCGCCTTTTCGCTCAATAACAAATTGGCAGGCCTCTCGAGCATCGTGGGGTACGGCAACGGCTTGAATCTCTAAATCACCAATGAAGAACTTTTGATTGGGCTTAATAATGTTTAGTTTGGGGACATTACCCAATTTTGATGCCCTATGAGTACCATAGGTCATGTGAACCGGAAGGTTGTATCGTCGGGCGAGGGCACCAACACCTTTAATATGATCACTGTGTTCATGGGTGACCAATATCGCAGAGAGTTGGTGGGCTGACACGGCTCTCATCGCAAGCCGACTTTCAGTTTCCTTCAGTGAAAAACCGCAATCCACTATAATAAGATTCTCAGCACTCTGAATAAGGGTGCCATTCCCCTTACTGCCACTGCCTATCGAACTGAACTTAAGCAAGGCTTATAGATCCAGAAGCGGTTCTAACTCCGTTAATATTTTTTCACTGATATCAGCCGACGCTAACTCAGTTTCATTCTTCTGAATAGAAATATCAGTGCGAAGCCCAGTATCCAAGAGATAAATTCTCAAGGATTCTTTTTTGCTTCTACTTGGTTTAGAAATCTCGTTGCCATCTTCACCGACGTTAAGAAAGATAAATCTTTTGGTTCTGTCTAAATCGACAACCGAATACTGACTTCTTTCGATGGCTACCAAGGTTGCTTCCCAGGTGACATCAAAACTTTGATCCGTATAAATATGCATAATGCCATTACCGTCTCTGGCAAGCTCTTTCAGCGGATCTTGATTGCCTTCGGTTCCAGAGGCTTTTGGAGTTACCGTAATGGGAGGCTGCGGCACATCTGCAAGAATTTCTCTGTTACCCTCTGGTACTTGGAAACTGTCTTCCCCCGTTAGCTCATCGAACCCCTCTGGGATAACTAAATCCGGAGATTCAGATACTTCAATGTCTTCTTTACTAGCACAGCCAACTAACAATGCAGCGACTACAACACTTGTTACAACTTTTTTATTCACGTTAGATCACACCAGATTCAGCTAAAGCTTTAGATACATTTGCGTGGTATTGCTCTGAAAACTCCGTCAATGGCAAACGAATACCAGAAGGAATTAAACCCATATAGTTCATTGCCCATTTAACAGGAATTGGATTGGCTTCTAAGAACAGGTTGTCGTGCAGTGGCATCAGTAGGTTTTGAAGCCTCTCTGCTAATTCAAAATCTTTTTCCAATCCCGCTTTTATCATGGAGGATAACGCCTTAGGCGAAACATTGGCTGTGACTGAAATAGTGCCAACACCGCCCGCTTTTATTAGATCGAGGCTAGTCGCATCATCTCCTGACAATACAACAAAGTCTGAATCCGTTTTGGCTACAATCTCGGTAACTCTTGAAATATCACCAGTGGCCTCTTTAACACCAACTATATTCTTTATATTAGCTAGGCGAATAATGGTTTCTGGCAGCATATCGCAGGCAGTTCTAGCCGGTACGTTGTAAAGCAATTGCGGAATATCCACTGCCTCTGCTACCGCCACGTAGTGCTGGTACAAGCCTTCTTGAGTTGGCTTGTTGTAATAAGGGGTCACCAATAATACAGCATTGGCCCCGGCATTTTTTGCCGCCTGAGTAAGATGTATGGCTTCCGCTGTTGAATTAGCGCCTGTTCCTGCGATGACCGGAATCCGTTTATTTACCTTGTCCACGGTGAATTTGATCACGTCAGTGTGTTCCTCAACCGTTAACGTTGCGGACTCACCAGTGGTACCAACCGCAACAATGGCGTCGGTTCCATTTTCTATGTGAAATTCAATTAGATTGTCTAGGCTTTCCCAGCAAATAGAACCATCTGCCTGCATTGGGGTAACTAGAGCAACCATACTGCCTGTGAACATTACGTAACTCCTTGATAATCCAGAGCGAAATGGTACTTGGCCCATTGCTCAACCACAAGGCTGCAACGCACCAAATGTGCCACTAATATGACAAATCTATGGATGTGAACCATACTTTTACACAGGTGCAGAAAAACAGCGATTTTGAATACCAAGCTTTACTGAATTTCGACTTTAAGACTGCACTCTTGTTTTGAAATGTTAATACCTACCAGCCAAGGATCGAAGGATGCAACAGATAGCTATCAATCAACCTGTGCCAGACTTCATTGTTCCCGCCACTAGTGGCAAGAACGTCAGACTTTCTCTGCTAAAGGGATATAAGGTTGTTTTATTCTTTTACCCTAAAGACAACACCCCAGGATGCACCATTGAGAGCCAGGATTTTGGGGCAAACTACCAAGCTTTTAGAGACCAAAATGTATTAATTTTTGGTGTTTCTAGAGATAGCCTAGCTTCTCATGAAGAATTCAAAGAAAAGCAAAGCCTGCCTTTTGAACTCATTTCAGATAGCAACGAATCCCTGTGCAAGCTGTTTGAGGTGGTTAAAGACAAAGAGATGTATGGCAAAACAGTTAGAAGCCTAAACAGAAGTACTTTCTTAATAGATGAAACAGGTGTGCTGTTAAAAGAGTGGCGAAACGTGTCCGTTAAAGAACACGTTCATGAAGTGCTAGCCTTCGTTAAGGGTGGCTTAAAAAACCGAAAAGCCAGCTAGTTTTATACTTGCTCAACTGGTTCTGTTTTTTTCGTGTCAGTCTGAGGCCAAGAATTCACCACGGCTTTGAATAATGTTGCCAAAGGAATGGCAAAGAACACGCCCCAAAAGCCCCACAGTCCGCCAAATATTAAAACAGCGATGATGATTGACAGTGGGTGTAGGTTTACGGCTTCTGAAAACAATAAAGGAACCAGAACATTGCCGTCTAGCGCCTGAATAATGGTATAAGCGATAATGACGTAGTAGAAATCGCTGGTGAAACCCCATTGAAACATTGCAATAATGGCAATTGGTATTGTGACCACAAGAGCACCTATATAAGGGATCAAGACCGAAACCCCAACCAATATCGCTAATAGAACCGCATAGTTAAGCCCTAATATCTTAAAGACAATAAAGCTCACTCCACCCACAATGATGATTTCAATAACCTTCCCTCGAATGTAGTTTGCGATTTGCTGATTCATTTCTATCGCAATCTTATTCATTAAGGACCGACGGTTTGGCAGAGTTTTTAACAATCTTGTCCACAGAGCGTCTCTATCTTTTAGTAGGAAAAACACCATGATAGGCACGATGACCAAATAGATCATTGCCGCCAATAAATTAGGTATGGTCGAAAGAGAAAAAGACACAACCTGAGGTGCTAGATTGGTCAAAGTCTGACCTAACTCTGCACTACTTAAATAACTCATCCATTGAGCTGCAAGGTCTTTTGAAATCAATTCTGGGAACTGATCTGGCAAGGTTAAAATCGTAATTTGCAATTGCTGAAGCATTTTAGGTGCTTCGCTCAATAGGTTGCTTACCTGCCCCACCACCAAAGGCATTAATCCGAAAATTGACAGCAGCAGAAGCCCTGTAAACAGTAACCAAATTATGATGGTCGCTAAATTATAAGGCACTTTGGCTTGGTTAAGTTTTTCTACTAATGGAGCAAGAATGTAAGCGATAATTAGAGAAGCAATAACCGGAGCCAACACTCTTCCGAAGTAATAAATGGTTAGCCCGCTCAGTATGAAAATAAGCAATAAAACCACCGCCTCTTCATCTGAGAAATAGCGGTTATAAAACTGTTTTACCACACCTAACATATTTAACTCACTTCAATGATAAATTCTATGATTGTGTCAGTTTCAGATTTTGAAACCAACCTGTGTTGAGCCTGCTTTAAATAGGCAGGAATATCTCTGAGAGCCCCTCGGTCACTCGCCAGGACGCGTATCACATCACCACTTTGTGAATATTTAATGGCTTGCTTAGTTTTTAACAAGGGCATTGGGCACCGAAGCCCAGTGAAATCCAGAACTTCTTTAACGATCAGATTAGACACTTTGTAAATTTATCTCAAAACGAAAGGGTATTCTAAGATTATAACTGGCGATGCCATATAATCTTTTACTTGTTACGCTAATTGCGCTTTGTTGTATGCATCTATTTCGTAGTTTGTGCTGTTTCTTCCTACTGTTGATACCTGTTTCCAGTATGACAGAAGATTTGCCAGCCATTGGTACACCCACCTCAGGATTCACCCATTCTCAAGAAATCATCTTAGGGCAGGCTTGGTTAAGATCCCTAAGAAGGCATGTGTCCACAGACGAAAATTTTCTCTTGTTAGACTATCTGAACGATAAGATGAATCATCTCACTAGATACGTCGATTTAGATGACCTTCCGATCACTACAGTTGTGATTAATAATCCTGAATTAAACGCCTTCGCTGTGGCTGGCGGCATTATTGGAATCAATAATGGTCTGCTTAATTATGTAGAGACAGAAGATGAGCTGGTTTCAGTATTAGCCCATGAACTAGGGCATCTCTATCAAAGGCACTTCGCTCGAATACAAGAAAATAATCGTAGGCTGACTACTCTCCAAATCTCGTCTTTGATCGCAGGCATATTACTCATGCAAGCAGATTCTGATTTGGGGACAGCAACCATTTTTGCTGGCACCGCAGGTGCCGTGACCAATAACCTTGGCTACAGCAGAAGCATGGAGCGAGAAGCGGATAGAGTAGGCTTAAATATATTATCTGACGCAGGTTACAGCCCAGGTGCTATGACATCCATGCTTGAGAACATGATGAGATCTCAAACGCTAGCCGGTGATTTACCTCCTGAGTACATGATGACTCACCCAATTACTCAAAACCGAATAGCTGAAACTCAAACCTATGCAAACAGCAAAAAAGCGGTGAACCCTAGGGCGAGCCTGCCTTTTGAAATTCAAAAAACCAGAATCAAAATTCGATCACTCCCTGCCACCGGTGATTTATTTGCTGAAATAAATAATCAGCTCAAGAAAGCTAATACATCAGAGCAAAAAGCAGGAAGTCACTATGGACTGGCCCTACTGCATGCTAGAAAGAAAGATTGGGAAGCCTCGTTAAAGGAAATAGAAACAGCGTTGAATTATTTCCCCGACAGCAGAGAGCTATTGATTGCACAGGCCGATATTTTTGCTCAACTTGGTAAACTCGAAGAAGCCTCCAGCATGTGTAATAAGTTGCTAGATTTGAGTCCACACACTCTTACTGAATCCAGCTTATGCGCTGAAATTGCTATCTTGCAAGGAGACGATGCTCGAGCCCTTCAACTCTATCGAAAACTTTCAAGAAGCTACCCTCATATTCCTAGAATATGGAAATCATTAACGAGTCTTGAGGAAAAACTCGACAATAAATTCCAGGCCTATCGAGCGAATAATGAGTTTTTATGGACATCGGGAAATGAACGTAAAGCCATGAGGCAATTAGAAGTAGCTCTTAAAGACAATCAATGGAAAGGTCAACAACGAAGCCGTATTGCAGACCGCTTGGACGACATGAGGTATAAAGTAAATAGCCTTAAATTCTAAAGAATTATTGGCTTAACGTTTTCCAGCAGAAAAATCCAACATTCTTCTTAAAGGTACCAAGGCTTTTTCTGCAATTTCTGGGTCTACAAAAATTTCTTGATTTTGGTTTTCTAAACCAGATTTCAAACGTTGCAAATCATTCATAGCCATCCAGGGACAATGAGCACAAGAACGACACTCTGTTCCTTTCCCAGCAGTAGGCGCTTCAATGAATGACTTCTGTGGAGAGGCTTGTTGCATTTTATAAAAAATGCCTCGATCAGTAGCAACTATAAACTGTGGGTTAGTTAGTTCTTTGCTGGCTTTTAGGAGCTGAGTTGTTGAACCCACGACATCGGCCAATTCAATAATAGCTTCAGGGCTTTCAGGGTGAACTAATACTGCCGCTTCTGGATACAAGCCTTTCATGTCCATCAAAGCTTTCGCTTTAAATTCTTCATGAACAACACAGCTACCATTCCAAAGCAACATATCTGCTCCAGTGGCCTTCTGAATATAGCTCCCTAAATGCTGATCAGGCGCCCAAAGAATCTTTTCACCTTTTGAATCTAGGTAATCAATGATTTCCAATGCGATGCTGGAAGTCACAACCCAATCGGCTCGAGCTTTCACTTCAGCAGAAGTATTTGCATAAACCACCACTGTTCGGTCTTTATGCTGATCACAAAATTTTGAAAATTCGTCTGCTGGGCAACCAAGGTCTAAAGAACATTCAGCTTCCAACGTCGGCATTAGTATTTTTTTATTCGGCGCTAGAATTTTTGCTGACTCACCCATGAATCGGACACCTGCAACCACTAAAGTTGAGGCCTGAGTTTCTGCGCCAAACTTAGCCATTTCCAGTGAATCACCAATAAAACCACCAGACTCTTCCGCAAGTTCTTGTACCAAAGCATCGGTGTAATAATGAGCAACTAATTTGGCATCATTAGCATGCAATAATGATTTGATTTCTTCTTTGTAGGCTTTAATTTCTTTGGGGCTTAGCTGAGACTCTTGCTCAGTAATTGGAACTTCAAAGTCTATGTTGATATTTGCAATTAACGCTTGGCTACTCATGTATCGATGCCTAATAAGTGATGGCGAAAGTGTACCACAGTTAAAAACAGCAGCTGTCCGAACTTTTCTGAAGTTAAAAAAAAGGAGAGCTTTTGCTCTCCTTTTCGGAATATGGTGGGTCGTATAGGATTCGAACCTATGACCAATTGGTTAAAAGCCAACTGCTCTACCGACTGAGCTAACGACCCATATCAGGCTAATTCGCCGCGCATTCTACCCTTAAAACTGAAATATTCAACTAAATCAATAGATTACAACTTAAGGAGAATTGGTGGGTCGTATAGGATTCGAACCTATGACCAATTGGTTAAAAGCCAACTGCTCTACCGACTGAGCTAACGACCCCCGCAGAGAGGCGCATATAATATGGATTTTGAGTTTCATCGCAACTATTTTTTAGCTCAAAATCATTTTTTTTAAGATTTAAGTTATTGAATTGGAAGGTTTTTTCAAGACCCGCTACTAGACGTAGCGAGTTGGATCGGGCAGACCAGCGTCTTGGAAGCCCTGTGCTCTGAGCTTGCAACTGTCGCATTGACCACAGGCTCTACCCTGTTCGTCAGCCTGATAACAAGATACTGTGAGTCCGTAATCCAGCCCTAATTGAGTGCCAGACTTAACAATTTCTGCCTTGGTTAAGTCGATTAATGGTGTGTGGATTGTCATTTTATGGCCTTCAACTCCGGCCTTTGTCGCCAGATTAGCAAGTTTTTCGAAGGCTTCTATAAACTCGGGGCGACAATCCGGATAACCCGAGTAATCGACCGCATTAACACCTATGAAAATGTCGTTGGCTTCTAAGACTTCCGCATAACCCAAGGCAATAGATAAAAAAACTGTATTCCTTGCGGGAACATAAGTGACTGGAATGCCACCGTTTTCATTGAAGTCTGGTACATCTATAGAGTCATCAGTTAGCGCTGAACCGCCTATTAACCGAAGATCCATTGGAATGATCTTGTGTTCTGTAGCCTCTCCAATCTGAGCAAGCTTTTTTGATGCTTCTAACTCAGCCGAGTGGCGCTGGCCGTAATCAAAACTGAGTGCGTACACGTCATAACCTTGAGATTTCGCCAGATAAAGACAGGTAGCAGAATCCAATCCGCCGGATAACAAAACAACCGCTTTCTTCATTAATTTATCCAGTTTATTGATTCATTTTATCTAGAGCAGCTTGCGCTCTACGCGCTGTTTGCGTGTCTTTGTAGTTTTCGACAACCTCTTGAAGATACTGTCGAGACCGCTCTTTGTCCCCTACGGCATTGTGCGCGATACCCAGCTTAAAAGTTGCATCAGCAATTTTCTGATGTTCTGGATAGTCTCTGTAGATTTTTAAAAATGCGGCTTTACCGTTGTCGAACTCTCTAAGCACCAAATACACTTCCCCCATCCAGTACCACGCGTTCGGTACATAACTACTTTCTGGATAGTCTGCTATGAAGTCTTTGAAAGCTTCGATTGATTCGGCGTATTTTTTATCTCTAATCAGGTTTTTAGCTTGATTATATTCAGTTCTCTCAGCTGCCTGATCGACCACAACAACCTGGGTGTTCGAGCCTGTAGCTGTTTGTTCTGAGGTCGAGGTACTGGGAGAAGGTGTTTGATTCACACCTTGAACGGATTCGCTAATCCGTCGATCTAAATCTATATATCTATCTTTAGATTCGCGTTTTAACTGCTGTATTTGAAATAAAAGCTCTTCAACCTGGCCTCTTAAATCCATCATTTCTTGCTGCATTTGCTGCTGCTGAAACAATAGCTCTGCCATACCTTGAGAGTTATTGACGGGCACCTGAACGACTTTGACTTCAGGCTCATTTATCACATCTGGCTGTGACTCGATTATTTCAGGTTCTGCCATAACGAAAGTGCTGCCAACTAGGGCAGCACTTAAAGTTATGAACCAAGAACCAATGTTGGTTGGTTTCATATTTTACTGATATTTAATTTCTACTCGACGATTCAAAGAATAGGCAGCATCCGTTTTACCCAGATCCACTGGCTTCTCTTCGCCAAAGCTTACAATTTCAATTTGAGAAGTTGCTACGCCATTCAGTTTTAGGTACGCCGAAACTGCAGTTGCACGACGCTCACCCAGAGCTAAGTTGTACTCACGAGTACCGCGCTCGTCACAGTGGCCTTCTAAAATCACAGAAGAACCTGGATTCGAGATCAGGTATGCAGCATGCGCATCTAAAGCATCTTTCCATTCAGGCTTAACATTAGCCTTGTCGAAATCAAAGTAAACGGTCGAAACTTCAGGAGTTATCATTTCCGCAACTTCTTCTACTGTTTCTTCAACACTTTCTTCAATGATGATCAGCTCATCACCACCGGTTGATCCGGTTTCTTCTGTTACCACATCTTCAACTGTTGATGTGTCACCAGAGTCAGCGTCCGTACTACTGTTAGAAGCACAGCCAGCCAAAACAGCAGCGAATGCTAAAGCAGCCAATTTAAGCAATTTTGATTTTGCCATTTTTCTTTCCCGTTCCGTTTTTTAGGTTTTTTTCTTTGTTAGGCAACAGCACAAATCACTGCCACTACCAGTAAAGCTATTCTCGTTATCTAAGGTATGGAGACCAGGCTGGTTCCCTAACATGCCCTCTTTCCGCTGGCATGATACTGGCGATTTCGCCATCTAAGGAAGCCCAGGCCAATACCCCTTTATTTTTTTGCTGTGTTGCGTAAATAAGCATGGTTCCGTTTGGAGCTATGCTTGGAGACTCATCAAGATCTGTTTCTGATAAAACTTTTAGTTCTCTCGTTTCCGTGTTCAAAGCTGCAACATGGAACACTCCAGAACTTTGATGCACCATTACAATGTGCTTACCATCAGAGCTGTAATGAGCCCGCGCGTTAAAGCTTCCCTCAAAGGTTAAGCGTTCAACCGCCCCAGTGTCTAGGGTTAGTTGATAAATTTGTGGCCTTCCGCCCCGTTCAGAAGTAAACAAAAGCTTCTTACCATCTGGAGACCAGCTCGGCTCGGTGTCAATTGCCCAATGACTAGTCAGTTGCTTAACCTTTTTGGTCTCAAGATTCATCACATAAATATCGGCATTGCCGGTTTGTGAATTTACGAATGCAAGAGATTTACCATCTGGGGAAAACGCAGCGCCACTATTTATACCCTTGTAAGATGGCAAACTTGTTATTTGACCAGTAATTCGATTAGCAATTTTAATGGACGTTCTGCCCTTTTCACTAAACGTGGTGAATGCGATGTTTCGTCCGTCTGCGGACCAAGCCGGTGAAATGATAGATTGAGCAGACTTGTAAATGACTTTCTGTCGGTGACCATCAGCATCCGAGATTTCTAAGTTGTAAACCGGTCCGTCTTCCGTCCTATTGTGGGTGACATAAGCAAGCTTAGTATTGAAGGCACCTTTAACACCGCTCATTTTTTCATATATTGCATCGCTGACCATATGAGCCATATCTCTTAACTGGTTTTCAGACCCAGTGATTCTGGCATGGTGGATGTTCATTTCTCTAAAAACGTCGTATAGCCGGTAATTAACTATGTATTTCTTAGTGACCGAATCTTGTTCTATATTCCCAATCACAAGATAGTCTGGGCCCTGGAGACGCCAATCTCTGAAATAGACATCTTCTGGGTTACAGGGGTTTGCAATTAGGGGCCCGGATGGTCGTTTAAACTGTCCGGTTCTCTCTAGGTCTGAGTAAACAATACTGCTGATGTCCTCAGGAAGTATTCGTTCTCCGTCCCAGCAAAAGTTGGTGATCGCCACTTCAGTGGCCTGGTCATACCCCTTAGTGATCACAAATCTGAATTCAGCAAAACTCATTGGCGCAAAAGTAACTGCAACCAGTGCCAAAATAGTTGTTAAATGTCTCATTCAAATAATTCCTTCGTTTCTGGTGCTAGCCCAAATTCCAACGTTCGATAATATTTTTCAAAAATGGTCGAGTCATCAGGAACATTAAAACGCTTGACCTTTCTTACTGCCCTCTCCACTGATCGGTCTACTACTGGATCACCGCTGGATTGAAATATGTGCACATCCTTTAATTCCCCATTTGGGAGCAGATGCAGCCTAACCCCAATTAACATGTCATCTCTAGCGGTTAGAGGGACCTTCCACTGATCATATACTTGGCCATATATCGCTTGGTCATAAGTTGCTCTGATTTGCACTTCTTTTTCTAATTGTTGACGAGCTAATTCTTCTGCCTCTTTATATTTTTGGTCTTCGTCTTCTAAACCCAGTGCCAAATCCTCCTCAAAAGAGGATATGAGCTCTTCCCTACGAGCCAACTCTTCTTGCTCAATTCGTTTCTGTTCCAGTTCTTGCTGTCTCTCCAGCTCTCGTTGTTTCTCAAGCTCTTGTTCTTTTTGCCGAGCAGCGATTTCTTGTTGCCTTTTCTTTTCTGCCGCTTCTTCTGCCTTTTTCTTCGCTATGGCTGCTTGTCTATCTTTTTCTTTTTGTTTCTTCTCAGCTTCAGCCTTAGAAGGTGGTTTGGGTTTTTCTTGCTTAGGCTTTTTTACCACTGGCTGCTTTTTAGGAGGGGGTTGTTTTTCAGGCTTTTTCAATATGACCAATTCAGCTTTCACGTGCTGAGGTATTTTAAATTCAGCTGGTTTTTCAGGCTCACCGTCCCAGCTCCATACCAAAGCCACTCCGGCAGCAACATGAATTGCTAGCGCTAGGAATATGGCTAAGGTATATCTCAACATGGTTAAGGCGCTTCAGTAACTAAACCGACTGACTCGGCACCGGCCAATTGCAGTGTGGTCATAAGTTCTACCACCACACCATAAGGTACCGTTAAATCGCCACGAACCAAAACCTGGGTCGCAGGCCTGGACTGTAATATGGTTCCAACATATCGACCCACCTCTTCCGAAGGTACTGATTCTGGTTTTTGTTGGCCTCGCTCAATAAAAAACTTTCCTGCAGCATCCACTGAAACAATGAGCATTTCATCGAGATTCTGATTCTCAACGGGCGCGGCTTGGGTTTGAGGAAGGTCAACTTTAACTCCCTGGGTCAACATGGGAGCTGTGATCATGAAAATCACCAAAAGCACCAACATTACGTCAATGTATGGAACAACGTTGATTTCTGAAACTGGCTTACGACGCACGCGACCCATGGTTTAAACCTGCTTTGGGGTGGCTTGAACCGAGGCTTTTTTGGCAGATTGCTGAGACAACACAACGTGCAGTTGTCGGTTTAGAATGGCGGAAAACTCTTCCGAAAAGGTGTCGTACGACGCAACAATTTTATCTGCCCGCGATGCGAATCTGTTGTACGCCATCACGGCTGGAATTGCAGCAAATAGCCCCATGGCCGTAGCGATTAGTGCCTCAGATATACCGGGTGCTACTGTTGCTAAGGTCGCCTGACTTGCATTTGCCAAGCCCCTAAATGAATTCATTATGCCCCAAACGGTTCCAAATAAGCCGATATAGGGTGATGTGGAACCAACGGTTGCCAAAAAAGGCAAATGATTATCTAACTTGTCGCCTTCCTTATTAGCTGCCACCCTCATTGCTCTTTGGGTACCCACCATTATGGCTTCCGGGTCTGCAGATGCTTGTTGTCTTAAACGAGTAAACTCTTTAAAACCGGCTTTAAAAATAGTCTCTGCACCATGGCTGTCTGGATTAGCATTTAACTGCCGATAAAGCTGAGTTAAATCCATGCCTGACCAAAATTTTTCTTCGAACTGATTAAAACCGCGCCTAGCTTTTGAAAATACTTGTGCGCGTTCAAAGATCATGACCCATGAAACAATGGAGGCCAGCACCAATACCAGCATGACAAGCTGAACAACTATGCTGGCGCTACTGATTAAACTCCAGAAAGACATTTGTTCAGACATTACTAAGGCTCCATGAGAATGGTATACAAAGCGAGCAGACTAAATCCTTTTGACTAGGTTTGCCACCACCGGATTTCGGTTTTCACTTAAATTACAGTGATTTATCGCGCAAATCGAAAGCAATTTGATGGCTACTGTTGGTCTAAGAAACCAACTTTATTAGCTGTGTATTTCAGATTAGTTATCTTGCTGGTTCGAGTTTGGTAAATCGAAATGCAAATAGGCATTGTTGGTGACAATTCGTCCTCGTGGAGTGCGCATAAGATAACCTTGTTGAATTAAATAAGGCTCGATAACGTCTTCAATGGTATCTCTTTCTTCTGAAATAGCTGCCGCGAGATTTTCAATACCAACGGGCCCGCCGTTAAACTTTTCTATCATTGCCAGTAGCAGCCTACGATCCATATGATCAAAACCTGCACTGTCAACATTGAGCATATCCAGGGCTCTCTGAGCCATTTCTAATGTGATACTGCCTTCGCCTTTGACATCGGCGTAATCCCTTACTCGTCTTAACAGCCGGTTTGCAATTCTAGGCGTACCTCTACTTCTGCGAGCAATCTCCTCTGCGCCTTTTTGATCCGTCTCGACTTTCATCATGTGGGCAGATCTTTCAACAATACACGTAAGATCCTTAGTCTTATAGAACTCCAAACGTTGTGAAATACCAAAGCGGTCGCGTAATGGTGAAGTGAGCATACCGGCTCGGGTGGTAGCACCCACTAGGGTAAAAGGAGGCAGATCCAACTTGATAGATCGCGCTGCGGGCCCTTCACCGATCATGATATCTAATTGGTAATCTTCCATCGCGGGATAGAGCACTTCTTCAACATTTGGGCTGAGCCTATGGATCTCATCAATAAACAGCACATCCCCTGGTTCAAGGTTTGTGAGCATGGCTGCCAGGTCTCCTGCTTTTTCGAGCACAGGGCCGGAAGTGGTTTTAATCGATACCCCCATCTCATGGGCAATAATGTTTGCTAGCGTGGTTTTACCTAAGCCCGGTGGTCCAAAAACCAGAGTATGATCCAGAGGTTCATTTCTATTTCGAGCAGCTGATATAAAAATTTCCATCTGCTCGGCAACCACATCCTGTCCCTGATAATCTTTTAACCGTGTGGGTCGAATAGCCCTGTCGAAGTGATCCTCCGATGAAGTTTGTGCCTCAGGCTTAATAAAGCGATCAGTTTCTATCATGTCTTACACCATTGCTTTCAAGGCCAACCGAATGAGCTCATCACTACCCATGCCAGATTTATAAACACCAGAGATGGCCTTGCTTGCTTGCTGAGGTTTATAACCCAGAGCTATTAATGCACTTTCTGCATCGGCTCGATCGTCAGTGTTAGCTTCATTTGTGACCGTTGGACTGAATAACGGACCTGCACTCTCCAGTTTCAGCTTATCTTTTAATTCAATAACCAATCGCTCTGCTGTCTTTTTGCCCACACCCGGAACCTTTACCAAGGCGGTAATATCATGATCATGAATCGCAACAGCCAATTGCTCGTATTCAATACCAGACAAAATAGCTAACGCCATTTTTGGGCCGACACCATTGACCTTTATTAATTGGCGAAAAAAATCTCGTTCAGTTAATGACCCAAATCCATAAAGCTGCTGGGCATCCTCTCTGACTGCTAGATGGGTATAAAGAGTGGTGAAGTCTGAGTTATTGGATAAAGAGTAGAAGGTTGTCATTGGGCAAGAAACCTCATACGCCACACCATTTACATCCAACAATAGTTCTGGCGGTTGGCGATGAATCACCTTGCCTTGAAGTCGTCCAATCATCTGGAGTTTTGACCTATGTTTTGTTTGAAGCGCAAGAGAATTTATATGGCCTGATCTGTTGTGGCAAGAAAATACTGTAAATTTTTACAGCACTATTTACCGATCATACGACCTCGCCGACTATGCCTCACCCCGCTCATTCTGACTAGACTCTCTCTGGTATGTGCATGAGTCATGGCAATGGCCAGGGCATCTGCGGCATCTTCTTGAGGCAAACCCGGCAGTTTCAGCATGGTTTTCACCATATGTTGGATCGCGGTTTTATCTGCAGCACCACTGCCTCCAATTGCCTGCTTCACCTTTCTCGCTGCGTATTCATGAACACTCAACCCGAGCTCCATTCCGGCAACAATTGCCGTACCCCTTGCTTGACCGAGCTTTAACGCAGAATTAGCGTTTTTACCCAAAAACACCTCTTCAATCGCTAGCTCACTGGGTGAAAATTCCTGAATCACTTTTTGAATCGAAATATAAATTTGATGCAGCCGATCAGGTAATGTTGGCAAATCTTCCACCCGGATAACGCCGCTGGAAACATAGCTCAGCTTATTGCCAACCTGGGTAATGATACCGAATCCTGTTTTTCGCGAGCCGGGATCTATCCCGAGAATCATGGTCATGATGGAACACGCATAAATCTATTTAGAGTACTTTAACTGGTTAACGATTTAGATAAAAAATAATACTGCACGGCCATGATGCAGGAATGCTCTTGGACTAACTGATCTTGAACATCAAACCCCAGATACAAAAACAGGCCTAAAACGGCCTGCTATTTTGTGTCTGACTTTAGATTAAGACTCAACCTTTGGCTTTTGTCTCAGGCGAATGTGCAAATCTTTTAATGCTTCTTCGGTAGCTTCACCTGGAGCATCGGTCATGACACAGGCCGCGGTTTGAGTTTTAGGGAACGCAATCACTTCACGAATGCTTTGAGCCCCTGTCATAAGCATAACCAGGCGATCTAAACCAAAGGCCAGACCACCATGAGTGGGTGCACCGTACCGCAACGCGCCAAGCAAGAAACCAAACTTTTCTTCCTGCTCTTCTGGGCCGATTCCAAGCACTTCAAAAACGGTTTGCTGCATAGATTCTTCATGAATACGAATGGATCCGCCGCCCAACTCAACGCCATTTAAAATCATGTCGTAAGCACGAGATAAAGCAGCTTCAGGATTCGCCTTCAACTCCTCAGGCGAACAACTTGGCGCAGTGAATGGATGGTGCAATGCAGTTAACTCACCATCGCCATTTTCTTCAAACATTGGGAAGTCGACGACCCACAGAGGCGCCCACTCGCAGGTGTAAAGATTCAAATCTTCACCAAGCTTATTCCTTAAGGCACCTAGAGACTCATTTACGATCTTAGCTTTGTCTGCGCCGAAGAAAATCAGGTCACCATTTTCTGCACCTACGCGCTCAAGAATGGCCGCTCGAACGTCAACAGGCAGAAACTTAACGATTGGTGATTGGAGACCTTCTTCCAGATTAGATTTATCGTTGACCTTAATATAAGCCAAACCTTTCGCCCCGTAGATACCTACGAATTTAGTGTAATCATCAATCTGTTTACGGGTTAACTTGTCATTACCACTAGGTACTTTCATCGCAGCAACTCGACCTTTTGGATCTTTTGCTGGCCCGGAAAACACTTTGAACTCAACCTCGCCCATCAAATCAGAAACCGTCACCATTTCCAACGGGATACGCATATCAGGTTTATCCACGCCGTATTTTTCAATAGCTTCAGAGAAAGGCATGTGTGGCATTTCGCCCAGGTCAACGTCTAACACATTTTTGAACAGCTGCTTAATCATGCCTTCAGTAATAGACATGATCTCATCTTCATTCATGAAAGACGTTTCGATATCAATCTGAGTAAACTCAGGCTGACGATCAGCACGTAAATCTTCATCTCGGAAACACTTGGCTATTTGATAGTAACGATCAAAACCAGAAACCATCAGTAACTGCTTGAATAACTGAGGTGACTGAGGCAAGGCGAAAAAGCTATGCTCATGAGTTCGGGAAGGAACCAGATAATCCCTAGCACCTTCAGGGGTCGCTTTAGTTAATATAGGCGTTTCGATATCAAGAAAACCTTGGTCTTCAAGGTAACGACGAATGGCACCAGTAATTTTAGAGCGCAGCATTAATTTCTGCTGCATCTCCGGTCTACGTAGATCCATATAACGGAACTTCAAACGAACATCTTCGCCCACATCAGAATATTCATCCAACGGGAACGGAGGTGTTTTCGCTGAGTTAACAACGTTAATTTTTAAGCCATAGATCTCAATTTCGCCCGTTGCCATTTCCTTATTTACCGTGTTTTCAGAACGGGCACGAACACGACCTTCAATCTCAATGACATACTCTGAGCGAACACGATCAGCGATTGCAAATTGCTCTGGGTCGTCTTGGTCAAAAACAACTTGAACCAAACCTTCACGATCACGAACATCCAAGAAGATCACACCACCATGGTCGCGACGTCTATGTACCCAGCCGTTAATAGTAATTGTCTGATCGATATGTGCGGATCGAACGTCGCCGCAATATAGGGTTCGCATTCTGTTATTCCTATGGTTTGGTCGAAATTGCTGTATTAAATTAGGTTTTGCCTGGTAACCCGGGCGCAAAAGGGCGGGCATTATACAAGTAAAAAAACTGCTTTGCAGTGCTATTTAACTTGCGTGAGACTTAGACTCTAAACGCTGTGGCACTCAAATAACGCTCTGTTAATACAATCCTCATTTAAAAAATCACCATTAACCGAAGAAATCTTCGAAAAAGCTTGTATTTATAGGGTTAAAAGCCATGTAGCGGTCTTGCTGAGTCATCCTTTTGCTTTATACTGAAAATCTCTTTAAAAGCTAAGTGCTAGGCACTTCCCAACTGAATCGCCTGGCTTTAATAATAATTTGCCGAAGGAAAACTAAATGGCTGCTAAGAAGCTAACCGCTGTTAAAGAACGCTACAACAAAACCCAGATATTGAATCGAGTATCCGAAGAAACGGGTTTAACTAGAAGAGAAGTGTCATCTGTGTTGGACAGCCTGTCTGATATTATTGAAGCTCATATTAAAAAACGCGCTGTTGGCGAGTTTGTATTCCCTGGCTTATTTAAGATAGTTACGGTTAAAAAGCCTGCTGTAAAAGCACGCAAAGGCATTAACCCTTTCACTGGCGAAGAAACCATGTTTAAAGCCAAGCCTGCGTCCACTGCGGTTAAAATCCGTCCGCTGAAAAAGCTGAAGGAATTCACGCTTTAACTCTGAAGACCAAAGCCCCTCTCACATATTGGGGCTTTAACCCTGATCCAAAATTTATGCGATTTTTTGCCTTCTTTTTTCTATTCATTAGCTTGTCAAACGCACATGCGCAGGATGCTGATCCCGAAATCGTGGCTCTTCTAAAAGAAGCAACTGCTGACAAAACAAGTTTTGAAGATCCCTACCTAGCCCAGGTTTGGTTAGTAGATATGTCAACTCGACTGCAGAGATATGCGAAAGACCCAGAGTTCAGAGTTGAGTTTCTAAGGTCAGTACACAGAGAAGCAACACGCGCCGATCTCCCCCCCGAACTCGTATTGGCGGTGATTCAGATTGAAAGTCTTTTTGATACCTATGCGCTTTCTAGAGCTGGTGCCAGAGGGCTCATGCAAGTGATGCCATTCTGGAAAGATGAATTAGGCCGAGATTCAGACAACCTTTTTGATATGAACACCAACCTAAGATACGGATGTACTATCTTGGCTCATTACATCAAAAAAGAGAAAGGAGACCTAATAAGAGCCCTGGCGAGATACAACGGTAGCCTAGGTAAAACTTGGTATCCGGAAAAAGTCTTATTAGCCTGGGAAAAGCATTGGTTCGTTAACAAACTGTAAATCCCCACCCATTCGCCTAGCTTTGCATTCCATTTGCACTAAACCCTATTTACCTCAACTGGTTTTCGAAAATACTTAGCATTTGAGGTCACTGAGAGCAACCTGCTGTTACAAAACTGTTTTAAAGTTTGACTTTTCTGGTTTATTGACAAAAATTGCACAGTAAGTCACATGTAAATGGTGCACTATTTAACGGTCTGTTAAAATTTTTCAATGTACGGGATGTGCTTGAACACTTTTAGCAGCTGCACTCGGACTTAGTATCTAAATCTGGATACACAGGCAACGGAAAGGAATCTAACCCATGTTTTCACTTTTGGGAGGTAAGCGATGAGTTTTAATGAGCTGAGACTAACGCTTCCACAGCAGCAACTAGACTTCAAACAGGAGTCTGTCGACGTATATAAGGATGTACTGCTAAATCAATTAATGACCGCAGAGTCGTTCGCTGCGCAAATTGAAAAAGTCATCACTAATATGCATAACCTGAATCGTATGGAACTCAATGGAGATACAAGATACTCCATGGTGATCCCTATGATTCAAAAGTACATTGTTATGATGGACAGTATTCGAGGCAGAGGCCCGAAATCCAGCAGCGCAATGATTCGCCCTAAATTTCTAAGTGAACTGAATAAAGAAATGGGTTTTTGCTGCAAGCTGTTAATGAGAGACTGTGTTCCGCATTCCCTTGAAGAAAAAAGTCAGTTTGTTTTCTGGACTTTGGTCGCGCTCACTGAGCAGATTAAAGACCACTACGAAAAATACCAAACAGAACCGGCAGGACTATGGGGAGAAGTGAATCGGTTATATGAATTTGCCTTTCACCATAGATTGAACCTTTTTGAGCCTGCCCCCCAATATCGTTCCATAGACCATTGCTATAAAGAAATTTGCGTTCTCTCGGCAGCTAATCCCTATCGACTGACAGCCAGAGAAAGCAAAGTCATCTATTCTTGGGTAAGAAGTTGGGCCAATAAGGCAATTCTGAGCCATCAAGAATCACCAGAAATGAATCAACGATATTTTTATCTTGATTTGGAAACTAACTACGGCCCTCTCGAATCACGTAATTTGAAAACTGTGGCAAACGACAGCTCAGTATTAGCCCTTAATCCGTTGCCTTTAATTGAAAAAGCTAAGCAGCATCTCTCTAAATTAAAAAAAGGCGCGGTTCCTGAACAATTAGGGTTTAAAGCGGGCACAGATGCCATAGATTCGTTTATAGCACTTAAAAAAGTTGTCCAAACCTTAACTCACACAGCCAGCAGAAAAGATGAACGGATTTCTGATCATCACCAAGTCACTCTAGCTGTGGGGTTACATAGCATCCACGGATTGATGAAAAGAACCGCCAAAGCAGCAAAAACCATACTCCAAGGCAGCACAGTTAATGTCAGTCGAAGCGGCTCCTGTATCAATGTGGAAGAAAGAATCAAGGAGTCCCAAATACAAGTGGGTGATGTACTGGCTCAAAAAGACCAAGGCCAAAATAAGCAAAGATTGGCTATTGTACGTTGGTTAAAAGCAACTAAAGACAATCTACTCATTGGTATAGAATTCATCGCTGGTCGAGCTCAACCTGTTGCGTTGAAAATAAAAGACACTCTTGCTGAAGCGCTTCTTGTTAGCGTAGCCAACACAGACACATTGATTACCGATGTTGGTTTATACAGAAATGGTGAACCCATTTCTATGAGGCTCATTCATGGAAACTTACCCGTTCAAGCAGTGTCTGGCCCACTGGTAGGCCGATTTGGTGGCACTGATCAATTTCGAATCACCCGAAGTATAAATTGATAAGCGGCCTCGGCCGCTTTTTTCAAATTTTCTTCCTGGCTAGTGTGAGATTTCTTAAGCGGAACAAAATCATGGTCACCACTCAAAACAGGAACCACCTGACCATTAAATTTTATCTCACTCAACGTTAAATCCGATCCAAACTTATCCCTCTGCCCTTGCAATATCAAACAAGGTGATTCGCAAGCCTCAAGCTCTGCTGCTCGGCTTTTAGCTTGATTATTTTGCGGGATCAATGGAAACCCGAAACCAATCACAGGCCTTTTGTGAACATAGGATGTTCTAACAGCAACCCTAGCACCCATTGATTTACCGGCTAAAATTAAAGGTAAATCGGTTTTAGCACGTGCCAACACACTTAATAATTCTTGCTCAAGTTTCTCCATTTTACTTGGAGGTCGTTTCTTTTGAGTTTGTTCAACTATGATCATATAAGAAAACGTCACCTCCACCACTTCAAATCCTCTGTCTACCAAAAGGTCTGAAGTTTTAGAGAGGAAGTAAGACTGAAACCCTGCACCGGCACCATGGCAAAAAACAATTCTTGCGATCGCCTCAATTGTTGGTTTCTTGATCTGAAAGGCTGGATCAATCGAAAAATTACTCTGACTCAATAGTTTTAAACCTAATTTTGATACAAGTCATTTGCAAACAAGTTTTGATTTATCCATACTTGCGCGCGTTTTCTACCCTCGACAGGGCGCAACTGAAACACTCAAGAATTGCTTTGCAAACCCATGAAGGTAAAAGAATCAATTTGAATTTCCATAACCATGCGCATCATGTAGTTACTCGTTCTTATTTGGCTCTGTCTACCTTCAATGATCTATATTGCAATTGCAGAGTTCTCTCGTCGATCCATAATTTGGGTTACACTTTCTTGATAGTTCTAGGTGTTTCTATAAAACACCTTTGCTGTGATTCTGCAAACGTGCTTAAAGCCAATTTGCAAAATTCATTGACGCTCTCACATGATTCGAATAACTATAATCAACTAACAATTAATAAGTCCTCAACGGAAGCTGATGTATGACTACAAATACTTCTGCAACAGAGCAGCCTAAATACCATATGGATGTCGTCAAATGGTTCACCATTATGACGGTAGTGTGGGGCATCGTAGGTATGGGCGTTGGTGTTTTAATCGCCGCCCAGCTAATTTGGCCAGATGCTTTAAATTACGGTCCTTGGTTACACTTTGGACGACTTCGTCCCCTTCACACTAATGCAGTGATCTTCGCATTCGGTGGTTGTGCATTATTTGCTACCTCTTATTACGTGGTGCAAAGAACCAGTTTGGTACCGTTAGCTTTTCCATGGCTAGCAAAATTTACCTTCTGGGGATGGCAGCTGGTGATTGTTGGAGCAGCCATAACCTTGCCATTGGGTTTCACTTCTGCAAAAGAATATGCGGAACTGGAATGGCCAATTGATTTATTAATTGCTGTTGTATGGATTTCTTATCTGGTGGTATTTGCGGGAACCGTTGCTAAACGCAAAACGCCACATATTTATGTCGGTAACTGGTTCTATCTAGCATTCATTATTACAGTTGCGGTCTTGCATGTAGTTAACAGTGCTGCGGTCCCAGTTTCCATGTGGAAATCATACTCTGTATATCCAGGAACCATGGATGCCATGATTCAGTGGTGGTACGGACACAACGCTGTTGGTTTCTTCCTAACAGCTGGCTTCCTTGGAATGATGTATTACTTTGTTCCTAAACAAGCAGAACGCCCAATCTATTCTTACCGTTTGTCTATCGTGCATTTCTGGGCTTTGATCTCAGTTTATATGTGGGCTGGTGGTCACCACCTTCATTACTCAGCATTGCCAGACTGGGCTCAAAGCTTGGGCATGGTTATGTCTTTAATTCTTTTGGCACCGAGCTGGGGGGGAATGATAAACGGCATGATGACCCTGTCCGGCGCTTGGCACAAACTAAGAACCGATCCAATTCTTCGCTTCTTAGTGGTTTCACTTTCCTTCTATGGCATGTCCACGTTCGAAGGACCCATGATGTCGATCAAGACGGTAAACGCCCTGTCACACAACACAGACTGGACTATTGGTCACGTGCACTCAGGTGCATTGGGCTGGGTGGCCATGATTTCCATCGGCGCTGTTTACCACATGATTCCTAAACTCTTTGGTCGGAAGGAAATGTACAGCTCAAACCTGATTAATGTTCATTTCTGGTTATCAACCATTGGTGTAGTTTTCTACATCTGTGCCATGTGGGTTAACGGCATTATGCAAGGCTTGTTTTGGAGAGCAGTAAACGAAGATGGCACCTTAATGTACAGCTTCGTGCAAGCGGTTGAGGCTTCATACCCTGGCTACATTGTTCGTTTAATTGGTGGCGCCATTTTCTTTGCGGGTATGCTGCTGATGGCATACAACGTATGGAAAACGATTCAATCTGAAGAAACTGCAGAACAACCTGCAGCGCAAACAGCTTAAGGAGAGACTGAATAATGCAACACGAAAAAGTCGAAAAAAACCTTGGGCTAATGACAGTGCTGATTGTACTTGCAATCAGTTTTGGTGGATTAGTGGAAATTGTTCCACTGTTCTTCATCAAGGATACTACTGAACCCGTTCCCGGTTTAAAGCCATACGCTGCGGTTGAACTTGAAGGCCGAGATATTTATATCCGTGAAGGCTGTAATGTTTGCCATACTCAAATGGTTAGACCACTACGTGCTGAAGTTGAGCGTTACGGTCCCTATTCTCAAGCAGGAGAGTTTGTTTATGACCATCCCTTCCTTTGGGGTTCAAAACGTACCGGACCTGACCTGCATCGTGTAGGCGGCCGTTACTCTGACGAATGGCATAAAGCTCACCTCTGGAATCCACGTGATGTTGTACCCGAATCCAATATGCCAGCATTTCCTTGGTTATTTGAAAACATTTTAACCGGAGAAAAAACAGCAGATAAGATGCGAGCTCTGAGAGCCGTTGGTGTGCCTTATACCGATGAGGACATCGCTGGAGCTAAGGAAGCCGTCAATGGGGTTTCTGAAATTGACGCACTGGTTGCCTACCTTCAGGGTTTAGGCACTGCTATTAAGCGTTAATAGGCTAAAGATGGATATCAATGATTTAAGAGGGCTGGCAACCATCACAACCATGGTTGCTTTCGCTGCAGTGGTGATCTGGGCTTACAGCAGTAAGCGTAAAAATAAATTTGATGAGGCAGCTAAATTGCCTTTCGCAGATGAGCCACTCGATCCAGCCCCAACGGATACGGAGAAAAAAGAAAATGAGTAGCTTTTGGCATTGGTACATTTGGATTATCCCCATGGGAATGATCATCGGTCTGTTCCTACTTATTCAACTAACCCGAAAGGTAGCAACTGACGTTTCAGAAGATGAAACCATGGGTCATTCATTCGATGGCATCGAAGAATACAATAAACCTCTTCCTGCTTGGTGGCTTTATATGTTTTGGGGCACCATGGTATTTGGTATTGGGTATCTGTTTTATTTCGGACTAGGAAACTGGAATGGCTTTGGTAACTGGTCTTCTATAAAACAGCTTGAGCAAGAAACCGCCGCACATGAAGCCAAGTATGGGGAAATATTTTCTAAATACGCGGCGATACCCATCGAAGACTTGCTGAATGAACCAGCAGCCCTAAAAATGGGACAACGCATGTATCTAAATAATTGTTCAGTGTGCCATGGCACTTCTGCCACGGGCGCTTATGGTTTTCCAAACCTAACTGACAATGATTGGCTCTATGGCGGTTCAGCTGACGCAATTAAAACTTCTTTGGTTGCCGGTCGTAGAGGTCAAATGCCAGCGTGGGGAGATGCACTTGGAGAGTCTGGGGTAGCTGCTGTTAGTCATTATGTGATGAAACTTAGTGGTAATGAACACAACGCAAATCAAGCCGCAGCGGGAGAAGCACTTTATTTAAGTTCTTGTGCCGCATGCCATGGTGTTGATGGCGTGGGTAACCAAGCTCTGGGAGCACCTAACCTAACAGACGACATTTGGCTTTACGACAACCCGAGCCTAAGTCTTTTCGAAGACATAAAAATTACTTTGGAACAAGGTCGCGCAGGCAATATGCCAGCCTGGAATGACATTCTTGGTGAAGAGAAAGTGCATATCATTAGCGCATATGTTTATAGTCTAACCAACTAAAACCCTAAAACAGAAACCGGACAATCCGGTTTCTGCTTTCTTGATTCACTTGAAATAGGTGCATCAAAAAAGCGGAAGCCATATAAAACAAGACTTTCTAATATTGGTTTTTAACGTTTTCTTTGGTGCAAAAAAGCGGGTAATGACTGAAAAAATTGAAGTTAAAGATGTAACACCTGAGTCTCCTCAAGTTCACACATACGACCTTTATCAATCACACGATAAAATATACATACGGCGCATAAAAGGTCTATTCAGAAACCTACGTTTCTTCGGCGGCCTGTTTCTATTTTCATTGTACTTTGGTATTGCTTGGTTAAATTGGGATGGCAGGCAAGCTATTCTATTTGATCTACCTGAACGAAAGTTTCACATTTTCGGTCTCACCTTCTGGCCACAAGACTTTATGCTCTTGAGTTGGGCCTTAATCATTTCGGCATTCTTACTTTTTTTCATCACCGTTTTTGCGGGTCGAGTTTGGTGTGGTTATACATGCCCTCAAAGTGCATGGACATGGATTTTCGTTTGGCTCGAAGAAAAAACAGAAGGCAAAAGAAACCAACGGATCAAACTCGACAAGCAGCCTCTCTCACTCAATAAGCTTTTGCGTAAAACAGCTAAACATGTTTCTTGGGTCATTGTAGCGTTTTGGACTGGAGTCACCTTTGTCGGTTACTTCACCCCCATCAAAGAGCTAGTCCCTCAACTATTTACATTCAGTGCCAGCAGCTGGTCGCTATTTTTTGTGGGCTTTTTTACGTTAGCCACCTATGGAAATGCGGGTTGGTTAAGAGAACAAGTCTGTATCTACATGTGCCCCTATGCTCGATTCCAATCCGTTATGTTCGACAAAGACACATTAATTGTTTCTTACGACCCTCGGCGTGGTGAGCCAAGGGGATCAAGAAAAAAAGATGCTGACTATAAAAAAGAAGGTCTGGGGGACTGCATTGATTGCGGTCTCTGTGTTCAGGTTTGTCCGACAGGTATTGATATTCGCGATGGACTCCAATACGAATGTATTAGCTGTGCTGCCTGTATTGATGCTTGCGACATTGTGATGGATAAGATGGATTATCCAAAAGGGCTAATTAGCTACACCACTGAGCACAATCTTTCTGGTCAAAAAACCCAACTGGTTAGACCCAGACTACTTGGTTATGGGGCAATGATCTTGGTGATGATGTCATTGTTTGCATTCACAGTGTCCTCTAGAACGCCATTGGAGTTGGATATCATTCGAGATCGGGGAGCTCTTCATAGAGTCACCGCCAGCGGTCAAATCGAAAACTCCTACAATATTCGTATTATGAATATGGCCGAAAACGATAGAACATTCATATTGGAAGTTGGAGGCTTGGAGCAACTGAAGCTCATTGGTAATGATCGCTTGGAATTGGAATCTGGTGAAGCACTTTCCTTCTCAATTCGATTGGAAACACCACCGGAAAGCATTAAGCTTCCCTCCAACGAAATTGTTTTCAAGTTAACTGCAGAAGACGATTCTTCAGTATCAGTTTCTGAAGAAAGTCGATTTTTTGGGCCAGCAAATTTCTAACTCATGACAGACAATAATTTTGAAAAAATACCAGGCTACAAACAGCCTTGGCTTTGGTTTGTATTAACGCCACTTATTGTGGTTTTTTTTGTAGGTGTATTCATGCTCTACGTAGCCACGGTCAGCAACGACGGCGTGGTAGTGGATAATTATTACAAAGACGGCTTGGGTATAAAGGTTAGAAACCAACAAGATGAAAGAGCAAACGATCTAGGCTTAAATGCAAAACTTAATCTGTTCGATAACAAAATAACCTTGGTTTTGAATGGGGATTTAGAAAATAAACCCCAACAGTTGTCCTTACAAATTGTGCACCCAACCCAAGACGATTTTGATATTAATCTGACCTTGACCCGAGCAGGTTATCAATACCATGGTGCGGTCAACCAAGAAGTTGTTGGCAGACGAATCATACAGTTGTCACCGGTTAACTCTGATTTCATGTGGCGTTTACATGGTGATTTTACTTTTCCTTTGAACGAACCCCTGTCGCTTAAACCAAAAAATATTTAATGAAAGCTATTTCCTGTTTTCATTGCGGTTTACCCGTTACCAATGACAACTTCAGAATTGAAATTGCGGGTAAACTTGAGCCTATGTGCTGCCCAGGTTGTAGAGCAGCAGCACAAGCAATTCATGCTTGTGGACTCGACCAGTATTACCAGTTTCGGACTGCGCTCAACGAAAATCCTGAACAGATTTCTCAAGATCAGAAGCATCGGTTCAAGCTATATGATCGCGAAGAAGTTAAGAAGGATTTCGTATTTGAGACAAACGATGAAGTTACGTTAATTAAACTGTTTGTTGAAGGCATTACTTGTGCTGCTTGCGTTTGGCTGATAGAAAAGCGTCTTAACCAACTAGAAAGTGTTGTCAGCGCCACAGTAAACCTAACAAATCATTCAGCGCAAATTCGCTTCAACCATAACGACATTGAAATATCTGAGCTATTTAGCATTATTCACGAACTTGGTTATGTTCCCCGGCCCTATCGACGTGATGCTCAACATGAACATCTATCAAAAACACGGAAAGATTTCTTAACCCGCATTGGCATTGCAGGCATTGGTATGATGCAGGTAATGATGAATGCTGTTGCCATTTACATTGGAACCATTGAATGGCATCACGAAAACCTGTTGCGTTGGGCTAGCTTAGTTCTCACTCTCCCCGTCATCTTTTACTCAGCAGTGCCTTTTTTTAAAGCTGCTTTGAGGGATCTTCAGACTCGCCATCTCACCATGGACGTACCTGTGTCACTTGCAATCATTGCCGCATTTATCGCGTCTTGTCTCGCAACTTTTACACAGTCTGGTGAAGTCTTTTTTGAATCCGTTGTCATGTTTACCTTCTTCTTATTGGTTGGAAGGTTTTTAGAGTTTCAAGCTCGACAAAAAGCCCATTCCAGCAACGAAAATCTATTAGATCTGTTGCCAGTTACGGTACATAGAGTGACGTCAGAACAGACTGAAGAGGTTTCAATCAGCGACGTCAAAGTTGATGATGTTATTCAAATTATGCCTGGGGAAACCATTGCTATTGATGGTAAGGTTGTAAATGGCACCAGTTCAGTGAATGAATCCAGTTTAACTGGCGAATTTGAACCTGTCAGAAAAACCAAAGGTGATGCTGTAAGAACGGGGTCTATCAACGCAGATGGTTTGCTGCAAGTTAAAGTAAATGCCGTGGGGCCAGACAGCTCTTTGTCAATCATGATGAAACTGTTAGATAGAAGTGCAGCGGAAAAACCGGCGATCGTCGGTCTTGCGGATAAAATAGCGAGCTACTTTGTGGCTTTGGTTTTATTACTTACCATTGCTACTTTCAGTTATTGGCATTTAGTCGGGTCTGAAGAAGCGTTTTGGATTGCATTGTCAGTGCTCGTGGTTACCTGTCCTTGTGCCTTGTCTCTGGCAACACCTGTTGCGTTAGCGACCGCCACCACCACCTTAAAACGAATTGGGGTTCTGCCAACCAGAGGATTTGCAATAAATGCTTTAGCCAAAGCAACGGATGTCATTTTTGATAAAACCGGCACCCTAACCAATGGACACTTTGATTTTGTAAAAACCGAGCTGGAAACTGATGAATATGCGTTGGTCTTGGCAGCCTCGCTACAACAATTTAGTGAGCACCCCATTGCTAAGGCATTTACAAGAAAAGTTCCAAAGCCGCATTTGATAACTGTGGTCGACGCCGAAGTTACTCAAGGTATGGGAGTCAGAGGTACCATTAACCACATCGAATACCGAATTGGCTCAGCAGAGTTTTGCTCCTCAAACTTATCGCCACCAGACACCAATTTATGGGTCTGCCTTTATAACTGTTCAGAACAAAAAGTTATTCAATGGTTTCAGCTTGAAGACTTAATCCGCACCGACGCATCGTTAGCTTTGACTAGCTTAACTGAATTGGGATTAGTGAATCATATGTTAACGGGTGACCGATCCAATAAGGCCCAGAGCACAGCTGAACAACTTGGGTTAACTCAATATCAGGCGGGTCAAAAACCTGAGGATAAGGTATCTTACGTTAGCCATTTGCAATCCCAAGGTTCAAAAGTCTTAATGCTCGGAGACGGTATTAATGATGCACCAGTGTTAGCAAAGGCAGATGTCAGTGTCGCCATGGCCAATGGAACTGAACTAGCCAAACACAGTTCAGATATATTGCTACTCAACAATCATCTAGAGCGTGTTCCTATGGCAGTGAAGTTGAGCAGAAAGGCTTATCGAATAGTGGCTCAAAATTTAAGCTGGGCATTGATGTATAATCTTTCTGCTTTACCACTGGCAATGGCAGGGCTGATCACACCCTGGATGGCAGCAATCGGCATGTCATTGAGTTCATTATTGGTGGTGTTAAATGCATTGAGACTCAATAAAAAAGAGGTATAGCGAGACGCAATGGATGTTCTTTTTCTATTAATTCCAGTTTCTATCGTCTTTCTATCTCTCGCAGTCACAGCATTAATGTGGTCGATTAAAAGCGGCCAGTACGATGACCTCGATAGCCCGGCCCATCAAATCCTCTTCGATGATGATGATGATTTAATGCCTGATTCCAAAGAGTCGTCTAAACAATCGAAATCTAATGATTGAAATCTGGCTCTCCGCATTTTTTGTTGGGCTACTGGGAGCAGGGCATTGCCTTGGCATGTGCGGTGGAATAACCCTAGCTATCGGTTTAAACAAAACTCCAACTCATTATCAATTCTTCTACCACCTAGGGAGAATTCTTTCTTATTCATTTATTGGGCTCATATTTGGTTCATTAGGGCTGTGGTTACCCACCGATTTTGGGCCGGTTATGAGGCTAGTCTCTGGTATTTTGCTTCTGCTTCTTGGATTTTATCTAGCGGATTGGTGGAAAGCATTGGCATGGTTAGAGAACGCCGGAAGTGTGGTTTGGCGGTACATTACACCTTTGGCTAAGCAGCTGGTGCCTATTACATCTTTGAAAAAAGCAATATCAGCAGGAGTTTTATGGGGCTGGTTGCCTTGTGGTCTTGTTTATTCAGTGCTGAGTTTAGGTATCGCAACCGGCACACCTCTGCTTTCTGCCTCTACAATGGCATTTTTTGGAATTGGAACCCTACCCGCTTTAATTTTGGCCACCAGCTCAGCACAACTCCTTCAACGGTTTTTAAAAGCGCATTCTACACGAATAGTATTAGCCCTATTGGTCATCGCTTCTGGTCTTTGGACCCTCTACGGCGCTTGGCAGATGATGAGCATGGGTCATTGATAAAAACCCTGAACTCACAGAAATGGAGTTAAAATCGCCGACCAACAGATCAGCTAGCAAAGAGAAAATAGCCTCAGTTCAAGAGAAAACCTGATAAACAGAGAGAACAGACATGGACTACATTTTCGGGTACGGAAGTCTAATATGCGCGGAAAGCAGATCACGGACAGGTGTTACAGGATCCGCTTACGCTGCTCGAGTAAAAGGAATTAAAAGGGGCTGGGTAGTGCCTGTTGAAGATGGACACACTGTATTAGGTGCAGTGAAAGACTCTGATGCAATCTGCAATGGTGTGATATTTGAGGTCAATGATGAAAACCTCATGAAGTTTGACCATAGAGAAAAAGAATACAGTCGACTCCAGCTCAACATTCAAAACATTGACACCACGATGGAACTTGACTCCCAAAGCCGAGTTTGGACTTATGTGGGTGATGAGTTTCGACCTCCCTGTCAAAAGTTACCCATCGCTCAGAGCTATCTGGACGTCATCATTAACGGAAGCCTAACCTTTGGGGAGGATTTCCTTAGGGAATTTGTCAAAACAACAGATTACTGGCTGCATTTTTTAAATGACAGGAGCAACCCAGTTTACCCTAGAGCAATGACCAGAACGGATCATCATCAACATTTCGATACTCTCCTGGAGAGCTTATTAGGGGCATTTAACCCATTACCACATAAAACCGAATAAAAAGTTTGCTTTCATGAATTACTAATCTAAAAAAGGTAACTTTTTTTGCTTCCAGTATTAATAAAAGATCTATTGTTCGTTTAGGTATTGTGATAAAGCCTAATTGTTCTAAAGAAAATGGGCACTTTTTCCGATATTTAACGTAATAGAGAAGGTAATGGGTAAGCAGTAAGAAGTGGGTTATGGGTATTTGTGCATCTGAACTGAAAGATCTGGTAATCAAGCCAACATTAGAAAGCTTAGGAGTTTGGTCAGAGTCGGCTGAATCACTAATATTAGCCACCGCCGCTCAAGAATCTAATGGAGGCTATCATTTGTCACCCGATGACGAGCATCTCGGTATTTTTCAAATCACCCCCGAAACACACCAAAGGGTGTGGGATCACTATTTGGTACATGACCCAGACTTGGCGAGTAAAGTTCGCGGCTTTGCCAGCCAACGAGAGTTTCTGCAACACCCCCATTTAGAGCTGATTACCAACTTGTCTTACGCCACAGCGATTGCATGGCTTATCTATCAGGAAAGCAACATCGAACTTCCTGATGCTGCCAATCTGGAGGAGATGGCTAACATATGGCAACAGTGTTTCCACCCGAATCAGGCCCGCAGCCTAGAACAGTTCATCAGCAACGCTAATTCTTATGTTAGCGTCAATAACATTAAGAAAGATGACCCAAAAAACCCTCTAGCGGCCTGATCAAAAATCAGTCTAATTGTCGTAGTTTCCATTTACAGCTTCAAAGTAAAGTGATAGAAAGCGCATCCTCTATCACTCTCCAGGCCAACAGTAAGTTCGATGAAAGACCTCAGCAAGAAAGACAAAACCGAATTCAATAAACTTCAAAAGCGCTTGAGGCGGGAAGTTGGCAAAGCTATCGAAGACTACAACATGATTGAAGATGGTGATCGAGTCATGGTGTGTCTATCTGGAGGTAAGGATTCGTACACAATGCTTGATGTGTTGTTAGGCCTTCAAAAGAGTGCACCGGTTAACTTTGAGATTATTGCTGTCAACCTTGATCAAAAACAGCCCGGATTTCCAGAGCACATTCTCCCAGACTATTTAAAAAGTATTGAAGTACCTTTTCATATTTTGGAGCGAGATACTTATAGCATCGTTCAAGATACGGTTCCAGAAGGCAAAACAACCTGTGGAATCTGTTCCCGACTCAGGAGAGGCACTTTATATGCGTTTGCTGAAAAAATTGGCGCAACCAAAGTTGCCCTGGGTCATCACCGGGATGACATCATTGAAACCCTGTTTTTAAACCTATTTTTTGGTGGCAAACTCAAAGCTATGCCGCCGAAATTATTGGCAGACTCTGGACGTAACATCCTGATTCGACCCATGGCTTACTGCAAAGAATCAGATATAGAAAACTACGCGACGATAAAAGAATTTCCCATTATTCCCTGTAATCTTTGTGGGTCACAAGAAAACCTCCAAAGACAGAATATAAAAGCCATGCTCAAAGACTGGGATAAACAATATCCCGGAAGATCTGAAATCATGTTCAGAGCGATTCAAAATGTTGCTCCGTCTCAACTTGCAGACGGACAGCTCTTCGATTTCAAAGGCCTCGCCATTAATGGAATATCGACAACCGAAATTGATGAAACGGGGCCAATGAGTCCTCTAGCTCAAACACATGTTAATTCTTGGTTGCCAACGAATAGTGGCGACAATAAAAACCCTAATAATATTGAGTTTACTGGTGAAGAAATTTTATCTGTTTAGCGCCTATATACCCTCTATTTCTTGAGTGTTTTTGTCAGGCATTAAGATGTTTTTAAAAACAAACAGCACAAGATTGAACCAATCCGAAAGAAACATTGATGTTTTTCAATTGCACGCTAGCAATTTACGATTAGAAAACCATAATAGAGCTAAATCATTTTATCGGGCAGAAGATTCATGGTAAGTACTGCACATTGCGACAGCTGTAGCCTACATCCACTATGTCTCCCAATAGGGCTGGATGCCGGTGACCTAGACAAACTGGACTCAATTATTAGAAGAGGCCGTCCAATTCAAAAGGGTGAGCATTTATATAGGCAGGGTGAGCCTTTCACTTCAGTTTATGCAGTGCGAACCGGAACTCTAAAAACCTATACCTTAACTAATGAAGGCGAAGAACAAATCACTGGCTTTCATCTAGCAAGTGAATTGGTTGGTTTAAGCAACTTCGATTCTGAAATTTATACCAGCTCGGCAAAAGCGTTAGAAACCACCAACGTCTGTGAGATTCCATTTGATAGACTTGATGATCTGTCATCTGACCTTCCTGGTTTACGACGTCAGCTTCTTCGTTCCATGGGTAAAGAAATCAGAGACGATCAGCAGATGATGATGCTGCTATCTAAGAAAAGCGCTGAAGAGCGTATCGCTTCATTCTTGCTTAATTTAGCTTCCAGATTCAAACGCAGAGGCTTCTCTGACAGAACTTTCAGATTGAGCATGTCTAGAGCCGATATGGCGAATTATCTTGGGCTGGCCGTTGAAACTGTTAGCAGAGTGTTTACGCGCTTCCAAAAACAAGAGCTCATCGTAATAGCGGGTAATGCAAAAGAAATCACTATCCATGATCAAGATTCTCTTTGGGATCTGGCAGCTCTGAGTGAAGGCGAACGTCAAGAACTCAACCTTATCAGCACTAGTTGCAGCTAGCTCTTTTGTTTATAAAGGCCCGAGGTTATCCCTGGGCCTTTTTTATTTCTTTAATTCTAACCTGAACTATCATCCCAACTTGATCAATCTATTTTCAGGAAATCCTCATCCCTTATCACCTTAACCCTTAGTGTTATTGCTCCAATTTATATCGCACATCTGAAAAATGTGTAGCGCTAATAACCCTAGAGTTCATGCATGTAAAATATTGTGTGACACAATATTAGAATGATCTAAATCAAAAAAAACGACCACTGCTTGCCTACACTTTTCTTACTTATCGCAGAGGAGATTAGTGTATGTATTTAGATGTAATTGTTTTCGCAGGATTAGGTACTGTCGGACTTGTTTGTGCATTCATGGGAGGTTGGTTTTATTTCATCTATAAGGATGCCCATAAAGAGGATACTTCCAAGTAAATTTATTTCCCTAAGAATCAGACTTTCGACGCGCAATGTAATTATTGATCAACCATCCTGCTATAGAAAAATCTGGAGCTCGGTAAGGCAAATCATTTATTTCAAACCATTGCGCGTCGGCTATTTCATCTTCTTGAATTTTAATTTCTCCACTTTCCCATTCTGCTTCAAAACCCAACATAAGCTGATGCGGAAATGGCCAAGTTTGACTGCCTTTGTACTCCAACCCCTTTAACCTCACACCCACCTCTTCATATACTTCGCGTACTACCGCCTGTTCAACAGATTCTCCAGGCTCCATAAAGCCAGCAAGAGTGCTGTACATACCGGTATCTTTATGACGATTACCTAAAGCTAGCAG
>JANQHX010000056.1 GCA_028282465.1 Gynuella sp.
ATCGCGCGATCTTAGGGTCGTTGGAAAGATTCATAGGTATCTTGATAGAGCAATACGCCGGTGTTATGCCAGTTTGGCTAGCTCCGGTTCAAGCGACTATCATGAATATTACTGATAATCAGGCTCAATATTGCCAAGAAGTGCATAAAGCCTTGAAAGAAGCGGGTTTCAGAACCGAACTTGACTTGAGAAACGAAAAGATCGGCTTTAAAATCCGCGAGCACACGCTTCAGAAGGTTCCTTACCTGCTCGTTTGTGGCGATAAGGAAGTCGAAAATCGTACTATTGCTGTCCGTTCCCGCTCAGGAAAAGATCTTGGCGCTATCCCGCTAGAAGATTTTATTTCGTTGTTGAACAAAGACATCAGCAAAAAGGGACGTACTGAAGATAACGATAATTCAACGGAGAATTAACCCTGAGACAACGTGGCAAGAAACAGGACGATCGTAGTCCTATTAATGAAGCGATCAAAGCGCGCGAAGTACGCTTGATAGGAGCAGATGGGGAACAGGTTGGTGTTGTTCCTATCCAAGAGGCAAGAGCTGCTGCAGAAGAAGCTGGTTTAGACTTGGTTCAAATATCAAACTCAGACCCAATCGTCTGCAAGGTAATGGACTTTGGTAAGAAGCTTTATGAAGAGAAAAAGGCCAAAGCAGCTGCTAAGAAAAAGCAGGTTCAGGTTCAGGTTAAAGAAATTAAATTTCGACCAGGCACTGACATCGGCGATTACAACGTGAAGCTTCGTAAGCTAAAAGAGTTTCTTGAGCACGGTGATAAGGCGAAAGTGACCCTGAGATATCGCGGTCGCGAGATGGCCCACCAAGAAATTGGGATGGAGCTTTTGAATCGCGTTGAAAAAGATTTGGAAGATTTTGGTCAGGTTGAGCAGCGTCCAAAAATGGAAGGCCGCCAAATGACCATGGTAATTGCCCCACTTAAGAAGAAGTAAGTAGGGCTCAGTTACCAATAAAAATTGCTGTGTATCAGCAAGGTCAAGAGACTTTGAGTCTCTCGTCCTCTAACCCTCCCCGGCTCGAGTGGATTTCATGCCGGGTGGGTAGAAACAGGTCCGAAAGGGCCTTTATTTGCATTTTAGGAGTAATAATTATGCCAAAAATGAAATCCGTGTCAGGCGCTGCCAAGCGTTTTAAGAAAACTGCTAAAGGCTTCAAGCATAAGCAGTCTTTCCGTAGCCACATCCTAACTAAGAAAAGCACCAAGCGTAAGCGTCATCTGCGCGGCATGCTGCAAGTTGCAGACGCCGATAAAGCATTGATCAAGCGCATGTTGCCTTACATCTAAGGGGAGGACTTATAAATGGCTCGCGTAAAACGTGGTGTAATTGCACGCCGTCGTCACAAAAAAATCCTGAAGCAGGCGAAAGGTTACTATGGTGCCCGTAGTCGTGTATTCCGTGTTGCTAAACAAGCAGTAATCAAAGCTGGTCAGTATGCTTACCGTGACCGTCGTCAGCGTAAGCGTCAGTTCCGTGCTCTGTGGATTGCTCGTATCAATGCAGAAGCTCGTAATAACGGCCTTTCTTACAGCCGCTTCATCAATGGTCTGAAAAAGTCCAGCATCGAAATCGATCGTAAAGTACTAGCCGATTTGGCAGTACACGAAAAAGCAGCTTTCACAGCTCTGGCTGAAAAAGCAAAAGCCGCTCTGGCCGCTTAACTAGTTAGCTTTTCAGCAAGATCTATTCGAACCAAAAAAGGCAGCCTAGGCTGCCTTTTGTTTTTTCTCTCTTCTAATATTATCAAATCAACCAAAACCGCTCTAAGTCGCTGAATTCACAGGTTTTTAGTTGCTTAATTCTGGTCAGCCTCTATAGTTAGTCCCCTTAGGAAATCAGGGCATCAACTGCTTTTGTCCAACACAAGGGCCGTGTCATCTTACTTTCAATAATTAGCCTGTCTCCTAAATCTATCGGTACCCGAATAAAGCAAAAATCTGGAGCCATTTTTAATGGAAAACCTGCAAGAACTGGTTGCTCAGGCCAAATCAGCTATTGAAGCAACCGAAGACGCCCAACAGCTGGACCAAATTCGAGTTCAGTACCTAGGTAAGAAGGGAGAAATCACTTCTTTACTAAAGAGTCTGGGTAAGCTCAGTGCGGAGGAGCGCCCGGCAGCCGGCGCAAAAATTAACGAAGCCAAAGTAGAGGTTCAGGATGTTCTGAACGCTCGTAAATTTGCTATCGAAAATGCAGCACTGGAAGCCAAACTTGCAGGCGAAACGGTTGATGTCACTCTGCCCGGCAGAGGCGAGACTATTGGCGGTTTGCACCCAGTGACCAAAACCATTGAACGGATGGAATCTTTTTTCACCTCAAATGGTTATGACGTAGCAACTGGGCCAGAAATTGAAAATGATTACCGTAATTTCGAAGCCTTGAATATTCCAGATCATCACCCGGCCCGTGCCATGCACGATACTTTCTACTTTGACGCTCACACCTTGTTGCGTACCCATACCTCCACTGTTCAGGTGCATGTTATGGAGGAAGGCAATCTGCCGATCCGCGTGATTTGCCCCGGTCGTGTTTACCGCTGTGATTCCGATCTGACTCACACCCCAATGTTCCACCAGATGGAAGGTTTGGTAATTGATGAAAAAGTCAGCTTTGCCGACCTAAAAGGCACCATTGACCAGTTCATCAAAGTGTTTTTTGAAAAAGACCTGGCTGTACGTTTCCGTCCATCATTCTTCCCATTCACTGAGCCATCTGCAGAAGTGGATATGGAGTGTGTGATGTGTGGCGGTGAAGGCTGTCGTGTCTGTGGTCACACCGGCTGGATCGAAATTCTGGGTTGCGGCATGGTTCATCCGGACGTTCTGAAGATGTCTGGTATAGACACTGAGAAATACTCAGGCTTTGCCTTCGGCATGGGTGTAGAGCGCCTAGCCATGCTGCGTTATCAGGTAAATGACCTTCGAATCTTCTTCGAAAACGATTTGCGCTTCTTAAAACAGTTCAACTGATCGGTACAGAGACAAGACATGAAATTCAGCGAACAGTGGTTACGCACCTGGATTAACCCGGATATTGATTCCCAGGGATTAATGGATCTGGTCACAATGGCCGGTCTGGAAGTGGATGGCTCTGAACCTGTTGCCGGCGAGTTTACCGGAATTGTGGTTGGAGAAATCCTGACAGCAGAACAGCACCCGAATGCGGACAAACTGCAGGTTTGTAAGGTAAGTGATGGTTCTGAAGAGTTTCAGGTAGTGTGCGGTGCACCGAATGCCCGTGCAGGCCTGAAAGTGGCTTTTGCAAAAGTTGGCGCCGTATTGGGTGGTGACTTCAAAATTAAGAAAGCGAAACTGCGTCAGGTGGAGTCTTTCGGCATGCTTTGCTCTGAAAAGGAAATTGAGCTGTCTGACTCTCATGAAGGCATTATGGAGTTAGCAGCAGATGCGCCTTTAGGCATGGATCTGCGTGAATATCTGGATCTGAACGATATTGCTATTGAAGTAGATCTAACGCCAAACCGTGCAGACTGTTTCTCCATTATTGGTCTGGCTCGCGAAGTGCGTTCTCTGACTGGCAATGAAATTACATTCCCTGAAATTGACGCAGTAGCAGCGACTCACGAAGAGACTTTCCCGGTCACAATTTCAGCTCCAGAAGGCTGTCCGCGTTATGCTGGTCGTGTCATCAAGAGCGTTGATGTTACCAAACCGACGCCTCTGTGGATGGTTGAGCGACTGCGTCGTTCAGGCATTCGAACCATTGATCCTGTGGTTGATATCACCAACTACGTGATGCTGGAGCTGGGTCAGCCAATGCATGGCTTCGATCTGGATCAGCTCAAAGGCGGCATCGAAGTTCGTCACGGAAAAGTGGGTGAGAAGTTGTTGTTGCTGGACGGCAACGAAATTGAGCTGGACGAAAAAACATTATTAATCACCGATGAAACCGGCCCGTTAGCGCTTGCTGGTGTAATGGGTGGTGAAAACACAGGTGTATCTGCTGATACCAAAAATGTGTTCCTGGAAAGTGCTTTCTTCGCGCCAATCGAAATGGCGGGCACTGCTCGTTCCTATGGTCTGCACACAGACTCCTCCATGCGTTTTGAGCGTGGCGTAGACTATGCCAATCAGGTGCGTGCCATTGAGCGCGCCACTCAGCTAATGCTGGAAATCACCGGTGGTGAGCCAGGGCCAGTTACTGAAGTAGCCAGCGATGAGCACATCCCAGCAGACCGCACAGTGACTCTGACTCAAGCTAAATTAGCATCTTACCTGGGTTCTGATGAAATCCCGGAAGAAAAAGTTGAGGCAATTCTGACGGGTTTGGGTCTGGAACTGACTGAAAAGACTGGCTCAGGCTGGACATTCAATGTGCCTAGCCACCGTTTTGATATCAGCCTAGATGTAGACCTGATTGAAGAAGTGGCTCGTGTTTACGGCTACAACAATTTGCCAACTAAATCTCCGGAATGTGCGTTGCCATTACCTGAGAAAACTGAAACTGAAGTTAGCCTCTACACACTGCGCCGTGTATTGGTGAGCCGCGGTTATCAAGAGGCGGTTACCTACAGCTTTATCGACGAGAAGATGGAAAAACTGTTCGATCCGGAACAGGAATATATTGAATTGCAGAATCCCATTTCATCTGATCTGGCCATTATGCGTACAACATTACTGCCTGGGCTAGTAAATGCATTGAATCACAACCTGAAGCGCCAACAAGAACGGGTTCGCCTATTCGAAACCGGACTTAGATTCCGCAAGGTTGATGGTGAAATCGTTCAAGACGAAATGCTTGCTGGTTTGATATACGGTTCTCGGTTACCGAAAGGCTGGTATGAGGGTGGTTCTTCCGAAGTGGACTTCTTTGATATCAAAGCCGACGTCGAAGCCATTCTGGATTGTAGTCTGGGCAATGAATTTGCATTCAAACCTTCAAAAGTAGCGGCTTTACACCCAGGCCAAACCGCTGAAATCGCATTGGCAGGTGAAACCATGGGATATGTAGGCGCTTTACACCCAAGCGTTCAAAAAGAACTGGGATTGAAAAAGCCAGCATTCGTATTTGAATTAGAAATTGCTGCATTTAAAGCCATGAAGTTGCCCAAGTATGAAGCAGTTTCCAAGTTTCCAGGCACCAGCCGTGACTTGGCTGTATTAGTAGACGCTAAACTGTCTGTGCAAGAATTACTTGAAGCAGTTCACGAAGTGGCAGGTGAATATCTGAAAGACGTGATTATCTTCGATGTTTACCAAGGTAAGGGTATTGATTTACAAAGAAAAAGTGTTGCAATAGGGTTGACCTGGCAGCATCCTTCACGCACCCTTAATGACGAAGAAATCAATGAGTGGTTTGAAGCGTCAATCAAGCTGCTAGAGACAAGATTCGAGGCAACCCTGAGGGGCTGATTATGGCTCTGACCAAAGCTGATATGGCTGAAAGGCTGTATGAGGAACTAGGTCTGAACAAACGAGAAGCCAAGGAATTGGTGGAATTGTTCTTTGAAGAAATAAGGGATTCACTGGTTCACAATGAACAAGTGAAACTCTCTGGTTTTGGTAATTTTGATATTCGGGATAAGCGTCAGCGCCCTGGTCGAAACCCAAAAACCGGTGAAGAAATTCCTATTTCTGCTCGACGCGTGGTGACTTTCCGCCCAGGACAGAAACTTAAGGTAAAAGTAGAAGCCTATGCTGGAACCCAGCCAGAATGACGAACTACCGGTAATACCGGGCAAGCGCTACTTCACCATTGGTGAAGTCAGTGAACTTTGCGCGGTAAAGCCACATGTTTTGAGGTATTGGGAGCAGGAATTCCCCCAGCTCAAACCAGTGAAACGTCGTGGTAACCGTCGTTACTATCAGCGAGAAGACGTAATACTGGTTCGTCAGATCCGCCATTTGCTATATGAAGATGGCTTCACTATTGGCGGCGCTCGTCAAAAGCTCTCTACACCTGAGGCGGGTGAAGACACTTCCGAAGACAAGAAGGCTCTCATTCAGCAGATGATTTCAGAGCTTGAAGAAGTTCTGGATCTCTTGCAAGCTGCTTGATTTTGAAACTCCAACTAAATACCTTTACATTTCAATCGGTTAGCGTAAACTTCGCGACGATTTTTGATTCGGGCATTAGCGCAGTCTGGTAGCGCATCGTCATGGGGTGGCGAGGGTCGCAGGTTCAAATCCTGCATGCCCGACCAATCATTTCCTCACATCACCGAGCGAGTCGCATACGGAATGCTTTCTAGCGAACGCGAACCGGATACCCTTCTAACAACCATTCATTAAAATCAAATCTCCAGTTCAGCTATAACAATTCAATCCAAGCTTGAAAGAGTTTTCTGTGGCTTTGGATATAGGTATCCAGATATTGTTCGGTATCTTGAGTAATAGCAGTAAATGCATAGCCACTGGCTTCTATATATTCTTTGTTATTGCTGCACATCATGTCATGAAGGGGTTGATCAATTTCTGGATGGTACTGAAATCCATAAACTGATTTATTAAAACTGAAAGCCTGACATTCTGTGATTTCTGTACTAGCCAGATTGAAGCAGTTTGGCGGTGTTAGGAAGTAATCCCCATGGAAGTGGAATGCCATATCGCCATTTGAAATATTGTTTGTTAATGGATCTTTTGTTCCTGGGTCAGTCATTTTCAGAGGGAACCAGCCAATTTCTTTTTTATCATTGGCGTAGATTTCAGCACCTAAAGTATTTGCAATTATCTGTGCACCCAAACAAAGACCCATGATGGGCTTTTCTAATTCAATAAATCGTTGGGTGATTTCTTTTTCAGATTCAAGATAAGGATAAATATCTTTTTCATTGACACTTTGGGCTCCACCTAAAATAACTAACCCTGCATAGGTATCGGCGTTTTCCAAAAGATTTTGAGGGTCAAAAGCCTCGCTGCTTGCGAGATGGTAGTCAGTCGTGAATTCAGCTTCTTTTAAACAGGTATCGAGAACTCCTGCACCTTCGTCAGCATCGTTTTGAATAACCAATATTTGTTTAGTCATTTTTATCTCTACGGTCTATTGGATTAGTTAAGTATGGAAGCTATAAATCCTTAGAATAAATGACTGTAACGTTCGATTTCCCATTGCGAGATGCTTAGGTGATATTCGTTCCACTCTGCAGTTTTGTATTTAATAAACTCATCACTGAGTTCTTTCCCCAGAGTGGCTTCAATAAATGGATCTTCTTTAAAAGCCTGCACCGCTTCAAAAAGGGTTCGGGGTAAAAATTCTATGCCGCGCGCTTTTCTTTCTTCATCAGTTAATTCATACAGATTATCTTCTTGAGGATTGCCAGGCTCAAGTTCTTCGCGAATACCTTCTAATCCAGCCGCTAGTGCCAGGGTTGCAGCTAAGTAAGGATTCACTGACCCGTCAGCATTACGAGATTCACATCTACCACCATTCATGGGTACTCGAATGGAATTAGTTCTGTTGTTGGAACCGAAAGAATTAAAAACTGGTGCCCAGGTGAAATAGGGCATGTCACCCTGGCGAACCAGACGTTTATAGCTGTTGACTGTCGGTGCAAATGCGGCGCAAAGTGCGCGACCATGTTTGATAATACCTGCAATAAATTGATAGCCAAGAGTGGTAATGCCTAGACCTTTTGGATCATCTTGTGGATCACATTTAAAAAGGTTTTCGCCAGTTTTAATGTCATACAATGACATATTAAAGTGAGCACCATTGCCGGTTTTGTTGGCAAAAGGTTTAGGCATAAAAGTAGCCAAAAGATTTTCCTCTCTGGCATATTCTTTCGCCATGAGTTTTAAAAATGTAAAGCGATCACAGGTGGTAATCGCATCGGCATACATAAAGTCGAATTCGTACTGTCCATTAGCATCTTCATGGTCAAATGAATATAAATCCCACCCCAAGTCATTAATGGAGGTGGCCATTTTATCCAGCCAATTGAACTGATGTAGAAAACCTCGAGTGTCATAACAAGGCTTAGTTAGCTTGTCGTCTTCATTAGGAACTGCCAGAGTGCCATCTTCATTTTTCTTTAAAACAAAAACTTCTGCTTCAATGCCTAAATTAAAACCGAAGCCCATTTCTTCCGCTTGTTTCAAAACATTTTTTAGCGCGACTCTTGTATTTAAAGGATAGGGGGCGCCTTTAAATGTGTTGTCTGCGGGCATCCAGGCAATTTCTTTTTGCCAGGGTAATTGAATGATGTGATCCAAATCTGGTACTGAGGCAATTTCGTCATCATTGGGTTTTTGGCCCAGACCATCCAGCGCATATCCAGTGTATAGTTCAGAGCCATGGGCCATATGCTCAAGGTGATTGATTGGAACAACCTTCCCCTTGGGTACACCATGAATATCAACATAGGTACCCATGCAATATTTAACGCCTTTTGCTTTTAAATCTTTTTCAATCGCTTTTATTTCAGCACTGGATTTCATTATTAGCTCTTTATTAATTCTCTGGGTTAACAGTCATTTAACTTTTTCAAAGTAAGATGCATTTAATGGTGGCTTTTCTTTGATGCCTTTATTAATTAATTCACAGAAGTCTTCCACCATCCATTGAAAGAGTTCTTCGCCTTTTTCTTTTGTTGAAAGACTAGGGTTGCCAGTTACACCATTACTACTGGTACGATTGACCGGATGTGAAAATACTGAATCAATGGTCCTGTCTTCGTCATCACTATCTTCGCACTTATCCGGGCGAACCATGGCCTCATCAATGGCCATCATCAGTGAAGTTTCTGCATCATTGGCGTGCCAGTCTTCGGCATCATGAAAATGTTCTTTCTTAACTCGATCACTTATTTGGGGGGTGTTGATCAATGCCACCATCATGTCGTCATGTTCCGCTCGCAACATTTCCAAAGCACATCTTAAGGGGGCAAAGTTTGTGACATGCCCATTCACTAAAAACAGTTTTTTAAAGCCGGAATCATAGGCCCAGTCTCCAATGTCTTTAACCACATCAATTAAGGTTTTCGGTTGCAACGCCATAGTTCCAGGCCAGCGTTTTGAGTGTCCAATTGAGCAGCCATATGGCAGGGTTGGCATTAGCAATACATCAGTTTGTTCGGCCGCTGCATAGCAAACTTTTTCAGCAATGGAGCTATCTACTCCGCAACCTAGGTGTGGGCCATGTTGCTCGGTTGCACCTATAGGTAATAGTGCTGTTTCAATACCGGATTTAACCAGGCTGTCCACTTCTTCCCAGGTCATGTAATGCAGTTGGTTCATCCAAGGTCTCCGTTATAAAACGCTCGGAATATCATCATCAATCCGTACCATGCGAACCATTTTTAATGAATCGTCTAGGTCATCTCGTTCCGGGTGAATTAATTGTTCAAGGCGGTGCTTAGTTGCTAAAAACTCATCCGAAAGTAGCTGAGAAGGATCCCTGGGTTGAGGAACCGGAACTTCAATAAACTCTTCAACTTCACCAGGGTGAGGTCTTAACACCAGAATTCGATCGGCAAGGTAAATGGCTTCATCCAAATCATGAGTAATAAATACGATGGTGATATCAATATTGCGCCAGATCTCCATTAGGTGGGATTGCATTCGTGCCCGAGTTTGCGGATCAAGCGCACCAAATGGTTCGTCCATTAACAGAATTTTCGGCTGGTTTGCCAGGGAGCGAGCAATGGCGACTCTCTGTTTCATACCACCAGAAAGCTGATGAGGATAGCTCTCTGCGAATTTTCCAAGGCCCACTAAATCGATCCATTGCATGGCCTCTTCTTCAGCAGTGGTTACGCTTCTGCCAGATTCCAATAAGCCGAACATTACGTTTCTTTTCACGGTAAGCCAGGGGAATAGGGTGTAACCCTGGAAGACCATGCCTCGGTCTGGGCCAGGCCCGCTTACTGCGTTGCCATTGAGCAAAACCTGTCCACTGGTTGGAGTTTCCAGACCTGCTAGTATTCTGACCAGTGTGGATTTGCCACACCCTGACGCGCCAATAACGCAAACAAATTCCCTGCGGTGGGCTTTGAAACTGACTTTGTTCAGAGCCGTGACTGGCCCTTTATTGCTATCAAATACCTTGGTTAGATCTTTTACTTCCAGAGTAACAGACCGTTGATGGAGTCGACTGAATCTGTCGGCAACCGCTTCAGATTGCTTTAAATAGGCTTTGGCGTCTTCTATTCGTGTGATGCTCAATGTGCTTACTCCTGTGGTCGCTCCTAGAAAGCCAGTAATACTAAAAGGGTGTTTTGGTAATACTGGTGTAGCAATGGCGATGCCATGAGAAATCTAGAAGGGTTTACCCCCTGTGCGCTACCTTCGCGTCTGAAGGTTTTACTGAAAACTCTGGTGGATTGGCACCAATATGGAGGGCTTAGAAGGATTAGTGTGCCTATATTAGTGCGAAGGTTCCCGCATATTTGAATCGACTTTAGCCATCTGCCCGGGTTCAAGCTTGCTATGTCAGGCTATATAATCCCGCTCCCTATTTTTATATGTGACTCTTTTAGAAGTATGTCAGCCAGCCAGCAGCAGGTATTGGACAAGCTGTTCAAGATCCTGTCGAAAGACCGTTATTATCTAATTTCTCAGTTCGATAAGCTTAAAAACCAGCCGGATTCTTCGGAATACAAAAAGTTAATAAGCAAAATCGATAAGTCTCACGAAGCTTACCTACTTCGAGAGCAGGCGGTGCCAGTGAAAATTGAAATCGCCTCTGAATTGCCGGTTGGCGATAAGGCTGATGAAATTGAAAAGGTGATTGCTGAAAATCAGGTGGTAATTCTGGCGGGTGAAACAGGTTCGGGTAAAACCACGCAGCTCCCCAAAATTTGTTTGAAGTTGGGCCGAGGTGTTGCAGGCATGATTGGTCACACCCAGCCTCGTCGATTAGCTGCCCGTGCGGTTGCGACTCGGGTGGCAGAAGAGCTCGGAACACCTTTGGGTCAGCAGGTAGGTTTTCAGGTTCGATTCTCGGATCAAACTGCCGACAACACATTAGTTAAGATGATGACCGATGGTATTTTGTTGGCTGAAATTCAGCATGACCGTTATCTGTCTAAATACGACACCATCATTATTGATGAAGCTCACGAACGATCATTAAACATCGATTTTCTATTGGGCATTTTACGCACTCTGTTGCCCAAACGTCCGGATCTAAAAATCATCATCACTTCTGCAACTATCGATGTCGATCGTTTTTCTAAACACTTTAACGACGCGCCAATTATTTCAGTTAGCGGTCGTACTTATCCGGTGGAGACAATATATCGGCCATTGGGTGTGGATTCAGAAGAGTCTGATGGAAAATATGATCTGGATGTCAGCCAGGGCATCCTTTCAGCAGTAGAAGAGATCATTGAGCTGGAGCGCAAAGGAGAGACGCCTTCTAAAGGCGGTGACGTGTTGGTGTTCTTGCCGGGTGAACGGGAAATTCGGGAAACAGCCGAATTAATCCGCAGAGCCTCATTGCCTTTATTTGAAGTGTTGCCTCTTTATGCTCGCTTATCCGCAGCCGAACAACAGAGAGTTTTTGCTCCCCATGGTGGTCGCCGTATTGTGTTGGCTACCAATGTTGCGGAAACGTCGCTAACGGTTCCCGGTATTCATTATGTGATTGACCCAGGCTTGGTTCGTATCAGTCGCTATAGCTATAAATCTAAGGTTCAGCGTCTTCCCATTGAGGCGATTTCACAGGCATCTGCAAACCAAAGGGCCGGTCGATGTGGTCGTATTGCACCAGGCATGTGTATTCGTTTGTATTCAGAAGACGACTTTATTACTCGTGATGAATTTACTGATCCAGAAATTCTTAGAACAAATTTAGCGTCAGTTATTTTACAAATGCTGCAAATGGGAATTCACGATATTGAAAAGTTCCCATTTGTGGATATGCCCGACAGCCGTTTTATTAAAGACGGTTTCACCTTACTGAAAGAACTCAATGCAGTGAGTGAGAAAGGGCGATTAACCGCCACAGGTCGTCAGTTAGCAAAACTTCCCGTGGATCCGCGCCTTGCGCGTATGCTTTTGGAAGCAGAAAAGCAGAAGTCGTTATCTGAAGTACTTATCATTGTGTCGGCTTTAGCGGTGCAAGACCCAAGGGAAAGGCCTCAGGAGAAAAGAGCCCAGGCCGATCAAGCTCATGCTGTTGATAAAGACCGAGAGTCTGACTTCATCAGTTATTTAAATTTGTGGAATCGTTATGAAGAGCAGCGCCAGGAGTTGAGCCAGAATCAGCTGCGTAAATTCTGTAAGAAAAACTTTTTGAATTATATGCGCATGCGGGAGTGGCGTGATCTTCATCGACAACTGCATTTGGCAGCTAAAGATTTAAAATTCACAGAAAATAAAAACGAAGCGTCATATCAAAGTATTCATCAATCCTTATTGGCTGGTTTATTAAGCCATATTGCCAACCATAAGGAGGATCGCACTTTTGTTGCAGCCCGAGGCCGTCACTGTGTTATTCATCCGTCAACAGGTGTGAAGAAAAAACAACCGAAATGGATAGCCAGTGCTGAGCTAGTGGAAACCACACAACTGTTTGCCCGCAGCATTGCCATCATTCAATCTGAATGGATTGAGTCTTTATCCGCTCACCTGGTGAAGAAGCAGTACTTTGAGCCTCACTGGGAAAAGAAGCGGGCGCAGGTTGTGGCTTTTGAACAAGTGACCTTATATGGCCTAACTATTGTGAATCGTCGCAAGGTTCATTTTGGCAAAATAGACCCGATACAAGCTCGGGAAATTTTTATTCGCTCAGGTTTGGTGGAACAACAATACGCCAGTAATGCACGTTTTTATCAGAAAAATGCCCAGCTAATTTCTAAAATCGAAAACCTGGAAGCTAAAGCCCGTAGGAAAGATATTCTGGTAGACGATGAAACTCTATTTGAATTTTATGACTCAAAAATTCCTCCTGAGATTGTTAATGGCAATGGCTTTGAAGCTTGGCGAAAACAAGCAGAGCAAAAAGATCCTGACATACTTTTACTCACCGAAGAAAAATTAAAACAGCGCAATCCAGATGAAATAACCCACAACGCCTATCCGGAATCCTTAAGTTGGAATGGCATTCAGTTCCCTATGCGTTACCACTTTGAGCCCGGTGCCAAAGACGATGGCGTGACGCTTAGAGTGCCAGCGGCGGCGCTTAACCAGTTGTCAGAAAATCGTTTGCAATGGTTAGTGCCTGGGCTGCTGAAAGAAAAGTGCATTGCCCTGGTTAAATCCTTACCCAAACAGCTGCGTAAAAACTTCGTGCCTGTGCCTAATTTTATTGAAGGTGCCTTACCAGACATTATCCACAGCGACGACAAGAGCCTGACCGAAGTGCTGGCACATAAACTCTTGCGGATGACTGGAGTTAGAATTCCAGAAGACGCCTGGGATTTAACCGTTCTCGATGATCACTTAAAAATGAACATTGAAGTGGTGAACAGCAAGGGCAAAGTGTTGAGGCAGGGTAGAGAACTCTCGAAATTACTCACAGATACCCCTGAAGAAGAAACGCGGGCCGCACCTGAAGTTCTGGAAAGTGAAGAGCGTACAGTTGTTTTTACAGATTGGTCTTTTCCAGAATTACCAAAAGAACAATGGGTGTCTCAGGCTGGTATTAAAATGAAGCACTTCCCAGCATTAGTAGAAACAGTTGATGACACCGGTATCAAAGGGGTGAGTATTCAACTCTTTGACAGTCCAGACCAGGCCAACCATGAACATCGAAATGGGGTTGTTCGGTTATTGCGAAATGGATTAAAGGTTCAGGAACAGCATATTGGTAAATTAATCCGCCAACACAAACAACTGGGTTTGCTCTATGCCCCTATTGGCAAAATAGAAGAACTTATTGAAGACTTAACCCGAGCTGCGTTTTTTCAATGCTTTTTGCCTTTTACAGCTGAAGTGCCAAGAAGCCACAAAGAATTGGAAGTGTTACGGGAGCAGCATAGAGCTGAATTGGTTTCTGTGGCTGAGCGACTAATTAATTACTTAACCGAGAGTTTAAAAAGACGGTTAGGCATCAGTAAAAAAATTAAGAATAAAAAAGCTTCATTGGTAATGGCTTTCATCTACGCGGATATTAACGGCCAATTAGAAGCCTTATTCTACCCTGGCTTTATAAAACAGGTAGAAGAAAAATGGCTTAAAAATTATTCGCGGTATCTAGAGGCTATCGAAATGCGTTTAGATCGCTCCAGCGGTGTACCTGCCAATGAGCAACTGATTATTGATGAACTCAACGGCTATGCTCAACGTTATACTCAAAAGAAAAAGCAAATGGAAACCGAGCGCCGCTATTCAGAAGACCTGGAACTTTTTCGATGGATGATCGAAGAATATCGAGTGTCTTTGTTTGCGCAGAAATTAGGGACTGAAATGAGTATTTCTGCGAAACGACTGGAAAAACAATGGGAATTAGTTAAATAATTTTTCAATTCCTTACTGTACTTAATGCCAGACCCATTCTGGCAAGTTTTTGGTCTCTTTCGTTAAAAGAGGGTTGGGAATTTCGATAAAAGTTCTATTGTCTAAATCGACTTTTTCTAGCATGTCCTTAACCACCCAGTGATTGTAGAAAAACTCTAGGAAGCTGCCATCTTTATAGGTTTTTTCAAAACTGTTTTCTAGCAAGTTTGCTAACTCTAGATTATTTTTGTTTGTAAAAAAGTAACCAGCAAAAGGATATTTAAGCAGGATACTTTGTTCCACCATGAGGTTGGGATGTTCTGTCTTTTGCACAGATATCTCTCTAAACGCTTCCCCAATACCCCTTGAAAAATAATCAGTACGATTGTTTGAAATCATTCTAAAAATGACATCATATTTGCTTTCTTCTTGCTTTAGCCCAGAGTTTTCTAATATCTCTATATCAGTCCAGCCGATACCTTGGTTACCAACAAACTGTTGTAAATCCATAAGAGAGGCGACTTTCGAAAACTCTTCTTTCCTATCCTTATTTATAATGAAAATTCGATACCCTAGCAAACCCCTCCATATTGGAAATCGAATTGGGTATAAAGTCTCTTCAAGGTAAATGGATGTGCCAAACCAGCCAATATCAATATCCTTGTTATTGATTAAACGCTTAATATCTCTGGATTGTGTAGTGATGCCTTGTTTAGAAAACTGAATTTTATAGGGTCTATCAGAAGCGTTTAATAGAAAGGTTAATAGATCGACAGGATAGGAATGACGTTCATTATCCACAGACTTGACCGGTACCCTGACTAGTAATGGATCCTCAGCGATTGCATATGAGGAAGCTAGCAGGATACTGAGAATCACACAGTATATTTTAGGAAAGGGCATGTTGTTACTCAGTTGACTTCAAATTAGGTATTTATTTTTAAGCTTATCATTAAACAGATTATAAAAAGAAAAAAAAGCACTGACTTCACAACTTATCATATATATTTTACGCAATGATGGTCGATGTGTTGTTTGAATGATGTCGGTATTGAGTGATGTTGTTCAAGAGAAATATATTTGTATAACCTATTTTAAACTATTTTAGTTTTTTGATTGATTAAATTTGATTTTGTGCTTATAGGTCAACTCTCCTACTTTTAGTATTTTCAAGCTCAATAAAAAAGGTTGGATTATTTATCTCTTGACAACCGGCTTGGGTGTTTTATCAATGGTGACTCGTCCGTGCTACAAAAAAGATATAACAAAGGTTGAAGCTCTACTAATAGAAAGGCTGCGTTAAACTAGCAGATAATTTTTATGGATATGGCTTCTATCAAGTTGGTCGTCATTTTCTTGATAAAGCTATTGTTCACTTACCCACTACATTTCTCCCAGTAGGAGATTAACCAAATATTAATATTGTAACTTCATGTAATAGTTGGGCTGGATATCGTCAATAATTAATCCCTGCCGCCATGCTTCCCCTGCCAATAAATAACTGAAATCACTTGCATCTGCATTAGCTGAATCACTAGTAAAAATATTTTAAGCGCTAATTGCTTATGGGTCTGTGGTGTCTATATTGAAAGTTATCATCTTTTAAATAGGAGATGGGTGGCAGCCGAATGGATGAGGAATATTTATGTTGGGCATGTTGGAAATTATTTTTGTTGCGATAGCGTTCATCGGTGCATTGAGCTATTACCTAAACTCAAGAAAAAAAATGACAGCATTGATTAGCGATAAGAATGAACAAATTAATGAAAAGATTGCTTTAGAGGGTCAAATTAGTGCTCTAGAACAGGAGTTAGATCACCTTAAATCTGCTCAGCGGAACAGTAAGAATGATGTTGAAAATGAATTCTTGGAGCAACTCGATCGAGAAAAATCGAACGTTGAGCAGTTGACTGAAGAAATGCATGAATTAAGAGTGCAGTTAGAAGCCGCAAATCAATCCCATTCGGAACTTCAGAGTAGTTACAGTGACGGCTTACACGACATCAATAAGCCGCTAAAAGACTTAGGCAACCTGGCGTACGCAGTAGAAAGATGGCACCAAAGCTTAGACAGTTTAATTAGTCACAATCAGACCATGCACGAACAAAACTCTGAGTTTTCTAGAATTGTCAGTCAGATTGACTTGTTAGCCCTAAACGCTGCAATTGAAGCGGCAAGGGCCGGTGAAAATGGAAGAGGGTTTGCGGTTGTAGCAGACGAGGTTCGTAATCTTGCATCCCGCTCAAAACAGTTGAGTGACAGTTATAAAGAGAATCTTGATAAAAATGATCTATTAACTTCAGTCACCTTTCAGGACATCCAGGCCGGCGGAAAAATGATCATGACTGAAATTCGAAATACCAGTGAAATGGTCGATAGGATGTTACAAAAGGAAGCTTAAATGGCAGATGCGATTGAGTTTTACAGTAAGCTTGAGGAATCACTCCATGAGTCGCTTAAGCAGACCATATCTTCTAACAGCAATGACTTGAGAATCACTTCCACTGGTGTGACGGACGTGACCGGCATGTCTGAAACGGGTCGCGGACATATGTTGGTGTTAACCATTAGTTCTTATTGCTTCCGGCTTATTATCGAAATAATTCAATACCACACAGAACAAACTGAAGCCTATATTGCTGATCAACTTGGAATAGAAGTGGGTCATGTTACGGATGATAAATACATGGATGCACTCCTTGAATTTAGTAATGTACTTTGTGGTGAATTCAAAAGGAGATTGTCCGGTGTTTCAAATAGCCTAGGAATGTCTACTCCTTCTCAAATCAACAAAGACTGTAACAAGTATTTAGACTCTTTTACCAACATGAAGGCAGTAAAACTACAAATGACTCAATCAAATGTTCCTTTGATGGATGTAATTTTACTAGCAGATGCTATACCTGAAATAGATGAGTTTATTAATTTACATGAAGTCGCGGTTGAAGAGGCTTCTTCCGGAGAGTTAGAGCTCTTTTAAGGAGTTGGATAGGGTATGACCGAAGAAAGTGTAATTACATCTAAAGCGTTGGTGTACGAGGCAGATGAGTCTGCATTAGAATTTTTAAAAGAATTTTTTTTAAAGAACAACATCCAAGGTATTAGAGAAAGAAAGAATGAAATTAACAAAGTTCTTGATGTGAATATTGATCTAGGGGCGGTGTTTCTTTCAGAATCGAAGGATGAATTTGGGTACAGTGGTTTTGATATTTGCAAAAAGATACATGAGGTTAGACCAGAACTCCCCATCGTCATTCGTCGTCTTGAAGAACATAAAAACGAGCCCCTTCCTGAAGAAATTAATCAAGCTGTTGTTGCTCAGTACACCATTGATGATCTCGAATCATTAAAAGAATTTCTGCAAGTTAATTTATTTAATAGGCATTATCCTGCACCACTGGTTCATGAGGTGTTAGAAATCACATCTAATGCACTGCAATTCAATATCAAAAATATTTCCGTTGAAAACTCTGCTCCATACCTAGTCAAGGATATGTTGATATTCGGAGAAGTCTTTAGCTTGATTCCATTGGAAAGTAGCTGGTGTCGTGGATATATGACTATTCAATCACCAAGTAATGACTTTGAAAAATACATTGAATCCGATAGAACACATATACCTAGAAATGAATATTCTGGAAGCAGAGGCGTAAACTTTCTGCTAAATGAAATAACAAACCTAGTCTGGGGCGGAATTAAATCAAAATTCTTTACTGAAACTGATGACCAAGCATCAATAGGATCAGCCATTCAGGTTCCCATTATGGTGAATCATGTTCATAAATTTATTTCATTTGGATCGCAAGAACCGCAATTGACATTTTCCTATGTCATTAAAGATGAGTTAGGCATTCTCCCCGATTTTAAAATCCTTCAAAAACTGATTTTTAATCTCACCTGGTCGCCTGATCTCATGAAAATATCAGACCAAATTATTTCTGATTCACTAGACTCTGGTGAGTTGGAATTTTTCGATTAATAAGAGGGTTTAATTATGGCTAAAGTTCTCGTTGTAGATGATTCAGCAACAGTACGTAACGAAGTAAGTACGTTTTTAACTGGAAACGGAATTCAGTGTGTGGTGGCAAATGACGGCCAAGACGGTCTTAAAAAAGTTCAGTCTGATTCTGATATCAAACTAGTTATATCAGATGTAAATATGCCTGTTATGGATGGCTTAACCATGGTCGAAAAAATCCGTGGTGAGCTCAATAACTCAGCGTTGAATGTGATTATGTTAACTACTGAAAGCAATCCTAAGATGAAAGAAAGAGGCAAGTCCGCTGGAGTAAAAGGTTGGATAGTAAAGCCTTTTAATGGTGACGCCGTAGTGGGTTCGATTAAGAAGTTACTAGGCTAACGTAAATTTAAAATTGGGAGGGTTATCGTGTTGGTGAGTATTCGAAAGAAGCTGATCGTTAAAGTAAATACTATTTTGATATCAAGCTTTCTAGCTATTCTTGCAGTTATTGTTGTACTCAGTTACTTGGACTCCCAAACACAATTATCAAGGGTTACCGAGTTTATTCGTAGCTCGCTGGTCGCTAAAGCGCAAACGCTGGTTATCAACAACAGCTTCGCGTTAAAAGGCATGGCTGAAGACAATGCGTTTACAGCTGTACAAGAACTTGTTTCCACCACAGTGCAACGAGATCTTGATATCACCTACGGCATATTTATGGATATTGATAATGTTGCCTGGGTTTCTGCCGCTGCTAATGGTGATGAAGTAGACGTAACTTCAGGTGAGGAACTAACAGATGAAAATAGTCTTTGGGTGTCTGAGCTAGAAGAGTTTGACTATCGAGATGTTGAATACAATGGTGGGCGGGTAATCGAATTTGCCTCTCCTGTAATTGTAGACGATGAAATACTTGGATTTATTCGCTATGGCGTATCAACAGAAGCATTGGTAATCGCCCTCAGCGAAGAGAACAATCGCTCCACTCAATTGTTGATTAGAACATTGGCCATTCTTCTTGCTTTTAATGCCATTGCAGTTTTAGTGGGTGCTTATCTGGTTCGTAAAATGGCTTGGGGTATTACCAAACCAATAGGCTTGCTGAATTCAGAAGCTGAGGTAATCGCCAGTGGCAACTATGATTCTAAGGTTGAAGTGGACAGTAATGATGAAATAGGTCAGCTCGCCGTCAACTTTGAGACCATGAGAGTGGTGGTTAAGAAGAAAATAGAAGACTTGGCAAAAATTAATTTAGCCGGTGAAAACCTCGCCAAAATTACCGTTCAACAGAAAGCGTTTGAAGAAGTATTGTTAGCCTTAAAATCACAATGCGGTGCATCGCTCGTAGAGGTAATTTTAAATAAGGACGGAGTTTGGTCACTGGCTTACGACAATACTGGACAAGACTCTATTTCTGACATTAGTAAGCAGCTAACTATAAAGGGCGAATACGGTCGGCAAATTCATTTTTTTGAAGACGTAAAGACCGAACTCGGTGTGAGTTCTGCTGATTCAACTGCCGCACTCATCGTTCCCTTAAAAGATAATGCTAAGTTATTAGGCTTTATTGTCCTCTCTGGAAGTGACGGAAACCTACACTTCAATGAATCGGATATGGAATTTTGCCAATCCTTGGCAAGGCTGCTGGTTATTACGCTTAACAAAATAACCATGATGGAAGTCATCGAGGAACAAAACCGAACTCTAGAAGCAAAGGTAGAAGAGCGTACTGCCGAATTGCAAGAGAAAACAAATGACATTTTGTCAATGATGCAGAATATGCACCAGGGCTTATTCACCATAATGCCTAATGAAAACATCCATCATGAGTACGCCGCTCATTGTGAAACAATATTTGGAACCAAAGATATTGCCGGGCGTAATTTTATGGATCTTCTGTTTAAAGAAGCTACTCTCGGAAGTAATGAACTGGATCAGATATCGACAGCTGCAAATGCGTTGCTAGGCGAAGATGAAATGATGTGGGACTTTAACTCACATCTGTTGACTACTGAATACGAACGAGTGAGATCTGATAAAACCTCTCAATATATTGAGCTGGACTGGGACCCCATTATTCTGGAAGGGGTTATAGATAAGATCATGGTCACTGTAAGGGATGTGACTAACCTCAGAGCTCTACAAGCTGAAGCAGAGCAGCAGAAAATTGAGCTTGAAATTATTGGTCATATCCTAAGTATTTCTGAAAAAGATTTTGAGAGCTTCATTAACACATCCTTCGAATTTATAGAGAAGTGCGAATGGCTTATTAAAGATAATAAATCCAGAGACTTGGATGTGGTTGCTTCTCTGTTCAGAAATATGCATACCGTTAAAGGTAATGCGCGTACCTATGGATTTACCCATATTACAGATTCAGTTCATGAAGTAGAGACAACCTATGATTCTATTAGAAAGGATGAGTCAGTACCTTGGGATCAAGAACAGTTGTTAAGTGAATTAGAGCAGGCTCGTAACGATATTCTCAGGTACCAGAGAATTTCAGAAGAACAACTAGGACGTGGTAAATCTGGCTCAAATTCAGGCGGAATAATTATTGATGAAAATGCCCTTCAAGGGGTAGTGAATGCATTTGAAAAACTGAAGTCCATGCAGATGCCAGATGATGTAATAAAAGCATTAACTGCGAGTTACAAACTGCTTGAGTCAGTTAATGGTAGGTCATTAGATGATGTCCTTGAAAATGTTAAAAAATCTGCTAATTCCATTTCAAAAGAACTTGGCAAACCCTCTCCAGATATAGCCGTAAACGATGGCGGAGTATTATTTACCACGAAGAGCGAAGACACTTTGGTTAATGTATTTAACCATCTGATCAGAAACAGCTTAGATCACGGGTTAGAGAAACCTGAGATCCGAGAATCCTTAGGTAAGCCCCCAGTAGGTAACATTGCAATTGAAGCCAGAACATCCGGCTCGGATGTGTCACTGGTTATCTACGATGATGGCAAAGGCCTGCCTATCAATAAATTAAGAAGTAAGGTGTCCGAATCTAAAGGGCAAAAAATTGCTGATGCCTTATCTGTCCATGAAATAGCAAATACCATTTTTGAGTCAGGCACTTCTACAGCCAGCGAAGTAACCAATGTCTCCGGACGTGGTGTTGGAATGGAAGCTGTGAAAGCATTTATTAAAGGTGTTGGTGGAGATATTAAAATTAATCTTCATGAACAAAAGCCTGCTGAAGAAGGTTTTTGCATGTTCGAAGTGGAAGTGGTGTTACCAAGGAACTTCTATCATGAAGCTCCAGAATGGATAAAGAAATCTGCATAACAAAATAATAGGAATCTTTATCTTTAATAGCTAATTAATAATTTTTACTACCCTAATCCCGTTAATCCAGGAGAAATTCAGTGGTTGATATAAAAACACTAATAATCTGTACTGAGAGATAGAGAGGAGCCTATCAATATGACTAAAGGCAATTTGTTTTTGGCAATACTTAGTTTATTGCTGTCTTCCATGTCGCTTTCAAATTCGTTGTATATATTTGTTCCCAGTGAAACCCGAGCGACCGTCGTAGAAGAATATATTAAAACATCCTGTAACAATTTAGAAGTGACAGCCTTTGGTAGAGCAAAAGATTTCTCTACCCAGGTTGAAGCGCAGCCCCCAACTGCAGTATTAACTTTGCTTCCGATAATTGAAAGAAATAATCAGTTTGAGACTGTATTAAAAGGCGTTAAGGATGGCGTAACCGAAGAAGACTATGTCATTGTTAGTGTCGATGATCCAATAGACCTCAATGACTTAGCAGGTGTAAAGGTCGGTGTTGTTGACTTATTGGGAAGAAAACCGATGACTGAATTTGTCGGTCAGCTTCTTCAATCCGACGTTAGGTTAAAGAGGGTATCCAAGATTGAAGATCTCTTGCCACTTTTATCATTTGGAACAGCAGACTCATTGTTCATATCAGAAAGCGTATATGAAAGTATAAAAACCAAAACACAAGTGAATTTGGTTGCCACCAGAGTAAATATAAAAATCGGTTTAGTCAGTGCAGCTGTTGGCGGTGGGTCAGGAAAGGATGAGGTCGCCTCTTGCATTAGGAACTTTGGTGGAGAGATCAACAAAATATTGGGGGTGGATTCATGGTTATAAAATCTATAAGACGTTTAATGTCGATAACCACAATAGTATTGATGGCAATTGTCTCCCTTCAGTCAATCGCTTCAGAAGGTACTTTGGTTGTGTTTCAACCTGAAGGTCAGGCTTTCGACGATGTAGTCAGAGGGCTGTCTGATGATTTGGATGGTGAGTTAGATCTCATTCAAGTACCCGCAAATTCAGATCTGTCTGTTTCAGATATTAGTGATGCTCTTGAAGCTAACAGTCCAGACGCGGTCATCCTTTTAGGTAACTTATCTCTAAATGTATACAAAGAGTATCAAGCTCAATCGGAACGTGATGAGTTTCCTCCTGTCATTGCCACAGCGGCTTTGTTTGTAGACCAATCAGCAGTGGGTGCTAAAAACTTATCTGCCATTAGATATGAGGTACCGGCAGTCACAAGTTTGGTCAATGTTAGAAGCACTATTTCCGATCCGCTTAAGAAGGTTGGTGTGATATACAGAAGCAACCTATCAAATGTCATCGAGGATTATATTGAATATTGTAAAACCGAAGGTATTGAATTAATTACGGCTGAAGTACCCATCGTCTCGAAAAACATGGCGAATGAATTAACAAACAATATAGAGTTTTTACTTAAGAAGAAGGTTGACGCGTTGCTCGTGCTGAATGACAACCGATTACTGACTTCTGAAAACGTACGTAGATCTTGGTTGCCTATTCTAAAAAATCGAAGAGTACCAGTGGTTGTTGGGCTAGAGCCTTTGGTTAGTTCCGACTTAAATTTAGGCGCGTTCGCTTTTGTACCTGATCACTATGGTTTAGGTGTGCAAACTGCCTCAATGATTTGGGATTTACTTGATAATGATTGGGAATTTGAAGAAATAGACATACAAGAACCTCTGTCTGTTAAGAAGACTGTGAATGTTCATATTTTGAATAGGAAGCTGATTCCTTTTTCTTCAGAACAATTGAACTCATTTGATGTTGTGATCGAAGATTGAGGCGGGAGAATTTAGAATGAATATAAAATCAGTTTTTGTTTTAACCCTCAGTTCACTGTTTATCGTGAATGCATTTGCTGATGAAGGCGATAGCAGTGACTTATCTTTAGAAGATCTTCTGAATACAGGTTTTAAAGCCAGTTTGATCAAAGCTATTGAAGCAAAAAGAAACGCTACCGGCTCTCAAGATACTATTGTTTCTGAAGATATTGCTGACTTCCCCGATTTAAACCTAGCGGAATCCATCCAGAGAATGCCGGGTGTGGCCATTACCCGTGAAGGTGGTGAAGGGCGTCAAATTTCTTTACGCGGTATTGGACCTGATTATACTCGGGTTCAAATTAATGGAATGGAAACTATAGCCAAAACCAATTCACCCATGGACAGCCGTGGTGCTAATTCTCGAGACAGGGCATTCGATTTTAATATATTTGCTTCAGAGATGTTTGGGCAAATAGATATATTAAAATCCTACTCGGCAGATGTGGATGAAGGTGGTATTGGCGGTACTGTTCAATTATGGACTCCCAAACCATTTGAAGTCGGTGAGCAACAATTGGTATTCAGCGGCTCTGGTGGTACCAACCCAAATGTGGAGGGCATTAGCCCAAGATTGAATGCGTTCTATTCAGACACCTGGGGAGAGCATGGGTTATTAGCTACCGGTTTTTATAGTAATCGTGCGATTGAAGAAGAAGGCGTAAATACCTACAGATGGCGTCAAAGGTCTACGACTAATTATAATCCTTCTATAAGCGTAGAGGCTGCTCAACTTTTGGAAGATGGTGACATCTGGTTTCCTCGGGGTAACCGCTATTCAGTTTGGGAAAACGACCAAGAAAGAATTGGTTTAAATATAACTTATCAATTCAAACCTAGTGACGAATTTGAACTAGGGGTTTCCTATATTCATGCCCAACTTAACAATGAAAGGCACGAATATCATTTGGCTACGGCGGGTTCCTCTTCAACTGCTTTAGGCACGGTAGAAGAAATAGAATACGAGTTAAATGGTGACCACTATGAATTTGTTTCGGGTACATTCAGTGACCTGACACTACGTACCGAGCATAGATATGACATTGCCGAAACAACTTATGATCAAATGGTTTTTGATATAGATTGGCAAGCGACTGAGAAGTTAAATGTTAAGTGGCTTGTGGGTGCCTCTAAGTCCTTCTTTGATTTGCCTGTCAGTGATAAGGCATATTTGGAGACCATAGATGGTGAAGAGTTTTCAGCTGATTACTCAGGGGATGAATATAATCCCGACCAAAGTTATGGCTTTGACACTACAGCAGAGAGTGAATGGCGTGTTAGAGAACTAGACTTCAGAGAAGATTTTTACGAAGACACCTATAGAAATGCAAAGTGGGATTTAGAATATGATTTAGATGCCTATTCTTCAGTTTCATTCGGTATTGGTTCAAAAGTCTTTAAAAATACTGGTGCAACGACTCGAGATGACAACTATGTTCGAAGCCAGTCTACTCCAGAGAATGATGGTGTTACTGACTTGGATCCTAGTTATCTGGAAGTTTATGATGGGCACGAAGAGCAAAATTGGTTAACGGTGGATGTTGAAGATATTCAAGATTACTATGGCTTAGATGGTGATGTAGACGCAAATCCATCAGACTATATTGAAGAGTCAACATTCAGTGGTTATGTGCAATATAACCATGACACTTATCTAGTCGATTACCCTGTAAGATACGATGTGGGCTTACGTTTTTACCATACGGAAATTGAATATGGCTTTAGCTATAACGATAGACGTTATAAGCCCACAGGTAACTACAATGGCTTCCTTCCAGCAGCTAATGTCGCAGTGGATGTTACAGATGACCTAGTCATCCGAATGAGTGGTAGTCAAAACATTAACAGGCCACAAATAGACGATGCGAGGCTGGGCGTAAGCCTGGATACCGGTAATAGAACTGTGAACGCTAATGGTAATGTTGACATGGAGCCTCTGAAAAGCAATAACTATGAGATGTCAATTGAATGGTATTTCAGTGATTCAGCGTATTTTGCCTTTGGATACTTTACTAAAAATATTACTGGGTTCTTAGAAGAAAAAACCAGTACAGTGGCCTACTCCGAAACCGGATTACCTACCTCACTACTACCTGATGGTCAAAGTGGCTCCACTGAATATGATTACACACGCTTAGAAAATAAAGGCGATGCCACTATTAATGGTGTTGAAGTGTCTTTCCAAACTGATTTCTTCTTCTTACCACAACCGTTTAATAATATGGGTTTAGTGAGTAACTTCACTGTGATTGAAGGTAATGCAGATTATCGTAATGTTCAGGGCACGGGTGAGACTGAGTCTAAGAGATTTCCTGGTTTATCAGAACTGGCAGGTAACTTAACTCTATATTATGAAACTTCTAGATGGGGTGCCCGAGTATCCGCAGCCTATCGTGATGAGTATATTCAGTTTGTTGAAGCTGGTTTAGGTGACGAAGATGAACGGGGTGTACTAGAGCAAATGTATGTAGACTTCTCAGCAGGTTATCAAGTTAATAATCAACTGAAAGTAAGCTTCGAGGCTCTTAACTTAACTGACCAGCAAGAAACTCAATACAGTGACTCTAACAAACGCTTATATAACAATGTTTCAAGTGGGCCAAGTTATAACCTCGGGTTAAATTACCACTTTTAAAAATACTTCGTACTAAAACAAACCTGGCCTGTCGATTACTTTAAAGACAATAAGTAAGCGGTAGGTTAGGTTTTCGTTTTAGGGTATCAGAAATAACTCAATCCATAGTTCATAACTAACATGCCTGAATATTCATAGCTTTGCCACAGGAACCACTGCAAGCATCCATGTAAAAACCTAGACTCACTAAGATATCCTGTCCCCACAACATTAAAAAATGTTATTCTCGCGGTTATAGATAGAAGCTCATTCGCCAGAGTTGTGGTCATTAAAGGCTTGAAGAACTGCGTTTCACTCGTCATATTAACAAAGTTTGGTATTTGAAAACCATGTATCGGAAAAGTAAGTGTTATGTTTATAAAAAGGATTTCAATAAAAACAATTTCCGTACTCATACCTGCAGTACTTTTGGTTGGTTGTATTGAGACTGATAGTAATGCTCCGAAAGAAGCGAGTAGCACCTTCGTTGGAGATTGGAAAACGGATTGCATCTATCTTGGAGCTGTTTCAGATCAGTCAATAATAAACACTATAAGTTATGAGAATAATTTACTGGCCTTAGGCTCTACAACGTACTCGCTTGCCACATGCGAAGGAGATGTTGTGAGAAGTTATCAAAATAGGATTGAGTTAGATTCATCAGCACAAGTTTTAATAGATGGTTACGAAGGAATCTGCTTACAACCAGTTGAGGGGCGAGCTCTTGTGTTTCATATTGATAGTGATTTCGCGTATTCGACAGATCGGATTGCGCCAGATGTGGAAGGTTATGTTCTTCCAGAAGTAGATTGTTTAAATTTTAATGACTTTGATTTTGAAATATCATTCACTTATCCCTATAAAAGATTTAGATAGACATAATAGTTTAAGCCCGATCGCGCCACGTTGACCTACTGGCTATCAAAAAAACAGATTATTGTGTAGAAGTCCGGCAGGTGCCGGACATTAGATTTGTTCTGAACTACCACAGTTCAGTATTATTAGTTTCAATAGTGGCGTCTAGAGTCTTTCAGTACGAAGATGCTGGTGCACTTACTCGAATCTGAACTTTTATTGACCCTGAGATAAGTGTAAGCGCCAGCGCCATTGCGAATATCAACAGCAGCTGCGTAGAGTGGATCACCAACGGCAACTGTGCAGTAAAAGCTTCTACCATTGACTGCATCATAGCCACCAAAACCTACACTAGAGTTTGCGTATCCGTTAGTCCAAATATAACTAGCGTCATGACCTGCTACGGTTTTTGTATCCACATTGAATTGGCCTGTTATTGATGTACTAGTGTTGTTCACAATAACAGATCCATTTATCAAGGTAGCGTTTGCAGCAATGCTAGCTAGTGAAAGTGAACCTAATGTTGCTAGTGCTAAAGCTAATTTCTTCATCTGTCTCTCCTTGTTTTATATCAGTACTACTGCTTTTGAATAAGTACTATGGTTTTTTCATTCTCAACAAGAACTCATCCATTCTTGATGGTCATGAATTTAAATTCGTCTATTATTTGAAATGTGATTGAATACTATATTGGAGGTGGAAACTCGGCGACTGAATCCACTCCAGATTCAAGCGCATTTGAAAACAGGTCTAATAAATACATTCTGTCTTCATAGGTGAGGTTAGGTGTGTAGGGCAGTATCTCGGTGCTATCTTGTGCAGTCCATCCACCATTGGAGATTGCTATTTCTAAGCGAGTTTCAATTTCTTCTACTGCAAGAGTACTTGCTTCCGTGTTTGTTTTTTTGAAATCTGGATTTGTCGAATTAGCGTCCGTATTATTTGGAGGTAACTGTTTATATTCAGAAAGGCTGACCAGTAAGCTATTCAATTTTGAAGTCATCATGAATTCCGTTTCATTTTTGAACTCTTCTAGAGATGCTGAAATTGATCCTTCTAAGAGCGAATTCTGACAATTCACTTTTGAGTTTATAGGCGGAACCTTGGTTCTTTGGACTAGTAGGTCATCATTAAAGGCATTTGTCTTAAGTTCTAAAGAAATTGAAAAAGCCTGTAGAGCCAGCACAAAAGATAAAAGAATTTGAACTAGTTTCATAATCAATTTAAATCCATTTCTAATTGAGTTAAATGAATACTAGTTTGCTAGGATCTGGATTGACAAGCTCTATTTAATTGGTGTTTTGATTGGTAATGCTAGACTTTTAACTGGACTTTGCGAGGTGTCTTCACGTTTTAGAATTATCTAAAATAACTATTACACTAAAATTGATTGCTCCGAAATCTGTTTGCCATTAACGATTAATAGAGAACGTATCACCGTGATCTGCTATGAAAATATCGAAAAAAAATTAATAAAATCAAATTGTCAGTTTGGTATGGATTTAATCAGAGTATTCGATCAGCAACATTCCTGTTCTAATTGATATAACAAATCTTGTGCTGCTTTATCTTCACACCCTTCTAAGTATTCATACAATGCATTCATTTGACTCCCTACAAAATACAGATTGTCTTGTCCGGTCATTTCTTGATGCTTAATTTTTTGTAGAAAGTATTGATGCCAATGTGGCTCCCCATTTCCGGATTCAATATTATGTAATAACATTTTTAGGAATTGATCGGCACGCCAATCACAATCTAACCCCTCAAACGACACATATCTATCTAAGCTTTCTAACTCAGCCACTAGCAGACTCCTTTTTTGAAAAGACTGGTAAATTTTACGCAGATTGGTTTTGCGCAAATAGTGCTTTATGTAATTGATTGGTTGACGTCAGTCAATCTGAGATAAATGCCATCCAGATTTCAAAATTGGTTGTGCGTAATTTATCTGTTATGACGATCGTTAGTATTATTGCAAGTTTAGTATCTACAGAGCTCAGATATTATGAATGTGCAACTACATTCAATAACGAAAGAAGATACTGGTAAAAGTAGTCACTATAGGCTTTGGTATCAGCATGCAAAATTGACCTTACTGTAAAGAGGGTTGAAGATATTTATGCACTAAATTGTGCATTTTTAATCAATTTGATGTTTTCAAATCAACTTTTTAGCCATTGATATGGTTTTTTTTAGAAAGGCTTTTAAAGCAAGCTACTATGAAACAGTAACCTAAATTTCTTCAATAGGAGCGGACATGCGCGTTCTGTATAAAGACAAAAGTGTTAGCTTCCAGCTAATTGCAGTGATTAGTCTATGCATGTTTATGGCCTTTGGATTAATGGCCATTATGTTGAACAGAAGTACATATAATTTACTTTTAGAAAACACGATGAACGAACACCAGCTGCGCTTAAAGTCCATTAGTTCAGCATTAGAAGTAGAATTTGAAGCCCATGTTGAAAATATACAAAATCTTCAGCAAACATTTGTAAAGGCTTATCTGTCAGATTTTTATGCTGCTGATACTGAATCCGAGTTTGCAGGCCATCAGATCAGGGATTTGTTTGCGAATGGTAGATCCTTAGCAAATTACAATGAAATAGCTGACCGTTTTACCTCAGATACTGGCGCACTGTTATCAGTTATGTCTGCATCTGAAGGTTATTTTGTAAGAATTGCAACCTCACTCAAGAAAGCCGATGGCAGCCGCGCTGTTGGTACCGTAATGGATGAAAAACATCCAGGGTTTCAGAGTGTGAAATCTGGGGAAGCTTATTATTCCGTTCTTAAAGTATTTGGAAGTCAGTACTTAGCCATGTACACACCCATCGAATTTAATGGCAAGGTGGAAGCTGTAGTTGTTGTTGGAACCACATTAAAAAAAGCAGCCAATAAAATTTTCGACAGCCTCGGCCAACACACCTGGGGTAAAACAGGGTATTTATACATTGCCGATAACAATCCAACGTACCAGGGAGAACTTATTCATCATCCAACCCTTGAAGCAGGGCTTTCCATTAAAGATTTGGAAGATGCGTCCGGAAATTTAGTATTCACTGATTCTTTCAACAGCGAGTCTGGGCAGTTTAATTATGATTGGGAAGATCAAGATGGAAATATCAAAACCAAGTACGCAGTATTCACTAATGTAAATGGATGGAACTGGAAACTCTATGGCGGAACTTTTATTGATGAAGTAACTGCCGCCAGTAGTCAATTTACGCTATTGCTATTGGCCATCGCAGGTGTCACCTACCTTTTATCCATTGCCTTAATGATTTGGTATTTCAATCACTTCTCATCACCACTAACCCTGTTGTCAAACATCATGACGCGAATGGGTAAGGGTGAGATTAGCCTACAATTAGATAACGTTGAACAACCTGCCAATAATGAGATTTTAAATCTTAAATATCATATGTCGATCATGGTTAAGCAGTTGAAAGATCTCATTGATAAAATTAAATCCACGAGTGATACCGTTCATAACCAAGCAGAGGGTTTAACGGATTTCGCCAACCAAAGCAAAGTGCAATCGGAGCAGCAACAGATCCAAACCGATCAAATCGTAGTTGCCATTGAGCAGATGGCTGCGTCTGCATCCTCAGTAGCAGAACAAGTCGAGAGCATTTCGAAAAGTGTACAAGATGCTGATGCCGACAGCTCAGCTGGTCAAGCTTTGGTTAATGAAGTGGGCGACGGTGTTGAAAACCTTCATGAGCAACTGGAGAAGTCTGGCCATGCCATTGAAAACTTGGCCAAGGAAGCGGAAAACATACATTCAGTTGCACGTATCATTGATGAAATTGCCGAGCAAACAAATTTGTTAGCATTAAATGCTGCTATTGAAGCTGCTCGTGCTGGAGAACAAGGTAGGGGCTTTTCAGTGGTAGCAGATGAGGTAAGAACACTAGCCCACCGAACACAAACCTCTGTTCAGGACGTTGTGTCAACAATATCTCAATTGCAGCAGTCGACTTCCGAAGCCGTTGCGTTGATGGGAACTTGCCAAACCAATGCCCACCAAGTAAGGACTAAAGCGGAAAAGGCAGGTGAGGCCTTAGAGTCTATTAGTGATAAGGTTCAAGACATTGCCAGTCAGTCCGTTGCGATAGCTGCGACTGCAGAGCAACAAGCGCAGTTATCCAAAGAAGTGGCGGCTAACGCGTCAGAAATCGAAAAATTAAATGCAGAACATCGCGACAGAAGTGAGCAAACCCTAACTAATGCTACCACTTTAAAAGACAGATCAAACGACTTGATTACGCAGGTCTCATATTTTTATTAGTAATAATCAATGGCCGCAATTTCTGCGGCCATTTTTTGCGTCGTCCCTGAAGTACAGATGTCAACTCTTTCAAAAAATAATTAAAACAACTCGCCTTAGCCAAAACACAACCAATGACATTTGACGGTTTTTCCATTTCATATAATCAAATATTTCAGTAACCAGAATCCAACCATTTAATAGGGGTAATCAATTAACCACTTAGGTTTTCTCGAATTATTCTGAATATGTATAAGTCCTTCCTGAATATGTATACGTCAGATTTTTCTGGGTTCAGTATATTGTTTACATCAAAAGAGGAGGACCTGAACATGATCGGAAATATGATAGCGAATACCTTTATAAACCCGTTTCAATCACCCTTATTCGATGACCCAGATAACTATGACTTGAATTATGAGGATGTCAGTTTTCTAGCTTCAGATGAAGTAATGTTGCGCGGTTGGTTAATCAAAGGTGACAAGGATAAGGTAATAATACAGTCACATTTTGGCGTGCAATGTAGCCGGTCAGGGTATCGCCCAAGAGGATTAATGAAGGGCTACCACAAAGACATTGAATTTCTGCGCCAGGCGAAATACCTCAATGAGGCGGGTTACACAGTGCTAATGTATGACATGCGAAATCACGGTGAAAGTTCTAAGGGCACAGTACCTTACATCACCTGGGGCCAGGAGGAAGCAAAAGACATTATTGCGGCGGTGAATTACATCAGCACTCACCCAGACTATAAATCAGCAGACATTGGATTGCTGAGCATTTGTATGGGCCAGGGCGCAAGTGTAGCAGCCTATGGCCGTGAAGATGGCCTGAAGAATTTCCCTAACATAAAAACCATGATTTCAGTTCAACCTATGGACTATGGATGTTTTGTGAAAGCACTAGGGTTGCCTGGTTTTATGGTAAACAGCACCACTAAAGCTATTCAAAAACGTACAGGTCGTAATTTTAATGACATCAGTTGGCGACCCTTTGCTAAAGACGTCACTGTGCCGACCCTTGTGATTCAAAACAAGAACGATGGTTACCTGGATGAAGTATTTATTAATGATTTTTATGATGAACTAGTAGTAGAAAAAGAGATGCTCTGGTTGGATATTCCCAAAAAGAAAGGTGGTGATTTTCCGAACCGGGCTGCAGCCTATGATTGGCTAGGGGAGAACCCACAACCCATTCTCAATTGGTTTAACAAATACATTTCCAGTAAAGCAAAATAAATGTGGGCTAGTTGAAATGATTTTTTCAAAATGGTTAATACTACCAGTTTTCGTATTCCTTATTCTCATACTGCTGTGGGCATTGGGTAGAAAGTCAGTTGTGTCAGAAATCATGATACCTGCATCCAGCTCGGAAGTTTGGTCAGTGATTATGGACACAGGAAGCTATAGTCAATGGAATACGGTAATGACAGTTTTAGATGGCGAATTAGAAGTAGGTGCCAAGGTGAAATATCGCTTTCATCAGGATTCTGAAAACTCCTATGAGATTACTTCGACAGTTAAGCAGGTTTTAGAGAATGAACTGTTAAACCAAGGCGGTGGTACGACGGGTATTCTAACCTTCGACCATAAGTATGTTTTAGAGCCCGTGGTAGGAGGCACGAAGGTGACAATACATGAACTATATCGAGGTATTGCAGTACCATTTTGGAATCCAAAGCCGGTAGAGTTAGCATATGACAGACTGAGCCAGAAGTTGAAGGCAAGAGTGATAGAGGTTTACCAATAATGAGCGAGATTATACGCATTGAAACCATTAGCGAAGTTCATGAATTGCTTGGACTAGAAAAGCCTAAGCACCCCTTAGTCACAGTTATTCCCATTGATGACCGTATAGCAAGCTTTAATTATGGTGATGCCACTTACGTGTTTGGTTTTTATAAAGTAAACCTAAAAAGTAGCATCAGTGGCAACATTGTTTATGGCCGCAATACCTACGACTTTCAAGATGGCTCAATGCTGTTTGCAAAACCAGGCCAGGCGATGTCTTTCGAAAACACTCAAAGGGAAAGCGGAGTAGAGGGTTGGATATTGCTGTTCCATCCAGACCTTATTCGAAAGTCATCTTTAGGGAAAAATATTGGCATTAAGTACAGCTATTTTTCCTATGAAATTCATGAAGCTCTACATTTATCCGAAGCCGAAAATCGCTCTGTGACAGAACTGGTAAATAAAATTGAAACTGAGTTAAGCCTTAATATTGATCGCCACTCACAAAATCTCATCATATCCAATATTGAACTGCTTCTGGATTATTGTCTTCGTTACTATGACAGACAGTTTTATGTCCGTACCAATTTAAACCAGGACTTAGTGATACGGTTTAATAATTTGCTTAACGATTATTTTGAAACAGAAAAGACTCAGGAATCAGGGCTGCCTACCGTGAAATACTGCGGAGAAAAACTAAATATGTCCTCCTCTTATCTAAGTGATTTATTGAAAAAGGAAACGGGGAAAACCGCACAACAACATATTCAAGACTCTATTCTAGATCGTGCAAAGACATTATTGCTTAACTCAGATGCTCAGGTAAGCCAGATCGCTTATAGCCTAGGGTTTGAGTATCCACAGCACTTTAGTAAGTTATTTAAGAACCATACTGGGATGAGTCCGGTTGAGTATCGGCGGGTGAACTAACTCAGAAATCTCCCAATGCCAACCACTCGAGTAAGACTGGTTTTGATCAACTATTTAAATGGAGTGTTCGATGTGCTAACAGCCCGGGTTCATGGGCAATGAGTTTATGATGTAAGCTAACAAGCTAAATATATTATACCTTAAAAAATCTTATGAGAATTAATATACTTTCGCTCTTGAATACAAATACTGCTTCTTATCTAAGCCTCAAACTTCACCGAGAGTAACCCTATGAACCCTAGATTTCCTTTAAAGTGTTTAATCGCGTCATGGGCTTTCGGCCTGGTGGGTTTGCTCTTAGGTATTTTCTATAAGCCGGAATATTTCAGTCGTTTCGGAGCGATCGTAGTGCTGCTTGCACTTATGAGTGAATATGCCTTGTTAAAGTATGAGTTAGAGCGGCTATATCAAAGTCTTAGTGGCGTTGAAAACAGTGGTAAGAGCCTTCTGAATCTGGCTCCTTCAAAATGGCACCAAAAAAAGGCCCTTATGTCTCATATCACCATAGTGCTCGGAACATTTGTTTGGGGGTTTGGTGATCTTTGGCTTCAATAGCGTTTTAGTGATCAGGCATTAGTCATGTGAATTATTTAGGCACTGATGCCTATCTTATTTGGATACACTCATTGCGTGTTACAACATACATATGCTGCTGAAAAATTGATTTTAAATGCGCCTGCTCTTGTTTCTTAAGCATTTCGAGACTACTGCTGCTTGTTAATACTTCCTTTTCTATATGGACTTCTGAAATTTAAACTAAACAAAATTAGGCTAAAAATATTCCTGTGATTTAACTTTGGTTGCTAATTACTAATCCAATTTATTGTGAGTAGTTCTCAAAACTTGAACAAGTGAATAGCTTGTCAGAAAACATCAAGAATTTCACAGACCGCTTTGTATTCTGATAATGCTGGCGAAAATCTAGCTGGCAAATAACAACAAAAACAAAACAGGAACAATGGTTATGTTTAACTATCACTCAATAAAGCTAGCGGCTTTGCTAATGGCTGGGGTTTCTGCGACATCGGTCGCTGAAACTAGCTTAACTGCATATACAGATGACTCTGGTAAAGTCGTTTTAACTGCGACCTTTCCAGAACCCAAAAATGCAATTTATCTTTCTAGATATACAAACGGTAGTAATTTTAATTTTACTCAGATATCGACAGTCGCAGGTTCGAATTCCAACAGTATTTATGAATATGTTTGGTATTCCAATTTAGATTGTCCATTAGGTACTCAATACAGTTTTAGGTTACAGGCTAATGGTGCAGGTTTTCATTGGGCCCCTGGGCCTGGTGACAGCAATTGGTTAAGTTATACCTGTGAAGAGCCTTCGGAACCTCAGCCTCCAGCACGTGCCCCTCAGGTAACGGTCAATACCGATGTCAGTAGTATTTCTTTAAGCTGGGCAGCGGTAGATGGTGCAGATGCTTATCGAGTTTATTACGGTATTGAAGGCTCTGGAGCAGATACTCTATGGAGTGATGGTTCGTCACTTTTTGAATCTGTTACAGGTCTTCAATCCGAAACAAGTTACGATGTAAAAGTAGAAGCCTATAACTCGGTCGGTTCAGTATCAGGCAATGTTCAAACGGTGGCTACTGCGGCTGACATTCCTCCTCAATTACCTGAGCCCGCGCCTGTACTCGGTGCCGAAGCAGGTAATGCATTAGTTGATTTGTCTTGGCAAGCATCGGAATACGCTGATGGTTATCGGGTTTTATTTGGCATAGGTCAAACCAACCAGCAATTTGCAAATACTGCGGCTACGAACATTCAAGTAACAGGCCTGACTAATGATGTGGAATATAGCTTTCAAGTTGTTGCGTTTAATACAGATGGAGAAATTGAGAGTAATACTGTAACTGCCACACCGGAAGCACCTTATGTTCCCCAGCCACCTATTAATGCTCCTCAGCTTTCTACGGAAGCGGGTGATGGTCAAGTGATGCTAAATTGGACGGCATCTGACTTTGCTGAAGGATACGACGTTTACTATCGGTTAAATGGCGCACAAACCCTAGCAGGTACCATTACTGATACTGAATTCTTAGTTGACGGTTTAATTAATGATGAAACTTATGAATTTAGTGTTGAAGCTTTTAATGTTGACGGTGTGTTATCTGGTGATTGGGTTGCTGCTACACCCAAGGCAGTGACATTACCTGACCCAGGTAATTCCGCGAAAACACTCAATAACCTAACCGCTTCTGTTGATGCCGCTAGCAATCAAGTCACGCTAACGGTGATATTTAATGATGCGAAACAGGCAATTTATTTATCGAGTTATCGTAACAACCAAAACTTCAACTTCCGTCAAATTAATCCTGATTCTGAAACACAGAATTCAAATGGCACGTTCACCTATACTTGGGTGTCTGATCTGCTGTGTGAAGAAGGCGTTACTCATAACTTACGTTTACAAGCGAATGGATCAACATTTGAATGGGCACCAGGCCCTGGTGACAACGTCTATTTAGATTTTGACTGTAGTCCGCAAGAACCTCAATTGCCAACGCCTGCTCCTCAGGTTTCCGGTGTATCTAAGGATGGCCAAGTTGAACTCAGCTGGACAGTATCGAACGGTGCAACGGGTTACCAAGTCAATTATGGTTTCTCTGGTGAAACGCTGAACCAAGTAATTAATGCGGATGGTCAGTTAGCCATTTCAATTTATGGCTTAACCAATGATCAAGCTTATGATTTTGTGGTTGTTGCCAGCAATGAGGTTGGAGAAATCAGCAGTAATCCGATTACCTTAACGCCAACATTTAATCAGAACCCTGTTGATGACATTAAGATATTAGTATTCAGTAAAACCACTGGATGGCGACACGGCTCGATACCTAGTGGCAAGCAAATGTTTAATACCCTAGGGGCTAGTAATCAATGGTTAATTACTGAAACTGAAGACTCGAACGTTTTCAATGGCGATTTGAGCCAATATCAAGTGATTGTATTCAATAACACTACCGGCGATATTTTAAATCCGACTCAGGAACAAAACTTTAAAGCCTGGTTAGAAAATGGCGGTGGTTTCTTAGCGATTCATGCAGCGGTGGACACTGAAGCCGATTGGGATTGGTATCACGATACTGTGCTAGGTGGTGCTAGATTTATAGGTCACCCGGATGATCAACAACGTGCAGATTTGATTTTGGAGGAAGCTTCAGAACCATTTTTAAATCACATTGGTACGACGGGCGATGTTTGGAATTTTTATGATGAGTGGTATTTCTGGGACATAGATTTACGCGAGTCTCCATTCTTGGAAGTTGTTGCTCGTTTAGACCGCACCAGTTACCCAACCACTGTACAACCGGCTGATGCTGATCACCCAGCCATTTTCACTAATCTGGTTTCAAGCGGTAAGGTGTATTACACAGTGCAAGGTCATCGAAATGACACTTTTAACAATACAGATTTTCAACAACAAATTGTGAATGTTATTGAATGGATGCTTAACTAATTTCTAGTGGAAATTAACAAGAGTAGGGCAGTGTAAAAGCTGCCCTTATCTCTGGACTACTCAAACCAAAGTCTGTGTCCATTATTTTTGATCCATAAGCGAGCTTCTTGATATCCTGGTTCAATGCTGGATACTAAATTCCAAAACTGTTTTGAATGATTGGGGTGAATTAGGTGGCAACACTCATGGGCTGCAAGGTAATCAATAACCGGTATCGGGGACATCATAATTAACCAATTAAACTGCAGCACGCCTTTATGAGTGCAGTGTCCCCACTTTGATTTGGTTTTTTTGAAACGTATTTCTGATATTTGGTTGGGTATATCAAGCGCTTGGGTTATTTCCTGGCATCTCTTGGGAAAATATTCTTTAGCGAGAGTTTGTAAATAAAATTCAATACAGGCTTTGATTACTGTTTTAGATTTACTATCGGTATCTGGAAATGAGATTTTAATACTGGAATCTGTCACATTAATTCCGTATTGATTTGCTCTTAGGAACTGAATTTCTTTTTCGTCTCCTAAAATTGGAAAAAGCTCTCCTTCTTTTAACTGGTATTTTTCATTTTTGAGTTGAGCCTGTTGCGCTATTTTTTTTGCTATCCAGATTCGGTGGTCTGCTACAAATTGGTTGATCCATTGCTGGTCTGTATTAGGGGGAACATGAACAGACACCTGTCCTTCCTTCACCTGTATGGCAGCAGTTTTTCTGCGTTTAGAAACAACTAATCGATATGGCGATTCACTCATGGCTTTCTAAGAGGTGTTAAAAGACTTTCTAACCCATTTACCCGGATGACCAATAGCAATTTCAACAGGTGACCAAGTTTTCCTTTAGGGAAGCCTTGCTTTTCAAACCATAACAAATAGGGCTCTGGTAAATCCGCGAGTATTCGGCCTGCGTATTTTCCAAAAGGCATTTGGGTATTCACAAGGTCTAGCAGATCCTTACTGTCCAATTCATTTTTCATGATGACTGTCTGTGCTTTTCAAGATGGTCATCAATACGGGTTAATGCCTGTTCCAACACAGACCTAGCGCAACCAAAGTTAATTCTTACAAACTGGGGTTCACCAAAATCTGCTCCTGGAGAAGGGGCTAGCCCGGCTTCAATAAACCATTGGAAGGGGTTATCGACTTTAAGCCCAGTGCAATCAACCCAGGCTAAAAAAGTTGCTTCTGAGCATACAACCTTGAATTCGGGATGCTGGCTCAGTCTTTCCTGAATAAGATCACGATTTGTTTTTAGATATGTTAACTCTTCTGTTTGCCATGCTTTGCCATGGGTAAAGGCAGCCTCGGTTGCTGGGTACCCTAATAAGTTTGGATGAGACACAATACCATCACCAGCATCCAGAAATTGTTTTCTAATTTTACTGTTTGGGATAATGGCAAATGAACAGCCTAGGCCTGCAATGTTAAATGTTTTTGAAGCGGCCATTAACGTAATGCTATTAGGGTCTAGTTTGCCTGCGGGAATATGCTGAACACCCGGTTCCAAAATCAAATCGCAATGAATTTCATCGGAACAAAGTTGCACGTCATGTTGTTGGCACAGCTCGATAATTCGACTTAACTCTTTTTCGGTTAGCACTGAGCCACAGGGATTCATAGGGTTGCATAGTAAGAACACTTTGCAGCTTGGTTGTTGCAGAATAAACTCAAGAGCTTTGTCATCTAATTGCCATCTATTATTGACTAACTTTGTAGGAATCAGTAAAGCATGGCAATTATGTAAGGAAGGCGCTTTTAACATGGGTGGGTAGTTTGGTGTTTGTACCGCTACTTTGTCATCAGTATTAGTAAACCCTCGCACTACCTGATTAAAAGCCGGAACCACCCCAGAGCACCAAAGTATCCAACTGGTTTCTATTTCCCAGTTGTACTCATTTTTTAACCAGTTTTTGACTGACAGATTGAGCGATTCATTGTCTCTAGTGTATCCAAATAGACCATGAGAAACTCGGTTGCTCAATGCCTCGATCACTGGTTCGGGGGTTCTAAATTCTGAATCGGCCACCCAGAGTGGAATAAGGTCGCGGCCAGCATACTTGTCGTGTTTGATCGCTGATGTGCCTCTGCGATCAATGACTTCATCAAAATTGTACATAGTTTTTTGGATAAATAAGGTGTGTATGAAAGTAGAGAGTACCCTGAGAAGTTTTAGTTGAAAAGCCGCCGGTTAGACAGAGTAATTCATGAACGACACAAAAACCGACGGAGAAGATACTGACTAACCGTCAGCATTGATAGTACTTACTAGCTCCTGAAGTACCGAATCAGCTAAATCATTGTCAACCTGACAGGTTCCAGCGGCTTCATGACCACCGCCATCATATTTTAAGCAAAGTTCACCAACATTGGTTTTAGATGATTTGTCTATTATTGATTTGCCAATGGCGAATACCGTATTTTGCTTTTTTAGACCCCACATTTTATGAATCGAAATATTACATTGGGGGAATAGGGCGTAAATGGTAAACCGATTGGTTGGCCAAATTGGGTTTTCGTTTAAAAGATCTAGGGAGCCTCTGATTAATTCCAGGATCGCTCTGCGGAACCTAAAAGTGTCTTTTATCGAGGCGAAATTCGCAGGGAATGTCGAGTACCTTTTCAAGAATTTCAACAATGAGAAAAGCGCTTTTAGGACCGCCCTGCGGGGCTTACAGGCGGATCCTGACTCTGTGTTGTCTTATTTTGAAAGGTCTAGACATTCCCGCAATAAGCCGCCTTGATTCAGAACCCGCCTGTAAGCCAGAGCAATTCTGGAATTAATCAGAGGCTCCCTAGAACCACCAAGTTTTTTTCTACAGTTGAACACCGTTGAATTTGCTCTCGTGCTGATTGTTCGTGCTCTTTATAAAGTTCGACGCGCTCCTTAACGTCATGTAATTCGAGAATTTCTTGGATAGTCATTTCTCGACACTTGTCTATTAGAATCATCATGAGTTGGTAATTTGAAATTCGGAAGTTTCGAAACCGACCTAACCCAGTTCTGGCATCCATCAGAAAATTCATGAGTACCCAGTCTTTCGGGTACAAAATTTCGTCTTGCGTAAAATTGGCGCTGTCGCCCTTATCCACCGCTTGCATTAGCTCATCGCTGATTCTAGGAAATTTTTCTTTACCACCGTAATGATCAAACACCACCCTTGCGGCAGAAGGTGCGGTGGGGTCGATAATATGATTGTCCTGCTTTTTATTTCTTAGGGTTTCACTGAAGTGATGGTCGAAAGCAAGTCGAACCCCTGGCACAAAAGGAAGGTTGGTGGTGATGTCCTGGTCTGAGATGTCGATTTTGCCATCCTGCATATCTTTAGGATGAACAAACAGAATGTCATCTATCATATCCAGTTCTTTTAACAGTGCGGCACAAACCAGGCCATCAAAATCACTTCGAGTCACCAAGCGAAATTTTTCCTGTGGCATAGGGTATTTTCCTCATTAGAATGCGTTAGGCTTAAAAGTGAGTATAGAAGGGGTCCAGATTTTGGGGTTGATTTGGCAGAAAAATGTGAATGGTCAGTGTTACGAAATACGCAATGCGGGTAAGACGCTTAGGTTGTACTCGGATGGCGTGTTTCATAGTCAATATCATCCTGAGCGCGATTGGTTGGGCGGGGTTTGGGATTTGTTGTATCTGCCGGGTTTTTGGCAGAAGCCTTGCAGTCGTGTGCTGTTATTGGGGCTGGGAGCGGGTGCTGCCGTGCACCCAATTATGAAGTGGTTGAACCCAGACCAGCTGGATGCAGTGGAGATAAATCCCACTCATATTCAATTGGCTAAAAAGTTCTTTGATGTCAATTATCCCAAGGTCACTATCCATCATGCTGATGCTCGCTCTTGGCTAGAGCAGACTGATAACAAATACGATCTGATCATCGACGACCTTTATGGCCATGAGAATGGCGAGCCAGTAAGAGGGGTTGAGTTTGACGCTAACTGGTGGGGTTTGCTGGTTTCTCGCCTTAGCCATGAAGGCAGCTTGGTTATAAATTACACAGCTAAGAAAGACCTAATCCAAACCCAGTGGTTGCAATCAAAAGCCGTTAGACGGCGCATACCCTCTGGCGCGGTGCTAACCACATCTGGTTACTTAAATCATGTGGCTTGGTATGCCAAAACCTGCCCGCCCTCAAGGCAGCTCAGATCGGAAATTCCATCTATTCTGAAGAAAGTAGATTTTAGCCTTAAGGCACTCAAGGCTATAATCCGCCCTCCAAATTCAAGAAGTTAATTGAGTGAACGAAATAGAACAAAGATTCGGCGGTACGGCTCGTTTATACGGTCAACAAGCCTTGAATCAACTAACACAAGGGCATATCTGTGTTGTGGGTATTGGTGGCGTTGGAAGTTGGGCAGCAGAAGCATTGGCTCGAACCGCTGTGGGTCATCTAACTCTTATTGATTTAGATGATATTTGCATCACGAATACGAACAGGCAAATACACGCAGTTGACGGGCAGATCGGCCAACTTAAAGTGAATGCAATGGCCGATCGAATCAAAAAAATTAACCCCCTTTGCAAGGTTAACCCGGTAACCGATTTTGTCACCAAAGATAACCTGGAGGCTTTGATTGGAGGTCAATTTCATGTGGTAATTGACGCCATTGATAGTGTTCATCCTAAAGCCGCACTTCTCAACTACTGTATCCGCCATAAGATAAAAGCTGTCACCATTGGCGGGGCTGGCGGGCAAATAGATCCGCTGCAAATCACCAGTGCTGACCTGAGCAAAACCAGTCATGATCCATTGGCAAAAAAAGTTCGAAATATACTCAATAAAGATTACGGATTTGGTAAAAGCACTAAGAACAAATTTGGCGTAGAGTGTATTTACTCAACTGAACAGCTAAAGTATCCGCAACCAGATGGTACTGTGTGTAACGCTAAGTCAACTATGAATGGTTCAACAAGATTGGATTGTGCATCCGGTTTTGGTGCCGCTACTATGGTGACTGCTTCGTTTGGATTTGCCGCTGCGGCTAAAGCAGTAGATATTCTCCTAAAATTAAAGTCAGTGTAACTAGAAAAGAACAATCGATTAAAGGATCTAATAATGATCGACTTGCTAGCAAAAATTTTTAAAGCATTGAATTCGGATTCGAACCCATGGCAAATTGCCTTTGCTGTGGGGTTGGGTTTTATCATGGGTATGAGTCCATTCTGGTCACCTCATAATCTAATTGTGTTGTTAGCTGCATTTATTTTTAGAATACACCTAGCCACTTTTTGGATCGCAGTGGCTGGGTTTAGTGGCATCGCTTATATGGTTGACCCCTATGCCGACAATTTGGGATATCAGATCCTGACCCATTCTGATTTACAGCAAACTTGGACCGCCTTGTATCAGAGTGATTTTTGGCGATTCACCAAATTCAATCATACTGTCACCCTGGGTATGCTTGTTATCTCAATTGTTGCGTTTATTCCTGTTGTTGTTTTTTTCAGGATATTAGTCAGTCAATATCGAGCTCATATACTCACATGGTTTAATCGTTTGAAAATAATGCAGTTGCTGAAAGCGAGCAAAGTCTATGAAAAATATCAGAGTTTGCCTTAAGGATTTTGCCACATGAAAATTTTTCGTTGGAAAGGATTAATTGGTTTCGTTGTTGTTATTCTGTTAATTGGAGGCGGCAGTTATTTCTTTGCGGCTCCACTAGCAAAAACAGCATTAGAATCTGCCGGAAAAAGTGCACTCGAAGTGCCTGTCACCATAGATAACGTTGGTTTGAGTTTAGACCCTATTGGATTCAAAGTAGAAGGGGTTCAGATTCCAGATAAAGAAGATTTTAATAAAAACTCAGTCATCGTAGCCCAAGCGATAGCGGATATTGAACTTTGGAAATTGTTACGGGGTAAAGTTCAAATCAATGATTTGTCTGTGACGGGGATTCAGTTTGATCAAGTGAGAGCAAGTCCATGGGAGCCTATCCAAAAAGATGAGCCTAAAGCTGAGTCAGAGTCAAAACAAGAAGAGTCTGTAGCGGAAGAAAAAGAACCTAGTCGCACAGATCAGTTGTTAGCAGATGCTAAATCTAGCATACCTTCTGCGGATGAATTACTAGAAAGAGAAAAACAAAACTTATTGACTCCACAGCTCAGTGAGCAGGTAAAAGAAAAAAACGACGCGAATTCAAAAGCCATTCAAGACAACCTTAAGGAAATACCCTCAAAGAAAGAATTGGATGGTTACAAAAAAGAAATTCAACAGTTACTCAGTGATGACATCAAAAGCCTAAATGATTTTAATCGCCGCAAGAAACGTCTTGAGCAAATTCAGAAAGAATTGAAGGCAGATGCGAAAGCTGTTCAAGATACTGCTAAAAGTGTCGATAAAGGCCAAAAAGATCTTAGAACGGGCATCTCTGAACTTACCCAGGCTCCTAAAGAAGATTTGCAGAGTTTAAAAGACCGTTACCAGTTTAACGAAACTGGTGCACAAAACCTTGGTGAACTTGTGTTTGGAAATGAAGTAAGAGAATGGACTGACAAAGCGCTTGTTTGGTACGACCGAATAAAACCTTTCTTGAACAGCAAAGACGAAAAAGAAGCAGAGCCTGACCGTGACGGAGGCCGTTTTGTGGCCTTTCCAACGGATCGTCCTGACCCCGATTTCTGGCTAAAAAATTCGTTGATGACTGCCACCCTCGAAACAGGCTTTCTTGAAATACAGGTTCAAGACGTGGCCAGTGATTTTAATGAGATTGGCAAGCCTGCCAGTTTATTAGTGACCTCAGAATCCATCTCTGGCAGTGGCCCATTTAAACTTGAAGGCAGTGTTGGGCTGGGAGATGAAAAATTTGACATAACCTGGGACAGACTCGCAGTCAAAAACGAAAGAATCATTAAGTCCAGTGAACTGGAAATAGACCTGAAAAAAGCCACTGGTTTTATGACAGGTGTTGCAACGGTAGTGGATGGAAAAATTGATTTAGATATCAAAACCGACTTCAAAAACAGTCGATTTGATGCTTCCGGTAATGGACTCATGAATCGTGAACTGGCCAAGGCAATGGAAGGCATTACAGAGTTTGATCTTGAAATCTTAGGTGATGGCCCAGTTAGAGATATGGAAATAGAAGTGAAGTCCAACATCGAAAGGCAAGTAAGCAGTGCTTTTAATGATCGATTAAAAGAAGAACAAGATCAATTAATAAAAGATGTGGAAAAGCGATTGCAGGCAGAGCTAGAAAAAGAGCTTGGACCATTAAAGGCTGAGCTCACAAAGCTGGACAACCAAAAAGCTGAGTTAGCAGGTAAGAAAAAAGAAATTGAAACCATGGCAAAGGCGAAATTAAAAGATTGGGAAGCCCAGCAAAAAGCCAAGTTGGATGCTGAAAAGAAAAAAGCGGAAGCCGAAGCCAAGAAAAAAGCAGAAGAAGCTAGAATGAAGTTAGAAAAAGAGAAGAAAAAGGCTGAAGAAGAAGCCAAGAAAAAAGCCCAAGAAGAATTAAAGAAAGGTTTGGAAAGTCTGTTTTAAATGAGTATTGAAGATCAAGAAGAAGGGTTTAGAGTAGATATTGCACTTGAGGTTGAAGATAAGGATTCCTTAATAGCGATAGACTTTCTGGTGGACAATGTAAATCTATCCAAATCACGAATTAAAGATGTGATGAATAAGGGGGCTGTTTGGCTAAAACGAGGAAAAGGGACAAGAAGTAGAATTAGAAGGGCCATGACTGATCTAAAGATTGGAGATGTGGTTGAGCTTTATTATGACGAAGACCTCTTAGCCCTAAAACCGCCGCCAGCTAAATTGATAGAAGATAACGACCAGTATTCTGTTTGGTTTAAACCATCGGGTATGCTTACCCAAGGTAATGATTGGGGTGATCACACGTCACTACTGAGGTTTGTTGAATTACAGTTTAATCCTCGAAGGGAAGTGTTTCTGGTACATCAGTTAGAGAGAGAAGCAGCAGGTTTAGTGATTATTGTTCACACCAAAAGATGTGCATCGGATTTTTCTAGAATGTTTCAGAATGGTGATGTCAAAATGAAATATCGCTGCGAGGTGTTGGGCGATACAGGTGAGCAAGGTATTCGAAATAGAATCGAAGAACCTCTGGATGAAAAAGAAACGGTCACTGAGTATGAGCTGATTAAGTTCGAACCCCATACTAATGTGAGCAAAGTCGACTGCTGGATTGCGTCTGGCAGAAAGCATCAAATTAGGCGTCACTTCGAGCTCATTAATCATCCAGTAATGGGCGATCCCAAATATGGAAAAGGTAATAAAAACCGTGATGGAATGAAGCTAAGTGCTAATCTAATGGAGTTTATTTGTCCAATTTCTAATGAGTTAAAAACTGTGTCTCTTTATGATTAATACCCGCAGATGTTGAGATTTAGGATGTTGGGATTTGGGATGTTGGTAATAAGCTGAGATAATCAAGGTTATGGATTTCGGAAAAATATTAATAATTGTTTTGGTTGGCTTTGGGATTTTAGCTTTTAAAGATGAACTCGGCCCTCAACCTGAATCCAGTGCCTATGCGATGGAGATTTCTCAGGCAAACTCTGAACCTGTTGTTCTGTATTCAACTGCCTGGTGCGGGTATTGTAAAAAGACGGTTGCTTACCTCGAAAAAGAAAAAATACCCTTTATAGAATATGATATTGAGAAATCTGTGAAAGCAAAATCTGAATACGATCAGCTTAACGGAAGGGGAGTGCCCTTGGTTGTTATAGATGGAAATATCATTCGTGGTTATAACCCAAATAAAATAAGTAAACTTCTATAATCTACTAACTAGGCAGAACCTCTCTTATAACTTTTAGATAAATATTTAAAAGACATATCATGCTAGCCATTAAAATAGAACTCACTAATTAGCTTATGATTTGAGTTGAATAAACAGGGTACTGAATATCAGTATCACAGGTTTATCACTGGATCGATACAACCTTGGTTAAAATTAGATTTTTTTCCAAAACCCAGTATGCTGGTTAAATCTAGGGTATTTTTTGAGGCATTCAATGGAAGCAGAGTTGTTACTGGGAGGCTTGATTCTACTTGCGGTTCTTATCGGTTCGATATTGGGGATCATCAGTTTCTTTCGAATAATTCCCTTAAAAGAGCAGCTTTATCGATTTGAGCAAAAAGTATTCGAGCTGTCCGAACAAGTTCAGTCTTTGTACGACGAAAACTTAAAACTTCGTAGAACATTGGATGATGTTAGAGAGACACCACAGAAAAGTTCTGAGACCGAACAACCAATTGCAGAAGACAAGCTCACTACAATTACCAATCCGAACTCACCTTCTGTCGATGATTCAACGCCTGCCGATACATCCAACACGAATCTTAAGGTGCAAGATTCACTGGAAATTAACGATGAAGAATTAACTGAGCCAGATACTGAAAAAGATCTTTTATTGAATGAGGAACCAACACTCGTTACTTCAACCAATATAGAATCTAGCCAGCAAGCCCCTGATTTTTTCGACAAGGTGAAAGAAAACTGGATGGTTTGGTTGGGAGGTCTTTGTATCGCCCTAGCTGGTATTTTCCTAGTGAAATACAGTATGGACCAGGGGTTGTTAGGGCCAAAGGCTAGAATCGCAATGGGTCTGATAACTGGATTGCTATTGCACGGAGCGGCTGAGTGGCTGCGTAGAACAAAAGGATCACACGATTCTTTTGCTGCATTGGCCGGTGGCGCGAGTATTACGCTGTTTGCAACTTTTTTGGCAGCGTTCCATCTCTATGAATTAGTTCCACCAGGGCTCGTGTTTGTGGTTCTGTTTATCATCGCAATGGTCACCATGGTGTTAGCGTTAATCCATGGCCCAGTGTTAGCCGGAATAGGAATCTTAGGTGCTTATATCGTACCCATATTAGTTAATACCGGTAGTAACAATGTGATGGGAGCCATGATTTATTCCATGATTGTTACGGTGTCGGCCTTGTTCCTAATTAAATATGTTTATCGAAAATGGCTATGGCTGGGTACGGTAGTTGGGGCGCTGTTTTGGTGGCTGATTAGCCTGAGTTCCAATGATATTCAGGTTCAGATATTTCAGCCTCTGTATCTTGCGGCAATTGGCTATTTGGTCGTAGCCATTCATTACTCGGACTGGATGCTACTAGCAAAGTGGAAAACTGCTTCAGGATTTAAACCCTGGAATGGCTTTAAAATAAACTGGTCACAGCATGAAAACCGGCTGCAGGTTTTATTCTTACTATTAATTTTTTGCATGTCATTGATGGTGGCAGTAGATTCTGCAATGGAATATCTATTGGTCACTTATTTTCCTTTTGCAGTTGTTGTAATGCTGGTTAGTCGGCACAAGCCCATTTATTCGATGTTCCCCTGGGTTTTATTCATTACGACTTGTGGAGCGTTTTTTATCTCATTAGACGCAAACCTTGATAACAGTTTTTTTTATGAAGTCATTCCATCAAGCGATCAAAATCGGTTTCTAGTTTTTCTAATCTTTTTAGCAGCTTTTTATTTCATCTTCGGGCTTTGGAACTTGAAGGTATCTCCATTTAAAGGAACCGCCAGTTCACTGCCTTTGTTGAGCCCGTTCGTATTGATTTCCGTTGGTTATTTGATGCTGCCTGAGTTCACTCAGAATTGGGTATGGGGTTTATTATCATTATTGATTGGCTGTTGTTACATGGCGTTTGTCATAAAATACAGAAACAATAACCTAAATAAAATGATTGAATTGGTGTTAATTTTAGGGGCTCATATTGGGTATTCATTAACAGTTGTTTTACTAGTAGAGCAGGCCACATTAACACTGGCTTTGGCAGCTCAGGTTTTGTCCTTAGCATGGCTACGTCAGCAGTTCTCAGTTATCCATTTGGATTGGGCTATAAAATTACTGTGCACTATTGTACTGGTCCGCCTTTCTTTGAATCCATTTATCTTGACTTACGATAATGACGTTCATTGGTCTTTATGGACTTACGGAGGTTCACTGGTATTTTGTTTTGCAGCTGCACGTATTTTGCCATCAACAGAAAATACCAGAATATGGTTAGAAGGTGCATGCTTACATTTGCTGGTGTTATTGATTGCCACTGAAACTCGCTATTGGATGTACGATGGAAATATATTTGTTTCAGAATATGGTTTCACTGAGGCTACTCTAAACACCCTGGTTTGGGGAGTATTGTCATTGGTTTACTACTGGCGATCACAGCTAAGCAATGGTTTTGTATCGCTATATCAATGGGCCTCTAAAATAATGTTAGGGTTAACCGCGGGTAATTTTGTTTTCATACAATTGTTTGCTAAAAATCCGCTCTGGTCAGAGCAGACCGTTAGTAGTTGGCCGGTTTTAAACATTCTTTTGTTAAGTTATGGGGCACCTATTCTTTTATTGTTTGCATATGCTCGCTATTTCGAACTGAAATTTCGAAATCATTTTCTATTTTCTGTAGCAGCGCTGTCGTTTTTCTTTATTAACTTGGAAATTCGTCATCTTTGGACACCTGAAATTCATATTAACTACCCCATGAGTAATGGCGAGCTCTACACTTATTCACTTGTTTGGTTGGTGTTAGCTATTGGAGGAGTTTTAGTCGGAACTAGATATGCCATGGAACACCTGTATAAATCTGGGATGGTTCTATTGTTAGCTGTCATCGCAAAAATATTTCTAGTTGATATGAGTGGATTGGAAGGTTTGTTGAGAGTGATGAGCTTTATGGGACTTGGGCTCAGCCTACTGGGATTAGCATTTATGCATCAGAAAATAAAAAAAGCTGTCTAACTATCTGTCATTTATATAGACCGCTACAAGAATGATGGGCCCACCGTTATCTTTATACCGCTGAATAAAAAAGCCCCCGAACAAGTCGGGGGCTAAGACGCACTTCTTGGGGTTATGAAATTAGTTACCTAAAATGAACCCATTTGCAGGTGACACCAAATCAATAAAGTGATTCTTAATAGTGTCGTTCATCTGTACCCTTGAGTCAGTGTACTTGAAGTAGTTTTCACCCGCCTGGTCAGCTGCATTTGCCCATTGTGGTTGGTTGCTCCAGTCGGCGTTGATGTAGTGCCAAGCTTTGGTTACGTTTTGGAAAATTTCATCGTCCTTGGCATTAAACCAATCAAGGTCGTTATGCAGAGTCACAGAACCATCAGGGCTTGAGCTTGTGCTGTTAAAGTTCAGTTTGAAATCATACTGATGGAATAGCGCGCCATGCGGCGTGGCTTCAGCAATGAACAGTGGTAAACCTTCAGAAGCTGCTATGGCTGCCTCTTCACCCACGTCTGAATGGAACTGAGATACACCCACCCAATCAACGTATTTTTTACCAGGCCAGTAACCTTGTTCAGCATCACCGATAGCCGAGGTTGTGCGACCTGTGCCATGGTAAGCGTCTGACTGCCAAACATGAGCGACGTTGGTAATGCCAGAGTTGTCCATAAAGTTGCGAACATATTTAAAGGTCTCACGGAAGTTTTCAGCAGACCAACCACCAGCATCACCATTGAATTCATAACAAGTACGCAACATGAAACTGGTGTTGTTGTATTGTTTGAAGAAGTCTGCCAGTTCAGTTAATAGGTCATCATAAGCGCCGTTGTTATAGAGTGCAGGCAGGTTGCCATTGCTTGGACACCATAAACCAATGGCCATTACTTCTGGTGAGTAAGTTTCAACAGCCCATTGAACATTTTGCTCATCAGATCCCCAATGGTTTTGACGATAACCGTTGTCAGCACAGCCAGCAGCTTCGTTAGAGTTGTAGTTGTTTGTATGCTTCAATCCGTCGAGACCTTTGAAGCAGTAGCTGCCATCGTAGCTCACTTCACCTCGCGCAAGAGTAACGTACATGGTGAAACCATATGGCTTAGGTAGACCTGCAACCGACATATAGCCTTCTATCGCTGGTTTATCTTGACCCAGGAAGAAATACTGTTGGCCGTCATTTGGAATCACTGGTTTTCCAGCAGAAGTACCAGTGTCAGTACTCGTGCCAGTATCTGTGTTGGTTTCAGTATCCGTATTAGAGCTGGTATCAGTACCTGTCTCTGTGCTGGTTTCGGTTTCCGAGCCAGTGTCAGAATCTGTTTCAGTGGTTGATCCGGTATCGGTTGTAGAGTCAGTGTCTGTGCTCTCTGATTCGCAGCTGGCAGTTACTGTCACTGTATCTTGCATTAAGAATTGGCCGGTGGCGTCGTCTTGAATTTTAAACTCGAAACTGAAACTGTCTCCGACACTGCCGCTGAACCCTGAGGTATTTTCATAATAACCATCGACCAGCGTTGCCTGTTGGCAATTTCCGTTGTTGCATAGATAAGCGAAACTGCGACCTGTCCAATTAGGGTTGTCTTTGTGGAAAAGTCTTATATTTGAACCGTTAACGTGAGCACCGTATTCACCACAGCTTCCACCTACAGAACTGTCAGTGCCTGTGTCAGACCCAGAACCTGAGTCCGTTGATGTGTCAGTTGCTGTTTCCGTTGTTGAGCCTGTGTCAGTATCAGAACCCGTTTCGGTAGATGTGTCTGTTTCAGAACCTGTGTCAGTACTGGTGTCTGGGCCAGTATCTGGAGGAGTAGTTGGACTACACTCTGTTGGAATGGCAGCGGAATTCATGGTGCCACTTGGTAGTGGAGAATAGTAGTCAGTGATTCCAGGGCCTTCTAATCGAAATTCGACCATTCCACCGGAATAAGTATACACACTGGTGCAGGAGCCTTCGTTACATACACTATCAGAAGACCACATCCAATTGCCGTCGTTGTATCCACCTAGAAAGACGGTACCACTGGCATTGATGGCGGTGTCGTTGAAGACTAATTTATTGTCTGCGTCGTAACATACTGACGCCGCTTGTGCCATGGAGCCCAACAGAAGAGCCGATGTTAATGCACTGGAGAGAATTATATTTTTATTTTTAAAGCCAGATTTCATTTGAACCCACCTTGCTTAGAGGATTAAGGATTATGTTTAGAATTTCCTTGTTTATGCGAATCCGTTTTGTCTCCTCTAATAGTTGTTTTTGTAAAAGGAAACTGAGACGTATCTTGCGCTTCTTGAGTGATGTATTCAATAAAAATAAAATAATTTGATTAAAAAACTAAACCAAATAAATATATTTAAGAGTCAAATTTGTACTTTCAATGAACATATATTTGAGGGCTGTAAAGCTTGTTTTATGTTAATTAGAAATTTTTTGGAAAGGGGTTTTATTGAAATTGAGAAATGAAAATCATTATGACTATTAATAATTGGTCAAATGATTTTTATCATGAAATCTTTAATCCTGAAAAAGTTGCAAATTCATCTTTTCGGGATATATCAGTTTATTTGATGCAAGTACTAAACGGTAAACTTTTTAATCACTGAAGTAAGAAATAAAGACCTAAGATGTCTGATTACAATATGTAAATCTGGGTTATCTTATTACCTATTCCCTGTATTGATCTAATCTTAGATTAGGTCATTGATGTAACAAACACGTGGAGTCGCTGACATGCTTCCCGTCGTTTACAAAACCTTTCATTTCCATCACTATTAACAGGGTGTAAGGTGATGTCTGATAAGCTCAAGGTAATAAGTTAGATGAAAAAAATTGCAGTTTCTGGTGGAAGCGGTGGCGCAGGCAAGTTCGTAGTGAGTGAACTACTGAACGCTGGTTATGAAGTGTTAAATATTGACCGGGTAGAGCCTGCCGAAAAGCTGTGTGAATTTAAGCAGGTTGATATTACTGACTATGCAGCTGTGGAAGATGCATTGAAGGGTTCTGATGCAGTTATTCATTTTGCATCCCATCCAGAACCGGATTGGGACTTTCATACGGGTGCTGAACGATTTAAAAATAACACCCTCTGCACCTATAACATTTTCAATGCTGCGGCTGCGTTAAAAATGAAAAAGGTGGTTTGGGCCTCTAGTGAAACCATTTTAGGTTTTCCATTTGACTCAGTTAAACCTGATTCTGTGCCAGTGACAGAAGATCATTTGAAGCCTCAAAACAGTTATGCACTATCAAAAACCGCATGTACTGAATTAGCTAAACACATGAGTAATTTGTATGGAGTTCCCATTCTAGGTTTGGTACTGACTAATATCCTCTACACCACTGAAGATCACCCTGCAAACTTCCAAGCAATTCCGAGCTACTGGGGTGATCCCTTCAGCCGCAAGTTTAACTTATGGGGTTACGTTGATGCCCGCGATGCTGCTACTGCTGCTAGGTTGGCATTAGAGGTTGAAATAGATCATGCTGATAATTTCATCATTGCCGCTGAAGACACCATTATGGATTTAACCAACAAAGAGCTAATGGATGCTGTATTCCCAGGTGTTGAAATCAAGCCCGGTACCGGTGATCATGAGTCTTTGTTGAGCATTGAAAAAGCAAAAACGAAACTGGGATATCAGCCCAAGTACTCTTGGCGAAATGTTCCTGAAACTCAAGGAGCTAAATAGAGCTAGCTCTGGTAGTCACCCATAACTTATAAAAATACCTGAATGAAAATAACCAATGTTAAAACCTATCTTGCTAAAGAGTGGCGCACTTTTTTATTTGTCGTAGTCGAAACCGATGAAGGCATTTGTGGAATAGGAGAGGCTGGTATTACTGGCCGAGAAAAAGCCATGGCCGGTGCAGTAGAACATTTTGCTCCTCAAATAATCGGCCTTGATCCATTCAATACCGAACACATTTGGCAGCTACTGTGGAGAGGTGGTTTTTACCCGGCCGGACAAATTTTAAGTGCAGCCATTTCAGCAATAGACATGGCGCTGTGGGACATAAAAGGAAAGGTCTTAAATGTACCTGTCTATAAATTGCTAGGAGGTCTCGCCAGAAACAAAGTTCATACCTATACCCATGTACACGGTAACACCTCTGAAGAGGTGGTAAAAAACTGTGTTAAGTCGGCAGAACAAGGGTGGAAGTATTTACGTTGGGAGTTTTTTTCTGACGAAGATGGTCTGATAGAGCCAAAGAAAGTGATTAAAAGAGCCGTACATGAATGGCGCTCCATTCGAGACGAACTGGGTGATGACATTGAGTTGTGTTTCGATGCTCATACCAAACTGGGGGTATCAGATGCTATACGCTTTTGTAATGAAGTGGAGGCATTTCGACCATTCTTTATTGAAGATCCAATACGGAGTGAAAATCCACAGGCCTATCGCCGATTAAGAGCTCACACCTCAGTGCCCGTTGCCGCTGGAGAGCAGTTTAGTAATAAATGGGATTTCCGTGAGCTTATCGAAGAACAATTAATTGATCAGGCCCGATTCGATATCTGTATTGGCGGTGGTATTACCGAAGGCAAAAAAATTGCCGCCATGTGTGAAACCCACTTCATTGATGTGGCAGTACACAATCCGGTAGGCCCAGTTTCCACAGCAGCCAGCTTACATTTTAATTTATCCATTCCCAATTGCAGTGTGATGGAACTGCCGAAACGTCCCGGAGAAACTATGCCTGAAGTCTTTAAAAGCAGTTTCAAATGGCATGATGGTGACTTATATCCATCCGATGAACCGGGCTTAGGAATAGAACTCAATTTAAAAGAGTTAGAAAAATACCCATTTGAACAAACAGAATTACCTAAGTGCCACAAACTTGATGGTTCATTTAATAATTGGTAATTCAAGATAACTTAGTGGAGCTAATGTGAAATTCTTAACATTTGAATCTGATTCAGAGCTTAAACTTGGTTTAAAACTTGATGACAAAGTTGTAGACCTGAAACTGGCAAGCGAGTCTTTAGATACCAAACTGCCAACTAATTTTGACGAGCTATTCGGTTCAGACCCACAATTATTTCAGAAGCTAATACAACAGTTACCTGAAGATGCGGACTTTATTTTAAATGAATCGAATTTAGTGCTCGGGCCTGCAGTATTGAATCCAGGAAAAATCATTTGTGTTGGACTCAATTATCGCAAGCATGCGGTTGAATCAGGAATGGCCATACCCACTTCTCCGGTGCTTTTCAGCAAGTTTAACAACGCTATTACAGCTACAGAAAAAGAGGTGAATATTTCTGGTCTTACTCAAGTCGATTATGAAGCAGAGCTGGCGGTAGTGATTGGTAAGCAGGCTCGAAATGTGCCTGAAAGTGAAGCATTAGATTATGTTTATGGCTATGCAAACTCGAACGATTTAAGTGAACGGGAGTTGCAGTTTTTAACTGGACAATGGCTTATTGGAAAAACAATTGATGATTTTCTACCTATCGGCCCGTATCTTGTGACCGCAGACGAAGCTGGTGACCCAACTGACATGTCTATCAAAGGTTGGCTAAATGATGAAGAGCGACAAAACAGTAATACAGCCGATATGATTTTTTCAGTTGCAGAAGTGATTACTTACTTAAGCAAATACATGACTTTGGAGCCTGGAGATGTGATCTGTACCGGTACACCCGAAGGAGTGATTTTGGGCTTCGAAGACAAGGTGTGGATGAAGCCTGGAGATACCTATTCCGTTGAAATAGGAAATCTAGGCAAACTGACAAACACAGTGGTTTAATCTATTGGTTTAGCCTTCAATTCAAAATTCCCCGACAATTATGTTTAGCCGCTTCCTCTGACCAATTTTGTTGATCTAATTAGTCGGGGTTTAAGCGGCTTTTATTTATCCATATCATTAAATTCCAATTTTTTCATCGACAAACTCATACCTGCGTTCAATAGTACTAGGGTTTTTCAACTCAAGAGTACTATTTATGGTTTGGTTAATAATTGGTCTAATACTCTGGTCAGATCTTCACTTAATTAAAGCTTTATTGCCCAAAGCTAGAGAACAAATTTCCTTAAAACTGGGAGTGAACACCAGTAAAGGTTTATTTGCCCTGGGAATTCTAATCAGTTTGGGTCTAATTATTATGGGTTGGAGAAGTACTGATCCGGTTCCCGTCTTTTACGCTTCCACTGTTCCGCTTTGGTTTGCTGCTTATGTGATCAATTTTCTGGCGATTTATTGTCTAGTCTCAAGCTCATTTAATGTGCGGCTCAAGCATTGGGTCAGACATCCAATGCTAACCGGAGTCATTCTTTGGGGAGTTGCCCATCTGTTGGTGAATGGCGAACTTCGATCCTTGTTACTCTTTGGTGGCATGCTAATTTGGGCTGTATGCGAAATTGTGTTCATTAATAAAAGAGACGGAGACTATGAAAAGCCAGAGCCCGGCGGCTTGGTTGAAGAAATTAAAGTTTTAGTAGTGACCATAGTGGTATCAGCTATTTTAGTTTGGCTTCACCCATGGATAGCTGGTCGGTATCTTGCCTTGGCATTTTAATAATAAATGAAAAGTTCTAGGTAGCCTCCTAGGCCTATTCTGATACTCATTTGTCACATAGAATGCAGTGGTTAAATACACTTGAGGCTGACTATGACCGCTGTCATTCAAAACCCTGTTCTTAAAGGATTTAACCCGGACCCTTCGATCTGTCGTGTAGGCGATGATTATTATATCGCCACCAGTACATTTGAATGGTTTCCAGGTGTTCAAATTCATCATTCAAAAGATTTAGTTAACTGGGAACTCATTAGTCATCCGTTGAGCAGGGTCAGCCAATTAGATATGCAAGGTAACCCTGACTCCTGTGGTATTTGGGCGCCTTGCTTAAGCCATGATGGTGATCGATTCTATTTAATTTTTACCGATGTAAAAGACTACCAAGTTGAGCATAAAGTAAGTCATAACTATTTGGTTACGGCGGAGAGTATCAATGGCCCTTGGTCTGAGCCTATTTATCTTAATTCCAGTGGCTTTGATCCATCATTGTTTCATGATCCAAATGGTAAAAAATATTTAGTAAATATGCTTTGGGATCATCGCCCTGAAAATAATCGACAAGATAAAAGACCCGTTAAATGTTTTTCAGGAATTGTGTTACAAGAATTTAATTGGGAAACTAAATCACTAGTGGGCGATATTTCAAATATTTTCCCTGGAACCAATTTGGGTTGGGTAGAAGGGCCTCATCTTTATAAGTTTCAAGATTACTATTATTTGCTCTGTGCTGAAGGAGGGACTTTCCATAATCATGCCGCTGTATTTGCACGGAGCAAACAATTAACCGGCCCCTATGAAGTCGATCCTGCCGGACATGTGTTAACCAGTGCAAATGACGTAACGGCTGAGCTGAGAAGGGCAGGCCATGCCAGTTTGGTTGAAACACAAAATAATGAACTCTATTTAGCCCATCTTTGTGGTAGACCACTGCCTTATCGAGGCCGCAGTGTATTGGGAAGAGAGACAGCTATTCAAAAACTACATTGGCAGGACGGCTGGCCAAGAATGGCCAATGGTAAAAATAGCCCTGACCGTGAGGTGCCAGCGCCAATGTTCGTCACTCAAAGTTCCAAGACGACGTTAATCTCCGAATCATTAGATTTTAACAAGCCTCTACCTATTGACTATCAATCTCCAAGAACTCCGTTGACTGAAGATATTTGCAGTCGTAAAGAAAAATCAGGATATCTTACCCTTACAGGTAAAGAATTTATTGGTAGTAAAAATCTTCAATCATTGGTGGCTAGGCGGCAACAAGCTTTTTGTTTTTCCGCCACTACGTCGTTGGAATTTGATCCAAATAACTTCCAACAGATGGCTGGTTTGGTCTCTTACTATAATTCTGGTAAATACATCTATTTGGCTGTGACCTGTAATGACAAAGGTGAAAGAGTTTTGGAAGTCATCGCCAAAGCTATGAGTCAAGGACAGTATTGGCCTTTGGATAATGAGATTGTTTTACCAAAGAATGGTTCTATTCATTTAAAAGTAGAAGTCTACTATGATCAGTGGCGGGGCTTTTATTCATTAGACGGCCATAATTGGGTGTTAGTATCAGGGCCACTGGACTACTCAGTATTAAGTGATGAATTTGGTGCTGAACACTTCACAGGTGCTTTTATTGGCATGTGCTGCCAAGATGTCAGCGGGCAAAATAAGAAGGCTCACTTTGAAACATTCACTTATCAGGAGTCTGATAAATAAACAGAGCTGATGCCAGATGAAGTGAACCAGTCTGGCCTTACTCTTGATCTTTAGGCTATTTTTCCAATCACATGAAAGCCATTTAAATTAATTTGATTTAGCTGGCTTTCATCGACGGCCGCCAGCAAACCACCACTGGTTTGTGGATCAACTAATAAATGAATATATTCCCATTCAAATACTTCTTTATTTATATTCAGTTGTTGAACCGACTTCAGATTTTCAAGAGTTAACGAGCTTTTGATTCCATCTTTAATGGCTTCTTTCGCGCCGGGTAATACTGGAATCGCATCAAGATCTAAATCAATTCGGCAGCCTGACTGCGCGAGCATTTCTTTAAGGTGACCCAGTAGACCAAAGCCAGTGACATCCGTTGCGACTGTAACGCCTATGTCAGAAAGATGCTGTGCAGATTGTTGGTTGCTGAGGAGTATTGAATCAAATAACGAATTCCAATAGTGACCACTCAATTTGTTTTGCATGTGAGCAGCTAAGAGAACTCCAGTACCCAAGGGTTTAGTTAAAACTAACACCTGCCCAGATTGAACACCTGTTTTATTAAATGACTGATTTGTTAGTTCGCCATTGATCACCAGCCCAATACTGGTTTCCAGGCTTTCACTTGTATGACCACCAGCGAGTGTTACATGAGCTTTGTTAAATTCTTCCAGAATACCCGCGAGTAAAAGCCTCAACTCTTGTTTTTGAATACTAGTTCCAGCGAACGGCAGATTTAACATGGCTTGAGCAGAGGTCGGCTTAGCGTTACACGCATACAAGTCGCTCATTGCATGAATGGCAGCCATCCGGCCAAATAGATAGGGGTTGTCGATAGGTGCTTTGAGTTGATCGACTGTTTGCAATAATGATTCTCCAACGACATCAATAGTGGCGGCATCTTCTGGAGAGACATATTGTTCTTCATAAATCTCAGATAACACTTCTTGCAACACAGATGCTGGCACTTTAGCTCCACAGGCCGCACAGCGTTTCTTAGGGTTCAACTCTGAATGGGTATCTGAAAGATTGAGCAAAGGTGCTGGAATTGACTTATCTGAGTGCGTCATTTTCAGCTCAGGCAGTTTATTCAACATAGTCATAAATTTTCGGTCAATATTATCTTTCCAATTCCAAACCCAGGAGCCCGTAAATGACCATTTGCCTTTGTGACCGGTGGCTTTTTTATCACCCAAGGCGATTAAGCTAAGAAAACCAGATTGGGGTTTAAATTGCTTGAGAGGTTTATTTAAACAAGCACTTATTAAATTATTAAACAGGTATGGGCCCTGGCGAACAGCATAAACACCAGCTTTGGGTCTGGGAGAATGATCCATGTGAGCAATGTCGCCGGCTGCAAAAACATTCTTAAATTCAGGGCTTTGTAGAAACGAATTAACACGAATAAAACCCTGCTGATTGAGCGGCAGTTCAGTCTTTTTAAGCCAATGTTGAGCACTGGCTTGTGTACACCACAAAAGGTGGTCGTAAGTGACGGTTTGTTTACCTGTGGATACTAAAGCTTCGGAATTAACTTCTGTGACTTCAAAACTATTTGTGATAGAAACCTTAAACTCTGACAAAGCTTGTTTAACCTGAGACTTAACTCTAGCCGGGTAGCCAGATAATAATTCAGAGTTTCGATAAACTAGATTTAAAGCTAGTTGGCCAGTCTTAATCCGTTTTTGAAAGCGATAACCAGCCGCCAACGCCAGTTCAATGGCTCCCGCACCGCCACCGATAATAGTTAGTTTTTGATTGCCTCCAGATGCTAAATCTTGTTCTAGTTTTTGCCAGTAGTTGTAAAAGTTGGATATGGGTTTAACAGGGATTGCAAACTCCTTTGCCCCAGGTATAGAAAGGTCTGGGGTAGAACCAATATCAACAGACAATTGGTCATACTCAATATAAGGATGCTGACTTAATATGACTCTGTTTTGTACTGCTTTAATGTCGATTACTTGATCCTGAATAAAGCGCACATTTGCGAACTTACAAAGGCGCAATAAATCTATATGGGTATCATCAAAATCATAGTGACCTGCAAGTAACCCGGGAAGCATTCCAGAATAGGGCGTGTGAATTTGAGGGGATATTAGCGTAATGCGAATACCGGGAATCGGATTCATTGCCCACTTTCGAATGACCAATGCATGAGCATGTCCGCCACCAACTAGGACAATGTGTTTGAATATTGGTGCTTGATCCACTCAATTATTTCCTGTTCATTACCTTTAAACAATATCGTTGAAGGTTTTTTAGACTCTTGATACTTGTACATAGGGTCATAGTATTGTGTCAGTAGAGTGTGAATGGCTTGCTCAAAACTGACGTAACCGTTTTTATCGGTAGTGTTTTTCTCCAGCCGCTTCAAGCCTTCTTCAAATAAAGCGTAGACCTGTTCATATCGAACCCCACCTAATCTTTTTTTGATGCGCTGTAAATTTCCCAAGACTTGATTTTTAAACATGATATGGCCCTGGTCACCAAATGTTGAAAGGTATTTAGGATATTCTATTTCGATGTAGTCTTTACGAATGAGTTCAATGCGCTCTGTTAGAGGTTTTGCTAACTCTATACTTGAAGTACTGGCAAGAAGTTTTTGAAGAGAAACGGGTAAATAGATTCGGCCTATGAGTCTCGATTCGTCTTCAATAAAGATAGGTCTATTTTTATGATGAAAATGATGCTTTAGTAGGTCAACAGAGATCGAATTTTCCCAATCAATTTGTGTGGGTTGACAATCCACAGTCCTGCCAAATGCAGACCCTCGGTGTTTTGCGCGTCCTTCCAGGTCCACATAGTAAGGAAGTTTTTTTAATAGATCGGTTTTGCCGCTTCCAGTTGGCCCGGCAATGACTAAGAATTCCAAACGTTTCAGATTTTGTTCAAATTCGTCAATCAAGAAACGTCTCATGGCTTTGTAGCCGCCTTCAATAAGAGGGTACTGGGTTCCAGTTTCCTTTAGCCATTGCTGAGTGGTTTTAGATCTTAACCCACCGCGAAAACAGAATAAGTAACCATCAGGGTGATGATTACAAAATTGATTCCAGTCTTCTAGCCTTTGCTTTCGAATGTTAGGGGTGGCTAGTGTTAACCCAAGTTGAATTGCTTCTTGTTCATTAGCCTGAGTGTATTTAGTGCCGATAAGCCTTCTTTGTTCATCGTCTAAGAGCGGAACATTGTGCGCACAAGGAAACGAGCCCTTGTTGAATTCAACAGGCGCTCGCACATCCATGAGAGGAATGTCATTAACAAATAAGTATTCGTAATTCCGTGTGTTAACCCGACTGGACATTAATTCTCTGATGTTGAGGCGTTGTCGTCAGCAATTGAAAACATCACTTGTTTCCTATCTAGATTAATGCCGGTGGCTTGAACCTGAATGGTGTCACCTAAACTGAATGAAGTGCCGTCCACATCCAGTATCATATTGATGGAATCATAGCTGACCTTTGATTCAGTTTTTCTAAAGTCAATGAAGCCGTCAATACCGGTTTCATTAATTCGAACACCAATCCCCATGGAATTTAAATGTGAAACTTCCCCTTCAAAAGACATATTCATAAAGTTTTCCATATAAAGGCACTTTAACCAAGCCGTCAATTGATAATCTGCTTGTCGAGATTGATTTAAAGACTCTTGAATGCTTTCCAATTGCTCAGGTTTTATGGGGGTGGGTTTTTTTCCTTCCAGTATTTCAGTGAGCTGACGATGACATAGAAGATCTTGGTATTTGCGAATGGGGGAGGTAATGGTTGCATAACTTTCAAAGCCTTGAGCATAGTGTGGCTTAGCAGTTAAAGACAATTCCGACCGGCCAAAGTATTTACCCAATACCTTTCTAATCTGTGGATACTCAGTTTCAGATAACTTAATTTGTTTAATAAAGTCTTCTAAGTGGGTTGAATCTAGCTCAGCTAATTTAGGGGCTTTATCTGTTAAAAGCGTGTTTATATCTTCCAGTTTTTCTTCTCTGAAACCCGGTTGTGTGCTGAAAATACCTGCGTCATGTTTTTTTAGAGTATCGGCGGCGATACGGTTAGTCAGTATCATACATTCTTCAACAATCTGACGAGATGGCTGTCTGGTCTCTTCTTTAATGCTGAGTATATGGCCTTGCTCATCAAGTTCAAAGTCGTAGTCTTTGCGATCAGTCATGACCAAGCAATTGTTTTTTCTCTGGTCTAACAACTGCTGAGACAGCTCTGATAATGCTTTAACAGACTGATTAATTAATTCTGCTTGCGAATTGTTTTTCCAGTCACAAATCTGTTCATCTAGAAACTGAGTGACGGCTTCGTAACTTAACTTCGCTTTTGACTCAATAATGGCTTTGGTAAAAGTAGATTCAATCACTTCAGCATTGTTGTTCAGTATGCACTTGAGTACTAACGCAAGTCTTTTTTCGCCGGCAATTAACGAACAGTATTGTTGCGATAACTGGCTTGGTAGCATGTGGAGGGTTTGCCCGAGCAGATAGGTGGAGGTGCTTCGTTTAAAGGCTACTTTCTCTAATGCAGGAAGCTTTTCTACTAGAGGGGCAGGGTCTGCAATGGCTACATAAAGGTTCCAGCCGTTATCTGTTTTATTTGCCCAAAGCGCGTCGTCCATATCTTTGGTATTTGCGCCGTCAATGGTCACAAAGTCTATATCGGTTAGGTCGGTACGACCTTTTGCCAGTTCATCTAAAGTCGAATCAGAGATATCATCCAAACCTTTGAGCTGATGATCCGTAAATTCTTTGTACAAACCAAATTTGGCTTTGGTTACTTCTACTTCGATAAAAGGCGTTTCTGCATTTCCAATTATTTTGGTTATTTTTGCCTGTCCTTTGCCATCAGGAAAAGGATGCTTATGTATTCTGCACTTGATGTAATCTCCAGGCTGAGCTTCTTTTCGTTCCTTCGGTGGAATAAAGAGCATCCTGTTTAGTTGAGTATCATCTGGGTCAGCAAGATGAGCTTTGCCTCGTACGCAGTATTGGCCGACAAACTCTTTGAACTCAGATTTCAATATTTTCTGAACTTCTGCGTATTCTTTGCCTTTATCATCTTCCAGCACTTGGAATTCGATCTCATCGCCAGGAAGGCATTTGTCCATTTCCGTTGGCGGTAGAAAATATTCTTTTTCTTCTTCGAGTACCACAAAACCAAAGCGGCTAGCGGTACCTTTGACTCTACCTGTGAAGATTTTTTGATCTTCTCTTATATCAGTTTTTAGTTGTTTAAGCTGGGCCAGAGCGTTGGCGTCAAGCATGTGCGAATAACCTCAGGTGGCACATTGAGTGAGGCGCCGAATTATACCTTTCCCATTGGAAATATCAGTATAACTAGAGCAAAAGGTCTTTAAAACTGAGGCGAGCTGTATAGTTGTGATGTTTGTTTATTGACCATATTAATTTTAATGGAAAACAACGACTAATTTGGTTTACCGGGTGAATCGCTAAAAGCGTCCAGATTTTTGAGGAAACGTTGGGCTCTGGCAATGTAATCCTTAAGCTGCGTGTTAGCAGGCTGCAGAGGTTGAATGCTCAGCCAAGTATCAAGTGCTTCTTGAATAGCTCCCTGGCTGTACAGAATTCGACCTTCTTGAATGCCCGCGTCCACTTCTTGATCCGCCTTAATTTGCCACTGCTTATTCAACGCAGTTAGGCCATCCCATTTGGGATCCAACTTCCTGAGTTTGTTCAACGTTCGCCGAGCTGAGACCAAGTTGTTGGTCTGCATGGCCTGTTCAAACTGTTTAACTAAGGTGCGGTTTTGTTCTTGATAACGTTGTTCTGCTTTTTTTAACTGTAACTGCTGTTTTTCTGCTCGATGGAGTGTCAGTTGACTCAATAGATCATCTGTCAGGGGGCCAGGATTCAGTTCATGGGAAAGTTGCAGGGCCTGCCATGCCAAATGGTAGTCTTGGCGGCTGTAGGCATTTTGACCGATAAGATAAAGATCTTTGGCGGCAAGTCTGGATTCTCGATCAAAAGCTGAAAACTCCTGTTGCCAAGTATAGTTTTTTGGATCTGCGTCGAGAATGGCTTCTATTGCGGGTTTTTTAGCAACCAAATATTGGCCTTTCTCTAATGCGATTTGTTCTGACCTAGCTTTTACGTATTGATCCCTGGACTGTTCGACTAATCGTATTTGATTGGCCAACTCATAAGACTCAGGTAAGTTCTTTTTTGCAGACTGGAGAATACTCAAAGAATCATTCCAACGCTCTTGTTGGTCTAAAGTTTGAGACTCAGTGATGACATCATGAAGGTAGTTTTGCTTTTTGTTGCGAATTTCTGGCAGTAAAGGGGCTAGCGCTTGATAGTGTTCTACATCTGGTTCAAGGCCTTCAATCAAACTAATGGCTTTATCGAACTGTCGCTCTTCAACAAATACTTCCACTTTCTCCTGGGGATCTTTCCCCTGCATGGCAACCATTTGGCAACCGCTTAGGGTCAACAATATGACTAGGGTGAGGCATGTGGTTTCAAGGAACTGCTTCAATTTAATAGAGCTTTCTTCACCAATTGCTGTGTTGCGGAGTGAATTGAATTTAACATTTCCGGTTCAAGACCGGTAATCTTCGAAGTGTGTATCTGTTCTTTTTTACCTTTCAGAGTGACCGGCTCAAACTCATAACCCTTTACCATTTTATGGCGATTCGCCTTTTTGTAAAACTTGCTATCAGCAACAATTTCCCCAGGCTCAGCAAGACTGCACAATCGACTAGCGAGATTCACGCTATCACCGATTACCGTATATTGCATTCGATCATGGGAGCCCAAAATCCCTGCTAGCATGGTACCAGATGAAACCCCGATTCTAACGGCAATGGGTTCTTCACCTTGTTTCGCCTTTTGGATGTTAACCTCTGCCAAAATTCTTTGAATTAAAACGGCACAGGCCACTGCATGAAATTCATGGTTGTCGTCCTGTTGTGGTGCGCCGAACACTAGCATTGCACAGTCACCAATGAACTTGTCGACGATGCCATTGTAGTAGTTGGCGGCGTAGGAACAGTAACCAAATGCCTCATTTAATATTTCCGAAATTTTCTCTGGTGGGTGCCGTTCTGACATAGGAGTAAAACCCACTATGTCCACAAAAACCACCGAAGCCGATACCCGCTTTCCTCCTAGTTGTACTTTGTCCAGGTCACCCATAAAACTGGTTGCTACTGGGTTAGATACGAATCGAGAAAACACAGACTCCACTTGTAACTTTTCTTGTAGCCCCTGAGCCATCTGATTGAAGGAGGCCACCAATTTGCCAAACTCACCATGATGCCTTGCGCGAATTCTGAAGCCGTATCTTTCTTCAGATATCGCTTCTGTCGCTTCTACCAATTCATTAATTGGACGGGCAAAACGACGGCTAATTAGCAGTATTAACCCCATGACTAAGAAGCTCAAAACAAGACCCAGGGCGATAACCCCTTGGGTTGCATGGACCATGGATTCATTAATGGAGGTTCTGGAATAGGTAATTAGAGCATGGCCACCTACTACGTCCTTGAATTTTACTGGGGTAATGAATGACACCAGCCCCTCAGGTTTGCGGGTGAGTTCTGTTGCTGGCCAGATGACTTGATGCTGTCTTTCCGACTCAGACAAATTTAGGTAAGACTTAACGACCACTTCAGGTGCGGACAAACCCGCCCCAGCGATCACAGTGCCCTCTCTGCTGTATATCTCGGCACCCAAGATGTTTTCTAGTTTTTCTATACCCGACACTAAACCAGATAGGGCCAGATAATCCTCAGTGAATAAGGACTCGATTGCGCTATCCGAAAACTGTTGAACCGATGAATTGCCCCACGAGTCGAACTGGTCTTCAATCAATTGGTGTTGGTCTTGCAGTACGGATCGAAAGAGAAGCAAGAAGGCGAAAAGAATTAGACCGTTAACAGCAAGGGCAAGCTTGTAGGCCAGAGGTATCTTGTTAATCCAATTCATGTCTTAAACCGATTAGTGCGTTTATTGTTTTAATAACTGCTTGATCCTATAAGACTAGAATTTCCAGAACGACTTAGGGTACATTCCTTGCCAGCTGGCGGCGTATTTGATGGTGAAGTTTCAAGATTGATAACTATGTCTCACAACAATCCGGAATTTGATCTTAAAAGCCACTAAATATTTAGTTGGAACTGTACAATAACAGACGCTGAATAATCAAAAAAAACACTATCACTAGTTAGTAAAAGAGAAATATGGATATTTTCGGCCAGTACTACCCTCTGGTTACTTTATTCCAAATTGGTTTTGCCGTACTGGTAATGCCATTCATGGTGTATGCCTTTATGCCTCAGCGGCATTTGGCTATTCAAGGGCTCTCGTTATTGATGGGGTATGGAATCTTAATAGCTCTATGGGGTTGTTTTGGTGCCGACCTGGAAATGGGTACCACTGGTTTAGGACTATCAGGGCTAGGTGCTCTAGTAGTAATAAAAGGCTTAGCAGCGGTATTTCCAGCCCGAGACCTAGATACGCCTAAAAAGGTAGAATCGAACGATTCAGTGCCACAAGAATAATATAACCGTAACAACTTAATGCTAGCCCAGCGAAAATCGCTTTTTGTTGTTTAGTCTTTCCTCTTTTAATGGCCCAAGTTCCGAAGACTATATAAAAAACCAATGCGACTATTTTAGCGGTTAACCAGCTTTGCTGAAACGGGTATTGATGAGTAATTACCGCTAAGTAAATGGCGCAAGCCAAGAGAATGCTGTCGTTAACATGGGGCAATACTTTTACCCACTTGCTTTTCATAGCGCTATGGTCCAATTGAACCAGAATAACTCGAGTCAAGAATCCCGCCCCAGACAATAGCGCTGTTCCGATATGTAGATATTTAATCCAAAGGTAGATCAAGGGGTTATCCTTTTTTAATATAAAGCTAACTAAGATTTTGTTATGGAGTTGAACTCAATGCTGCAGGATATGCAATGGTTAAATTTGTTTACCCAATATTTAGATGCCAATAGATGGGTGATAGAAGTTTTTATCGTGGTCTTTGTGACCATGATGGTCGACTTCATTTCTCGCAAATTTCTCAATCGGATTGAAGTGAAAGTAAGGGAAAGCAAAAACAAATTTGACGATTTGATTTTAGATTCATCCCGCAAGCCTTTGCGCTTATTAATTTGGGTAACGGGCATATTTTGGGCTGCGGATATTGCTCGTTTGGAGTCTGAAGTCAGTTTGCTTTCGGCCATTGAGCCCCTTCGAGAGGTCGCTACCATCACCATCATCAGTTGGTTCTTGGTTGGGGTGGCCAGGGAATCTGAAAAAATGCTCATTGATCCCAAAAAGACCTCTAAACCTATGGATCAAACCACCGCGTCCGCTATTGGTAAATTAGTACGAGCATCAATCATTATCACTGCAGTACTGGTGGGTTTGCAGTCTCTAGGTTTTTCTATTTCTGGGGTTCTTGCATTCGGGGGCATCGGTGGTATTGCGGTGGGTTTTGCAGCAAAAGATCTATTAGCGAACTTTTTCGGTGGTTTGATGATCTATTTAGACCGACCATTTAAAGTAGGAGATTGGATCAAATCTCCAGATCAGGAAATTGAGGGCACAGTTGAACACATTGGCTGGCGGCAGACTCGAATAATGACCTTTGATAAACGGCCTTTGTATGTTCCTAACAGTACTTTTTCTACCATCTCTGTTCAAAACCCCTCGAGAATGAGCCATCGAAGAATCTATGAAACTATCGGCGTGAGGTATTGTGATTCTAAGTCCCTTAAAGCCATTGTAGAAGACGTGAAAACCATGCTGAGAAATCATGAAGAGATTGATCAATCCCAAACCATGATCGTTAATGTTAATGAGTTTGCTGCGTCTTCTATTGATTTTTTTGTTTACACCTTTACGAAAACTACTAATTGGGTGAGATATCACGAAATCAAACAAGATGTGTTATTTAAAATATTAGAAATTATTGAAAATAATAACGCGGATGTGGCTTTCCCAACGCAGACATTGCACCTGGAGCAAGAAAACTAATGCAAAATATTGTGCAGCCTTCATTTTTGTTTGAAGGCTTCAATAGTGAACCTGAACCCGACTTTGATGGAGCCAAAGACACAGGAATCAGTTTTGATCATGCGTTTGAAAATCACCTCAAAAAGCGAGTTGCTTACTCAATTAAACTAGGGTCAGAAAATGCAGGTTACTCCAGTCAAACCTTATCTAGGCTGGTAAATGTAACCCCTAGCCAATTCAGCAAAGTAATAAACGGCGAGACATGGCTCAGCATTGATGGCGTTGGCCGGTGGGGCTTTGCTACGGGGGTGATCTACACAGATCTTATTAATCAGACGATCGAAAACGCTGGAGAACTAGCTTTGCTGGTTTGGTTTATCAGTGGTCGTTTGTGTGGTGTTCGCTCAAAAGAATTTTGTCACTTAATGAATTATATATGCGCTAAATATTACTTGCCTGCCTATGAGCAAACGGTTGAAGAAGAGTGTGTTCCCAAGTTGGAAAGCCCTGAATGGTGTGAAAACTATCTTGAAGACTATCACTCAGTGCTGTCAAAACGAATTTGCCAGTTGCGAGAGTATCTGGATATTTCCTTAAACCGAATGGCAGAAATATTAGGGGTGAGCTTGGCAACCGTTAAGCGTTATGAAACCGGTCAACACCGCATAGCACGGGGTGCCTTTTCAGGTTTCAGGCTTTGTGCAACACTCAATGTTAAGTCTATTGAAATGCTCAAAGGCTCTCAACACCATCAACTAAGGTATACCCAACTGCATCGCCAAAAACAGCTTTATAATTGTTTCAAAGACCTTCCTGTCACCCAAATACCGGCGGTTAAAGCTCTAGTTTTAGCTGCTTCAAAATAGTCAATCTTTCGTTTTGGAAATTTTTAATTAAATAAATTAGCAATTTCGTTTCAAGAATTTTTCTTTGTTCTTATTAGCATGGTGTTGATTGGAGTGAGGAGAAATAACAATGACAATACAACTTAATAATCCAAAATTAACAATTCTTTTATTGGGGACTTTGTTGCTTTCAGGCTGTGGTGGTGAATCCAGTTCAAGTTCTGATGCGGCACCACCTGCTAACAATACTGAGCTTCCAATAGGAATATTTCCTTTGGATTATGGGCTGTTTACCGGTGTTTATACGTTTTTAGACAATGGTGAGTTCTATGGCATTCATTATGTTAATAGTGGTAGCGTGTTAGCCGGACACCCAAGAGGGAGCCTCTCTGACAATAATTCTTTTTCAAATTTAGAGTCTATTCACTGGGCAAACTTTATTGATGATGCCCGACAACTTGGCGCTCAAGAGCCAAACGGGCAATTTGGTCGAAGTTATGACGGAACTAGACTTTCAGCATCCATTCGAGGATCTATGGGTTCTTTCACTGCTGATACCACAGGTCAATTAACTTACTCTGGATCTGACACCCGAGAATTATATTCAAACCCGCTATTACTAGAGGATTTGATGGGAAGCTACTCTGGCATTGTGAGAACTGTGGGTTTAAATAGAATTATCGAAAATATAAACAGTTTTACTATTGATCAAAATGGAAGTCTCAGTGTTGCAGCTGTAGATTGCGAATTTAGTGGCATGATTACTCAGTACCAAAACACTGGGGTATATAATGCTGAACTCAATGTTTCAGGAGCCGACTGTGAATTTAATTCGACTCCATTGCTAGGCATATTAACGCCTTTAGAGGTGTCTGACGGTCAGATTGAAATAGCCATTCAGGTGAATAGTTTTGATGAAACGCAAACCGCAGTATTTATCCTGAATAAATAATCAGTGGCTTCTAAAAGTTTTCAGTGTGATCAACAATCAGCTGGGCGAGTCCACTTACTTGACCCAGATGGGGGATCAAATGAATGCTCATGTCAGGGTGTGAATCAGACAAATTAATTAACATTTCAGGCAGGTCAGTTGCAACATGATAACCTGCTGCTAAAAAATGAGGATAAACCGTTAAGTGAGTGACTCCAGCTTGAGAAGCTTGCTTAACTTTTTCCTCGACCTTTGGATCTGTTAATTCCAAAAAAGCACAATCTGCCCATTCGAATTCCTGTGTTTGATGTTTCACCAAATCAGATAGTTCTCTGATTTCATCATTTGAATCTTCTTTGCGGCTACCATGAGCAACGAGCAATAAACCTTTCATAATTTTATTTTTAGCCACCTAATGCTTCGTATTCTTCTTGAGGAATCTTTCGAGCTTCGTCTTCTAACATGACCGGAATGCCATCTTTGATCGGATAGGCCAATTTGCTCGCTTTACACAGAAGTTCGGTTTTATCTGAACTTAGTTGCAACGGTGCCTTAGTGACTGGGCATACCAGTATTTTTAAAAGTTGTGGATCAATCATCTTTGAAATCCCTGTTGGGTTGTGAATGTTCACAACACTGTTGGTTTTTTTGGGGCGGCACTGGATCGTAACCGCCAGGGTGCCATTGGTGGCATTTGCTAATTCTTTTAATGGACAACCAGCTACCTTTGAGCGCCCCATGTTTTTCTAACGCTTCAAGAGCATACTCCGAGCAAGTTGGCTGGAACCGACAACTAGGAGGCGTTAAAGGGCTAATAAAATACCTATAAAATCTCACTAACTGTTTAAGTAGCCACTTCATGCTGTGCCTCCATTAAACCACTAAACCCTTTGCCAGCGAGTGCCTTCCCGAGTGTCTTGAATTTCTACACCGGCGTCTAATAACTCCTGTCGAATAGCATCTGCTCTCGCAAAGTCTTTGTCTTTTTTGGCTGTTTTCCGATCTTCAATGAGAGCTTCAATGGCTTCAGCGGTTATTTCATCTGCGTTACCTGCTTTGAACCATTGCTCCGGGTCTTGTTGTAATAAACCCAACAGTTCTCCGCAAGCAAGCATTTGACCTTTCAGCACCGCTTTTTCGTTTTGATCCTCTGTTTTAAATATTTTCGAGGAAAGTTCATGAAGTGCTGCGATGGCTACAGGTGTGTTCATATCATCCGCAAGAGCTTGGGTCACTTCTAGACTGGTTATATCCTCTACGGCTACTGGAGTGACATCTGCCAACTCTCTCAAGGCCGTATAGAATCTATCCAGAGCTACCTTGGCTTGCTTTAGGAGGTCATCGGTAAAATTCAATGTCGAACGATACTGAGCACTCATTAATGCATAGCGCAATTGCTCACCTGGATACTGTTCCAACAGTTCGGCGACAGTGATGAAGTTGCCTAATGATTTAGACATTTTTTCGCCGTTAATATTGATCATGCCATTGTGCATCCAATATCTGGCGTATTCTCCTTCGTCATCACAGGAACACATACCCTGTGCCCGTTCGTTTTCATGATGTGGAAACACTAAGTCAGAACCGCCGCCGTGGATATCAATGGTTTTGCCTAAATGCTTATTGATCATGGCTGTACATTCAATGTGCCAGCCAGGTCTGCCATAACTCCATGGGGATTCCCATCCTGGCAGGCCATCTTCCGAAGGTTTCCAAAGTACAAAATCCATGGGGTGCTTTTTATAGTCAGCAACTTCTACCCGCGCACCTGCAATCATGTCGTCGAGTTTACGGTTGGAAAGCTTTCCGTAATCGGACATAGAAGGCACATGAAAAAGTACATGACCTTCAGACTCATAGGCGTGGCCCCGCTGAATTAGGGTGTTAATGGTATCCACCATTTCAGGTATATGTTCTGTTGCCTTGGGCTGAACGTCGGGTTCTGTGTTCAATAACGCCGCCATATCCTCTTGGTAGGCTTGAGCGAACTTATTGGCAATAACACTAATCTCAACTCCCTCGTCTGCCGCAGCTTTGTTGATCTTGTCATCCACGTCCGTAATGTTACGAGCGTAGGTCAGTTTTGGATAAACCGCTCTAAGCAGCCTAACAAACACATCAAACACCACTGCTGGGCGGGCGTTACCAATATGAATTCTGTTGTAAACCGTTGGGCCACAGACATACATGGTGACATTATTTGGGTCAGCGGGCGTGAATATTTCCTTCTTACCTGAAAGGGTGTTGTGCAAAGTGATGTTCATTGAAGAGTACCTTATGAAAGCCAATTAAAAGTTAACAAGATGAGTGGGAAAGGGAGTGTTAACAGCCTTCACTGTGTTGAAGTACTCGATTTTGGAACGAGTTAGATGTGTCCATGATTAAAAAGGTGCAGTTAATTCTGGTGAACTGAAGTCTATCAGGTTTCCCATTGGCTCAGGAATAGGCTAGCGCGCCTTTCTTAAATCCCTCAAAAGCTTTTATGCGAAAGCTGTCATTTGGGTATTCTGATTTCAGTCGACTAGCCAGATGTTGTGCAATAAGTTCCACGGTGGTATCTGTGGTTAGAATGTCGCAAAGTTGAGAAGGCAAGGTTAGTGCAAACTCGCCTTGTTCGGCTTGATATTTAAGCGTAATGCGTTCAGCGTCACGTTTTACAATGTCTTCTTCAGTGATTAAATAGATATCCTGCCAGCTCGATGCAATCGACTTTTCCAGTTCAAAGTCCCTAGATTCATTGCGCCATATTTCTATTCGCGAGCGATGCCCATGACAGATTCTTTGGCAATCGCCCTGATGCTTTTTTAGGCCATGACTGTAGTGATAGTAAGCATCCGTGATTTCTTCTGTATAAAGCGTCATATCAATGCCAGTCACATTACTGGGTAGGATGCTTTTAATGTGCTTGGAAATAATAGGGGTCAGAATATCTATTGTGATGGTATTGCTCTCGACCAAATATACTGCCTCCCTGGGAGATGAGTAATCCAGTTCAATACCTTTGTGGTTGTTGAAGGTGAAGCGAAAGGTTTCTTCAGAATCTTCGGTAATTTCAAGACCTGTCAGGTTTGCCGGAATTAGAAACTTGTGATCCACGCCTTCATCAATGGCCTGTTTTATCTGCTTTTTTACCAGTCCAAAGTCAAACACCATACCTTCATCATTGAGATCACCACTCAGAGTAATATCTACCAGCCAGCTTTCTCCCACGATGCCACGAACTGGGTGAAGGTAGCTAAAATCAATAACGGTGAGCTGATCAACAAAAAGACTAGACATATATAAAGGTATTTCTATGGTTTACAAAAGGCGGCGCATTTTACCAACTTCCGCAACTAGGCAAAGCCCACGCAACTTATTTTTACCTTTTACATGAGTCTTTGTTCTAAAAATGTATTCTTTGCTAAGCCAGCAATTCCTTGCAATGGGCATGGTTACTAGCGCGATTATTAAACTAAGCTCGAGATACTGACAGTCCATTAAGACAGCCCAGCAGATTATTTCATGGTATTTCGCCAGTTTTAGACTAGTTTTGGTTATACAAAAGGAGGAAGCATGAGCTGGTTAACTAAGCGTACAGACCAAAATAAAGAGCGGCAAACCGCCTCTGAAATCCGTCGTGCTGGAAACAAGGCTATGAAATTAAGGCGTGAACTCGCCTATACCTATCTTGCCTGCGAACAAATTGCACAGACTATGAAGGAAATCCGTTTATCTTTGCCTACCAGAGAGTCACTAAAATCCCTAGAACACAAACCAGTAAATCAGCTGCCGTCACCAAGTACTGATACCGAATCCTCATGAGCACATTATTGATCAGCGCACTCTATGATTAAACGCTTTGAGTTTTGGTTTAGAACTCCGGTTCGGTTCCGTAATGAATGGCTTCAATGAAATAGATTTGTTCGCCGGATGGAATCCTCACAACCACTTCATCATCTAACTGCTTTTTGAGTATGGCCTTAGCCACAGGCGAGTCCATGCTGATGTATCGTTTGTCCATATCAAATTCATCAGGCCCGACAATTCGGATAAGTTTTTGATTGTCCTCTTCATCCACTAATATCACCCAAGCGCCAAAAAAAACTGTGTCATTATTTTCGGGTTTACCATGCACGACCTGAAGCTTCTCCAATCGCTTGCCCAAATGTCGAAGCCGAGAATCTATTTCTCGCAGTCTTTTCTTGCCATAAATATACTCTGCGTTCTCACTACGGTCACCAAGGGCGGCTGCAGCTTGTACTTCCAAAGTGACTTTGTCACGCTCTGGCCAAAGTGCCTTCACTTCTTCAGTTAACCGAGCATGGCCTTCTGGAGTAATGTAGTTAGATTTGGGTGGCGGAGGTGGACGATAACGACCCATGTTTGAAACCCATGATAATTAGTTGGATGGCGACTTTTTCAATGAACGTATTAAAAACCTGGCTGGGTGAAGATGATCTGCAATGTCTTTCGGAACCGGCAAAGGTTCATTGTTAATCATAGCGGCAATCAGCTCTGCACTGAGCGGCGCCGAAGCCAAACCTCTGGAACCATGTGCTAAATTACAATAAAGATTTGTAAAGGTTTTACCTACAGGCCAAAGCGCATGTTTTTTCTGACCCCAGCCTTGGTAATTCTGTTGGTAGTAATCCCAGTCAGGTACTGGACCAACAATAGGTGTGTAGTCAGGTGAAGTGCAGCGAAATCCGACTCGACCATTTAACTGGGTCTCATCAATGTACTTATTAAGATAAGGAAAACTCTGAATTAATTGATCACAATTTTCTTGGTGGTCTTCTAGTCTCAGGCCTTCTTCATCTTCATTCAGATTAAATGTAGCGCCAAATACCAGCTGGTTTTTCCAGGGTGGAGCAACATAAACATGACTGCACAATACGGTTTTTAAATTAGGGGCTGTGGATTGCAGAGATTGATAACTGACTTGGCCGCGAATTTTTTTAATTGGCAATGGCTTTAGCTGAGAAAACTTTTTGCTCGCCCAGGCTGCCGTAATCACAACGGCATCAAATGCCTTCGACTCCCCCGAATGGAAATGTAGGTTCCATTGATTATCTGAATGTTCAATAGACAGTATGTCGGTTGAGAAGTTTACATCAATACCTTCTAGTGCCGCTTGGCATAATGATGGAGGATTGGCCCAGCCGCCTGATGGAAAGTAATGCCCTGGTACATCAAGGTCGATGCCAGACAAATGAGCGACATCAGTCCCTGAAACCTGCTTTACGAGGGTTTCAGGAAAGTTTCCTTTTGCGTTTATTTGCTGTTGTCGCGCGAGTTCTTTGTCATCCCATGCGGCTTGTATGACTCCACATTGATGCCATTCTGCGCCAGAGGATTTTAAGGTATCGAAATCTTTTGAAGCATGAATAAAGGCTTGAGAATAAAATCGGCAATGGTGTGTGAGATCCGATGCTAATTTTATGTATAAAGCGCCTTGTGCATTACCGGAGGCCCCTTGTGCTGGAGAAGATTCCTTTTCAAAAACCTCCACTTTAAATCCACGCTTTTTCAATGCCCTGGCGGTGAATGAGCCAGCGATGCCCGCGCCCACAATTGCAATGGATTTTTGAGATGATTGATTAATCGAGGGGTAAGTAAACCAGTTGGCTCGTTGTTCTGGCTTAGGTGGACAAATACCTTGAAATTGGCCCCTTAGCATGTCGCGTTTTTTACCAAAGCCAGCACATTTTTCAACTTTAAAGCCAACTCCTTTTAAACCATTTCGAACTAACCCGGCAGCAGTGAAAGTGGCAAAGCTAGTATTGTGTTTACTTATTCTGGCAATACTGGAGAAGAGCTCAGCTGTCCACATACCTGGATTTTTTGATGGTGCAAAACCATCAAGAAAAAATGCGTCCACTTTTCCGTAAAACTCTTTAAATGCCCAGCTTGCATCGCCAAAAGCCAGGGTCAGATTAACCTGTTGAAATGCCAAGCGATGATAGCCATGAACCAAATCAGGGTACTGGCGAATCAAAGGTTGAGCTAAGTCAGAAAATTCAGGCCAGATGGCTAAGGCTTTGGTTAAATCAGCTTGAGTGAGCGGAAATAAGTCTACTGAAAAAAAATTAAGTTGAGCGTTTTTCGGTGCAAGCTCATTCCATAGCTGCCATACACAGAGAAAATTTAATCCTGTACCAAAACCGGTCTCGGCAATGGTGAATTGTTCACCTGGTTTTAGTGTTTTGATTTTTTCAGCGAGTTTATTTTGTTGAATAAATACGTAACGGGTTTCTTCAGTACCGCCGGCTCGGGAAAAATAAATGTCATTAAATTCTTTAGAAGCTGGGGTACCGTCATCATTCCATTCAATGACGGCAGGGAAGATTTTTGAGGGGGACATATAAAGGGTTTATTGGCTGAATGCCCGCTCAATAATGACGTCATCGGCTGGTACATCACGATAAAAGCCCGATCTTGTGGTTTTCACTTTAGCAATGGCGTCGACTACCTCCATGCCTTCTACCACTTTTCCAAATACCGCGTACCCAGGCTGATTGCCTTTTGCGTTTAAGAAAGTGCTGTCGACAACATTAATAAAAAACTGGGACGTAGCTGAATCTGGATCATTGGTTCTGGCCATGGATAGGGTGCCTCTGTCATTGCCAAGGCCATTTGATGATTCATTAGTAATAGGGGCTTCTGGGTTTTTCTTGACCATTTCAGGCATAAAACCACCCCCTTGAATCATGAAACCTGGGATGACTCGATGAAAGATTAGCCCATCATAAAATCCGGAATCTACGTACTCTAAAAAGTTTTTCACAGTGATAGGTGCTTCTTTAGGCGCCAGTTGAATGGTGATTTCACCTTTATTGGTAACCAAAACTACCTGATCCATAGTTTCTTTTTTCGAGTTTTCTTTTTCACCCTCTGCTGCAATTAAAGCAGAAGACAAAATCAGTGATAGGAATACAGTGATAATGTGTTTCATGTGAGTGATCCGAATTTTATTGTTTTGAAAGTTGTTCTATCCAACTATGGAAGTATTCTTTTGGCAGCAGTACGTCACTTTGAGAAAACCTTTGCATGTCGTCTATGCTGTATTGACTCGCCAGATGCAGCTCCCATTTAACCACTACTTCGTCAGCAACCTGCAATGTTGGGTCTTCGGTTAATGGGCTGTTGTGATAGTCAACATACTCTGCACACCATTGCACTATTTGCCAGTGGCTGTGACTGGACAATGTGCCTTTCTCCCCTTGATGCAGTAGTTCCATCAAAGACTCTTGATTAAAAGGCTTTTTAATGACCGAATCTTGCCACGGCATAGAGGTGATTAAGCCCAACTATTGCTTTTACTTGATCTCATTCTCGGAATGATCAGTCCTAGCAATAGGCCAACACCTAATATTACTGCTCCGACAATCCATTGTTCGGTATTAGCTTGATCTTCAAGAGTTTGATTTTCGACTGTCAGTACATCAATCTGATTTTTTAGACTTTGGTTTTCTTCCAGTAGTTGTTGATTATTCGTTTGCAGGTTTATGGCGTCTGCCGAAATGGCTTTGATTTCAGCCAACTCTTTAGCAAGTTGGTCTTTTTCAGATTTCAGCGCTGATACTTCCTGCCCAGAGTTTGACGCTGATGAACTGGCTTTAGTTAAATTTTCTTTTGTGGCATTGAGTTCAGCCTTCACATTTTCCAATTCCGCAGTGGTGGTAGCGAGTAACTGTTTTGCAATAGGTGTCTCTGTAAGGTAACGCAACGGAATCCAACCTTCTTCACCTCTGGATGTTTTAACCATCATCCAGTCGGCTTCTTCGTTTTGCTCGATAAACTCGAGTGAATTGCCGCTTTTAAGCACTCGAATAATACGATAATCCTGTCCTGGCCCGCTTCTTAGGTTTACCCAAAGTTCATCTGACACATAATAGGTTTTAGCAAAAGCAAAGAGGGGAGCAAGCATTCCTAACAGCAAAACTCCTGAAAGAAGCTTTTTCATATTGTTTTCCTTAGACAAATGAAAGTGTATTGATTTTAGGGTAGAACCTTTTTGAACGGTTTTACTAGAACCTGTTCATAAACTCCAGCATCAACATAGGGATCTGAGTCTGCCCAGGCTTTTGCTGCTGCTAGAGACTCAAACTCTGCGATAACAAGAGACCCGGTAAATCCAGCTTCACCTGGGTCATTGCTTTCAATAGCTGGATGGGGACCAGCGAGCAGCAAACGCCCTTCGGATTTCAGCTTTTCCAGTCGCGCAAGGTGATCAGGCCTGGCGCTTTCTCGTTTCTCCAGAGAGTCTTCAACATCCGTGGATATAATTGAATAGAACACGATTTAATCCTTTCAGGTGTCTTGCTCGGATTCTGCGGCTTCTGGTTGCATGTGTTTTGCGAGATAAACGCCTTGGGCTATCACAAACAATAGAGTCAAACCCATAATCCCGAAAAGTTTAAAATTAACCCAGGTATCTTCGCTGAAGTTGTAAGCGACCAACAAATTTAGAATGCCAGTGGCAATGAAGAAGATGACCCAGGCCATGTTCAGACGATGCCAAATATGAGATTCAATTTTTACTTGTTCTTCCAGCATCCGTTGAATAATAGGTTTACGGCTGCCGACCCAGGCGCTGATCAAGAAAGCAGCGGCAAAAATGACATCGGCGACGGTAGGCTTCCACATGAACAGGGTTTTGTTGTTTAACAGAATGGAAGGCACGCCCAATGCCAGCACAATGGCTAGAACAATAAGATTCAATTTGTCGATTTTTTTGGTGGCTACGTAACTAATCCCAACCACTAGCAAGGACGCCGGTAAAAACACCGCAGTGGCCAACATAAATGGGTCTGCATTGAGCAAGAACTCAGTATTCTCTGGGCTAATGAGCGGTGAAATCAGGGAAATCATTTTTTCAGGTAACTTATAGACCAGAAAAAACAGGATGATGGGTATAAACTCTAGGGTTTTCATTGAAAATCAATAACTTCTGATTAGGTAAAGCCATGATAGCAAGTGAATCCGATCCTTCCAACGACCGGATGACAAATGCCGACCTGCACTGCCACACTTTGGCTTCTGACGGCACTTTGACCCCAGAAAAGCTAATGGAAAGGGCCATTGCAAATAATTTGGAAATATTAGCCATCACTGATCATGATACTATTGATGGTTATTTATCAGTGAAAGACATGGCTGCGCCCTTTAAGCTGGTATCTGGGGTAGAGTTCAGTACCCAATGGCGAGGTATGGGGATACATATAGTAGGCTTGGACTTTCAGGCAGAAGAAATAACTTCAGCGGTTCAACATCAGATTGATGTACGAGTTCAGCGATCAGAAAAAATTGCGTCCAGATTGGAAAAGAAGTTTAAGAGACCCATCTATGAGGGCGTGAAGCAATTGGCTGGTAATGGTGTTATTACTCGACCGCACTTTGCAGAATATTTAGTACAAGAAGGGTTATACAGCTCTGTAGCTGAGGCTTTTAAAAAATTCTTAGGTACCGGTAAGCCAGGGGATGTGAAATCCGGTTGGCCAGAAATTGCACAAGCGGTGGATTGGATTACTAAAGCAGGGGGCTTTGCCGTCTTGGCCCATCCCCATAAATACAAACTCACCAACAGAAAGCTCGGTATGTTGCTAGATGAGTTTAAAGCCGTGGGCGGTCAAGGGTTTGAATTGTCTGTCACTGGAATAAATCCAAACGTGCGTCATTACTATACCGAGCTTTGCCAGAAATACGATTTTATAGGTTCCCGTGCTAGTGACTTTCATGGGCCTGGCCATCATTGGTGTGAACTGGGCAAGGTGCCTCCTATTCCTGCTGGAGTCACTCCGATATGGCAAGCATTTAAGTAAGGACTATTAATGAGCCAGTTTTTTTCCATTCATCCGGAAAACCCGCAGCCAAGACTAATTAAGCAAGCCGTTGAAATTATCAACAAAGGGGGAGTTGTTGCTTACCCCACAGATTCTGGATATGGCCTGGGTTGCCATATTGATGAAAAGAGAGCTGTAGAGCGGATTAGAGAGATTCGCCGAATTGATGAAAAACATCACTTGTCTCTCATTTGCCGAGATCTTTCAGATCTATCGACCTATGCCAAAGTTGACAACTCTGTGTTTCGGCTGCTGAAAGCCAATACCCCGGGGGCTTATACCTTTATTCTTCAGGCGAGTCGGGAAGTTCCCAGGCGCTTAATGCATCCAAAGAAGAAGACCATAGGCTTGAGATTGCCTGCACATCCGATCACCCAAGCCTTGTTAGAAGAATTAGGCGCGCCTCTAATGAGTACATCTTTGATCATGCCTGGGGAAGAAGAACCCTTGCTGGAACCTTGGGAAATTAGAGAAACTCTTGAGCACTCGGTTGATTTGGTGATTGATGGCGGTTACTGCGGTTACGAACCCTCGACAATTGTGAGCTTGCTCGAAGACATCCCTGAAATTGTGCGTGAAGGTGTAGGCCCAATTGATCCCTTTCTTTCTTAAATGTTGAACGAAAGACATTGACTGGATTGAAGAGAAATTAAGGGCGGTCTTTTGCTTAGGATGCCGCTATACTCGCCAGGAAAATTTTTGATCCAAAACAGACACTTATCTCAATGTCCGATCCAAATCAGGAACAAAACACTAACGCTCAAGAGTCTACATCTGTCGATAACAAAGAAAGCATTGAGCTTGAAGTGACAGATCAGTCTTTAGACGAATCTCAGGAAGAGGCCAGTCCGCCTTTCAACGTTGTTTCGCTGTCTGAGGCGCGGGAACAAGCGAGACAGGGCCAGCAGGAAATGCCTTTTGCCGTTGTGGAAGGCCGTTCGATGACTCAACTGCCCCTGGATTTGTATATTCCACCGGATGCATTGGAAGTGTTTCTTGATGCCTTCGAGGGTCCTCTAGATTTGCTGTTGTATCTGATTAAAAAGCAAAACTTAGATATCTTGGATATCAATGTTTTTGAAATAACAGAGCAGTACATGAAGTACGTTGAACTCATGCACAGTCTGAATCTTGAACTGGCTGCAGAGTATCTGGTAATGGCCGCCATGTTGGCAGAAATCAAATCACGAATTCTGCTACCAAGAAATGAAGAATTGGATGCGGAAGACGAAGAAGATCCGCGTGCGGAACTCATTAGGCGCTTGCAGGAATATGAACAATTTAAGCAAGCAGCAGAAGATATGGATGGTCTTGCGAGGGAAGGTCGAGAGTTTTTCACCCGAGATACTTTTAAGCCTGATGTTAAATCCGATATTCCCGAACCGGATGTGGATTTTAAAGAGCTGCTGTTGGCCATGAAAGAGGTGATGGAGCGGGCCGAAATGTTCGAGGAGCACAATATTGAACGGGAAACCCTGTCAACAAGAGAACGGATGACGGAAGTGCTGGATCAAATAAAAGGCAAAGCTTTCGTGCCCTTTGTGTCGTTGTTTCGGCCTTCAGAGGGAAAAGTGGGTGTCGTGGTTACTTTTTTAGCTGTTATGGAACTCAGTAAAGAATCATTGTTAGATCTGGTTCAAAATGAAAATTTCGGGCCGATACATGTCAAGGCAAAAACGGAATGACCTCAGAGAAAGAAAATACACCTAAAGCCGGTGAACAAGACTCAGAAACTATTGAACAGAATCCCGAGTCTATCGAACTGACAGACGATGACACGTTACGCCAAGCTTTTTATTCCGCACATCCTGATGGCATGAATATAGAAGCCAATACCGTTTTTGAATCCGATCAAGAGGCCTATTCTGAGCCTGAATCAACTGAAAACTCTGTTGAAAAAAGTGAAGCCGAAGGCCCAGATGATCAGGATTTTTTGAATGATCATCCCGAAGACGATGCCGAGTTCCCTGAGTCAGATAATGCTGACCTTGATATAGAGATTTCGACATTACAAGAAATGGCTGACCAAGCGCCTGAATCCATCACCCTGGAAATGGCGAGTCAACTGTTAGCCCAGGAACAAAAAGACGCAAACGAACGCAGTATCAGTGCGCCGGATCCTGATACTTTAAATGAAGAAGATTTGGCGGGTTACTCATTAGAACAGCTGAAGAACATTGTAGAGGGGTTGGTTTTTGCCGCTGGTAAAGCCATTAACCTGGATCGAATTAGAGAAATTTTTGAGGAAGGCCTGGAGCCATCCAAGCCAGCCATCCGCGTGGCCTTAGCTGAACTGCAATCCGACTACAAGGCGAGAGGCATTCAGCTGGTTGAGGTAGCATCGGGTTTTCGCTTTCAAACCAGTATGAATGTCTCTGATCAGGTCATTAAACTCTGGGACGAAAAACCAGCAAGATATTCCAGAGCCTTGTTGGAAACCCTTGCATTGGTGGCCTATCGACAACCCATTACCCGTGGCGAAATTGAAGATGTGCGCGGTGTATCTGTGAGCTCTCACATCGTAAAAACACTCCAAGAGAGAGACTGGATACGAGTGGTTGGCCACCGCGACGTACCCGGGCGACCAGCCATGTTTGCAACCACTCGCGGGTTTCTCGACTACTTCGGGTTAAAAACCCTGGACGAGCTGCCGAGTCTGTCTGAATTGAAGGATTTGGAAGACTTGAATCCGGAACTGGGACTTGAAGACAGTGGTGTTGACCCAGATCGCGAAACCAGCTTCAGTGAGATGGTCGATAAACTGAAAGAAGGAACTGAGCAAAGTGAAGAGCAGGATTACATCGACAACGAACTAAAAGATGATCTTGCTGCTATGGACGAAGTCAACAAAGGCTTCGAAGACATGTTGGAAGCTCAGAGGCAGTCCTTGAGAGAGCAGGCTGAAGCGGAAGCGTCTGTTGAAAAGTCCTCTGAACAGGTCGTTAATGGTGAAGACCAGATAGATCCAAATACAGTTGCGGAGACGACGTTTGAGCCCGAACCTCACTTGAATGAACAAACCACAGCATCTGAACTGCCCTCGGTTTTTGAACAACCAAATTCCGAGCTCAGCGAAGAAGAACAAATTGCCATTATTCAAGCTAAGCTTGCTGAACAGGCGGCGTTGTTGAATAACAAAGAATCAGAAGAAGATGACCACAGCTAATACAGAAAAACTCCAAAAAATCCTAGCAAATGCAGGAAAAGGGTCCCGTCGCGAAATGGAACGAGCCATTGAAGCGGGCCGGGTCACCTTAAATGGTAACCCTGCAAAGTTAGGTGATAGAGCAGGCAAATCAGACGTGATCCAGCTTGACGGTAAAGCTGTTGAAATGGCTCAAGCCCAGGGTGTCAGACGAGTGCTTGTTTATAACAAGCCTGAAGGTGAAGTCTGTACCCGAAACGACCCAGAGGGCAGGCCAACCGTTTTTGATCGTTTGCCTAAGCTTAAAGGCGAGCGTTGGATAGCAGTTGGTCGTCTAGATTTAAATACATCGGGCTTGCTTTTGTTCACCACAGACGGCGAGTTGGCGAATAAATTGATGCATCCATCCGCTCAAATCGACAGAGAATACGCCGTAAGGGTGTTAGGCGACGTCAATATGGACATGGTGAACGCTATGCATGAGGGCGTTATGCTTGAGGATGGTTTTGCCAGATTTACCGACATACAAGAGTTTGCGGGCTCAGGTGCCAACACTTGGTACCATGTGGTAATTATGGAAGGTAGAAACCGTGAAGTACGAAGACTTTGGGAAAGCCAAGGGGTAAAAGTTTCTCGGCTTAAGCGGGTTAGGTACGGTCACGTATTTTTAGACCCAGATGTTCGTGCGGGTACTTGGAAAGAAATGCCTAGAAAAGAAGTTGATGCCCTTGCGAAAGAAGTCGACCTTAAACCAGCACCTTGGCAACCATTGTTTGGTAAAGACGATCATGAAAAACGAAAATCTCAGCGCCAACGAACTCGACGCCATGCGAAATAATAAATACTAAAACCAATTAAGTACCAGTTAGGCTGCTTTCCATTTAATGTTGCAGCCAACACTTGGGTTTTGTTTAGACACAGTCTTTCCACTGATCATTAATTCAACGGCTTCTTTTAGGTCTTTTCCAGTTAAGGGTATTCCATTCCCTGGCCTGCTGGCATCCAGTTGACCTCGGTAGATCAACTGCGATTTGTTATCAAATAAAAAGAAATCGGGTGTGCAGGCAGCACCGAGTTCTTTCGCAACCAATTGGTCTTCATCATAAACATAAGGAAAATTGTATTGATGTTCCTGTGCTCTTTTTGCCATTAATTCAGGAGCATCCTGAGGGTAGGCTTCAATGTCATTGGAATTCACAGCAATCATCCCAACTTTTAAATTTTCCAGCCAACTATTCAAAGTCGATAGATAAGACGAGATATGCATCGAGAACGGGCAATGGTTGCAGGTAAATAGCACCAATAACCCATTGGGCATTTTGATATCTTCAGATGAGACAAAATTCCCTTCCCCATCAGTCAAAGAAAATGGTTGCAGCTGGCTTCCAAGCGGGGTCATATTTGATGCAGTTAGTGCCATAATTAATCTCCGGTCCACCGAGTTTCCATTGGGGAAGTATAGTTTGTATTATACGTTTGACCCATTCGACAATGGTTTACGTAGTAAAATTCCTTCCGGAACAAAATTTAATTGGAACATCATGGAATTAAACGACATCCGCCGTGAATATCTTAAAAATGGTTTGGATCTTGCCGACTTAAAGCCGGATCCTATTGAACAATTTCAAGATTGGTTAGATCACGCATTAAGCTGCGAAATGTTTTCGGACCCAACTGCGATGAACGTTGCAACAGTTTCCGAGTCTGGTCAGCCTAGTTTGAGAACAGTATTACTAAAGCAATACGACAACAAAGGCTTTGTATTTTACACCAACTTAAAAAGCCGTAAAGCACATGAAATAGCCAATAACAATAAGGTTTGTTTGTCTTTCGCTTGGCTTCCTCTGGAGCGACAAATAATTATTTACGGAACAGCGGAAAAGTTATCCATTGCCGAAGCCACTAGCTACTTCTTGAGCCGCCCTCACGATTCTCAACTTGCTGCCTGGGCTTCTCAACAAAGCAAAATGATTCAAAGCCGTAAACTATTAGAACAAGCGTTTTCTCAAATTAAAAACAAATTTAAAGAGGGAGAAGTGCCTTTGCCAGACTTTTGGGGTGGCTATAGAGTGCGCCCATATGCAATAGAATTCTGGCAGGGCAGACCCAGTCGTCTACATGACAGATTTATGTACCAACAGCAAGATAATAACACTTGGACTATTGAACGTTTACAGCCTTGATTTATCAACGCATCACCCATGGAAGGGAATTCTCTAGATGAATGTCAAGAAGATTGTTTCTAACACCATTATTGGATTTTTTGCTTTAGGTTTAATTACACTAGTTTTCTTATGGTCTTTTTCCCCTATATTGGTCAGATACTTTGGCAATGAGGCTTTAGCCCATTATCAGTTGTCAGTCGCAGACAAGTCCGTTGTTCGCATCAACCCATTTAATGCATCTGTCACCGTCAAAAACTTTCAGTTGAATGATGATGAATCCGTTACTAAAGCTTCACTCATTGCTGGTAAGGTTCAAATATCCATTTGGCAATTGTTGCTGAAGAAAATAGAAATCACTGAATTTGTAATAGAAGATTTTCAAGTAGATGCTCAATTGAGTGGAGAAGAGCTAATCATTGCTGGCTTTAATTTATCAGAGCTACAAACCTCCTCTGAAAGTGAAGCCAATTTGAATGTTCAGGAAAATAACGTTCAGGTAAATTCTGGGGAAGCCCTAGGCGTTTTTCTACCGGATGCTAGACTCATTAATTTTCAGTTAAATGCCATTGTTAATGGACAAAATCATTCTTTAACCATTAAAGAGTTGTTACTGAAAGATCTCAGAGCGGTTGGTCAAGAAATAAATGCTGACATTAAAGTAGAAGGTTTAGTCAACCAAAGCGAGCTTTCGCTGATAGCCTCAATTGAACAGGTAAATGAAAATGGTAATTTCGACCTTCAGTTTAATTTAGATGGCTTCCAGCTCAGTCATTTACAACCTCTTCTTATGGAATATGCAGTAGAGTTAGCTGGCGATGTTTCACTGTCATTTGACGCTAATGTACAAACAACCCCCGACACCACAGCCATTCTAATACCAGATCTAGTTTTGTCTCTTAATGGTTTACAAGGAAAATATGAAAACTGGATTACTCAGTCAGCTGCACAAACACTCAATATTAAAAACCTAGATGCTCAACTGGCCTCTGATAGTTCTGTAACGCTAACTTCCGAAATGACTTATGGGTTACAGGATTTTTCCCTTGCACAAGATGATCCGGAAAATCAAATAGTATCCTTAAAGTCGTTAAATGTACTTCAAACGGAACTGAATTGGTCCGAAGATCTTCAAATAAGGAACAATGGAATTGAGTTTGAAAACTTACAAGCGTTAAATGCTTCGGGAATTGAAAATCCTCTGTTATCTCTAGATCAGTTCAAACTGTCTTCCGTTGATTTTTCTGAATCAAGGGCAAATATTGGGTTTATTAATCTTGTAAATCTAAATGCAGATGTGAGACTCGATGAAAATGGAGAAATGATTGGCATCCCTGATTTCAGCTCATCCAACACCGAATCCAGCCAAAATACTGATGCTGAAACTGAGCCTGATTCTACCAGCAGTGACGAAGCGTTTTATTTTGATCTTACTGGTTTAGAGTTTTCTGGCTCCTCGGAGGTTAGCTTTCAAGATCAAAGTGTAACTCCCGAATTTTCCGAAACCTTTGTCATTGAATCCTTGAAAGTCGGTCGTGTTACCAATGTTGATATTAATCAGGCGACTGATTTTGAAGTGATCACGCAAACCGGTAAGTACACCAAGCTCTCGGTTGTTGGAGCAGCACAACCTTTTACTGAAAAAGTGAATGCCAACGCAAAAATTGAGGTCACTGAGTACTCACTGCCCAAGGTATCAAGTTATGTGAGAGATGCCATGGGAATTGATTTGGTGACCGGGCAATTAGATTCCGTTATTGATATCTCCATTAACGAAGACCAACTTGAAGGTGAATCTGTTATTAATGTTGCCGGACTAAAACTGGGGAATACCAATAATTTCGATGAACAGGATTTAAAAAACGGCGCTGCGATGCCTTTAAATCAAGCCATCAATACCTTGAAGGACAAAAACGACAATCTTGAACTCAAGGTGCCAGTAAAAGGAGATATTTCCGATCCGTCTTTTGGCCTAGGGAGTTTTGCATCCATTCTTATTAAAAAAGCGGCTATGACGAAAACTCGTAATTTCCTCATTGATTTATTTGTGCCTTATTCGAAGGTTGTCAAAATAAGTTTGTCTGGTGCCGATTTATTATTGAAAGTTCGATTTGAGCCATTACATTTCGGTGTTCAGCAATTTGAGCTTGATGAAGAACAAAAAGAGTATCTTTCACAAATGGCACAACTTATGAAAGATCGCCCCAAACTGATTGTAAAAACCTGCGCCACAGTAGTACCAGAAGACAATGGCTACACCACAGTAGACTTAGATGAAGAACAGGTAAAAGCTTTAATCGAGATTGGCGATAAAAGGGAAGACTTGGTTAAAACTCATCTTATCGAGTTAGGTGTTGAATCGGAAAGAATTCTTTATTGTTTGCCAGAAGTCAATTTTGAGCTGGATACCACGCCAAAAATTAGGATGAAGACCTAGCAGATTCTTCACAATTAAGTCGGTTTAGTCTTTAATTATGCTTAATATAAAAGTGCATCTAGTTTTATGCACTCAGGTTTTAGGCGTTTTTCAAATTAAAAACACTCACAGAGTTCTCATAGCACTGAGTAAGTACTTGCTCAAGGTCTATTCCCTTTACCTCTGCAACTTTCTCGGCAATGAACGGCAGGTATTTAGGTGCATTCTCAACGCCCCGATAAGGCGTGGGGGTTAAGTAGGGAGCGTCGGTTTCAAGAAGAATTCTATTTAATGGTGTAGCCGCCATCACTTCCCTAACATTTTCTGCTTTGTTGAAAGTGGAAATACCATTAAAACCTAGGCTAAAACCTTCTTCCAAACAAAATTCTGCCAGCTCCAAACTTGAGGTAAACGAGTGAATAACACCTTTCTGTTTTAAATGGTTTGCAAAGTTAGCGAGGATGCTTTGAGTATCAGCATCGGCATCTCTCGTGTGAACCACTATTGGAAGATCGAGGTCGACTGCGATTTGTAGTTGAGTTTCAAATGCCTGTTGTTGTGACTCTGTGTCAGAGTGGCCGTAAAAATAATCTAAGCCTATTTCTCCCACCGCCAACAGTTTCGGGTGTTTTAAATTCTCTTTGATTTTTTGCTCAACTTGGCTGTCAAAATATTTAGCGTCATGGGGGTGGATGCCCTGGGTTCCAAATACATTGGTATGTTGCTCAGCAATATTCAACACCGTATCTAGATTGTCAGGTTGAGTAGCGATTGTTACGACATGCTCGATGTTGTGAGCACGGGCTTGTTCCAAAGTTATGTCGATGGACTGTTCTTTTAGAAAGTCTAGATGACAATGTGTTTCAATAATCGGTTGATCGAAAACGGGAATGTCTCTTTTTTTCTTTTTGGACATGAAAACGCCACTCACTAATTGGAGTGACGTTTTATAAGGATTTCTGAGTTTAAATCAACTAGAAACTTATGAATTGATTTGAAAAGAATTGGTTACCATGGTGCCACGGCAGACTTTATTGCGACCTGTGTTTTTAGCTTTATAGAGTGCCATATCTGCAGCTTTAATGAGGTCTTCATGGCTGCCTTCTACATAGTTTGCAACGCCGATTGAAACCGTGACCGGCTCTCGACCTTCTTTAAAAACTGGCGTTTTCGAAATTTCCGATCTGACACGTTCTGCAATATTCAGTGCTTGTTCCAATTCTGACTGGTTAAGAATTACCAAAAACTCTTCGCCGCCATATCTGAATAATTGATCAGAATTTCTAATACAGCCTTTAACCATTGAGCTGACAGATTGCAGTACTAAATCGCCAGTTTGGTGGCCATATTGGTCATTAAATTTTTTAAAATGATCAATGTCTAGCATTAAAATACACAGAGGCTGTTGATATCGATTTGCCAGTTCAACCTCATGTTTTAAGCTTTTGCTCATGGATTGTCGGTTACCTGCACCGGTGAGCGGGTCAGTGAGTGCAAACTCTATAGCCTGTCGATACTGCAAAGCATTTCTTAAGGGAAACACGAACAGATCCATTAAAGACTCAATAAAACTAAGTTCTTCTTCACGGATACGCTTTGAGCGACTGAAGCTGATGTCGCCATAGTAGGAGTCCCCAGAGGTCAAGCGGTAGCTCACTTGATGCTTAGCCTGTCTGCCTACGGTGTGCCGAATGTTATTGGTTTCATGCTGAAAACGTATGCAGTCAATTTCCAGAATTGGCTTTAGCTCATCAAACAGAATACCCATAAGCTTTTCTAGCTCTAGGGTGCTTTGAAATAAGGTGCTCAAGCGTAGACGGACATCCTTAAGTTTATCCTTAGCAAGCAGGCTTTGAGTTGCCACCAACTTGTTAATATCCGTTTGATGCATGAAAGTTTTACTTTCCTGAAGAGCCACTGGAGGCTGATAACTGCTAGTCATAAGTCAATTTCCAGGCATTAAATGCGTTTAAACTAAAACTGCTTGTAACTAGAGCCAGAAGTGTGCCAAAGGTTTTTTATTAGCCAATTCGGTTGATTCAGAATCAATGTTTAGTTGCTGAAAGCCTTGGATAGTAACGGTTTCAGAGTCATTGTTGTTTTGTAAGGAAATGTATTGCCGCTTGTGACCTGCAAATTGATGGCTAAGTGCAGATATTTGCCGGTGTCAAAATCTACGAATGGCAGCTTTTTGACTGAAATTTTGAAGTTTTTATGACTAACTTCTGCTCCCAGTGATTTGGTTGCTGTTTGAGGGCCTAAAAGCCCTCAAACAGAAAATCCATCTTCTAGTTAGATCTTATCTTATTGGATTTTATAAAGGGTTTGCTAAATGAAGTCTTTTGCTTCAATTGCCTGTCCATGGACACTCTGAGAATCGTTAGACATTAAATACAGATACAGCGGCATAAGTTCAGCCGGCGTTTTTAGGGTATTTGGATCTTCCGCCGGATAAGCTGCTGCCCGCATATCGGTTCGCGTTGCGCCAGGGTTGATGCTGTTGACTCTGGTTTTGCTGATGTTTTCCAGCTCGTCTGCCAATGTTTGCATTAGGCCCTCCACTCCAAACTTGCTGACAGCATAAGCTCCCCAAAAAGCTCTGCCTTTTCGTCCAACACTTGAAGAGGTGAAAACGATTCGTCCATGTTCAGATTTTTCGATATAAGGAAGCAAGGCCTGGGTTAAATGAAAATTTGAGTTGAGGTTGGTTTGAATCACATCGTCCCATTGTTTGCCCGAGATGGTTTCAATTGGGCTTTGATCCCCTAATACACCACCGTTGTGAAGTAAGCCGTCGATCACTTCCAACTCGTTTTCTACCGCATTGGCAAGCTCTTGGTAGGGCTTGAGATCCCTGGTGTTTAAATCAAAGGGGTAAATGAAGGGTTCAGGGTTTTTTGATGCCATAATGTCATCATAAACCTGCTCTAGTTTTTTTACGGTTTTGCCGAGCAAAATAACTGTGGCTCCGAATTCAGCGAAGGTTAGAGCAGCTTGTTTTCCGATACCGGCGCCAGCGCCAGTAATTAATATCTTTTTTCCCGCTAACAACTGCTTGTTGTTGAGAATGTCTGATGGGATTTCAAAACTCATACTTCTTCCTGAATAAATTCTAACAACAGGCGGTCAAACTCTTCTGGCTGTTGGCAAATCCAGTCTGCGCCCCAGGTCTCAGGGGTTTCATGTTCAGGCACGAAACCAAATGGCACCGCAATGCTTTTGGTGCCTGCATTTTTTGCGGCTTCGATATCTTTTCGGTGATCGCCACAATAGATGGCGTTGGCTGGGTCAACTTGCATATGGGTACAAGCTTTTAAAATCCCTTCGGGATCAGGTTTCACAATTTTCACATGCTCTGGACAAATAACAATTTCAAAACAATCCAAGATTCCCATTTGCTGTAAAACCGGTTGAGCCAATACTTCCGGTTTATTAGTGACTACCGCCAGTTTCATACCTTCTTTATGAAGACTTTTGATGGTATTCACTAAGTCGCCATAGGCGATCACATTTTGTTTGGCGATGGGCTCATAGTATTCAATAAACACATCTCGAATTTCTTCAACTTGCTGAGGAGTAAACTCCTCCACCATGCGGATAATTCCGCGGGCACCACCGGAAATGTTTTTCTGAATGGTTTCGTCATCCAACATCGGGTGACCAAATTTAGTTAGAGCGAAATTAATAGATTCAATAAAGCTTGCCGAGGTGTCGGCAAGGGTGCCGTCCAAATCGAAAATAATGGCGGAGGGGGATTCCATGTAAATGTCCTGATTTTAGTCGGGCCTACTGGTCGAGCTTAGTTGTCTGGAACATGTAGTTCACGGACATGTCGTTAGCCACGAGTTTGTATCTCTTAGTTATTGGGTTGTAAGTCAGACCCGTACTGTCGCCGAGTAATAAACCAGCTTGGCGTACGTACCCAGCCAGTTCTGACGGTTGGATAAATTTGCGATAGTCATGGGTGCCCTTGGGTAGTAGGTTAAGCACATATTCCGCACCGATAATTGCAAACAAATAAGACTTTGGATTGCGATTCAGTGTAGAAAAAAATACTTGGCCACCCGGTTTTACCAATTTTGCACAGGCAGATACAACAGAGGCTGGGTCTGGCACGTGCTCAAGCATTTCTAAACAAGTCACAATGTCAAAGCTTTCTGGTTGTTCATTAGCCAGTTGTTCAACGGGTATCTGTTGATATTCAACAGACTCCAAACCTGTTTCAAGGGCATGGAGTTGTGCAACCTTTAACGGTGCTTCCCCCATATCGATACCCTTAGCTTGAGCACCTCTATGGGCCATAGCTTCAGTTAAAATACCACCGCCACAGCCTACATCCAGAATGGTTTTACCTGCTACCTGAGCTCTCTCATCAATCCAGTTAGCTCGTAACGGATTAATCTGGTGAAGCGGCCTAAATTCACTTTCAGGATCCCACCACCGACTGGCTAAGGCTTCAAATTTTGCTATTTCTGCTTTATCAATATTGGTTGTCATATCAGGTCATCACTCGCAACGGTTATTTTTCAGCGGTTTGCTCTCGACCTTTTACGATTTTCTCTTTCCATTCGATTGCAGTGGCAATCAATTCACTGATAGGCAAGGTTGTTAGCTCTCTGTTGGCAAGTAATTGTTTACCGCCAACCCAAACATCCGTTACTTGATTCCGGGTAGTGGCGTAAACAATATGGGAAACAGGGTCAAAAATTGGCTGGCTTTCCAGATCTGAAAGATCTACCGCAACAACATCTGCAAATTTACCGGCTTCAAGACTACCGAATTTATCTTCTTTAGCCATTGATTTAGCACCATTAATAGTCGCTAAAGCTAAGGCTTCATAGGCAGGTAATGCTTCAGCATTTTGAGCGACCGCTTTTGCCAGCTGAGCTGCTGTGCGCATTTCACCAAGCATATCTAAATCATTATTGGATGCGGCACCATCGGTACCCAAGGTCACATTAATGCCTTTTTCTTGCAGCTTATGAACAGGACAAAACCCGCTCGCCAATTTTAAGTTGGATTCAGGACAATGCATGACATGACTGCCGGTTTCAGCAATGATTTCAATATCTTCTTCATTTAACGCAGTCATGTGGACACACTGCATGTGTGGCCCTAGCAATCCTAGATCATGAAGGCGTTTGATTGGCCGCTTGCCATATTGCTCGATACTGCCATCGACTTCAGTTTGAGTTTCATGGACATGCATTTGAATGAGGATGTTGTTTTCTTTGGCGAGTTTAATGATCTTTTTAAAGGGCTCGTCAGAGACGGTATAAGGTGCGTGCGGGCCAAAAATAGGCATCACATAGTCGTTGTCTTTGTATTTTTCCCAGAGGTCCATGGCATTTTGAATGCCTTCATCTGGTGTCTCAGCGCCAGGAGTCGGAAAGTCAATAACGGTCGAACAGATCTGTCCTCTAATCCCAGATTTTAAAATCTCCTGGGCGACTTCTTCGCCATAAAAATAATTATCAGAAAAGCAGGTCGTGCCTGATCGAATCATCTCGCCGATGGCGAATCGGGTACCATCAGCAACAAATTCAGGGCTCACCCATTTACCTTCAGCGGGCCAGATATGATCGTTCAACCAAGTCATCAACTCTAAATCATCAGCCATTCCACGGAATAAAGTCATGGCGGCATGACCATGGGAATTCACAAAACCTGGAATCAGGGCATGGCCCGGCAAAGCAATTTTTTCATCCGGCTGATATTTGGTTAACGCTTCTTCAGTTTTTAGAATTTCAACGATTTTGTCTTCCTTTATCACCACAGAATGGTTTTCCAAAATGTCTCTGGATTCATTGACTGGGACTACCCACCGAGCACTAATGATTTTATGAACTGATTCCATGAGGTTCCCTCAACGATTAAATGGCGACAATTAAAATAGCGGGGAATCCTATCAGGCCACAACCCAAGTATCTATGTTGTGTCCGCACTGTTCGGGTAAGTGTCTGATTTTCGACGGTAAAGTAGTTAGATTTCGCAATTTTATGTTAGAATCTCGGGCTAATTTTGCGGCTTTAAAATTAGAACAATTACTGATCAATTTCGCCGCCAGAATCACCTAATTCAGTACAGTAAGGAACCATCAATTTATGGTTGATATGGCCAAAGAAATTCTTCCAATTAACATCGAAGAAGAATTGAAGCAGTCCTACTTAGATTACGCCATGAGCGTTATTGTCGGAAGGGCTCTGCCTGATGTCCGGGATGGACTTAAACCAGTGCACCGTCGTGTTCTTTTTGCCATGAATGTTCTGGGCAATGACTGGAACAAACCTTATAAAAAATCTGCCCGTGTGGTTGGGGACGTAATTGGTAAGTATCACCCCCATGGTGATTCAGCGGTTTATGAAACCATTGTTCGTATGGCTCAAGATTTTGCCATGCGTTATACCCTTGTGGATGGCCAGGGTAACTTTGGTTCCATTGACGGTGACTCCGCTGCTGCTATGCGTTATACAGAAATTCGCATGGAAAAACTGGCCCATGAATTGTTGGCTGACTTAGATAAAGAAACCGTCGATTTTCAGCCTAACTATGATGGCCAAGAGCTCATTCCTGAAGTGCTACCAACCAAAGTGCCGGCATTATTAGTGAATGGATCTTCAGGCATTGCGGTGGGTATGGCCACCAACATTCCTCCTCACAACCTGACAGAAGTGCTCAATGGTTGTTTGGCCATGATTGAAAACCCGGACATCACAGTGGATCAGCTGATGGAATATGTACCGGGTCCAGATTTCCCAACCGGCGGCATCATTAATGGTAAGAAAGGTATTGTTGATGCTTACCGTACTGGTCGTGGACGTATCTATGTTCGCGCCAAAACCCATATTGAAACCAATGATAAGAGTGGTCGCGAATCCATTATTGTCACCGAAGTACCTTATCAGGTGAACAAGGCTCGCTTGATCGAAAAGATTGCTGAGCTGGTCAAAGATAAGAAAATCGAAGGCATTTCAGAGCTGCGTGACGAGTCGGATAAAGACGGCTTGCGTATCGCCATCGACCTTAAACGGGGCGAAGTGGCGGACGTCATTCTGAACAACCTTTACAGCCAAACCCAGATGCAGTCTGTGTTTGGTATCAATACCGTTGCGCTGGTTGATGGTCAGCCGAAAACCTTAAATCTGCAAGAATTAATTGAAGCCTTTATTCGCCACCGTCGCGAAGTGGTGACTCGTCGTACGATTTACGATTTGCGCAAGGCTAGAGAGCGTGCTCATATTTTGGAAGGCCAAGCAGTGGCCCTGGCTAATATTGATGAAATTATTGAAGTCATCAAAACTTCAAAAGATGCGAGTGAAGCCAAAATTAAATTAGTTGAACGTTCATGGCAGTTGGGGCAGGTGTCTGCAATGCTTGAGCGTTCGGGTTCAGATGCTTCACGTCCTGAAGATCTTGAAGAACAGTATAGCATTCGCGATGGTGCTTATTTCTTAAGCCCTGTTCAAGCTCAAGCCATTTTGGATTTGCGTCTTCAAAAACTTACTTCTTTAGAAAGTGACAAAATCATTAACGAATACCAGAGCATTCTGGATGACATTGCAGAGTTCTTGCACATCTTGAATAGCTTTGAGCGCCTGATGGAAGTGATACGGGAAGAAATTGAAGCCATTCTTGAAGAATATGGTGACGAGCGTAAGACAGAAATCATGGTTTCTCAGCAAGACTTCGCCATGGAAGACTTGATTACCGAAGAAGACATGGTGGTGACTATTTCCCATGGTGGTTACGCCAAGAGTCAGCCACTGACTGAATACCAAGCCCAGCGTCGAGGTGGTAAAGGAAAGTCGGCGACAGCGGTTAAAGACGACGATTATGTCGCTCACTTATTTGTTGCCAGTACCCACGACAACATCCTTTGTTTTACCGACAGAGGAAAAGTTCACTGGATGAAGGTTTGGGAAGTGCCGCAGGCAGGTCGCTCGGCCAAAGGGCGACCTTTGGTTAACATCATTAAGCTTGAAGCAGATGAGCGAGTAACAGCGGTATTACCTGTTAATGATTACGATCCAGAAAAATTCATATTTATGGCAACCTCCAGTGGTACGGTTAAGAAGACCTCTTTGGAAGCATTCTCCCGTCCACGTTCTTCTGGTCTTATTGCCTTGAGCCTAGATGACGGTGACCATTTAGTGGGGGTAGCCATTACAGATGGTACTAAAGACATCATGCTGACCGCTTCTAACGGTAAAGTATGTCGTTTCCCGGAAGAAGCGGTTCGAGAGATGGGTAGAACAGCAAGAGGTGTTCGGGGCATAAAAATGGCTGACGAGTGCAAGGTTATCTCTCTGATTATTCCAGAAGAATCCGGCACTGTGTTGACCGTATCTGAAAAGGGTTATGGCAAGCGAACTGCTTCTACGGAATTCCCAACCAAAGGACGAGGAACCCAGGGTGTTATTGGGATGGTGGTCAACGACCGTAATGGTTCATTGGTTGGTGCCGTCCAGCTCTTTGAGGGTGACAACATCATGCTTATCTCTGACCAGGGGACACTGGTTAGAACAAGGGCTGATGAGATTTCTGTACTGGGTAGAAACACCCAGGGGGTTACCCTGATTAAAGTTGCAGAAGACGAAAAATTGGTAAGTGTTGAGCGTATTGAAGAAGACGATGACGAAGATCAGAATGATTCTGATGAAAACTCTGTAGAAAACGCATCGGATACCGGAGCAGCTGATAGCAGCGATAGCGCACCGGCAGAAGAATAAACAAGAATCAAGGAAAATACTGGAAATGACTCGCGCATATAATTTCTCTGCGGGCCCTGCGGCTCTGCCAACTGAAGTATTGGAAATAGCACAAAAAGAATTATTAGATTTTAAAAGCACAGGTATGTCAGTGATGGAAATGAGCCATCGCTCAACTGAGTATGTGCAGGTGGCTACCGAAGCCGTGCAGGATCTTCGGGATCTTATGAATATTTCCGACGACTATGAAGTGTTGTTTTTACAGGGTGGGGCGACTGCTCAATTTTCGGCGATTCCTATGAATCTGATGCACACAGGTAAAGCTGACTATATCCACACCGGCGCCTGGGCGAAAAAAGCCATTGCCGAAGCTAAAAAATACGGTGAAGTGAATATTGCGGGAAGCAGTGAAGATAAGAACTTTACTTACGCGCCTGCCCAGGAAGAGTTAAAGCTCAGCGCTGATGCTTCCTATATTCACTACACGCCCAATGAAACCATTGGCGGTGTTGAATATGATTACATTCCTACCAATGGCGATATTCCTGTAGTTGCAGATTACTCCTCTTCTATTCTTGGCCATGAAATTGATGTGTCTAAGTTTGGTTTGATCTATGCGGGTGCTCAGAAAAATATCGGGCCTTCAGGGGTATGCTGGGTGATCGTACGTAAAGATCTAATGGGTAAATCAATACCAACGACACCATCAGTGTTTGATTATCAAAAAAATGCTGATGCAGATTCCATGTTAAATACCCCTCCAACATTGGCGGTTTATCTGTGCGGGCAAGTATTCAAATGGATGAAACGTCAGGGTGGCGTTAAAGCCTTGCAGGAAATTAACGAGCGTAAGGCTTCTAAGCTATATGGTTTTATTGATGCTAGTGATTTCTATGCAAACCCGGTTGCAGTGAACAATCGCTCACGCACTAATGTTCCATTCACTTTGGCAAATGCAGAATTGGATAAAGTATTTTTGTCTGAAGCCACCGAAGCGAATCTTTTGACGCTTAAGGGTCACAGAAGTGTGGGTGGCATGCGTGCCAGCATTTATAACGCTGTTACAGAAGAAGCAGTGGATGCCTTGATTAACTTCATGGCAGATTTTGAAAAAAGAAACGGATAATTAAAAAACAATGAAGCCAGTCGATACTAAACGACTAATACAGTTGCGTGATCAAATTGATGATATTGATCATGCGATCCAGAAGCTTATTTCTGAGCGTGCTGAATGTGCTCAAGAAGTGGCTCATGTTAAATTGCAAGATGAAGAATCTGCAAATGCAGTTTTTTATCGGCCTGAACGAGAAGCTCAGGTTCTGAATCGTGTGATGGAAAGAAATGTAGGGCCGTTATCTAATGAAGATATGGCCCGACTTTTTCGGCAGGTGATGTCGGCTTGTTTGGCCTTAGAGCAGCCTTTAACTGTTGCTTATTTAGGACCAGAAGGCACATTCACGCAGCAAGCTGCAATTAAACATTTTGGCGATTGGGTGAATACTAAGCCCATGAATGCCATTGATGAAGTATTTCGTGAAGTAGAGGCTGGTGCTGTTCACTATGGTGTAGTGCCTGTAGAAAATTCCACAGAAGGGGTCGTTAACCATACCCTTGATAGTTTTTTAGGTACTGGTTCAACGGTTAAAATTGCGGGTGAAGTAGAACTCAGAATTCACCAAAATATTTTAGTGGGTGAAAACACACGCACTGAAAACATTACCCGTGTTTACTCACACCAACAGTCATTAGCTCAATGCCGCAAATGGCTAGATACTTACATGCCCCATGCTGAGCGTATTGCTGTGAGCAGTAATGCGGATGCAGCAAAACGAGTTAAATCAGAATGGAATTCCGCCGCAATAGCCGGAACCCTAGCTGCAGAACAATATGGTTTAAACGTTCTTAATCAAAAGATTGAAGACAATCCAGATAATTCAACTCGGTTCTTAATTATCGGCCCAAATGCAGTACAACCCAGTGGCGATGATAAAACGTCTTTAATTGTTGCCATGCATAACGAACCCGGTGCTTTGTATAAACTGCTGAAGCCTTTTTACGATTTCGATATCGACATGACTCGATTAGAAACTCGTCCTGCTCCGAGTGGTAATTGGACTTACGTATTTTTCATTGATTTCATAGGACATGAAGAAGATGAAAATGTTCAAAAGGCTCTGACCGAGATTAAGAAAGTCTCCTTGGAAGTCAGGGAATTAGGTTCTTATCCAAAAGCTGTGCTGTAACTTAGGGACAAAATAATGACAACCGATGCATTTGAATTAGCTAATCAAGGGGTGAAAGGATTACAACCCTACGTACCAGGAAAGCCAATTGAAGAACTGGAACGAGAATTAGGTATTTCAAATATTATTAAATTAGCGGGTAATGAAAATCCTTTAGGGCCAAGTGATTCAGTCATAAAGGCCATAGAAGCAGTGACAAAAGATCTGACCCGTTACCCAGATGGTTCTTGTTATAAATTAAAAATGGCATTGGCTGAGAAGCTGGCCGTTTCACCCGAACAAATCACCATTGGAAATGGCTCTAACGAAGTTCTTGAGATCATTGCCCATACCTTTGCCGACAGTAACAGTGAAATCATTTTTTCCGAGCATGGCTTTGCGGTTTATCCATTGTTGACCCAATCAATTGGCGCTCAAATGGTGGTGACTCGAGCACGTAATTGGGGTCATGACTTAGATGAAATGGCAAATGCCATAACCGAAAAGACCAAGATTATTTTTATCGCGAACCCAAATAATCCAACAGGTACTTGGTTGAGTAAGGGTGAGTTGAAGGCGTTTTTAAAGTCTGTGCCAGAAAACGTGTTAGTTGTGCTTGATGAAGCTTACTTCGAATATGTTGATCAAGAAAACTACCCAAATGGCGTGAAGCTGATGAAAAAGTTTCCAAACCTAATTGTGACTCGAACCTTTAGTAAGATTTATGGTTTGGCTGCACTAAGAATTGGTTACTCCGTATCATCGCCAGACATCGCTGAATTAATGAATAGAGTTCGACAGCCTTTTAATAGCAATGCGCTCGCTCAGGCAGCAGCAATTGCCGCGATAGATGATCAAACCTATATTGAAACCAGCCGTGACCTAAATTCAAAAGGCTTGGTTAAACTTGAAACCGGGTTTCAAACATTGGAACTTAATTATATTCCTTCAGTTGGCAACTTTATTTCTGTAGAAGTTGGCCCACAAGCAGATCTGATTTTTAAAGAGCTGCTACAGGAAGGAGTTATTGTTCGGCCTGTTGCTAATTACAACATGCCTGAGTTTCTTAGGGTAAGTGTCGGCACTGAAGAAGAGAACAACCGTTTTCTTGCTGCCCTAGAAACCGTATTGAATCGCGTATGAAAACCCTCCAGTTAAAAGACTGTAACTTACTAGTCATTGGTCTGGGGCTTATTGGTGGGTCATTGGCGAAAGACTGTGTTGAAAGAAAGGTATTTAACAAAGTAATAGGCTACAGCAGAAAGTCTGAAACCATGGCCAAGGCGAAAGAGCTTGGACTAATTAATGACTTTGAAGCTGACTTGGAAACTGCAGTTTCTCAATCAGATGTGATTTTTATTTCAGTGCCTATTCTGACAACTGAAAAAATTATTGCTGCCATTGCACCTTACCTAAAAACAGAGACTATCCTGACCGATGGTGGCAGTTCTAAAGAATCCATTGTCGAAAGTGCTCGACAGTTTCTTTCAACAACGCAGTTCGAGAATTTCGTTCCAGGCCATCCTATAGCTGGCGCAGAAAACAGTGGCGTGCATGCAGCCAGAGCTAACCTTTATCAAAACCAAAAAATTATTTTAACGCCAGAAGACGAAACCAACAAAACGGCGATAAGCATCGTCAAAGCGATGTGGCAAGCAGTTGGTGGTCAGGTGGATTTAATGTCTCCACAAAGGCACGATTCTGTTTTAGCCGCGACCAGTCATTTGCCTCATCTGTTGGCATTTAATTTGGTCGATAGCTTGGCAAAAAATTCAGATTACAAAGATATCTTCAATTATGCTGCTGGTGGATTTAGAGATTTCACTCGAATTGCTGCTAGTGATCCAGTGATGTGGCATGACATCTTCCAAGCAAATCAAAAGTCTGTACTCACCGCGCTGGATCAGTTTCTATCTGAGCTTCATCGGTTAAGAGATGCGGTTGAGAAATCGGATGGCGACTACATGAAAAAAGTATTTATGGATGCCAAGGTTGCGCGAGACCATTTTTCAAAAATATTGGAAGCTCGTAATTCAGGTTGTTCAGAGGAATAAACATGGATCAAATACCCGTCATTACCATTGATGGCCCCAGTGGTGCTGGGAAAGGAACCATCTCTACTATGTTAGCGGAGAAGTTGGGTTTCCATTTCTTAGATTCAGGCGCTCTGTATCGTTTAACAGCATTGGCCGCAAAGAATCATGGTGTTGCCATTGAAAACAATGAAGCGTTAGCCCTACTAGCTGAGCATTTGGACGTGGTTTTTGAAAAGTCCAATGGCAAAGTAAAGATTATCCTAGAAGGGGCGGAAGTTACCGAAGCTATTCGCACCGAAACAGTGGGTGGTATGGCATCAAAAATTGCCCCCATACCCGAAGTTAGAGCGGCACTATTAAACCGACAGCGAGCCTTTCAAGAAGAGCCGGGACTAGTTGCAGATGGCCGTGATATGGGCACTATTGTTTTTCCCAATGCTAGTTTGAAGGTGTTTTTAACTGCGAGCGCAGAAGAACGGGGGAAAAGGCGATATTTGCAGTTGAAAGAGCAAGGACTCGATGTTAGCATCGCGCGCCTTACTGAGGAGATCAAACAAAGAGACGAGCGCGATTGCAACCGTCCAGTCGCTCCTCTGAAACCTGCTGATGACGCGCGCGTTCTAGACAGCAGTGACAAGAATATTGATGAAGTCTTTGCAGAAATCATGAACATGATCGCGGAGGCTGGGCTTTTAGACTGACCTTCTTCTAATGTATTGGAAGAAATAAACAAAAACTGGAAGTCTTTGGAACGTGCTTTTCCAATCTCCTTTTCTTAAACAAGGAGGGCGGGGAAGTGCGTTTTTGCGTATTTGGGCATTTATTTTGGGGTTTATGGCTGTCTTAACCAGCATTGATGCCATAAACCAAACTAGGGTTGACCCCTGTGGGCTGGAATGGGGTTGTGCTCTATTAGCAGTTTTAAAATTAAACAATGACTGTTGATAGCGCCGTTGATCATTTTTTTAGGTAACTGTCGTAATGACTGAATCTTTTGCTGAACTATTTGAAGAAAGCCTTAAAGGCATAGAAATGGCCCCTGGGTCAATTATCACTGGTGTGATTGTTGACATCGATAGCGACTGGGTGACTGTTCACGCTGGTCTTAAATCTGAAGGTGTAGTACCTCGTTCCCAATTCCTTAATGAAATGGGTGAATTAGAAGTTGCTATTGGCGACGAAGTTAAAGTATCTCTGGAAGCCGTAGAAGATGGCTTCGGTGACACTAAACTGTCTCGCGAAAAGGCCAAACGTGCTGAATCCTGGCTGGAACTTGAGCAGAAGTTTGAAGACAGCGAAGTGGTTATGGGTGTTATCAATGGCAAGGTTAAGGGTGGTTTCACTGTAGATGTGAATGCTATCCGTGCCTTCCTGCCTGGTTCTCTGGTTGACGTACGTCCAGTACGCGACACAGCTCATCTGGAAGGTAAGCCATTAGAATTTAAAGTTATCAAGCTTGATAAGAAGCGCAACAACGTTGTTGTTTCTCGTCGTGCGGTTCTTGAACAGGCTAACTCTGAAGAGCGTGATGAACTGCTGGCTAACCTGGCTGAAGGTCAGAGTGTTAAGGGTATCGTTAAGAACCTGACAGACTACGGTGCGTTCGTAGATCTGGGTGGTGTTGACGGTCTGTTGCACATCACTGACATGGCTTGGAAGCGTATCAAGCACCCATCAGAAATCGTTGCAGTAGGTGACGAGATTGATGTTAAGGTTCTGAAATTCGACCGTGAGCGTAACCGCGTATCACTGGGTCTGAAGCAGCTGGGCGAAGATCCTTGGGTAGATATTAAGGCTCGTTACCCAGAAGATGCAGTTGTAACAGCTAAGGTTACTAACCTGACTGACTACGGTTGTTTTGCTGAGTTGGAAACTGGTGTTGAAGGTCTGGTTCACGTGTCAGAAATGGATTGGACTAACAAGAACATCCACCCATCTAAAGTTGTTCAAGTTGGCGACGAAGTTCAGGTTATGGTTCTGGATATCGACGAAGAACGTCGTCGTATTTCTCTAGGTATCAAACAGACTCAAATTAATCCTTGGGAAGCTTTCTCGGGCAACTTCGAGAAAGGTGGCAAGGTTAAAGGTAAGATCAAGTCTATCACTGACTTCGGTATCTTCATTGGTCTGGAAGGTGGTATCGACGGTCTGGTTCACCTGTCTGACATCTCTTGGAACGAAGCGGGCGAAGACGCTGTACGTCGTTACAAGAAAGGTGACGAAATTGAAACCATTATCCTGTCTATTGATGCTGAACGTGAGCGTATCTCCCTGGGCGTTAAGCAGTTGGAAAGTGATCCATTCCAGGAATTCGTTGCTGAAAAAGATAAGGGTGTAATCGTTAAAGGTACGGTTAAAGAAGTTGATGCTAAGGCAGCTGTTATCACTTTAGGTGAAGAAGTTGAAGGCGTATTGAAAGCTTCTGAAATCAGCCGCGATAAGGTTGAAGATGCTCGTAACGAATTCAAAGAAGGCGACGAAGTTGAAGCTAAGATCATCAGCGTCGACCGCAAGAACCGCGTAATCAGCTTATCTATTAAAGCGAAAGATCAAGACGATGAGAAAGCTGCTCTGAAAGAAATGCGTGAGCAAGAGCAGGTAGCTGCAGGTCCTACTACTATTGGTGACTTGATTAAGCAGAAAATGGAAGGCGATCAGTAATTTATAGCTGGTAATAACGTCTAATGAAAAAGCTCGCTTCGGTGAGCTTTTTTTTTGCTTGAAGCTGGAGGCTTGAAGCAAGAAGCTAATAATTGCTTCAGGCTTCAGACTTCAGGCTTCAGGCTTCAGGCTTCAGGCTTCAGGCTTCCAACCTAACTATTAACTGTGTTTTATACCCCAATTCTGATAGTATCCGCCGCCTTCTAAGCAGCCCCTTCCCGAGAAAATTGTAGATTCATGTTTGATTTAATTAAAACCAACCAGACGAATATAAAAAACGATGTTTTGTCTGGAATAACGGTAGCGCTCGCACTGGTCCCAGAAGCTGTTGCATTTGCATTTGTTGCTGGCGTGGAGCCAATGGTTGGCCTATATGCAGCCTTTATGATGGGATTGATCACCTCTGTGTTTGGTGGACGTCCGGGTATGATTTCAGGCGCTACTGGTGCAATGGCGGTTGTGATGGTTTCTCTAGTGGCCGAGCATGGCGTGGAATATTTATTTGCTGCCGTCATTCTCGCAGGTGTGCTTCAAATGACTTTCGGTATTCTGCGGTTGGGTAAATTTATTCGCTTAGTACCTCATCCGGTTATGCTGGGTTTCGTAAACGGTTTAGCAATCGTTATCTTTTTAGCTCAATTAAGCCAGTTCATGGTGAAGAATGCATCGGGTGAAATGGAATGGATGTCTGGTTCAATGCTGTACACCATGCTTGGATTAGTCGCTATCACTATGCTCATTATTCACTTTTTACCCAAATTGACCACAGCTGTACCTTCTGGGCTTGTGGCTATTGTTGCTATCACACTTGCTGTCGTTTTTGGTGGTCTCGAAGCTAGAACAGTTATCGACTTCGTTAGAGATATGGTACCAGCAGAACAAGCTGCCACTGCATCCTTGGAAGGCTCGTTGCCTATGTTTTCTCTACCTGAAGTGGCTTTTAGTGTGGAAACACTAATGATCATTCTGCCTTACAGTTTGATTTTGGCTGCGGTTGGTTTGATAGAGTCGTTGTTGACATTAACCCTTATTGACGAAGTAACTAACACCCGCGGTCGTGGTAACCGTGAGTGTTTAGGCCAAGGGCTGGCAAACACGGTAAACGGCTTCTTCGGCGGCATGGGTGGTTGCGCCATGATAGGCCAAAGTATGATTAACATTAATTCTGGTGGGCGTGGTCGCTTGTCTGGTATTACAGCGGCGTTGGTATTATTGGCATTTATTTTATTTGCCGCAGATTTAATTGAAATGATTCCTCTAGCAGCCTTGGTTGGTGTTATGTTCATGGTTGTGTTGGGTACTTTTGAATGGTCTTCATTCAGAATCGTCGGCAAAATTCCAAAATCAGACGCCTTGGTAATTGTATTGGTTTCGGGAGTGACTGTTGCAACTGACTTGGCTATTGCCGTCGTCGTTGGTGTAATTGTTTCGGCATTGGTGTTTGCTTGGAAACATGCTCAAACTATTTATGCATTAGAATCTACTGATGAGAAAGGTTCGAAAGTTTACGAGCTTCACGGGCCCATATTTTTTGGTTCAGTGACAAACTTTAAAGAGATATTTCATCCGGAGAAAGATCCTGACGATGTGATTATAGAATTTCAGTATTCTAGAATTGCCGATCACAGTGGCATTGAAGCACTGGATTCAGTGGCTGAGAAATATCAGAAGCTTGGTAAAACGCTTCACATAAGACATGTTAGCCCGGAATGCCGAAAGCTCTTGAGAAAGGCTGGTAACCTTTGTGAAGTGAATGTACTCGAGGATCCAACCTACAAGGTTGCAACAGATGTTCTAGCTTAACACCCAGGCCTCCATTGAGGCCTTCTTCATTTGAATAGCACGTCTTCGGCTGATTCTTGCAAATTAGCTTTATCCAATTCAGCCTGTAGCTCTTTGTTCTTTTGTTCCAAATCTTCTATGCATGACGTCATGTCTTTCGTGCTTTCTAGGAGTTCTTCAAGAGATTCAGCAAGTCTTTCATTCTCATCTTCAAACTGAGTTAATTTTTGAATTTCCAGCTCAAGCTCTAATATCGTTTCCGTAGATCGATCCAGTTCGGATTCTAAAACAGTGATGCAGCCTTCAGCTTCCATGACGGATCTTTCTAGCTTATTTATTTCGACTTCCTGTTTTTCAGCAACGTTTTGGGCTTGTTCAATATTCTTCAGTTCCTCAATTTGAGATTTCAATGTTTCTACACTGCTCTTTTGAATACTTTGTTGCTCTTGCATGGAGTTTACGGACGAATGCTCAACATGGTGTTGTTCACTTGTGACTGCAGATGACTTGGCGTTTTGTTTCGCTTCTATAAGCTTTGATTGGAGCTCTATATTTTCTTTGTTTGCTGCGTCCAGCTCTTTCTCTAACAGAGATATGCAAACATCAGCTTCTTTCATGTACTTGGATTGATCAGCAATAATTTTTTCTTGAATCTCAGCCTGCGCTAAGTTTTCTCCTTGTTGCGCTTCGAGTCTAAGCTTGTTAATGGATTCTTTTAGATCAAAGTTTTCACTTTTTAACTGATGAATTTTATCTGTATATTTCTCTTGCCGGGGTTCGATGCCATCTAGGACTTTTTCGTCTATGGTTTGATAGTTGGCTAAGGCTTCCCGAGCATTAGCCAGTTCTTTATGAGTTTCTTCATACATCCCTTCGAAGCGTTCTAGATTCTCGATTCTAGCTCGGTAATGAACATTTTCGCCGGTCAGCTTCTGAACAATATCTTTAAGCTCTTCTATTGATTGGTCATCTGTATCCGAATGGGTTGAGTCAGTACTGATGTATTTTTCGATAAATACTTCTATTAACTCTTTTTCCCGGTCAGGCTCCTGCTCAATCTGTTGTTCTAGTATTAAATAAGATTTTCTGATGTCAAAGGCGACTTCATCGGCGATAGCCTCGTCAGTATCATGTGCCTGAGATCGTAATGCCTCTAACTCACGAGTTAACGACTGAATCTTAACTTCTAGGTGGTTGCTGAATGTTTCAGGACCTTCCAAATTGATATCTTTAGCTAGATTTCGATTCTCTTGGTATTGTCGGGCGAGTTCGCGAGCCTTAGCCTGTTCCCGCTGCGACCTTGCACGGCGGAGCTCTTTCAAAAGAGATATCAATACTTTTAAAAGTCGGCTGCGATGAAATAGAAATATCGACACAATCAAATAGACGACAAATACTTCGCCTAAGATGAACAGTGTCATTTTGTCAATGTACATGATTTAACCTTAGCAGCTAAAACCCGCAAATTCGAAGTTAAGCTTTTCCTAAGGTATGTGATGCTCTAGTGGCGCTTTGTTTTCCTTTAGGGTCATAGGAATTTGTTGGTTCATCCATCAATAAAAGCTTCTTGAGAAACTCATTCTTGAAGCTGGCTCGTTTGATCAAAACGCCATTCATTTCATTTAGAGACTTGTTTTTCTCAAGTGTTTTAGCAAGCGTATCCCATTCTTGTTGAAGCTCCACTGAGCTTTGTCTTTTTATCCAAGACTTTAATTCAAGCTGGGGATTTTCAAGACCAAGATTTTCGTTAGCGAAGGTTGTTAGTTGGTCGGTGAGGGCAGACAGAGATTTCAGTAGTTCTGATTTATGCTTAGTAATTGCCTGAACCTGTATTCTGTCGGAGGTTTGTAGTGCTTCTCGTTCTTGTTCTAGTGCTATTAGCAGTTGATTACTAAGGTTAGTTTTTTCTTCAATGAAGCCTTTTAACATCTCATTACTGTTAGCCGATGTATTCATAAATTATTTCCCGCTATTAAAAGAGGGAACTGCAGCCAGTCTAAGAATACATTCTGCTTAGGGGTTACAGTTCCGAGTCAAACTTTGATATCGCTGTTGCTAAGCGGTCATAATCAATTTGATATTGACCCGATCGCAGAGCATCTTTGATTCTGTTAATTTTGTTCTGATCAATATCTGGTAAAGACTTGATCTCGCTTTCAAGCTTCTTCATAACCTTGGCTTCAGCGCTAATTTGTACCTTGTCGGAGGCAGCTTGAGCCCCTGGCTTGTCTTGAGGGCCAGTGGTATTTGATTTTGCTGCTTCGTCACTACCTCTGGTTTTCGAACTGTTTCCAGTTGTACCAGTTAAGTTATTGATATTTATAGGCATTTCTCATTTCCCCATTTACATTAGACAGACTGCTATGTGGTGTAACGGCAAGCTAGGTAAAAACTTTAATAACTTTTTTCTACTTTTTACAGTCTGTAACATTTAAGGGATTTCCACCAGTCCAGGTTCAACGACTACGGCTTTAATAATTCTTTTGCTGGAGTGATTCCGCACTGAAATTTGCTGGCCCACGCGACCATCTATTAATGCTTCTCCTGACATACTGACTTTTAAAGAACCTTGGTTTGCTTGTATGGAAACAGTATCTCCTCGCTGAATCACTTCAGCTGGTTGAAGCAGATTTGCGGTCACCACGGTACCCGGATTAATTTGTCGGCGTACTTCTTTCCCTACCACATCTTCGGATGTCACATAGAACCCTTGCTTTAACATCCCTAAGTCTCGCTCAGCTAATTGAATGTCAAATGCTGATACTACTTGTGTGTTAGCGAGTGAATTCGAAAATACCAGCACTTGATGCTTGTATGACACGTGTATAGGTACATAAAGAGCCCAGGGAGAGTCAGATGCACAGGAGACATTGACGACTTTTCTGCCTAAAGGGACTTTTTTAAAAGGTTTTAGTGTCAGCTTTTTGTCGCAAGCATTGAATTTCACATGATTGAGAGAGGGCTCAAAGCCTACCTTAAGTTTGCTTGGATCAAAGTTGTCAAAAAAAATGGCCAAGCTTTCTAAAACGGTTTCTTTGATCTCTTTTTTTATTTGCAGAGCAGCATGGGACTCAGGCGATGCCGGAGCGCTCGCAACCAAAAGAATCATCAGTGTTATTCGGGTTATCGCTTGTCGTTGTTCCATGTCGGTCTATGCTTTAGTACAGACGTCATCAAATTGGCTTATCTGTTATTTAAGTTAGTTTGAATGAAGAAATAGCAAAGCTTGTGCCGTAAAGCTGAATCCAATTATCGGAGTATCCTATGGCAGGTGTATTGGACAATGTAAATAAACGGACCCAGTTGGTTGGACAAAACCGTTTAGAGCTCTTGCTCTTCCGTTTGCAAGGAAAGCAGGTTTACGGGATCAATGTATTCAAAGTTAAAGAAGTTCTGCAATGCCCTGACTTAACATCACTTCCAAAGAGCAATCCTGTTATTAGAGGTGTTGCTCATATTCGTGGTGGAACCATTCCTATTATGGATTTGAGTATGGCAACCGGTAACCTACCGATTGATGATATTAAAGATAAATTCGTCATCATCACTGAATACAATATGAAAACCCAAGGCTTTCTTGTGAACTCTGTTGAACGAATCATCAACATGAATTGGGAAGAAATTCATCCACCACCAAAGGGTTCAGGTCACGAGCATTATTTAACCGCTGTTACTCGCCAGGAAGACAAACTGGTAGAAATTATTGATGTGGAGAAAATACTTTCTGAAGTATCTCCATTACATACAGAAGTAACAGAAGGCTTAGTCAGCGATGATATTTCCGAAAAAGCTGTTTCCTATAAAGTGCTGGTGGTTGATGACTCTAAAATAGCCTTGAAACAAACCACGCGCTGTATTGAGCAGGTTGGAGTAGAGACAACAAAGCTCATGGATGGTAAACAAGCTTGGGATCATTTAATGGAGTTGATTGCCAACGGGCAGGATCCGTTAGATGAGTATCTCATGATCATCTCCGATATTGAGATGCCAGAGATGGATGGCTATACCTTGACGGCGGAAATACGGAACCATCCAAAACTGAAGGACATGTACATCATGCTTCATACTTCATTGAGTGGTGTGTTCAATGAAGCCATGGTAAGAAAGGTTGGTGCGAATAATTTTTTACCCAAGTTTAAACCCGACGAATTGGCAGAAATTGTTGCCAACCAGATCGAATCCAAAGGCGGTGAATTGCCTAACTTGGCTAAGTAGCAAAGGCTAATTGAAATGGCATTAACTGAAGCTGGTTATCGGGAGTTTTCTGCTTTTCTAGAGAAATCTTCTGGAATCTGTTTAGGTGAAAATAAACAGTACTTGGTCTCTAGCCGACTTAGAGGGATACTCAAAGAAAAGCAATTAACGACCATTGATCAACTAATTGATATCCTAAAAAAAGATGTTCGTGGCGAGTTAAAAAGCAAGGTCATTGATGCAATGACCACCAATGAAACCCTTTGGTTTCGGGATGCTCATCCCTTTGAAATTTTAAGAAACACTATCTTACCCGAGATGAAACAACAGAATCGTCATGGCTTGAGTATTTGGTCTGCTGCCTGTTCTACAGGACAAGAGCCTTACAGTATTTCAATAATTTTGGAAGAATTTAAAAAGAAAAACCCAAAGTATTCCATCACAGGGGACAAAATACTGGCCACTGATATTTCTCACACTGCATTATCAGAAGCTAAGTCTGGGGAATATGCCATGCTTGCGTTAGGGCGGGGTTTAGATCCAGCTAAAATGAAATTGAACTTCACTGAATTAGATTCAGGCCGCTGGAAAATCAATAGCAGTATTGCCAGTCGAGTGAATTTTAGATCTTTAAACTTGAAAGACAGCTATAGCAGTTTAGGGAAGTTCGATATTATTTTCTGTCGAAATGTACTTATTTATTTTACGGCAGAATTAAAAAAAGACATTCTTTCACGAATGCATTCAAGTCTAAAACCCGGTGGTTATCTTATGGTTGGCGCTTCAGAAGCGGTAAGCGGCTTGAATGATAAATATGAAATGGTGCACTGCCGACCTGGTATTGTTTACCGGGCAATTTAGTTTTCATAGGTTTGTCATAATATAATTACTGATGTCTATAAAGATAAATTGCCAGTATAAAAAACCAAAAATAAAACAAGATCTCCATCAGCCTTTGTACTAATCCAACTATTGGTAGCTCTGGTGTCATGTTGAAATATAGAAATAAAGCAATAATGCCAATACCCAGGCCCGACGTGTAAACTGGTTTTCCATTAGGTAAATTTTTTAGTCCAAATGACATTAGTACTATGCCCAAAATTGCAAATGCATAGGCTATTGCTCCTAAAATCATGTGAACTTTATGGGACAACGTAGGATTCACAGGCCGACATTCGAAATCACATGGGAAGACAGCTGCGAGCATTAGAGCAGTTGCATAAACCGAGAGGCTACTTAAACCGAATACAGCCAGTGTGTTCTTTTTTAAGAGCAAAAATGCCATGCCAATAAATACTAATAAAAATAACTCCGTAGGAACAAATCCAAAGAAATTAACCAAACCACCGTGCTCTGAACCTGAGGCACCTAGCTCACTCATAAACTGAGTAACATGGCTGTAATCTGGATAGTTCAGCCCACCAATAAAAACTGTGCCGACAAGCCAAAATAAACTGACTATGGGTAGAAGCAATATTGGAATTTTTGAGTTCATCAAGAATGCCTTTAATGCGCTTTACGACTAACTTCAAAATCTGATTGCTCTATTGTGACTTTGGTTCAAGAAAATACAACTAATAACAATGTTAGAGTCTAGTTAGAAGCGACGGCTCTTTGCATTTATCCTTACTCATTATTGCTCTGAGCCAGAAGTCTTGGCCAATTGTGGGGTATAGTTTAGTTTTTCACTTATTAATCAAATAAAAAGTGTCTGAAATCATTAAAAATATTTCCCATTGTGAATTAGAAATTACCAGTTTTCGGTTGGAAACAATAATTGCGAAACCCATTGCAAAGTTAGCAAGAGCTTTCGCCAGTTATTGCTTCGGAAGACTTCGGCTGCTAGGTTAATTCTCAAATATTTTTTGTTTTTCTGAATTGAGGACACATTATGAAAGTTGAAATATTCAGCAGTGTTATCCGTTCTTCATTTAGCTTCTTGTTAAAAAACCAAGTGTGCATTTTAATGCGAACTATAACTGTGGTTCTGGCTATTTTGCTTTCCGGTTGTTTAGAAATCGAAACTGAAGAGACAACGGATGAAGCGAACACAACGGATACAGATACTGGTACAACCAATACTGATACCACAACAGACACAGACACGACAGATACGGATACAGATACTGGCACAACGGATACTGTAACAGATGATGATACCTCGACTGACACTCTAGCTTGGCCAATAGAAGATGGCAGGTTTGGCGTTGCAGAAGAAGTGTTAGTGTTACCACCTCCTAACAACCAAAACGCAATGCATATTCCAGATGTGCAAGCTAGTTACCCTGATGTTAATTGGAATACACTTGATAGACTCTATATTCAAGCAGGTCAGTATGCATTTATACGTCTGGGTAATTTACCTATTAGATCGCCAGATGATCCATTAATTATTACCAACAAGGATGGACAAGTACGTGTTGGAGGCCTTAACCACTATTATTTGTTTTCCATCGGAGGCGGTGCTAATTGGGTTTTGACCGGGCGCTATGACCCTGAAAGTGGTACCGGCCATGAAGACTACCCTGGCCACAGGGGTGGTAATTTTGCGAACTCTCGAGACAGTTACGGCATATTGGTTGACGATGATTATCTGCGTGATGGCAATTCGGGTATTGCCATAGGTAGCTCAGCAACAGACTTTGAATTGGAGTATATTGAAGTTCGTGAAGTCGGCTTTGCTGGTATTACCATTAAAACCGATGATATTGGTAGTGCGCATATGCGTAACGTCAAGCTCCACGATCTATATATTCATGATACCGGTAGCGAAGGTCTTTATCTTGGAAGTACACAGGCGCAGCCCCAACATAAATTAATTGATTGGGAAATCTATAACAACCGAGTGCTTCGCACCGGAACAGAGGCGATCCAGATGGGGCAAATGTCTGGCTCCAATACCATCAGAAACAATATTTTTGGGCCTGCTGCAATGGATTGGCGGGCAGCATTTCAAAATTATCAAGATTTCAATTTTCAAATTGGTTTACGTGAAGGCTTACTCAGAGTTGAGAACAATATCTTTTTAGGCGCTGCTGGGCAGATCGTTTCTTTCTTCGCCCATGATGTTGCAGGGGACTCAACTGATACTAATGTTGGCGCTCAGTTTTATAATAACTATTTTGAAGGCATGCGCAGTCTGGGCATGTATATTAATTCAACTGCTTTGGAAGGCATGAGCTATGAATTCGTAGATAACACTTTTGGAGGATTTCGATTCTTGCGCGACGAAGTCTATGATGTCGAACCCTACAACCATCTATTGCGAATATTTAACAGTACTACACCCATAACCCTGACTGGAAATACTTGGAGTGGCCCAGAACGCCTGAGTATTGAAGTTGAAAACAATGGAACTGAGGGTAATCACACCGCAACAAATAACGTCAACGAAGAACCTGAAAAAATTCTTTTTGTTGACAGCGGCCTTCCTGATAATTTTGATTGGCTAACCATTGAAATGTGGACAGAAACGGCAACTTTAGGAAATAACCAACCCGTGGACTATGAGCTTGATGATTATGTAACCCATCTAGGCATTCCATACCGTTGTCGAATTGCTGTGTGTACAAGCGGACTTATCCCTACAGACTCTCCCGACGCCTGGGAGGCCTTGCCTTATCTTGCTGATGATGTTCGAGTAAGGCTAGGTACCACTTGGGAACATTTAGGTTTGCAGCCTAATTAAAGGGAAGAGAGATTGGGGCCTTACTTTTTTATGCTAAATTGAAGGCTCGAAACAGACTAATTGATAAACACGAACCTTTCCAACGCTTCAAAACCACCAAATACTGCGCTGGAAAGGTTCTAGATAAACTCTAAAACCCTATCGCTCTATTATTACCTTCTGTGACGGTCCTGTCTTTCGGTATTAGCATCAGTTTGACTATCAGGTTCTAACCAGCGAGGTATGATGAATCCAGCCCAATTGCGACATGCATCTGGAAAATTAGCACACAGTGGTAATTCTTCATGACGCATCGGATCCATTAAATAGGGTGTCTCCGTTGTTGGTTTCCTACTTTTTAATAATGCTAGTGCTTCACTTGGAGTAATGCCTTGATTGCGATGGATTTGCTCCAGAACTGCTATGCCAAGACCATTAATAAATGAGGTGGTCATTAAGAATTCGGGGCTCCCGCTGCCTCCCCAAATGCTAAAAAGTATCGGGTGATCACCAAAATAAGGTAGGTCTTCAAAACCTTTGACCGTACCTGAGTTAATCATTAAGTCTGTACAACTTTTAACGGTGTGCATGGTACCGTTCAATAAGCTCAAATAGGCATCAGAGTAGGGTATTCCACCCTGTGGAATAATGGGTAGGTTAGGTTCATTTAAATAGCTTTTCGCGATATAGCCAGTCCGTAATCTATTGGGTATATCAACACAATCAGAGTAATGGTTTTCACCAAAATCCCCATCTAACACTGGCGTTAATGTTGGACGGGCACCATTGGGTGCTGCCTGGACTAACACCGCTTTGTTTGCCATGGCTTGGAGTATTCTTGTGTAAGATGCATTAAGTTTATCTGCATTTAGGATTTTATTTTCAAGACTGGGGCAGTGTTGATTGATGTCATCGAAAAAACTAGCGCGAGTTCTTCCTGCTGATAGGTTAACGTATTCTATATCGTGCTCGTCGATTAGATTCGAAATTGAAGTAATAATTTGATCTGTATAAGAATCAATGGTTTCTTCGCTATTGCTACATATTACAGAATTTGGAAAGTGATAAAACTTCAAAGTAATAAATTGGGCATAGGGAATATAATCAGCCAGTGCGTTAAGAATAATTGAGCCATGGTATTCGGTTGCTGCATTATCTGCTGTTTTAACCTTTCCCATTCGGTCATAATCAAGTTGCCGAGTTAACTCCGAGTTTGGTAAGAAAGATTCGCTTCTTGCAATCATCTTTTTAAACTGAAAATCGGCTGGGCTGGTGACATACATATCGGTTGCTTTAACAATATCAGCAGTCACTGCATCGCCATTTTCCTCGACTTGCCAATCATACATTCCTAACATTCTTTTAGCATTTCGAATCACCGCACCACCGAATCGATAGTCAATAACCAGTATCTTCGCCGTGGTTGGGTCATCCCTCATTTGTTCTCTTTCTGCAGTAAATTCGTCTGAGCCGAAAAGCACATGGTCCAGTTCGTGTAGATACATCGAGCAGTGGCTTGTATCAGAATTTTCGGGTGTATCTGGTTCTGGGCATTCATCAAGCGAATCTAAATAGTTGTTCATTTCATCTGAAAACTCAGCAACACCTTTTATAAAGTCTTCACCTGTATTTTTATAAATTTTTTCGGTGGGTTCTATCGGAGTACCGATGGTGTCTATTGGGTCGTAGAGTGGAAGTTCTTCGGGTGATCGATTCTCTGAGTTTTCAGTTTGGCATCCTGCTAAAGTAGCTAGTAAAAAAATTGTCGGTACTACGAAACGTTTCATTGAATTACAGTTCCTTATGAATAATGAATGAAAAAGACTAGGTTCAACAATGAAAGGTTTAAAGAAATTTTTTTAAAAATTAAAAAATTTCGTTATTTGAATTTCTTTAGTAAAAACTATATGTTGATAATTTGTTCAGAAATTTGTCTATAGTGTTTCATAAAATATCAATCAGTTTTTCTTAGGCTGATTGCAGTCAATGACTATTGAATATTATTTAAGTGCAGTATTAAAGAATGGATCAACCAGTCGGTTTATGTTTCATTATTTTCAAATTGTTCTTTGATAACAGGTTATGGGAAAGAAGAAAGCCAGAATAAAAAAAGTTCATTTTCCTCCGAAAAATATGTAAAAAAAATCTAAGCTTTCCATAAAATATTTAGGTGCCTTTTAACTTGGATCGTATATTAATTGAGGCGTAATGGTTCTGTTATTAATGCTTAGTCACAGTACTCAAGAATATCCCCAGGTTGGCACTCTAAGATCTGACAAATTTTTTCCAGTGTAGAAAATCTAACACCTTTAACTTTGCCATTTCTCAGCAAAGATAAATTCTGCTCCGTGATACCTATTTTAGTTGCTAGCTCTTTACCGCTAATTTTTCGTTTTGCCATCATCACGTCTAAATTAATTACGATTGGCATAATACTCCTCAGACAAACTGCTTGTTTTCTTGTTCGATTTGACTGGCTTTGACCAGTAAATCGCTGATTACCCAAAAAATAACTGCCAGCCCCAGTGTTTTAATTTCATTTGAGCCAAAGGAAATTGAAAGTATTTTCTGTCCGGCCGGATGGTTTATGGAAAGTAACAGACTGGAAAACGCAAGATGTAATGGAGTTGCCAAAGCCTGTATGGCTAAAAACTGTGAGAAGCGTTTCAGGTGAGTACTATTTGTTTCGTTAAATAATTCACCTAGAGCGAAATTCGCAAACGCACGCCTTAAATAGTAAAGCCCCACTAAACCAGGAAGCATACTCAAGCAGGTTAGCAGCCAAAACATGTAGGCCTGAAACGGAGTGACGGTATGCCACTGAATAGCGATAGCTAGGTTGGTGCTAGCAAGACTCAAGAAGGTTTGAATATCAATTAAAAAATACAGGGCCACCATAGGTGCCAGCGCCAGTATTGCTGTACAACCTCTTGCAATAACTAGGGATAAGGTGTTTTTCATTGAAACTTCCTCTTGTAATGTTTGTTAAACAGCAATAAATTATCGTAAAACAATAATTTCTACAAGAGGAAATCTATATGAAGGTCAATTTTCATAGTTCATACCTGGGTTCAAAGCTGGTTCGTATGTTGTTGCTTATGGCTCTATTCTTCCCTATGTCGCAGGCATCGGCGCTCACAGCTATTGAGTTTTCGAATATTTGCAAGACTGTAGAAGGGGAGTGTAGCCAGCACCCAATATTGAACGCCTATGTGGGAGGAGCGTTGGATTTAATCGCTAGCTTGCAGGAGCAAGATCTAACAGCAACTAAAGTTTACTGCAAAGAACCAAAAGAGATTTTTAACGTGCCGAGGATTATCAGTTATATGGATGAGCACAGTCATTTGCGTGCTAAACAGAATGCGATGGTCTTATTAATAAATTATTTTGAAGAGTTTGGCGGCTGTGAATGACCCAAGGAAATCATTGGAATAAGCATGGAGTTGATGACCTGACCCATGCTTAATAAATGTCTTAACAGATCATTGGCGACCATCAGATATTTACACTAACCGCCTGCTTAGATTTGGAACTAGTGTTCGGTCTTTAACATGGCCGTTTGATTTAGACTTTCGAGCGCTGTGCGCCGGGCCTTTCAGTATTAAGATCAATAGCACTCCAAAAATTGGCATGTGTCCGACAAGTTCTTCCACGCCAGCAACAATTGTGGTTAGTGTGAATACCAAGGCTAGGGTTAAGGCCACCAGTCGAGTGCCTAGTCCCATTGCTACCAGCAAGCCAAAAGTAAATTCAAATAAACCAGCGGCGAATACAAAATCTAAATGGCTGAAACTTTTGAAGCCAACTAATTGCATAAAGTTAAAGTGACTATGTTGTTCTAGAAATAACAAAGAAATACCGGGTTCGTACAACTTATTGTGAATACCTAAAACCATTAACTGAAAACCTAAGCCAAGCCTGAGAGACAGAAAGGCATATCTCTCCAGATCAATCCCCGTCAATTTGGGCAGAATTTTTCTGTCGAAATTGCTAATAACTGGCCCAATCAAGATAAGAGCAATGCCAACACCTAGAAATTCAAAGAAGTAATCAATAGCTAAATTAACGCCGAAAATGGAAAAAATTAAGAAGGAGACAAAAACTAAACCAACACCCGCCAATGCCGGTGACACCGCTAATATAACAATCACCGCTGCTTGTAACACAAGACCTAGCATAGTGAGGTTGTAAGGGAGTAAAAGATTAGGTGCAAGGAATTCACCGAGCAACAAACACAGAATTAAGGTAATCGAAAGTAGGGCGATTAAGACATACCAACCACCATTAGCGGGTAATAACCATGGTCGGTTAAGAGACTTGGCAAAGTTAGACCTCTCTAAGGTGACTAATCTGTTTAGCCAAAAGATGAAGATGCAATAACTAATGGCACCAAAGATAGTTAAATAGGTAATAAAGTCATATTCAAACTGTACTTGGGGTATTTCCGATGCATCCACAAACCAACGCACGTGAGCAGTGGTGGCAAACGAAACCAAAAATAAACCTATTGCAATCATTGCTTTTTTAAGCATATGCCTATTTGCTGTAGAAACAGCAACCTCCCCAAAGCACATCGTCCTAGTTGATGTCGCGAAATCTACCAATTTTGATTATTTAGTCAACGATTAAAGCGATTAATTAAAATCTCATATAGTAGTTTGAGTAATTATTAGACTCTGATTATGTTGGGCTGATTGAAGTCACTATAGATTTCAGGATGCAATGCTCTAAACCAAACCAAAAATAGTTTGTTATCAACGATTTGGAAGCTGTTAAGTCGCTTAATGGTTTAGGCTTGCAGGGCGGCCACTCTTTTTAAAGCATTACGAGCAATCATGACATGAAAAGGGTAAATCATTCCCAAATAGAGTTTGCCCCCGATATTATGAGTATGCACCCAGGTTCCCAAATAGACTTGTCCAGATTGGGAAATAACAGAAATTCGAAAGTTCAAATGCTTGTCATTAAAACCTGCAATAAATTCTTCGTCTGTATCCAATTCCACTGGAAAAGGCCCTACTTTATCTTCTGCCATAGGTCCGTCATTGGATAGCCCAAAGGGGGCCGTTAATATTTTTCGTAGAAACACTAGGGCACGACCCCATTTAGGGAACTGAACCACGACCTCGGCGGCTTTTCTAGCTGGTAGAGTGGAGTTGACTACAAAACAATCGACAAAATCTGACTTCCCAATACGTTTTTGCAAAATGCTGTTCATAGGAAGGTCTGTTTTACGAACTCTGTTTTTCATTGTTAGATTAGATCCCCGATTAAAATTAAACACTCAAGGTAATTCTTGTTATTAAACTCTTTGGCCGGCCTTCAGCCAATAGAAATCACAACCTTTCCCAGATAGTTACCGGATTGAAAATATTTGAATGCTTCTACAATTTCCTCTAGTGAAAATACCTTATCAACACAAACCCTAAGTTCGCCTTTTGAAACGGCATCAGCCATAGCTGTCATGAGTGTCTGTGTTTGTTGGTGCAATAAAATACCTGTCTTTTGTTTGCTAAATTTAGTGGTGATTAATCCACCAAGACCTGTCATAAAAATACGCCGGGTGCGTCCACCCACCATGCAATAGCTGCCCGTTTCGGTCAGTAGGGCTTTATTACTGCTTAATGGATTTGGCCCAGGAAAATCAACGATCAAATCAAACTTCTCATCGAGATCTAGGTAGTTTTCAGTTTCGAATCTCAGGTGTCTATCAACCCCCAAATCTTTTAAGAAGTTTGTTTTGGATTTTCTATCGACGGATGTTATGCGCAACCCTTTGGATTTGGCTTGCTGAACGAGAAATGAGCCAGCTCCACCACCGGCGCCAATGATTAATATGCTTTTGACTGATTCAGGGTTATTTGGGTAGTTCAATACTTCGTGGGCGATAACTCCTGATTGCGGAATGCATGCAGCTTCAATGTGAGTGATGTTATCTGGCTTCTTTACCCATAGTTTTTCCGGTGCACAAACGGTTTGGGCAAAGCCTCCCCAGTGATCGAATGTGTCTCCGAATACCAAGTCACCAACTTTGAATTCAGTAACCTGTTCTCCTACCGCAGTCACCACTCCAGAAATATCGGAGCCCAATATTTCATTTGCAGGTTTCAATGGGCCAAACAGCCTAATGTAATTGGGCTTCGCAGTAAGAAACTCTAAGTCTGAAGCATTAATTGAACAGGCTTTTACCGACACCTGAATTTCATTTGGTTTGGGTTCTGGGGTGGCTGCATCCGAAATAGATAAAACTTCCGGAGGGCCATATTGTTTATAAATGGCAGCTTTCATGAGAATCAATCCTGGGTGAAAGTGTCTGTATAAATTTCAATCAATACAATTGCTCGCACTAATGTCGATTGGTGCCGAAACTAACTCGCGTTAGCGGTCGAACCAATCTTACCGGCAAAGAATTCCATGATTATGGGGAAATGCATTGCCGCTTCTGTGACGGGTCATTCTCAAAAAGGGTGTAAGTTGTTGAAAAATAAAGCCTAGAGTATTTGGCACATGGGTTGCTCTATTGTTTGCAAGTACAATTTTATGGAAGGCATTACCATGAGCGCACTAGGCTTTGACAATTCGTTGAGTATTCACCCACAGGCATTATTGACCCGTGCTCATCGTTCAGAGGTCTTGGCAAACAACCTATCCAATGGTGATACCCCAGGATTCAAAGCTAGAGATATTCCATTTAATGAAATCATTAAAGGTGAAATTCATAAAGTGAGTAGCTTAGCCGTAGACAGAACAGATGAGCGCCATTTAAAGGGTAGAGGCAAATCTGAATATGACCTAATGTTTAGGGTACCCCATCAGCCATCTATTGATGGTAACACTGTAGATGATAATTATGAGCATGGGGAATTCACCAAAAATGCCATGGACTATAACGCCAGTTTTGATTTCTTAAATAGAAAGTTTAAAGGTCTGACCAGAGCGCTAAGGGGTGAATAAAGATGTCATTAAGTAATGTAATCAATATTTCTGGTTCAGGTATGAATGCCCAGTCTATTCGGCTGAACACAACAGCATCAAATATTGCCAACGCCCAAACCGTGAGTAGCAGCATAGATGAAACCTATCGAGCCAGAAAACCTATTTTTCAGGTTCTACAAAAAGAATGGGAACATCGAGACTTCAGCGCCGTTGATTTAGATTCTGATGTTGGCAACGGAGTCAAAGTGGGCGCGATTGTTGAGAAGGGGGCGCCTTTGCAAATTCGCTATGAACCCACTCACCCAATGGCAGATGAAGAGGGTTATGTTTACTACCCTAATGTTAATGTCGTTGAAGAAATGGCAGATATGATTTCCGCATCTCGCAGTTTTCATGTCAATGTAGAAGTATTTAATACAGCAAAAACTTTGCTGCAAAAAACCTTAACTATGGGTCAATAAGATTGCAAACCCAATCTATTAATCAGGCGGTGATTCATGGCTGATATAAATGGTGTAAACAACACAACCAGTGCTATTGATAAATACAGCATTGATGACAAGGTTGTTGAAGAAGAAAAGTCTAATGAATTAGGCCGGAATGAATTTCTAGAGTTAATGATTGCTCAAATGGAAAATCAAAGCCCTCTAGACCCTAAATCAAATGAAGATTTTATCGCGCAGCTGGCTCAATTCAGTTCCGTTGAAGGGATCGAAAAAATCAATGAAAGCCTGGAAGATTTATCGGCCTCATATCGCTCTAGCCAAACACTAGAGGCCACCAGCTTAGTAGGGAGTTCAGTCACTCTCGATGGGCAGAGCAGTTCACAGCTTATCTGGGGGGATGTAGTTTTCGCTACTGCGGAAATTCCGGCAGGTTCGGATGGTTTAACATTGTCCATTGAAAATGACGTGGGTGAAATTGTTGAACAGGTCGAAATAGGTTATCAAGAAGCAGGTAATCTGAATATTAAATGGGACGGCATGAATCTAGAAGTGGGTGGTCAGTTGATGGATATTGACTATGAAAAATTTGCCACAGATGAGGATGGAAATCCTATTCCTCATGACGAGGGCGAATACTCTATTTCCATCATTGGTAACGTAGCTGGGTCAGCAAATGCTGAAAGTATTGCGGTTTCAATGAGTACTCGAGTAGACAGTGTTTCTATTAATTCGGATAACACAGTAACGCTTAATTTACTGGGTGGTGAAAAAGCGTCAATCGACAGTATTAAACAAATAAACGATATATAGAATTTAAATAATTCCAAATTATCAACAAAAAATAATTTATTTGTCTGAAAAGACGAAGGGGCTTTGTCAGCTCTAAATTTTGAAAAAGACATTAACTCAAAGAGGTAAGGGTTATGAGTTTTAATTCCGGCCTAAGCGGAGTAGCAGCCGCAAATCAGGATTTAAAAATTACGGGTAATAATATCGCGAATGCGAGTACTGTTGGCTTTAAGGCCAGTCGGGCTGAGTTTGGGGATGCCTACACCGCCTCAATTTTGGGTATGGGAAATGATCCAATCGGCAGCGGGGTTAATGTTGAAAACGTAGGTCAAAAATTTGAGCAAGGCAGTATTACCCAAACCAATAGTATTTTAGATATGGCTATTGATGGTTCGGGTTTTTTTGTTACCCGTTATCCGTCTAACGGAACTGTCACTTACACCAGGGCTGGTATTTTTGGCGTTGATAAAGAAGGCTATGTGGTAACAAACCAGGGCGCTCATGTTCAAGGATATGGTACTGATGAGAACGGTATTGTTCGAGGTATATTAACGGATATTCAAGTAGATACTGGCTCTCAGCCACCCAGAGGCACCCATGGTGTTCAGGGCTCAGTAAATGTGCCTGCGGGTGCGCAAGTGTTAGCTCAAATGGGTTCCATTACCACCACCAATGGTTTAGCTGTTGGACAAGCTCAAGTCGGTGAACCTGAAGCCACAGCTACTCGCTTATTAACCGTAGGTCCTTCAACAACCTCAGGACAAGCTGCAACCGTGCCCGGTACTACCAACTTGGCGGCAACACTTACCGGCAGTGCAGACATTCCGATTCATAATAGTTTTAGTGCCGGTTTTGATATGCCAAATATTGAATCCTGGCAAACCGCCACCGTGGTTAATGGCGGCGCAGTCTATTCCATTGACCGCTCAGCCGAAGTCATAGATTTAAGCATTACTTTGCCTGGCGCTGCTTCAGCATCCACTGTTTCCTTAACCATGTTGCCGGCTCCAGCAGCAAACATTTCTTCAGCAGTTTCAATTATTCAAAACGTATTGAGTACTAACCCAACAACAGCAGGTCATGTGTTCGTTCGGGAAAATCCATCCGCATTAGGCACCTTGGAATTTTATACCACTGACGGCACAACCATTACGAACGTTGTGGATAATGGCGCAGGTACCCTGGCAGTTGACTTAGGGTTAGCAGCTGGTGCGGCGGCGGCACCGCGTATTATGTTGGATGCATCTGTCATCGACTTTGATATTAGTTTTACAGATGCCACAGGTACAGCCCAAACCTTTAACGTGGCTGCCATGGCAAACCAACCCTATGATGCCGGGCCAACCACAGCCGATAACCTGAATGATTTTATTACTGACTTACAAGCCGCAGTTGATGCTGCCGCAGTTAGTGCAGGTGGTGCTGGTGGTGGCGCGGAATTTACGGTACAGGAAGACCCATATAATCCCGGCGGTTTTGAAATTATTACCACAAACCCTTTTGTCGCCACCACCAGTGAATGGGGTATTACAAGCATTGTGGATAACACAGGCACTATTGCGAAAGATACCACCATGCAATACTCCAGAGCGGACTCCAGAGTATTTCCATTTATTACACCTTCTACTCCAGACCCCACATACACAGTGCAGATTCAAATTCAGGATCCCAATGTAAATGGGGGTACTCCTTACAATGCACTCATTAAGCCTCTAGCTTTTGATAACCGAATTACATCAATGAATGAATTAGTCACTCGATTTCAAACTGCTGTAGACACAGACCCTGTGTTAGCAGGTCGAGTAACGGTTCAACCTGACCCTGCAAATTTGAATCGACTGCAATTTATTTCATCAACAGGTACCAGTATTCGAAGTGTTTCTGATATTGGGGCATCAACCATAGCGGGAGATCTTTCTTTAGATACTGCTGTGGTGGTTGATTCTTTGTTTGTGAATTTCCCACCAGCATCGCCAGAAACCATTGATATTCAAATTCAAGGGCCAAATCTAAATAACGGCAACCCCATTATTGCGAACATTGAACCATTTCCTACCACGGTGACCATTAATAACATGGGTGAATTAATTGGCTCTTTTCAAGCGGCAATTGATGGCAACCCAGACCTTGCTGGTACTTTGGAAGTATTGGAAGACCCTAGCAATCCTGGTCAGTTAATGATTAGAACTACTGGGCCTTATGCCACCGATGGCACACAAATCATTGCCATTAATGACAACGTAGGCACCACTGCTTTCGACCTTGGTATAGACAGTGGCTCTGTGAGCCCAACACCGGCATTAGCAGGTACCGATTTGTGGGAAGCAGGTGGTATTGATTTAAAGACGGTAGAAGGTTCGCCAGTTCAAGTGCAAGGTAATGAAGCGTCCGAGCTGGAATTTAATGATCTAATTCCGGGTACAGTCACTGAACTAACGGGTTCTGCTTTATTATCTTCTACACCGTTGTTCAATGTGGATGTCATTCCTCACTCACTAACCTTGCAACTGCAAGTAGGTGGCTTTGCACCGGCTACCATTAATCTAACCTTGCCTGCTGGTGGCTATGCAGATTTAAACGCGTTGGTAACCGACTTCAATAACCAGATTGCCGTGTCGACATTGGCAGGCGAAGTGGCCGCTCGTAATAGCAATAACTTTTTAGAGTTAGTCAATCTAGATACGGGGCCTCAATCTATTAACGTAATAGAACTATCATCAACTAACGTGGGTTTTACCGGGCAGTCTATTGGATTAACGGCGAGCGCGAGTCCTTCTCCATCGCTAATATTGGGTGAAGCGGATACTCCTGCAAACAACCTGATCACTATTCAAGTGGGAGGCTCGGACCCGGGTTTGGGAACCATTCAAGTACCTCCAACTACTTATGGTAATGTTGATGCCGTAGTGGATGCCATCAACTTTCAAATAAATTCTGATGCTAGTTTATTTGGAAAAGTTTATGCCGAAAATGTTAACGATAGAATCGTGTTTTCCCTCAGTGAGTTAGGCGGTTTTCCAAATACTCTGGACGTTACAGGTTCAGCAGAGGCGATGGAGGCCATTGGGCATACCACCCAAACCACTCCAACCCCAGAAAACCCTTTTGATCGCACACACTCATTTAGAATTAATTTAAATGTTCCGTTACCGGATCCAGAGAACCGAAGTGGGTCTGTTGAAATTTCCCTCGATGAAAACATCAGAACCATTGAACAATTGGCCGCTTCTATTAATCGAGAATTAGCAGCCGTTCCTCAAGATGATTATATCGGTGTACGTGCAGAAGTTGTGAAAGACGATAATGGAGACAAGGTATTAAACTTTGTTGCCACTGAATCCGGTGAAGCGTCGCAAATTTCTTTAACAGATGTTCGTGCCATCGGCGATGATATTACAGTGCAAGAACTCTATGGGTTGTTACAAGTAGACAGGTTTGATCCGGATTTATTGATAGAAGGCGAAGCAGAAGTCACTAATGGTTATCCTGAACAAACCTTTGTTTTATATGATGAAGAAAATGACATTAGACGAAACATTGTAACTGAAGAGAATGCACAGGCTTCAGAATTAGCCGCTCAGTTTAGTTCGTTGGCAGGTGTTACCGCAAGCGCAGAAACTGAGGCGCGCATTCTGTTAGAGGATTACATCAACAGCGGTAACATGGACATTTATATCAACGGCCAAATCATTGTGGCTGACGATTTTCAAGACATGGTGGATGAAGTTGCGTTGTACCAACAAACGTCATTGACTGGAGTGACTGCAGAATTAGACAGTGAAACCGGAGACCTGGTGCTTCGTTCGGGAATTGGTATTGATATTAAATTGCAGATTGAAACCACAACCGTGACTGACAGTTTAGTTGTTCAGGGTCTGCCGGGAACCGCACCTGCCATTCTGGGTGGTTCAGATACTGCTGATATTGCAGCGCGAATAGGGGGGTACGTAGATATTGTGCTGAACGAAGGCTACACCTTAACGGAGCCAGATCCTAGAGTAGCAGGTTTATTTAATGGGTTAACTGAAAACGATTTCGAAGATTTTGTTTTAAATGAATTTGATCCAAATGACCCTGAAACCTATAACGAAACCGCCGCCATGTCGATTTACGATAGCTTGGGTAATCAACACAGACTGCAAATGTTCTACGTAAAAGACCCTGCAGATCCAGCAAGACCTTTTGATTTAGCATCATGGACTGTCTATGCCCAAATTGATGGTGAAGATATTGGCGACCCTGATCCCTCGCTGCCATATCCTGAAAACTTAGAGGCTCAGATAGCGTCATTTAAAATGTACTTCAATGCTGATGGTACATTGGATGAAGAAGCAACAGGAAATTGGTTGATTTCTAACTGGGATCCGATTGATGAAAATGGTAATTTCAATGGTGCCTACACTTCCGCCAATGTTGCGGAAGGTGGTTCATTACCTATCCCAAACCCAAATAACAATTCAAACTTTGAAATTGACTTAAGAGGATCAACCCAATACGGCGGACCATTTGCTCGTTATGATTTTCAACAAGACGGTTATGCGTCTGGGCGACTCAAAGATTTAGAAATTGATTCATCCGGTGTGATATACGCAAGGTATACCAATGGTGAAGCGCAGGTGTTAGGTCAAGTGGCCTTAGCATCCTTTGCCAACCAAGAGGGATTAAATCCTGTAGGGCATACCGAATGGCAAGAAACGTTTGAGTCTGGAGATGCCACAGTGGGTGATGCTGGGACTGGCGTATTAGGAACCATTAGAGCCAGTGCGCTAGAAGACTCTACAGTTGATTTATCAGAACAATTAGTAAACTTAATTATTGCTCAGAGAAATTACCAGGCCAGTGCCAAAACCATTGAAACGGCCAACGCGGTGACGCAAACGATAATTAACCTTCGCTAAATAGGCTAGAAACTTGATGCCGGAAGCCAGAAGCCGAAAATCAGCTTCTAGCTTCTAGCTTCTAGCTTCTAGCTTCTAGCTTCTAGCTTCTAGCTTCTAGCTTCTAGCTTCTAGCTTCTAGCTTCTAGCTTCTAGCCGGAACGCCGAACCGTTCTAACTTCCGGCAAAAAACCGACAATTAATTCGGTAACTGATTGCCGCTGCAAACTATTTCAAAATTCGAAAAACGATCCAACTCACTGAAATTAAAGGCTTTTTCATAACTGGCACTGCTCTTGACTTATAACCTGCAAGAGACAGTTCCATTAGGAGAAGTTAAATGGATCGTGCGATATACATTGCCATGTCTGGTGCCAAACAAAATATGTGGAGCCAGACTGCGCACTCAAATAATTTGGCAAATGCCAGAACCACTGGATTTAAAGCTGACTGGACGCAAGCTCGGTCGATGCCTGTTTGGGGTGAGCATTATCCCACCCGTGCTTATGCCTTAGCAGAACGACCAGCCTCAGATTTTAATGATGGCGCGTTGGTTGAAACCGGAAACGATTTGGATTTGGCTATTCAAGGCGACGGTTTTTTTGCGGTTCAATCGCAAACCGGTGAAGAAGCTTATACCCGCCGCGGAGACTTATCCGTTACCCCACTAGGGCAATTAATTAATGGTGAAGGTTTACCTGTCATTGGTGGTGGTGGGCCTATTGTGCTGCCTGAATTTGAAAAAATTCATATTGGTGAAGACGGCACTATTTCAATTAGACCCGCCGGTGCTGGCCCAAATGCATTAGCCGTTATTGATCAAATTAAAATAGTAGATCCCGATTTGCAAACCATGGACAAAGGTACTGATGGTTTATTCCGACCTTTGGAATTACCACCTGGCGTTGCAGTGTTACCGGCAGATCCAAACCTTAGAGTGGCGTCTGGTTTTATAGAAGGTTCGAACGTCAACAGCGTTAATGAACTGACCAGTATTTTGAGTTTATCCCGCCAGTACGAAATTCAAGTAAAGATGATGAAGACAGCGGAAGACGTTTCCAAAGCGTCGGAACGCATATTGCAAATTTCATAATCTAGGGCGTTAGCGTCAAAGCGCTGACGACAGGAGGACAAAATGCATAAAGCATTATGGGTGAGTAAAACAGGATTGGAAGCACAGGATATTGGCCTGGCAACCATTTCTAATAATCTCGCAAATGCCAGTACCACTGGCTTTAAAAAAGAACGAGCGGTATTTCAGGATTTGATTTATCAAATTCAACGGCAGCCTGGCGCACAAGAAAGTCAAAACACACAGTTGCCATCTGGTTTGCAGTTGGGTACCGGTGTTCGAACGGTGGGTACTCAAAAAATGTTTACTCAGGGTGACTTAAAAGTAACTGAGCAACCATTAGATGTGGCAATAAATGGCCGGGGTTTTATGCAAGTTGTATTGCCGGATGGAAACATTAGTTACACCCGAGACGGCACCTTCCATATTAATTCTGACGGCGAAATTGTGACGGCCAATGGTAACTTGTTAGAACCAGGAATTACCGTACCAGACCAAACCACCACCATCACCATAGGTAAAGACGGCATTGTGTCAGCCGTGTTAGATGACCCTGCAAACCCGGTAGAAATTGGCAATATTGAAATCGTTGATTTTATTAATCCGGCTGGTCTTCAAGCCATTGGAAACAATCTTTATTTAGAAACCGCTGCCAGTGGTGAACCCATCGCGGGAGTGCCTAGCTTAGATGGGTTTGGTTCACTGATTCAAGGGGCGCTAGAGGGCTCGAACGTTACCATTGTTGAAGAAATGGTGGACATGATTGCAACCCAAAGAGCTTACGAAATGAATTCCAAAGTCGTGTCGTCGGCTGATCAGATGCTCGGTTTCATAACCAGTAATCTTTAATTGAATAGGGCGCCAGTGATGAGTAGATATAGATCAGCAGCTACGAAAAAAAATTACTTCATTAATAATTTAGATACACGATTGTTCGTCAGGGTCACTGCGGTCAGCTTATTTATTTTGTTTGCTGCTTCCCAAATGACAGCCTGTGTCGGGATGAGTAAACCCAGCCAGGCGATAAAACCTGATGACCCAAATTATGCCCCCGTACCCAGTGAATCTTTAGAGCCCCCTCCAGGGCAAAGGGGTACTATTTTTAACGAAAATTTAGGGCTCTCTCTTTATGGGGATAAAAAAGCTCGACGAGTGGGTGACATCATCAGTGTCATTTTAGATGAGCGAACAGTTTCCAGTAAGTCTTCGGAAACCTCAGCTTCCAAGTCAAGCGGAGCGACATTAGCGAATCCTACGGTATTGGGTAATCCAGGTATTGCGGGCGTTGATTTATCTGCCTCCATTAGTGGTGACCGTACTTTTTCAGGTTCAGGTGAATCTGATCAGAGTAATAGATTGCAAGGCTCAATTACCGTCACGGTTTCCGAGATTTTACCCAACGGTATTTTGCGAGTTAGAGGTGAAAAGTGGATGACTCTAAACCAAGGTGATGAATATATCCGTATTCATGGATTACTTCGCCCTGAAGATATTTTGTTGGACAACACTGTGTCTTCTCAAAAACTAGCAGATGCAAGAATTACCTATTCAGGCACGGGCGACTTAGCTCGTACCAATGAACAAGGATGGCTTACAAAATTCTTTAACAGTAAATGGTTTCCTTTTTAATTCATTGATTCGGCAAGCGGCAGCAGTCTTATGAACAGTAAAATCCAGCACACAGCAAAACGACAATGGTTAGGTGTAAAAAGCTTTAACCTTTTAATAAAAAGCTGCCTGTTATTTGTAGTGTTAGTAGCGCTGGTGAATCACGCGTTAGCAGAGCGCATTAAAGATTTAGCCTCTGTCGCTGGTGTTCGAAATAACCAATTAGTGGGTTATGGCCTGGTGGTTGGTTTAGATGGTACTGGCGACAAGGCGCCGTTTACCGATCAAACTTTCGTTAATATGATGAAGCAGTTTGGAATTACCATTCCTCCAGGTACCAATCCAAGTTTAAAGAATGTTGCTGCTGTTTCTATTCATGCCAACTTACCCGCGTTTACAAAACCTGGGCAAGAAATTGACGTCACGGTGTCTTCCATTGGTAATGCGAAAAGCTTGCGAGGAGGCAGTTTGTTACTCACACCATTAAAAGGGCTGGATGGAAATATTTACGCCATTGCCCAGGGTAATTTAGTGGTGGGTGGCTTTGGCGCTCAAGGCGCAGATGGCTCTCGAATTACCGTGAATGTGCCAGTGGTGGGCCGCATTCCCAATGGTGCAACGGTTGAACGTGCTGTGCCATCGGGTTTTAACACCGGCGACTATTTAACCTTCAATTTAAATCACCCAGACTTTACCACGGCTAAGCGTACCGCAGAAGTTATTAATAACCTATTGGGTGACGGCAGCGCTTACGCCATGGACGCAAGTGCCATCCGAGTGAATGCGCCAAGAGACGCCAATCAGCGCGTTAGCTTTTTATCTGTGTTGGAAAATTTAGAAGTTACCCCTGGGGAAGAAAAAGCCAAGGTCATTATTAACTCTCGCACTGGCACCATCGTAATTGGTAAACATGTGAAGATTGATCCAGTGGCGGTTACCCATGGTAGTTTAACAGTGACCATAGATGAAAATGTTACCGTCAGTCAGCCCGATGGTTTTTCAGAAGGCGAAACCGCAGTGATTCCGGATACTGAAATTAATGTTGAAGAAGAAGACAACCCAATGTTTCAAATGGGCCCTACGATTTCCTTAGATGATGTAGTTGCTGCAGTGAATAAAGTGGGTGCGGCACCAGGTGATTTAATGGCCATTCTGGAAGCGCTGAAAGAAAGTGGGGCGCTTCATGCAGAACTCATAGTGATATAGGCGACCGGTATGAAAACTCCTGATATTAGCAGTGCGTTTGTCTATAACGATTTAAATGGATTAGAAAGCATTAAGGCGCAGGGTCGACAAAATGAAGACAAGGCGCTGATGGCCGTTGCGCAACAATTTGAATCTATGTTTTTGAATTTGGTTTTAAAAAGTGTTCGCGAAGCCAATGAAACCATGTTTGAAGACAGCATGTTTAATAGCCATGAAAGTAAGTTCTATCAGCAGATGCATGATGAACAGTTGGCGCTCACCATGTCGCAAAACAATGGTATGGGGTTAGCCAGCGTGCTCTATGAACAACTTAAATCCGACTCCCCAGATAGCCAATTTAATGGGCAGGCACCCAAAGTAAAAAATTTAGATGAAAGTCTAAGGCCAATTCTGGCGAAAGCCCTTTCTGTATTGAACTCAAGCAGTCAGGCTCCAACGAATAATCTTGAACAAAGTGTTCACCCTCAGGTGTTGAAACCAGAAATAGATTACGACGAAATTAATAAAATCAAACGCTTTGATTCACCAGAACATTTTGTACAAACCCTAATGCCTATTGCCGAGGAAGTTATTAAACCTCTCGGGTTAGACCCAGTCATGGTGGTTGCTCAAGCTGCACTAGAAACTGGTTGGGGTAAAAAAATTATGCATGATAGCAGCGGCCAAAATAGCTTCAATTTGTTTGGTATTAAAGCCAGTCATGGTTGGCAAGGTGATACAGCTACTGTCACTACTAAAGAACACATTGGTGGTAAATTTCTGGATGTGAAAGCCGACTTTAGGGCTTATTCAGGCTACCAAGAAAGCTTTAGAGATTATGTTAAGTTTTTAGAAGACAATGCTAGGTACGAGCAAGCTTTGTCAGTGACCGATAATCCTCAACAGTACCCAGTAGAACTGCAAAAAGCGGGTTATGCAACAGACCCGGATTACGCGGAAAAAATTCTTCGTGTGTCAAATAACCCTGCATTTAGCATTCTTAAACAGGAGAGCTAAATCATGGCTGACCTTCTGAATATTGGTATTAGTGGTCTTAAGGTTCATCAAGAAGCTTTGAGAACAACGGGTCATAATATTAGTAATGCCAGTACCGAAGGTTACACCCGCCAAGAAGTTGTGATTGAAACAGGGCTCGCACAATTTAAAGGTTTTGGTTATGTAGGTACTGGTGCTCAGGTTCAAGAAGTTCGAAGAATTTATGATGAGTTTTTAATTCGGCAGGTTCGCGCGGACACCAGTAATTTCAGTCGACTTGATACTTACAAAGAAAATATTGAACAAATTGATCGCTTAATGGCCGACCAACGAACAGGCCTTACACCGGCTCTCGAAGATTTTTTTGCTGGTTTGCAAAGTGGTGCCGATAACCCAGCCTATGTTCCCACCAGAGAGGTGGTATTGGGAACGGCAAGAAGTTTAGTGGATCGATTTAAAGCCATAGATCAACGTTTGAAAGATCAAAACGATGTGATTAATGGGCAGCTTTCTTCGATGGTTGATGAAATCAATGCTCTGGCCAATGGTATTGCAGAGCTCAACGAAAAAATTGATTTTGCTAGGGGCAATACCGATCTACAAGCCCCTAATGATTTACTCGATCAGCGCGATGACTTGGTCAGAAGGCTTTCTGAAAAAATTGAAGTGGATGTCATTCAAGTAGACGATAGCTACAACATTGCCATAGGTAATGGTCAACCATTGGTGTTGGATTATTCCGCTAACTTGTTAGAAGTGGTTCCGGGTGTTCAAGACCCATTTCGTAATGACATACGTTTTGTTTCGAGCACGGATAATTTTGTGGTTACCGACCAACTCAAAGGCGGTCAGTTAGGTGGTACTCTAGACTTTAGATCTGAAGCACTGGACCCGGCAATTAATGCGTTAGGTAGGATTGCAGTAGGCATGTCAATGGAGATGAATGCGGTTCATCATCTGGGCATGGACATGGAAGGGCAATTTGGTGGAGATTTTTTCAGTGACTTAAATGATCCATCATTGGCTCGCGACAGAGTTCAGTCTGACTTTAGAAATGCGCCACCTAATGATCGAGTCATGTCTGTGTATTTCACAGATGCTGGTGCACTGTCGACTTCCGACTATGAATTGAGAATGACAGGCCCTAAAAAAGAAAACTATGAAGTGGTTCGTTTAAATGACGACATGGTGGTGGCCAGTGGTGCGAGAGCTGGTGAATTCCCGGAGTCAATTCATTTTGATGGTATCGAGCTTGTGTTTGAATCTGGATCTTTTCAGGTAGGCGATAGATTCAATGTGCAACCCATGCGAGACGTAGTGAAAGACATTGGTATCGAAATTTCAAGACCTGCCGATTTAGCATTTGCTTATCCTATTAATGGAACTGCCTCCATTGGAAACACCGGAACAGGAACCATCAACCAAGGGCAAATGCTGTCAAAAGACACTGACATATTCGCTGAAGAAGGTAAATTAACACCACCGTTAATGATTAAGTTTGAACAGGAAAATCGTTATACTGTATACGATGTGACCGATCCTTTGCGGCCCAAAGAACTGTCACCTCCCATTAGTCATCAACCTTATGTACCAGGTACCCCTTACCAAATTTTACCTGAGGATCTTGGGCAAACCAGAGTGTCGAGTTTTCGAGCTGAATTACCAGACTCTCCATTCATTCAATTGGATTCTGATCCAGTAGTAACGCCACGGAACCAAATTGTTCCTGAACGAATTAGTTTTGAAATGTTTAATGAGGAAACCAACAAGTGGCAACCACATTTCGAAACCATAAATACAGAGCTGGGTGCTACTGCTCAAGAAATTGCAGTTGCTGTGAGCAAAATACCAGGGGTGTCTGCCGAAGCCTATAATGAAGTGACCCTGAGTAATATTTCAGACACTGATGGAACGCCTTGGAATCCGGATCAGGATATGCAGATCTGGTTAAATGGATTCAACCTTACCGATACAAACTTGGGAGAAGGTCAAACTATTTATGCGCCAGGTTATCCTGAAACCACAGCACGAATTGACGCAGACTTTTTAGCAGGTCGTATTAACAGTCACTATGAACTTCAAGATGCTGGCATCGTCGCTGTGAGTGATGGCGTAAATCTGAAGATAATAGATTACAACGGAGGGGATATTGCTCTCGAATTAAGAGGCGATAAACCTGTGAGTTATTTGACAGGATCGCCACCTACGCTTTCGGGCCCACCCACAACTATAGGTGGTGGCCCTAGCATTCCTGGATCAACTTATCCTGGTGATTCATTCCGTGTGAGTACAGGTGAAGTATTTAATTTAGATTTAGTTAGTGGCGATACGCGAGGACTTCTCACTGAAAAAGCAGGGTTCGATTTTGATGAAGACTATGGGCCTTATGTTTGGGAGTTTTCAATACCTGATGGTCCTCAAAATGAGCGTATTGAGCTCTCTGGAACCTATGCAGATGGTGATGCAGTTAAAGAGGCTTTTATTGCAGAAATAGAGAAGGTAATTGACCGACCCGGTGAAATTGATATCAACATTGATGAACGAGGCAATGTTTCTTTTCAGTTGTTCACCACTCTGACAGGGCAGGATGACAAAGGCAGTAGCAAGCTAACAGTAGGTGGAAAGCTAACAGTTACCATGGATGAAAATATTCGCTTTTATGCTGACCCTGTAACTGGCGGTATTTTTAATGGTACGCCCGAAGCAAAAGAAATCTTCCAAGGGTTTCAATTTGAAATTACTGGTAACCCAGACGTTGGCGATACATTTTTTATCCAATGGAATGAAGATGGTATTTCCGATAATAGAAATGCATTGGACTTAGTCGCATTAGAATTAAAAGACACACTAAATGACGATGACGGCGGAATGACATTCAATGAGTCCTACAGCTTCTTAGTGGGTCGTACCGGTAGTATCACCCGAGAGGTTCAAATTGACACCGAAGCGGCTACTTATGTGTTAGAACAAACTCGTTATGAGTGGAAGAGTATCGCTGGTGTTAGTCTTGATGAAGAAGGTGCTCGACTCATTGAATTTGAAGCAGCTTACAATGCATCAGCAAAAATAATTCAAGTGGCGCAAGAGCTGTTTGACACTCTGCTAACGTCGTTTTAATAGGAGAGAATAATGGTAGATAGAGTCACGAGTTATCAACTCTATTCAAGGGCAACATCAGAAATGATGGCAGCTCAGGTTGCAGTTAATAAAACTCAAGAACAAATATCTACGGGAAAGAGAGTATTGACACCTGCTGATGATCCAATCAGTTCAGCTAGAATCTTACAACTCGACCAAGATATTGCGTTAATGGATCAATATAAAGTTAATGGTGACGCCTTATTAACTCGGTTAGAAATTGAAGAAACCACATTAGCTGCTATTGAAGATAATATTGATCGAGTTCGTGAGCTCACCATACGAGCAGGTAATGGCACACTGACTATTTTAGAACGTAGGGCGTTAGCGGCAGAAATATCTACGAGATACGACGAAATGGTTGATCTCTTCAATGCGAAGGATTCCAGCGGTGAATATCTGTTTTCTGGTTTTGCAGGGCGAACTATACCTTTTGTTGAAAACCCTGGGGGTGGTTATGTTTATCAGGGTGATGAAGGACAACGTTTTTTACAAATATCTAAAACTATTTCTGTGGCATCGTCTGACACTGGCAAAGATTTGTTTATGGACATTGATGCGGTAAAACCTTCTTTTACCACCTATGGCAGTATTACCAATACTGGTAGTCCAGCAGGAGTCATCAGTGCAGGGGTTACGGTGGACCAGGATGCACTGAACGAATTTTTTCCAGACAATGCGATTGTTACCTTTAACAATGAACTTGATATTGTTCCTCCTGGGCCAAACTACACCATACGCTCAAGAACCACAGGCGCAGTGATAGAGGGTGCATCTAATTTACCATTTGGGCCGGGTCAACCCATTCAAGTGGCAGGCATGGCCGTAACCATCACTGGACAACCAGACCCTGGCGATAGTTTTGTTATTGAAACATCACCAAAGCAGGGTATTTTAGAAACCATGAATAAAATTTTGTTTGTGTTGGAAACTTCTCCAGACGATGAATTTTTAGGTGATATTCTTAATCCCACACTTTCCGATACGCTAAACAATATTGATAACGCCATGATCTCTATTTCTGAAGTAAGATCAGAAATAGGTGCCAGGATGAATACTACTGAATCCACTATGAATATGCATGAAGATTTAAAACTCGTCGCTCAGGAAATTCGATCTGATTTGCGAGACATAGATTTTGCAGAAGCTGCCAGTCGATTGAGCTTGGAAACATTAGTTTTAGAAGCTAGTCAACAGAGCTATGCCACTATTCAAAGACTTTCGTTGTTTAATTTTATTTAGGTGATTCTCAAATAAGAAATAGGCGCTCAAGGGGCGCCTTTTTTTGTAAGTAAAAAGTACTCTTTGTTTGGTTATTGTTGAGAGTCGTGGCAATAAATTGCCAGTCGTATTCAGGTTTCGGTTAGACCTTGCCACATTGAAATGAGCGCAAACATTGGATCATCTCAAAAATATCAAATATTTTGGCGGTACTGTTCAATCAATCTCATCCCAGTTTGCAATGGTAAGAGATCATTCGCGAGCGTCTCTTGCTTTGATGCAAGTAGCTCGTGAATGGTTTTATCATCCTCTCTAATTTTTTGAATATCCTGAGATATCGTAGAAATGTATTCATGATCAACTTCTTGATTGAAGTCTGAAAAGAACTCTCTCATATGTTTCAGCCTAGTATCACTTAAAGACAAAAAATTTGTCCAGTGGCCATTGATAGCCAGTTCTTTCAACATATGAGACTCGCTAACAATCTTCTGCCAATCTTGTACCTTACTACTCACTACTACCTTCCTTACCAATACCTTGATGCAACGATAATCTACTTTTATATAGTCGACAGATGTGAAAATTTCAAAAACTTCACCTATTTTTAGCGTGTTATGAGTATGGCTTCAGGTGGCTGATACATTTTGTATTAAAAATAATCTAAAGACTCTGAGGTACTAGTCGATAAACAGAAGGTGTCAAGGAAAATTCAAAAAATATAGTTAAGTTCTTTGGAATAGACGTTGCACAAAAGGAAGTAATGTTAATGGTTGTAACTAAATTTTGACGCGGAAAGCAGGAGACTCCTATATGTTTGACGGAGCATCCATTTTAATCACAGGGGGCACTGGCTCCTTTGGAAAGAAATATACAGAAACGCTTTTAAGCCGATACAAGCCTAAAAAGATTATTATCTTTTCTAGAGATGAGCTTAAACAGTATGAGATGCAACAGGTTTATAACCAACCTTGCATGCGTTATTTCATTGGCGATGTTAGGGATAAAGAACGCATGGTTCAAGCGATGAATGGCGTTGATTATGTCATTCATGCGGCAGCACTAAAACAGGTGCCAGCAGCAGAATATAACCCCACTGAATGTATTCGAACTAATATTAATGGTGCTGAAAATGTTATTCATGCAGCCATTGCTAATGATGTTAAAAAGGTAATTGCACTTTCTACAGATAAAGCAGCAAATCCCATTAATTTGTATGGTGCAACCAAGTTAGCGTCCGACAAATTATTTGTAGCTGCGAATAACATGGTAGGAAATGAAGTGCCAAGGTTTGCGGTTGTTCGGTATGGTAATGTCGTTGGTTCTCGAGGGTCAGTGGTTCCATTTTTTCAAAAGCTACTAAAAGAAGGTGCTAAGGAACTACCCATTACAGATCCAAATATGACCCGATTCTGGATTACCCTGCAACAGGGTGTAGATCTTGTTCTAAAAGGTTTTTATCGCATGTATGGCGGAGAAATATTTGTACCAAAAATCCCCTCAGTGAAAATTACGGACTTAGCTGAAGCCATCGCACCCGGTATACCTCACAAATTAATAGGTATAAGGCCTGGAGAAAAGCTTCATGAGAAAATGGTGCCTAAGGATGATTCCTATCGTACATTAGAATTCGAAGACCACTACGTAATAACCCCGAGTATTCGCTTCGCAGATGTTGACTCAGACTTTAAGCGAAATCTATTAGATGAAAAAGGCAAGACTGTAGAACAAGGTTTTTGTTATGACTCAGGGAGTAACCCTCACTTTCTAAACGTCAGTGAAATTAGAGATCTGCATGAGGTTGCGGGTTTATGATCCCATATGGTTCCCATTTTATTTCTGAAGAGGAAATTTCAGCCGTAGTTAAGGTGCTTAAAAATGAGTGGTTAACCCAAGGAGAGCAGGTTCCTGCATTTGAGCAAGGTTTATGTAATTTAACGGATGCAAAAAATGCCGTAGCCGTTAATAGTGCTACATCAGCACTGCATCTATCTTGTTTGGCACTAGATGTTGCTAAAGGAGATGTAGTTTGGGTACCCGCTAATACTTTCGTGGCGACTGCAAACTGTGCTCGCTATTGCGGCGCTAGTGTCGAGTTTGTTGATATAGATATTGCTACCGGCAATATATCCGTCGCGTCACTGCAAAGCATGTTACTCCATGCGGAAAAATCTGGCCGCTTACCCAAGGTTGTGATCGCCGTTCACTTCGCAGGAACTGCATGCGAAATGGAAACAATTCACTCACTATCAAAAAAATATCAGTTTAAGATTATTGAAGATGCAAGCCATGCCACAGGCGCTAGTTATCCGAATGGGGGCAAAATAGGCAATTCCTTATATTCGGACATCACTGTTTTTTCGTTTCACCCGGTAAAGGTATTAACTACCGCTGAAGGTGGCGCCTCACTAACTAACGATAACCAATTAGCGGAGAGAATAAGACGATTACGAAATCATGGAATTGATCGCGACCTAAAAAATCGGGGTAACAGTTGGGAGTTTGATCAAACTGAACTAGGTTTCAATTTTCGGATGCCAGACGTATTAGCTGCAATCGGAAATATTCAATTACAGCGCTTAGAGGGGTTCCTTAACCGTCGTAGAGAGATTGCTGCTAGATATTATGATGAACTTGCCAAACGAAATATTGACTGCGTGGGCAGTATTAATAATTACTCCAGTTTTCATCTGTTTGGCATTCTTCTAGACGATAACCAGATTTCTGAAAAACAAAATATATTTGTAGAACTTCGGCAACAGGGTATTGGAGTCAATGTGCATTACAAACCGGTATACCTTAATAGTTACTACCAAACTACTCATTCGAGTATAAGTAGCTGTGCTAGTGCAGAAATGTTTTATAAGAAGGAAATAAGCATACCTATCTATCCCGAACTAACAGATATTGAATTTAATAAAGTTGTTTCAGTTTTAGAAACTGTATTGGAGAAGTCTTATGACAACTGTGGAAATTGGTAATAAAAAGATTGGCACAGACCAGCCTTGCTTCATTACTATGGAAGCAGGGCCAACTCATACTGGATTAGCCAGTGCAATTGAGCTGTTGGGAATAGCTAAGAATGCCGGTGCCGATGCTATTAAATTTCAAATTCTGGATCCGGAACGTTTAGTTGCCGATAAAAAGCAATTGTTTTCGTTTAATGTTTTGGTCAATAAGGAATCAGGTGAAACTAAACAAATTTCTGAGCCGCTTTATGACATTCTGAAAAGACGGTCGATGTCAAAACAAGAATGGAAAGAGTTAAAGGCCACTGCCGATGAAATGGGAATTGCATTTTTCGCGACAGCTGGTTTTGAGGATGAATTAGAGCTACTTTGTGAGATCAATTGTGACAGCGTTAAAATTGCCTCTGCAGATCTGAATCATTATCCGCTCCTAAGAGAGGCTGCTAAAACCGGTATGTTAATTCAAATAGATACCGGTAGCAGTACTCTTGCTGAGGTTGAAAAAGCAGTCGATGTCATTAATCAGGCAGGCAGTAATAATATATTAATTCACCAATGCCCTTCTGGATACCCCGCCCATCTCGACAGTATTCATCTAAACATGATCAAAACTCTCAAGCAGATGTTTGGCTGTCCTGTAGGGTTTTCCGATCACACACCAGGTTATCACATGGACGTTGCAGCGGTAGCTGTGGGAGCCGACTTGGTGGAAAAAACCATCACAATGGATCGTATGACTCCTCAAGTTGAACATGTATTCAGTCTCGAACCTGAAGATGCCAAGAGCTTTGTTAAATATATTCGCGAAGTAGAAACTGGCCTGGGTGGATTTAGAAGACCTATGTCAGATGAGCAAATCCAACATAGAAATAAAGTTAGGAGAAGTGCGTTTATAAAGAGTGGAGCCAAAGCCGGTACTTTGGTTAGTGATCTTGACATTGAATACAGAAGACCGGGCACAGGTATTCAACCAGATCTATTAGAAGTACTCTCGAATCTACGGATCAAATCTAACTTGATTGAAGGCCATATCTTGGCCATGAGTGACTTAGAGTGAAACGCTTTGCAATAGTACCTGTAAAAAGTCGTTCGACTCGGTTACCGCGTAAAAATTTTTTAGATCTAGCTGGTATCCCTATGTTCGTTCGTGTACTCAACGTACTTAGAGAAAGTCAGCTATTTGATGAAATCTGGGTGTCGGCCGACGAAGATGTGAGCAGTTACTTTCAGTTTACAGGGCCATTCAAATGTTTGGATCGACATCCAGCGTTAGCTAAAGACACATCAACAGTAAACCAAGTTTGTCAGAATTGGCTGAGTGCATTGAAAGTCAAGCCCGACTATTTCTGTTGTGTTTATGCCACTGCTGTATTCTTGAGGCCAGAAGATATAAATGCAGCCTGGAATCAGTTTGATGAGAACACTGATAGTGTGATGGGCGTTAGCGAGTACAACTATCCCCCTGTGCAGGCGCTTACTCGAAATGACAAGGGTTACTCTACTCCTTTATTCCCAGATTGGGTCGATAAGCAATCGCAAAGCTTTCCGGAAACATTTGTGAGTAATGGAACTCAATACTGGTTTAAGACGTCTGCTTATTTAACTGAAAAATCTTTTTATCTTCCAAATACTCGGCCTTATTTAACTCATGAGTCCAGGGTTTTAGATATCAACACACCCGAAGACTTTGTCGCTGCCCAGATACGAGCCAGTCAGTTGGGGTGGTCATGATTCAGTGTCTTTTTATAAGAGTTGATGCTGGCGGAGAAACTGGCCTTGGACACTTAGCCCGAGTATCCGTGTTTGCGGATTATGCCAAGCAATTAGAAATACCTGTAAAATTTTTAGTAGGTAACACTAACATGTTGCCCGAAGCAGTCTTACGCAAGTATGAGTGCATTCAGATTGGAAATCATGAATCCGAATCAGCAGATGCCATTGCATGTGAGTCTATCGTAAGCCAGAGAAAAAACTGTTTGATCCTTTTAGATAGTTACAAGCTGGGAAAAGGTTGGGAATCTAAAATGCAGTGTTGTGGGCAAGTAATGGTTATTGACGATTTAAAACGTCAGCATGCTTATGATTCGTTTTTGCTGGATTATTTTCCAACACGCGCACCTCAAGATTATCCCGATTCAAACCCTAATAAATTAATGTTGGGATTAAAGTATTTTCCAATCTCTAATAATCTACAGCATAGATTGCTAAAAAAACGTTCTGGCTTGTTACTGTCTTTTGGTGGTGGAGCTGGTAATCAGTTTGCGCTTGAGTGTTTGAAGGTGCTGCATGACCAATGGAATGAACCATTAACAGTGACCTGGCTAGGTGGAAAATATTCTTCATTGTCGTGGTGGAAAAACAGTTCGATTAACATTACATGTATTGAACATACCAGTCATATTGAAGACCTTTACTTTTCTCATCAAGTTTGCCTTGGAGCCGGCGGTGTCAGTCAATGGGAAAGAATTTGGTGTCAGCTACCAAGTTTGGTCTGGCAAGTCGCTGATAATCAATTAGAAAATTTCAATTATTTGCGAGAAGCATCTTTTTCAGGAGTAGAACCGATTTCTGACTTGCCAACTGAGAATAGTGACTGGCTGAATATTCTTGATAAATGGTTGAATCAATCACCAGCACTTCCTGATATTGGAATCAGTGCATTAGCTACCGAACGGGTATTTGAAAAGTTGATGAACTATGAACAAGAACTGGATTTTAAGGTCTACAGCAAGTCGTTATTTAGAGCTCTGTATCAGCTCCAAGTGATCCCTGGAATTCGCGAGCATTTCAATAACCCGGAAAAACCTACTTGGCAAGAACATCTGGACTGGTCTATGAACCTGATGAATTCAGAGAACAGAAGAGGGTGGTTGGTATATTACGATGATAATGCAATTGGATGGCTTCAACTCGTTGATGAACAAGGTTCCGAACAGGTATCCATATTAATTGACCCGGAATATCAAGGTAGAGGTTTTGGGACCAAAATTTTGGAATATGCCAAGCGGGAAGCCAAATTTGGTGTGCTTACTGCCCAAGTAAAAGAAGAAAATCTAGTGTCAAAAGCTCTGTTTTGTAAGCAAGGATATAAAGCAGTTTCTAAAGAGAACTATCAATGGGAACTGTCATAATGAAAAACTATGCAGTCGCTGCAATCAAAACTTGGAATATAGAAAACTTTAATAGTTTTGTCCGTTCCCGACCAGCTGATGAAAACTGGGTGTTAATTTCAAATCCAGAAGAGCTAAATGTCGTTATTGAATTAAAGCCAGACTATGTGTTTTTTGTACACTGGTCCTGGAGAATTCCCAGAGAAATATTTGAAAACATAAACTGCATTGGCTTTCACATGACTGATTTGCCTTTTGGAAGAGGCGGCTCACCCTTACAGAATTTAATTAAGTTAGGTCATAGTGAAACTCGAGTTTCAGCTTTTGAAATCACCGAAGCAATGGATGCTGGTGACATCTATTTAAAAGCTGACTTATCGCTACGCGGATCAGCTCAAGAAATATATGAGCGAGCGAGTGCCCTGAGCTTTCAAATGATTACTGAAATCTTGGTAAGCAAGCCTACGCCACAACCACAGGAAGGAACCATTACAACCTTTCAAAGAAGAACGCCTGATCAAAGTGAAATTGCCAGCGATACCAACTTACAGAATAACCTACAGCAACTCTATGACCATATTCGAATGCTTGATGCCGAAGGCTATCCTAAGGCTTTCTTAAATGTGGGAAACCTGAGATTAGAATTTTCCCAAGCCAGAATGAATGACCACAGTATTCAAGCGCAGGTTGAAATTATTAGGGAGGAGAAAGATGTCTGAATTTGAAATCTTAGGCCGGCCAATTAGCTCCCAAAGGTCTCCCTATATCGTTGCTGAACTATCTGCCAACCATGGTGGAGATATAAACAATGCGCTACGCATGATAGAAATGTGCAAGGAGCATGGTGCTGATGCCATAAAGATTCAAACCTATACTCCAGATACCATGACACTAAATTGCAACTCTAAAGACTTCATTATTAGTAGTGGCCTATGGAAGGGCTATAATCTTTATGATTTGTATAAAGATGCTTATACACCTTTTGAATGGCATAAAACTCTATTTGAATATTCTAAAGAAATTGGTATCACTCTTTTTAGTACACCATTTGATGAAACGGCGGTAGAGCTATTACAGAGCCTAGATGCACCAGCCTATAAGATAGCGTCTTTCGAGTTGACCGATGCTCCATTACTCAAATTAGTTGCCCAAACGGGTAAGCCCGTGATTCTATCCACTGGATTGGCAAGCCACAGCGAAATATCTGAAGCTCTTGACCATTTGGAGTCAAATGGCGCTAAACATATTTGCGTTCTGCATTGCATTAGTGCTTATCCAGCGCCTTTGGATCAAGCAAACGTAACTACGATTTTAGATATTAAAAAGCACTGGCCTCAGGTTCAGGTTGGTTTATCCGATCATACATTGAGCCATCATGCCGCGATCGCAGCGACAGCCCTAGGCGCAGCATTTATTGAAAAACACGTGACTCCTAGCCGCGATATTCCGAGCCCAGATTCTTCCTTTAGCATTGAACCCAACGAATTACAGTATCTTGTTGAGGAAACCCATAAGGTATGGTCGTCATTAGGCACTCCATCTTTTGATTTAAAACAAGCTGAACAAGAGAACAAAAAATTTAGGCGATCTATTTATATTTCCAAGGATGTCAAAAAAGGTGAGATTTTAAGCCAAGATAATATCCGTCGTGTTAGGCCAGGTTTTGGGTTAGAGCCAAAGTATTTTGAGCAGGTAATGGGTAAAAAATTTAGTCAGAATTTATCAGCTGGTACAGCATTAACATGGGAGCTGTTCAATGATTAACTTATCCATCCAAAGAGCTTTAATTATTTGTGCTCATCCAGATGATGAAACCTTAGGGATGGGAGCTAGCTGGTTTAAACTGCAGCAACAGGGCGTTGAACTTGGGCTAGTTTGGTTTACCGATGGTGCCGGGGCTAGGGGAGACAGCTCGGAGGCTGACCGAAAAATCGCTGCTAATAAGGCGAAGAATTATTTAGCACCAAGTTATTTTAAGTGGTTCGACTTTCCCGATAATGAAATGGATACCGTCAGTCAACTTACAGTCAATAAAATGATTGAAACGGCTATTGATGAATTCAACCCTGATTCAGTTTTTACTCATTGGTCAGGTGATCTAAATATTGATCATAAAATTGTAAGTACCTCTGTGGATGTCGCCTGCAGACCTTTACCAAATTCTCCATTGAAATCAGTATTTCAGTTTGAGGTACTATCGAGTTCTGAATGGAGTTCAGAATGCTTTAAGCCTAATTGTTATATCGATGTTCAAGGTTTTGAACAGCATAAGCTGAATGCATTAAAACTTTATGCATCAGAGTTAAAAGATTTTCCACACCCAAGATCAGAGCAGTCCGTTATAGCTAAAATGCAGATACGAGGTTCAGAGTGTGGCGTAAAGTCAGCGGAGTCGTTTGTAGTAAAACGTGTGCTGATTTAGTAATCAGGAGATCTGTTATGACCAAAGTGGCAATTGTTGATTACAAGTGCGGGAATATTAAATCACTGCTTAATGCTTTTCAAAAAGTCGGTGGTGATCCAGTTTTAGTGAGTGATCCTAACGAATTATTGAATTATGACAGGATAGTGCTTCCAGGAGTTGGTGCATTTAAAACTGCCATAGACTCCTTACGTGTTGGTGGTTTTATCGATGCCTTGAACCAGATTTATTTGAGTCCAGATAAATCAATTCTGGGTATCTGTTTGGGTTTGCAGCTGATGTGTAAAAGATCATGGGAAAATGGAGAACATGAGGGGTTAGGTTGGTTCGATGCTGATGTCCTTCCATTTAAAGAATTGGACACTGCCTCAGAATTTAAAGTTCCTCACATGGGCTGGAATTCTATTGAGTTATTAAGAAACACTGACTTACTCGCTGATGAATTAAATAATCAAGACTTCTATTTTGTACACAGTTATTACGTCAGGGTAAATGATCCTGATATTGCGGTTGCTAATTGTGACTACATAACAGACTTTCAAGCGATAGTATCATTTGGAAATGCAATGGGTATTCAGTTCCATCCAGAAAAAAGTCAGTTTTCAGGATTAAAAATTTTGGACGCTTTCGTGAAGTTTGGTTGTCAACAAAAAATGCCGGAGGTAGCCAATGCTTAAAAATAGGTTAATAGCTGTCGTTATAGTTCGCGATGGTGGGGTTGTTCAGAGTATCAAGTTTAAGCACACGAACGTTATTCATTACGATGCGATTCATGCTATTGAGTCATTTAATCGATGGTCAGTTGATGAAATTGCATTAGTAAATGTTTCCTTAGAAAAATCATCGCAGGAAAAATTTCGGCAAATCCTAGAACATGTATCTTGCGAATGTTTTGTGCCTTTAACTGCTGGTGGTTGGATTGATAGCTTTGAATATGGTCTAGAATTAATGAACAGTGGTGCTGATAAAATAATGCTTAACAGCGCAGTTGACTCTGACCCAGAGCTAGTGACTAGATTGGCTAATCATTTTGGCTCTCAATCCGTTGTTGCCTCTATAGATGTTGTATCAGAACAAAATAAGTCTGAGGTTTTTGTTGACCGAGGCACCAAAGCAACTGGCGTGGAGCCAGAGCTCTGGGCACAAAAAGCACAGGATTTAGGAGCAGGGGAAATTTTCTTTAACTCCGTAACTTTTGACGGTGCGCGTAAAGGCTATGATTTAAAAAATCTTCAAAAAGTTTGTGAATCGGTATCAATACCTGTGATTGCCTTTGGTGGTGCGTTCAGGTGGAAACACTTTGTAGAGGGTTTTAAAGCAGGAGCAGATGCAGTGGCCGCCGCTAATATTTTTCACTATACAGAACAATCTACCAAGTATGCTAGACGCCATATTCATGAGGCTGGCATACCCGTCAGGCTGGAGGGCATGATATGAGATATTGTAAAAGATGTTTATATCCAGAAAACGCTAAACCCACGATAATTCTCGATGAGGAAGGCATATGCAGTGGTTGCCGATATCATGAAAGCAGAAGCAAAGTGGATGTGGACTGGGATGAACGTTGGGACATGCTGGTGGAATTGGCTGAAGAAGCCAAAGCCATGGCAAGAGAGCGCGGTAATTCTCATGACTGTATTATTCCAGTGGGTGGCGGTAAAGACTCTCATTATCAGGTTTGGTTGGCCAAATATAAATTGGGATTAAACCCGCTGCTGGTATTTTTTAACCATGGCCTAAATACGCCAGCAGGATTAGCAAACTTAAGAAACTTGGTAGACAAATCCGGTTGTGATTTAGTTCAGTATGTTGCTGGTCAAGACTCAGTTAGAAAACTGACCAAATACATGCTGGAAACCTGTGGTGACATAACCTGGCATTATCACGCTGGTATTCAAACCTTTCCGTTCCAAGTGGCAGTGAGCCGAAATATTCCTCTAATTATTTGGGGGGAACATGGTTTTGCCGAACTCACAGGCTTGGTGACTCTGGAAGACTTTGTTGAACACACCAGATGGAAACGCAAAGAACATGATATGCGTGGCTTCGAGCCTGAAGACCTAGTAGGTAAGGGCGGTATTACCCAACATGATATTGGGCCCTATGTATTCCCTGAAGATGAGGATATAGGCAGAGTAGGTGTACGGGGAATTTACCTGAGTAATTTTATTAACTGGAATGGTAAATCTCAAGGCGAATTTATGATTGATAAGTGGCAGTTTGAAACTGTCAGTTATGAACGTGACCGCTCTATTTGCCTGTATAGTAAAATTGAAGATCATGCCAATGAAGTACATGATTATTTAAAATATCTAAAATTCGGATACGGCAGAGGCACCGACGATGCCAGTCATGAAATACGTCATGGCCGAATGACTAGAGAAGAAGGTTTGAAAGTAGTGCAGCGTTATGATGCCAGAACACCTAGGGTGCTGGACTACTACTGTGATTTTATGGGAATTACCAAAGAGCAGTTTTACGCCTATGTTGAACCTATGCGCGATCTTTCAATTTGGGAAAAAAATGACAAAGGTATTTGGTCTACAAAAGACTCAGTGCTAAATCACCCAATAGGTGAAGCAGAAGAAAAAGCGAGAGTCGCTCAAAGCGATGATAGATGTTTTTCAGAAAAGAATCGTCATCTGTACTTTAACCCAGATAATCCACCGGTTCAGAAAGAAAATATTGATTACTCTGAGTTTCCAGCGAAGCCTAGGTCGATTTAAAATGCTAAAAAAGATACCCGCATTCGCGGGTATCAGAGCCTCAAACTTAGTTCCTCTTTCTAATAAAAGTCTTCTAGCTATTCCAATTAATTAACCGAAACTTTAGTCAATTCCCCAATTAAAAATTCACAACATTCAGTAGCAAGCTAGGCGTGTTAAAACGGTCCCAAGGTATTTCGCCCTGACTGGCATTGGTGGTTAGATGAAAATAAACATCTTGATAACTGGCAAGTGGATTAGTTTCTAAAAACAAAGCTGCTGCTCCTGCCACATGGGGAGCAGCCATTGAGGTGCCACTCTTGAATATTCCCAGGCTGTAATTAGTAATACTGGCTCCTTTTATCCCGTCACCTGGGGCATATATATCAACACAGGGGCCGTTGTTGCTGAAATAAGCTCGTGTATCGCTGCTGGTTGATGCGGCTACCGTAATGGCGTTATGGGTTCGGGCTGGTGAATAATAACAAGCATTGTTTGATTTATTACCAGCGGAAACCACTGCGGTAATATCCTGATTTTTAATTAAGTCAAAGAGTGCCGCATCAATATAAGGAAGTTGATAACCTCCCAAACTGATATTGATGACAGCAGGTTTTTGGTGGTTCTCGCTAATCCAATTTAGCCCGGCAATAAAGTTACTCCAGTAACCTGAACCATTGCAGTTCAGCACTCTAATAGCATGTACTGTGGCTCCAGTTGCGACGCCGTATTGATTGCCAGCTGCGGTTGAAGCCACATGAGTACCATGACCATGGCAGTCAGTTGGTGAGTTATCATTATCAATAAAATCATAACCAGGACCGGCGCGAAAAAGCCGCGGATTATCAGAGTCGATAAACTCTGGATGGCGCAGATTAACGCCGGTATCAACAATATAAACATGTACTCCTTCCCCTGTTGCCACATGGCCACCTGCTAAGCCATCTAGGGGTAAAGATGATTGGTTAATTCTGTCTAGCCCCCAGAGTTCTGTGGGTTCTGGTGTGGTGGTGATTTCATCTAACTGTACTTCAAAGTCCTCTGATATTTCGGTTATTAATGTACTGGCTAACAACTCATCATATTGAATAATTGACAGTTCAGCTGAAAAGCCATTGAAGCCTAGCGTAAATGCCTGTTTAACAATCTCAGATTCGTATCCGGTTTGGCTATAAACTGAATAGGCTTCTTCAAGTACTTCCTGAACAACGCTGGTTTGTGAACCCATTTTTATGGGAAGTTGTTCATAGCTGGTTGAAAGCTTAACTACGTAAGGAGCACTAAAACTTAGCGGTGATAACAGTGACATCAACAATAAAAGATATTTCATTTTTAATTCCTTTTTTAATGTTAGTTTTTTCCACCTTTAACCTAATCAATTTTCAAAATATCTTTATTATTGTTTGTTAATGTTGTTGATCTATCGCTATTTATTTTTATGTCGGTGGGTCTTCAAAAGACAATTCACTGTTATCCAAAAAGCCAGTAAAAACTATTTCATTTTATGAGTTGAATGAAAAAATGTGGATGAAACCAGTTGCATTAAAAGTTAATTAATACTTTTCAATAAAACTGATTAAAAAATGTTTAGCTTGTGACAGGAAGTTATGGTCTGGTTGTCAAAAAAGATTAAGAAAAATACTTGATGGATTTTTATCTTTATAGCTATTCACAAAAAAGGAGGCCAAGCCTCCTTCTAAAATTAATTATGATTTTTTCATTAAGAACCAGCAACTGTCATCTAACGGAAATACCGGGTCTCGTCTGTACGTAAAGCCATAGTTTATAAGTTTTAAATCTGAGTACTTGTCCATTAGTTCTCCCGCGAAATCTCGCTTAAACAGTTTCTCACCGTGACCTCGATACTGAATAGTTACTGGCTCAGGATTGTAGTATTCAACCACCAAGATATATTTTCTGGAGTTGGAATATAGCGCTTGGTATGCATCCGTGAGTTTATCTGGGTTTATGTGTATAAGCACACCTTTGGTAAAGGTAAGATCTACCTGAGTTTTATTGCTGTAATCCAGTAAGGAGCCTTGAGTAATATTTGCTATATCTAATTTGCTTGAAAGCTCTACTGCTTTAGCATTTATTTCTACTCCAGACAGAGACATTTCTGGATTTAATTTGTGCAGTGCAATTAAATTCATGCCTCGGTTGCAGCCCAGTTCAAGAGCCGAATCTACACCACTAGTATTCGAAAGTATTTTCGAGAATAGGTTAATATTAGATGAAATTTCCTGGTTACTAATATTTCGGTTCGTGTATTCGTTGCCGAAATTTCCTTGCCAAAATATTTCTTGGTCCGTTGATGCCATATTACGCACTCTCCAATTAAGCTCGTTCTTCGTCTACCCAATCTTCTGCAACCAAGAAGTCTTGAGTTTCGATCGCGGTTTCAAATATATTTTTTAGGTTTTTTAAGTATTCATCAAAATCTTTGACCCAAGAATCAATAACTTTCTTTTGAGACTGATCAGGTAAAAAATTTGTGACTACGTATAACTGAAGGAGAGGCTGCTTAATACAACTCAATACATTTCTCATCTGACCCATGTCGCCCTGATACTTTTTATGAATTTGATCAAAAATGAATTTAATATTATAAGCGTTTTCTCTGGCGCAGGTTTTAAACTGTTTTACTAGCTCTAAGATATGAAAGGCTTCTTTTAGTGAACTCTCTAATAGAGATTTGGTTCTTTGAAAAATTACTTCTTGATTCACTTCTCTGGATTCGAAGTTGTAGCTGTTTTTATTGGAAGGGGATTCTTTTAGACGTTTCTCTAAATCCTCATAGGAAATATATTCACTGCCGTTTACTGCGGCGCCATGGGAGCAGTTAAAAATATTGTTTGCTGTTTCTGTTAAAAGGCTTTCCATAGTAATTCTTGCGGAATTTAATGTTTTGCAAGTCATTACTTTTTCTCCCAGAGTGCCATCCACGGGAAGATTTGCTGGGCGGTTTTCCGGAACTGTCTTGATTCTACTTAGTTCTTCTGGCAGTTCATCTTCCTGAGAGACATTGGACTTGGCGTGGTGAAGGCCATTGGTGTAGGCGAAATCCAATCCAAACAAAAAAATGTCGTTTGAGCTGATAGTCGAGCAAAATGCGGTCGCACCATTTGTACAGGTAATGCCGCCTCGTTTTAGCGTATGGGCTTCGCCCAGAATAGGCCTAAGTTCAGATGACTCAGGAATAAACATGTACGCCGAATTAAACATACCAGGAAAACCTGGATTAGCCTCAAAGGTTGATACTAGATTTAAATCATTCAAGACATTGTCTTTATTTACATGATTTAGAAGCTCTGTTGCTAGCACCTGAAATTCTAATTCAAAATGAATATCTGGTTTTAAATCCAATTTCAGTAATGATGAGAGTCCAGAGCCTGCAGTAACAATAAAGAATTTATCTCGGTACTCTTTTAATAAAGGAGCATAAATATCTAACGAAGGGCCACCACCAATGATGGAAATAAGTTTGCCTTCCTCAATGGTTGACTTGCTTAGATCAATTGCTGGGAAGCCTTTAGATATATTGTAGTTAGCGTTGAAGAGTCGTTGTGCTTCAGGCCCAATCACCTCAGTCGAAACCTTCATATGGGTAGCATATTCTTCAAACACCTCCTTAGCGTCTCGATAGTGGACATAGTCAGGTACATGGTTGTAGGTGAGGGTACTAATGGAAATTGAAGGAAATAGTCGATGGCAGTGGTGTTTCAGCGTAAAAACAAATGAATCTTTATCCTGATCCTGGTTTTGCACATGGAAAGTGATGCTGTTTTCTCGTCTCATGTTCGTCAACAATGTGTACCAGTTAATGGTATACATACTGGCTTTTAAATTTCTCACATCATTTTCAATAACCGTGATATTGGTGAATTTATTTGAATTACAAAGCATCTCCACGTGGTAACCCAGACCAATTCCAAATACCACCAAGTCAATATTGGCAGGCTTGCAGTTTTGCGGCCCTATTCTAATGAGTTCTTGGGCATATAAAGTTGCTGTAGTTCTAAAAGCTTTTTTCTTAATGAGGTGAGTTATATCGATATTTCTAGGGTTGGGCGTATAAATTTTTTTATCAAATGTTTTATAAAAATTGTTAACTTCTGTTAGAGCATGTTCAATCGAATCAATTTGATAAACCCCTTTACCTTCTTCTAATCGATTAACGTTCAAGGTATTTGGGTCAATTGATATGCTGGGAAGCTCGGGGTTGTCAGTAATTTGACGATGTAATGCTGGAATTCTTTCTTCAAAAAACTTGAGGTTTTTCAAATACCTATCTTCCATTGCCTTAAGTTTATTGTGAATTTTTTGGTTTTTTATTTCAGTTGCTTCCATAATAAGGGTGCTCTGCACAAAGTGTTACATGAGTTTTTCTAACTAACGCAATACTAGTGCCATTTGGTAAAACTGCTAATTACTTCCAATTTATAAAAAACTCTAAAGTTTCTCTTCTCAAGGCCGATGACCCTCGTGTGAATGAAATAAATCGTGCACCAGTTTCAAAAATGGGTTGCTGGTTTAAGCGAAGGAGAAGAATCTCATGCCTCAAATTATTAATACCAACATTGCTTCCCTGAATGCTCAGCGGAACCTGAATAGTTCACAGAGCGCGAACAGTACCGCTCTCGAACGTTTGTCTTCAGGTTTGAGGATTAACAGCGCGAAAGACGACGCTGCGGGTCTAGCAATTTCTACTAAGTTCGAATCGCAGGTTAAGGGTTTGAACGTAGCTATTCGAAATGCTGGTGACGGTATTTCATTAGCTCAGACAGCAGAAGGTGCCCTAGGCGCCATGACTGAAAACTTGCAGCGTATTCGAGAGCTGGCTGTACAGTCATCTAACGCCACCAACTCAGACTCAGACCGAGTTGCGTTACAGGCGGAAGTTGAGCAGCTGTTGTCAGAAGTGAGTCGAACAGCTGCAGAGACAAACTTCAACGGCCGTAATCTGTTGGATGGTAGCTTCGAAGGTACTTTCCAAATCGGTGCCGATGCTGGCCAAACTGTAGACGTAAAAATCTCTGAATTAACAGCAGAGAAATTAGGTTCTACTGAAACTGCGGGTGTTACGGCCACTGGTAATGATAATTCTTTGGCAAACGGCGACCTAACCATTAATGGTGTAGCAATCGACGCTTCTAAAGCTGAAGACGATACCGCTTCTACAGACAATGCTTCAGCCTCTGCCATTGCAAAAGCGGCCGCTATTAACCGCCAGTCAGACGAAACCGGTGTGACTGCCCAGGTGAATGAAAACGTGGCATCTGGTAGTGAAATGTCCGCTCAGTCTGGGGTAGGTACCATTGCTTTAAATGGTGTTGATATTGAGATTTCTACCTCAAGTGACACAGCACAGACCCGTGCTGCAGTAGTTGAAGCAGTAAATGCGGTGTCTGACTTGACCGGTGTAATGGCGATCAACACCAATACTGATTCCGGTGGTGTTCAGTTAGTTGCTGAAGACGGTCGTAATATTCAACTATCTATTGACGCGGTAGCCGACCTAAGTGCGGATTATGGCGCAGGTACCGGTGTCGGTAACGATACAGCTAACTTGGCAGCAGTAAATAGCTTCCTAGGTGCCTCTGGCTTAGCCGGTGGCCTAACGGACGTCGATGGTACCGGTTCTAACAATAGTGTTTACAGCAACACTATTGAAGGTGGCTATACATTGGTGGCAGCTCCTGACGTAGGAACCATTGAAGTGACCGGTGGTAACGGTACTGGCCGTGGTGATCTGTCCAACGCTGGTTTGGTTGCTGGTGTATACGACCGTGGTACGGCTTCAAGTGTTAATGAAGTTCAAACCTCATCTACCACTTCTTCAACAACAAGTGGCGACGGCGGTTCATTAACCAATACTCTTGCTGACACCAATGACACTGGCGTAGTTCTTGGTGCGGGCGGTAATTTCCAGAACACTGTTTATACTTCTGCAGGTTCAGCAGCAGGTTTAACCACAGCCGCAGACGTAATTAACTTCCGTGTCTCCACAGCCGGTGGCCTTAACAATGACCTGACTCTAGCCTCTGGTGCGACTATGGCGTCTGCCATTCAGTTGCTAGACACAGCGGCAGGTATTAATGCTTTTGAGCGTATTGAATTTACTATTACCGACTTTACCACTGTTACCGGTGGCAACCAGTTGTTCTTGGGTGGTCAATCTATTTCACTACCCGATTCCAGTGCTGCCGCTTATGTAACAACTGCTGCTCGTTTGTCCTATTTGGTTGATACCCTTAACAGCACAAGTTTTGCTGCTGGTATTACTGTTAATGCTGAGATGAACTTAGCTGAAACTGCTGTATCAATTCGAATCGATAATGAAAATACTGCAGGTACATTAACCCTGGCATTAGGTTCTTCTGCCAATGGTGCCGGTACCCTATCAGGTAATATGTTAAGTGCTGGTGGTACAGGCCCAACATTAGCGGCAGCTGGTGTGGAACAGTCAGCCACTTCAGCCCCAGCAGCATCAGTTGTGATGGGTGCTATTGCATTCGAAGCCGATGGCGGTGTGCCTGTTACTATTCAGGCTCTGGATGGTACTGCGGGTGATAACAACAGCGATTTCTTCTCTGGAGGCACAGTTGAGTTCACGTCATACGGAACTGGGTCTACAAGCCTGTCTTCAACATCAAAGAACGTAGTTTCAGTCACTGTCGATGGTGTTGCTCAGTCTGACTTGACGGTAAACGAAGATTCTTCGGTGAATGAGTTAGCGACACAAATCAACAGCACTTACTCAGACGTGAATGCTTGGGAAGAAATTACATTAACCATAACCGATACTAACCTGGATGTTGGTGATACATTCTACTTTGGTACTAACACAGGTAGTGTATTGGTATCAGGCGTTGCCGTTGCGGTTACCAATAACACAGGCACTACTGC
>JANQHX010000001.1 GCA_028282465.1 Gynuella sp.
GAGCGAAGCGACAGCCGAAGGCCTTCGAAGTGGAGCCGTTTCTTGGTTACTTCTTTCCAAAAGAAGTAACTCCCCCGCCGGGATGAGGCGGCCCAGCTACCCTACATGGAAAGCAATTCCTCTCGGTCAATATTCAAACAACCACCCCGCCAGCACGAGGCGCCCCAGCTACCCTACAAAGGAAAGCTAAACCGAAGTAAAATCACCATAAATAAAGAACAAGGAACCTCTAAACAATGGATCAATATCTACAGGAAGCATTAAACGAGGCATACAAAGGTCTGGAAGAAGGCGGTATTCCCATTGGCGCTGTTCTTGTTAAGGATGGAGAAATAATCGGCAGAGGGCATAACAGAAGAATTCAAAACGGCAGTTCCGTACTTCACGCGGAGATGGATTGTTTAGAGAATGCGGGTCGGTTGTCTGCTGAGGACTATAAGAACTGTATTTTATACTCCACTTTGTCGCCCTGTGATATGTGCAGTGGTGCAGCCTTGTTATACAAAATTCCTAAGATTGTGATTGGTGAGAATGTGAATTTTCAAGGCCCTGAGGACTATGTTCGCAGCCGAGGCGTTGACGTTGTTGTTATTAATGATGATGAATGTATTAAAGTGATGAGCGACTTTATCGAAAACAATCCTGAGCTTTGGGATGAGGATATTGGCGAGTAAAGCCTTATAAATTTATTAAGTTAGTACGGACCGGTTTTTACGATTAGAACCAAAGAAATAAATCTACTCGCCAGAATTATTGAATATTTTGCACTTCATTCTGGTGCAAATGGGCTTCTAGTTTGTGTTCGAAGGAACCCACTCTAAACCTGAAGATAGTGATGGTCTCTTAACCAGCAGCAACGATAAGGTCTAAGTTATTTCAATCCAGTCTTATCCAGAATAACGAACCGTATCCGACAGTCTGTGACTAAAAATACTCGAGCTTTCCAGGTTGTGCTGTTCAATGTAATCCAACCAAACCTGTGTTAACGCTTCACGTTTTTCAACCGGTAGAATTAATCTAATCATGGCCATTTCGTGGTGTTTAATAAAACCAGATTCATCGCGATCCGCTCGGCCAGCAAACTGTTTAAAGAAGCTGATGTTTGCGCCAGGTGCTCCCGCCTCAATAATTAAATCCACTGCTTCATAAACGTTTTTTCTAGGTAGAACCAAAGCCAATAAACATCTGTTGGTGTGTTCAATGGCTTGCTGGCGGTGAACACCGCTGAGTTCGCCACTGAAGCTGGTGCAGTCTCGCCAGTCGGTGTGACCCATTAGTTCGTCAATGGCTGCCACCATATGATGGGTAGACGCCAATTGACTACCCGCAGCAACAGTGGCTGGCAGGTTTACGCAGGCTTGGCTCACTGGTATGTCGTAAAGTATGCCTCCGCCAGGGGTTTTTATTCTCCCCGCATTAACCAAGGCTTCTTTTACCGCGAGTCGATCAACCTTGTTGACCAATGTGACAATAACTTCTTCGTAGGGTTTTTTAGTAATCTTAAGCCAAGGCACCTTATCTCTGGTGCCTCGTCCTTCGGATAAAAATACAATTGGCCCGTGTGAGCCAGCTTGAACTGCTGCTCGAATAGCGGTTTCCGTGTGGCCGCTTTGAATTAAGCTATACAAGGCATAAATATTTTCTTTGTATCCGCTGGGGGGTTCACTGGGAATATTAAAGGGCAGATCTTGCTCACATAAAAATGAATTATTACCCGAAACATATTGGTCGCATTCCACAACATAAACGGCACCAGTACCTGGTCTATGAAGCTCGGCAAGTTCGTAGATTTTAACCAGTAAGGCTTTGGCCTGTTCTTTTCGTACCGCAAATTGCAGATATTCAAATTCAGGGCTCATGGTAGGCAATAGCCGCTTAAACCAATGCTGATGCACCAAAGTACCTCGGGCATCGGTTTGTAAAATGATGAGGTTACCTTCGTCTACCAGTTGATCAATAATTGAAACGGCTCTGTGTTGAGGAACTACCGCAGTAACCAGGCTTACGGGTTGGGAATAAGGTTTCATAGACTCACCTCATTCTCTTGAATTTTGCTGGTGCGGGAAACAATGAGTCCAACCAAAAGCACTGTAATGATTGGCCCCACCGAGGCTAAGGCTAGTAATCCAAAGCCGTCTGTTACTCCGGGAACTGCACCTCCAATACCCAAGCCCATGGCAAGAACCAGAGGCACGGTAATAGGGCCTGTGGTTACACCGGCGCTGTCCCAGCCAAAGTTAACGAACTCTTCAGACGAGATCCAAGTGAGTACCAACAGTAATAAATAAGGCGGAATGAGCAACCAAGCTAGGGGAATGTTATAGGCAATTTTTAATACACCCACCGCGATTCCCAAACCAACACCTATAGCTACCGATTGCATTAATAAAGCTTTACGGAAAGCCCCAACAGTGATTTTTTCCACCGTGGCGCCAAGGGCATTCAAAGCAGGCTCCGCCAGGGTGGCACCATAACCAAGAAAAAATCCAAAAATAATAGCTACCAGTTTACCCAGAGTTTCGCTGTTAAACAGTGCCGAGGCTCCTCGGTCCATGCCCCAAGGAATAAGGTCAGTAAAAGTAATGGGTATGTTGCCGCCCAATTGCGAACCTAGTGGGGTTAGGCCCAAAGTAATACCCAATACAAATAAAGCCATGCCTAACACGCTGAATAAAATACCAATGCCTAATTCAGAAGACACCCTCAGTTTTTCACCAGCTAGTCGCAAAACTAGCCAAAGGCTAAACCACAGAAACAGGCACAAAGGCACAATGGCTCGAACAGCAGTGATAGCAGACTCTGCAAAGGCTTGGCCTGGGGACACAGAAGAATCCCACCGTTGTGAGGCGAAAAATTGTCGTTCGAAAACTACTGGTTTTTCAATGACCATAGCACTTTGGTCAACGCTGATGCGGCCATCAATTAATTCATGATCGCCTGCTTCAAAACGCAAACGATAATCTTCAGGAATTACTCCAGTGGTTAGAAACTCTTGGTATTCCTGTTCTGAAATAGGTTCGTAGCTAATCAGGTCTTCATTAACTTGAGCATCATTTGAAATTTGCTGAACCTGACGAACTTCACCCTTGTAGTTTTCAGCGCCATAATAATCTTTAGCCGTGTAGTGGCCAAAGCTGAGCAGAAGCACGGCAAGAATAGGAAATAATGAAGCCAGGGTGACAATACCAAAACCTGCATTACTGGTATCGCCGTCACCCATAACGCGGCAGACGCCAATGCCCAACGCCAGCACCAATGGCACAGTCACCGGGCCAGTAGTTACAGCGCCACAGTCCCAGGCTAAACCGAGCACTGGTTGAAGCACCGGGTTGTTCTGAGCGATTAGAGTCAGAATCAGTAATAGAGATACGCCGGGTAAGATCAGCCACTTTAGTGACCACTGGTAATAAAATCTTAGGATGCCCAACATCACAGCACAGCCAACACCCACACCTACTACTAGAACTAGCTGTGACGCAAAATCATTGAGCATTGAATACAGTAGCGGCGCCGCCTCTGGTTGAACTCCAGCACCTGCGCTTCGCAATACTGCAATGGCAGGCTCAGCGAAGGTGGCGCCTATGCCTAACAAGAACGCAAATGCCAATACCGCCCACAGTGCTGCATTACGTGGCAAAATCGCGCCAATCGTTTCACCAAGTGGCATCAAGCCCAGGCGAAGACCTTCCATAAAGAACATTAATCCAAAGGCAACAATGGCAATGCCAGCAATAATGCTACCTACATAAACTAACGGCAGTTGCAGAATAAACAGTTGAAACAGTGCGAGATAAGCCACAATAAACCAAATACTTTTTACCTGATCTAAAAAGTTTTCGCGAACGTAAGGCCACAAAATGGTTAAGCTTGTGCTGAAGGAAGGAGTGCTAGACATAAATAATTCTTAAAAAAATTCAGAGGTTTTAGGGCAAGAATAACACCAGCTTTTTTCGGCTTGTTTGGTCATTCCATACAGACTTAAAGTAGATTCTTGTAATCATTAGATTGAATTGCATCAGCATATAATGTGCCTGAACAAAAGGCTACTCATGAAATTCAGAGCTTGGTCTATAAAGAATCCCACTGCGAAGACTCACACTAGAGTGTTACAGATTCTATAAAACTTCTTTGGCGAGTGCGATCTAATTGAAACTCAATGACCCCCTCGTTACTATTCAATCATGGTAGAGAAGGCACAAGATACGCAAGCTCTCCGCTAACCTGTAATACCAATGAGAGAGCCTTTTTTATGGCCTTAGAAGACCATCCTATGTGGCGCAAGCCTCAACATCATCACGACCTCGAACAAGCCAACAACCATGTCCACTGGGTGGAATTATTCTACGATCTTATTCATGTGGTCACTATTTTCCTACTAGGAAATTATCTATCACAGCACTTAGATGTTCAGGGATTTTTATTTTTTTGCGGAGTATTTATCGCTCTCTGGTATGCCTGGGGCGAGCTGAGTATTTTCAATTCTATTTTTGTGAGTACCGATTTTTGGCACCGGTTAATTATGTCAGGAATGATCTGTACCCTAATGTTTATGGCCGCAGCTATACCAGCAATAGATGGCAATGGCTGGGCATTTTTCGTCATAGGTTTTGCGGTAAATAGAGCCATGTTGGCTTTGCTTTATTTTCGAGCTATGTGCACCAATGAATCTGCACGGGCAATGTGCCAAGAACAAATTAGAAACATGATGGTGTTTGCAGTTTTTTTTGCCACCACCGCGTTTTTACCCAAACCATATTCCTACTGGGTTTTTGCCGCCACCATGGTGGCAACCCAAATTATTTATATGATTCCTAGAGTTTCCGTACTGCGTTTCGAAAAATTTGAGCCCCGTTTCGGGCATATGGCCGAAAGGTTTGCATTGTTAACACTTATTGTACTGGGAGAAGGTTTTTTCAAATTAGTGGTTACGCTTTCGGACATTGGTATTTATAACGTGACGCCTGACGTTCTGGTGAACTTTCTCATAGGCGGAATCGCCATTTTTGTGATGTGTTGGATATATTTTGACTTCGTGGGTCATGGCAAAACCAAAGACAATAAACTGCCAACCCTAGTAAAGTGGTGGCTGGCCCATTTGGTGATGATGATAAGCGCAACCATGGTGGCCGTAGCATTATCAGCAGAAGTGAAAGTCGGATTTTGGGAACCTTACCCTGCAAAATACGCGACGATTGGTTGTTTCGGGCTTGCGGGTTATATCGCCATGTTATGGCTACTCTCAAATGTAATTGAGCATCGTGTAGCTACTGATTACGGACGCTGGGACGTCCGCGTGTTTGGTATTGTGGTCGCCATATTTTGTTTTTTGGTAGTTGATTATGTGCCAGCCCTTGTGGGAAATATTATCTGGGGTACTGCATTGTTTTCGCAAATTGTTGTGCCGCTAACCCGAGGCTGGATAGCACTACGTAAGGAGTAATGTTTGGGCCTAAAGACAATGCTTTTAAGACATGGAAAGTTTTTCTTGTAGATCAATTGCCGCAAGTAGGAAAGCCTTCAGTTCATTTATTTAACTGCGCAATGGAGCTTACGTTTCTTACTTTTTCGAAAAAGTAAGTATCCGTGAGGCATAAGTAGTCTCAACTTCCCATCACAGAAAAGCTAAACTACGCCAAACAAACAAAACAAAGAATGGTGGCCCCCTGGGTTTCGAACCCGGAACCAAACCCTTATGAAGAGTTCGCTCTACCTTTAAGCTAGAGGGCCACACTTGCCAAAAGAAATGGGGTGATCGACCGGAATCGAACCGGTGTCATTCGGAATCACAATCCGAGGCATAACCATTCTGCCACGACCACCATAAACTGGAGCACAGTGCCAGATTCAAACTGGCGCTATCGCCAAAGGATTAAGGAGTTGCAGTCCCCTGCATAATCACTCTGCCAACTGTGCATATAAAAACTGGATACCATGGCTGGATTCGAACCAGCGTTCTCTGAGTCAAAGTCAGATGTCTTGCCACTAGACGACATGGTATTAAATTGGAACCATTAAGAGCCTAGGCTGTGGGTTCCAGTAACCTGACTAACCATTTTTATATCGCCCAATAAAAAACTCCCATGGGCGAGCCAACGGGAGTTTTTCAGTCCACCGGTTGGCACTTGAACCAACCGACACTGATTAGTTCAATTCTTTAAATATGCTGATAACAATGTATCTGTCGCTGTATCTTTGCTTGGTAATTCATGTCTCTTTCCGATTTGTGCTCTTGAAGTTGTTTTAAAGGTTACTTTGAATTTCCGTGTCGTCAACACATTGAATTTTTAACCAACACTTGAGCGTGACTTTTTTATAGGTACAACCATCCCCTTCCGTTCCAAATTCAGAATTTATGCGCGCAGCCACCCTATTTTGAAAACTCACTTTGTTTTCAAAACTAAAAGCAGTGAATGCTGTTTTGCCTTATAAGAAATTGATCTGGTTATTCATGTATCTTTTTCATTTTCTTTTTCCATAAACGAAAAAACCCGAAAGACGGAGTCGCCTTTCGGGTTCTAATTAAGCTAATTTTTATTGCTAGCTTTGCGAAAGGCCTACGCCTCACACAAAGGGGGCGTCATTAACGAACAGTCTGTATCTGTTGACAACAATGCACGCAGTGGCCCTGAGCAATGGTGAAGCCCAGTTTTAACTTATCTGTTGTGCGTTTTGTTAATGACATTAATCTATATAATTCCTAAGTATTTTCGGATCATACCAGTACAGTGTTCCGGAATTCAACTGAGAACAATATCGTCTCACATACTCCTCACACATCTCACTTTGTTGTCGAGCCTTAAAATATCTCCTTGAGGGCCATGGTAGTAAAAAGAGCCAAAGCCAATATCTGTTGAACTCGAAGAACCGAATCCTTTCTTTCCATTGCTGCGTTGAGCACCAGCACCATGAACATCCATCATTTGACCATTAAAATAACCCAAGGCTTCACCAAACGATATGTAGGTTCCGTTTCTTCCTAAACCATCATAATCAACGTGGGTAGTTGATGCCCAGTAATAGCCATAGTCAGTGACACCAGCTTCGTTAGTAATAGCTGTAGCATTAAATATTGGGTCGATGGCTGCACTGCTAGTGGTGTCTGGTGACCGACTGTAATCAACAATAGAATGCAATTCTTTAACATCTGGTAAGCGCCAGTCGTCGTGATTAGCGGTCGTATCGCTTTCACAAAGGGTAATGGCATCGTCCCAGTCGGACGAAGCCGTATCATTTTTATGCCACATCAAATTAGTTGCAGAATCAGAAATAGTGTTGTCTCCGTTATCCACAAAGTTATTAATGCCATATTTGGTGTTACCTGCAACACACAGTACGTAATATACGTTGCCCGTTGTTGGGTAACCTTTTATTCGGCCATCGACGAAATTCACACCGAACATGGTGTTGTCACCATTCATGGTTGTTGAAACATAGATAGTTGAAGATGCATATTGGCCATCAATAATTCTTTCGCCTGCGGTTTGGTCTCCAAATGCTTTTTCAAAATCTTCATCAATAAATAGGGTTAAGGTTGAAGTATCGGTGCCGGTATAACTGCTAGGGTCTTCGCCGCTAAACTGAATAAGGGAATAGGCTTCTTTGATGGAAGGTAAGCGCCATTGGTACCCAGCCAGATCCAGGTCAGCACAATAACTCACTGCATCGCTTTGAGACATTTTGTCGCTGTAGTCTACCGTGCCGTTATTATCGGTGTCAGGAGATTGAGTCCAAACCAAACCTGTGTTGGAGTCAGTTATGGTTTCTCCATTGTCCGTTACATTATAGCTTGGTGGGGAGCTACTATAATGAGCATCAACACCTATACCTATGCAAGTGGTCACTTCTCCATTGCCAGAGTTGTAGCAATTTGTTTGATTGGTATCCACGATTCGATAATCAACAACAGTCCATACGCAGGTGAGTTTTGGCGTATCTATATCAGTGCTTCCAGCAATGCCGCTGCCATACTGAAGAACGCAACTTTGCGTCGGTGATTCTGGCTGTTGATCAATAGTGATATTGAATGCGTCGCCATCCTGTAATAGACCATCAAATGTTGCGACCCCGTTTTCAGTAATGGACAGTGAATCGGTTGAGTTGTTACTCAACATCAACCCGGATCCGAATAACCCAGATACCGTAATTGACAGGCTTACATCTGTGCTTGTTTGAGTTTCAGTACCTGTGCTGGTTTGCGTGCTTGTGCCTGTTTGAGTACTAGTATTTGTTTGAGTATCGGTATTTGTCGAGGTTTCAGTATCGGTACCTGTTTGAGTCTGAGTGCTGGTACTTGACTCTGTGTCAGTGCTGTTGTCAGCATTGTCTGAGTCTTCATCAGCAGGTGCGAGACAAGCAGTTAAACTAATGCTCAGCAAAGCAATCATTAAATATCGAATTTTCATTTGGGTTAGCTCGTATCCATTTTGATTTGAATGTAGTAATAACCAACAGAGTAGACTAACCCTTAATAAGCGCATAACACCGCAGAACTAGCTTACGTTAAAAAAGGTAACTCAAAACTCGAGGATTTTGTCTACCCCCACACATTTGACGAACCACATATCATGACTAACCAAGCAAAAACCACGACCATAATTCCTTAGTGCATTTATTAACAATTCCTTAGACTCCATATCTAAGTGATTGTCTGGCTCATCTAACAGTAGAAATGAAACCCTTGGTCGATGACTCACCATTAACATAGCCAGTTTCATCTTTTCTCCACCACTGAGTTCACTGCACTGAAGCATTACTCGTTCTCGACGAAAGCCAATACCTGACAAAAGTGTTCGATACTGAGTTTCAGTCTGGCCCGGACATCCGGCTTGTAGGTTTTCTAATAGACTAAGATTTTGATTAATAAGTGAATAGTGTTGATCTAGATAGACCAAAGGCACTGAGCCGTAAACGGTGCCAGCTTTGGGGGAAATTTCGCCCATTAGCATTTTAAGAAACGTCGACTTTCCTGATCCATTTTTACCTTTTAGATAAAGGGTATCACCAGCATAAATACTGAGATTAAAGATAGACTGGCAACCAAAAGGCAATTGGGCTTGCTCTAATCGTCGTATCAGTTTTTTAACTTTAGACCCGTGCTTCAATTTAAAATACTGGGGTTTCAATTGCTCTTTCTGAGCCGCTAGTTCAGAGATTTCATGTTGAACGCGCTGTATTTGATTATTTCTTTGCTTAATTCGGCCTCTGGCAGTGGATTCTGCGCATTCCTTTTTTCCATCCAACAAGCTTTTGGCTTGGCTACCTCTTAAAGCTTTACCCTGCCGTTCCCGCTGAGCAGCTTTCTGCTCCGCAATTTCTGCTAGTTTATGAAGTCGCTTTTCCTCAGCTTTGTTGCTAGCCAAGCTCTTATCAATAGCCTCGACTTGTCGTTTCTGGTCAATAATAAAGTCATCATAACTTCCACTAAATTCTCGCAAGCCTAAAGAACTTAATGACCATATACTTGTGGCCAATTCTAGTAGCTGTTTATCGTGGCTAATGAGTAATAACGATCCTTTGTATTGTCGAATCTGTTCCGCTAGCCAAATCCGTGCTGAAAAATCCAAATGATTACTGGGCTCATCTAGAATGAGGCAATCGGATTTTAAATAAAAACACCGCCAGAGTTTGAGCTTGACTCGTTCACCTCCGCTCAAGGTTTTGCATGGGTCACTCAATGCATGAGTAATATTCAATGCTTTTAGCATTGCGTCACAATGTTGTTGCAAACCCCAATCGCCGGCAATAGTGTCGAAGTCCGATTCCAAATACTCGCCAATGGCGACTCTTTCTAATGCATCCAGTTTATGCTGTACCTCTATAAACTCAGCAATGTTCAAACTAGCATTGAACAAGTCAGAATCCTGTTGATGAAATATGATTAGAGACCTAGGCCTTTGCACTTGGCCAGAACTTTGAGCAAGTTCCCCGGCTAATATGGCTGCCAAACAGCTTTTACCGGACCCATTTCGGCCGACCAACGCAGTAACACCAGGCCTTAAAGAAGCCGACAAATTACTAAACAACTCTGTGCCGTTTGGCAGACTAAAAGACAGATTAGAAAAAATTAGATTAGGCATATTATTTCCCTTAATGATTCAGGGAAATTGCTTAGCCTTGAAGACACTTCTGAAACAGCGACTGCTGTAAGAATGGACAAGGAAACCAAACACTAACTAACCCTGAAATTCATTTACACAAAGCAAGACTTTGCTCTACAAATTCGATATCAGGATTTAGTTATTCATTTCGTTGTCGGACTCCTTGGAAAACGCGAAAATTCAAACACAGGCTCGCCAACAATTCAACCCATATATGAGCCTAAGGTTAATATCTTAGAAAGTACCATTTTGCGTGGTTTTATTTGGTCTAGTTCCCTGACCCTAGCATTTCAAATTACTATTTTTTTAACTACTACTTTTCATGAAAACATTCTTATTAGATAGTCTTTTTGAAAAAGTAATAATTTTCGTCATATATTTTTCACAAATACTACCAATTGACCCAATCGGTCATCGCTGAATAATGATGATTAAACCAGCTAAATACATTCTGGTTTAAAAAATAAATATTCATAAAAAAATAGCAATATCTTTCACTTCAATATAATTCAGTTGTTACCATGTCAGCTGACTCACAAAATATTTTCTTAGTGTTTTTTGTTGTTGAAATCCATTCAAGACTCGACGAGCTTATTAATAATTCTTAAGGAGAAGTTCAGGTGATCAAAAATATTTCACTTTCAATAATCATGTTTTTCACAGGCGCGTTGTCTTTCTATTTGATCTTTGAAGATCAAAACACAGTGACGGTGAAATCAGGATTTGTTGAGCCGACCAATCAAAAAAATAACAACAATGAAAATATTTTTATAACGGACGCAGATCAAATCTCAGGTGACAGTAGTCCAATAAAAGAAATTCAAGAACAAAGTCTGTCACCTGACCAGTCGGCCATTAACGAAGACACCATTACTCAGTTATCTACCGAAAATGAAGAACTTAAAAGCACTATTAACGATATGAAAACCCAAGAGATTATGGCCTGGGTTGAAGAACTTAATAGTGGTATGGGCATACAAGCTCACGCAGTAAATAGTTTTGCTAACGAAGAAGTCAATCATGAGTGGTCTATCGCTCAAGAAGAGAAAATTCAAGATTTATTACTAGAAGACAGCCTTGCGAACTATCAAGTAACTGCTAGTGAATGTCGAACCAGAACCTGCAGAATTTCGTTTTTATCATCTAGCACAGGTGAATTTAATGCTCTAATTTCAGAGTTAACTGAACAATACAAAATTAGGTATGGGGTCGAGCCTATTGTGATTTCACTCGGTGATGAAAACCAAGGAGCAGGAGAAATATTTATTTCTGAAGATAAAGATGCCTTTGGTCTACCTGACCTAATTTAACCTTTTATTTACCAAAACATAGTTTTTATAACTCGATGACAATTAATGTCGAGGGAATAGCTGTGGCCGCGTGCCACAAAATATCATGTAAAAGGAGAAAACAATGAAAATAAAACTACTTGCCGTTGCCTTGGGTTTAACATTCGCTAGCTTGTCTCAAGCGGACTCTGTGACTAATACAGTGTTGTTGAATGGATCTTATAAGAACCCGATCTGCGGTAACTTTGTTACCGTTTTTCAAGGCTATGGCACTACGGTTCAAACACTTGCTTGTGGAGGCACCCATGCAGCTACCAAAGTAACTAACTCAAACGGCTGTACCATCAACCCAGCACCAGAAGTCGTTGACGGGGATACCACTACAACTCATACATTCAGTGGAACCTGTTGGTCACCAAACCTGGTAAGAACGGTTACCGTTAAGGATTCTGTACCTATTATTGTTTATGCGACGCCATCCTTTTCTTACCCAGGTTGTGGCTGGCAACCACTCACTGTTGTCACAGGCGTAAACATTTCGCAGTTTAAGTGTGGCGCAAACGTGCTGGCAACCAGAACGATAACCTCATTCTATGGCACCACATCTTGTGCAGTAGCCGCCTCACCTGGGTATATTGTGACACCACCAGCACCCAACAACTGCCATAACTACACAGTGACTAATGATCCTGATGCTTAAGAGTTAGTAGGTTTTAGATACTAGGGCCATCCACTGTGATGGCCTATTTTTTTATTTGAGAAGCCTATTTAAGCATTAAACTTAGCTGATAGCCTGTGAATTAAATTAGCCTGCTCTTTTAAACTGAGTGTGTTTTGAGAAATTTCACTAAACTCTTTGCCAATGGTTTCTGTAATGGTTGCTATCTCAGTAACATTTCTTGATACATTGTTTGCCACGTTCGCCTGTTCATTGGAGGACGAGGCAACTTCAGTATTCATAGAAGAAAGTTTTTGAATGGATTCGGTACTCGATGCAACCAGCTCGCTGATTTTTGCCATGGCGTCAACCACCGCTGTTCGTTGAGTCACTGACGTGTTCATGTCTTCAATGGTTTTTGTTGCGCTGGCTTGAAGTTTATTCAAAATATCTTTTATTTCGATGGTGCTTTGTTGGCTGCGCTGAGCCAAGCTTCTCACCTCATCAGCAACTACCGCAAAGCCTCTACCCTGTTCACCAGCCCTTGCCGCTTCAATGGCTGCATTTAAGGCCAACAAATTGGTTTGTTCAGAAATACTTTGAATAACACTCAGAACAGAATGAATAGAGTCTACATTTCCGGCTAAATCTTCAATTGAAGATTCAACACCCACCATAACCTTATCCAATTGTTCAAGTTGCTGGCCAGACGTATTCACCTGACTCAGAACTTCTTGTATTTCTTGATCTGCTGAACCCGCAGCCGCTTTTGTTTCTTCAGTATTTTGAGCAATACCAGATGCAATAGATACAAGCTCTTCTAAAGCGCCAGATGCTGAACTGGTTTCTCCCTGTTGTGAAGATAACGCGCCGTCTAAGCTATTTTGCTTTTCATAAGCTTGTTCAGAAATTTTCTTTAGCTCTTGGCTCACTTGCTTTAAATAATTTATGTCTTCCGACATTAAGTCTAGAAATTGATTAAAATGAGAAGATATTTCTCCGATTAAATCAATGGGGCTTCCAGGAAGCTTTTTCGTTAGGTCTCCCTTCCCCTGAGCCAACTCAGCAACTGAGTCCCGAAGCACACCTAAAGATTTAATAATTTCTTTCGTCGCATAGGTCACCACCACAAATACTACTAATGCAACGATCCCAAACAACACCAGGCTTGAAGCTAATCCGGCCATTTTACTAGCGCTTAACGATTCTCCCACTTGGCCCAGAACCTCTTCGTGGCTGTCAATGTAGAAGCCTGTTCCTAGCATTAAATTCCATTTAGGTATCCAAATGGCGTAGCTATGTTTTGTTGATGCTTCAGTTTCGCCAGGCTTCGGGAATTGGTAAGAATAAAATCCAGTGTTCTTCTTAGCCGCGTCAACTAGCCCTCGAATAATATAGTTACCAGTAGCATCTTGTAGATCCCAAAATTTTTCTCCCATGCCACTGGAGGAGTGATGCAATAATCTGGTGCCGTCTCCAGTGTACCCAAATACATAACCGTCTCCATCATCAAACCTGAATGCCTTGAGCATTTCCATCGCTGGTTGTAATCCAGAGGTTCCTTCCAACTCGATGTAATCAAGAATGAGTCCATTAACTGATTCCATGATGGTATGTAGCCGTTTCTTTTCTACATCTACAATTGAGTTCTGTACAATATTGGAAACCTCTTTGTTCACTGAGTTCAGAGTTCTGATCTCAATGATTAATCCAATAATAATTACTAGCAGAAAAGGGGCAAACGCTAATAGAAACAGTCGCGCTTTTAAAGAGCTTACCATTGAGTGCTCCAGACTAATTTTAAGTAAATAGATTTGATAAGGGCTGTTTACTTTACAGGCTAGCCTAAAAATATGGCTACCTCAAAGTCAGCAATAGGAATCAGTCTGGGTCTTATAAGCCTTGGAAAAATTAAACCAATCTATTAAAGAACTTCATAAATATTGGGTTTCTAGCAGGTGTATAGAACGACACTTGTGATGTATTTAAGAGACTAAGATATCTCTCTTTTAGTGACATTAGGTTACTGTTTTTCTGTTAGAACAACACCTTCTTCAACCCATCTAACAGGGCCATTACCCTGGTTCGCTAATATGTCATCCGGATTATGAAGCTTACAACTGTCCATAGATAAGCAGCCACAACCAATGCAAAAATCTAATTCATCTCTGAGCACAATTAACCGGTTAATTCGATCAGTGAGGTCGCTTTGCCACTTTCGGGAAAGTTTTTCCCAGTCTTTTTTTTAATTGACTTACTGGGCAATGAAGAAATGGCATCTGATATTTCAGAGAGACCCAAACCCAGCTGTTGCGCGGTTTTAATCAACGCAATTAATCGCAACACTGTTTTATCATATCGGCGTTGGTTACCTGAATTTCGCCTGCTACTGATTAGTCCTTTTCTTTCATAGAAATGCAAGGTCGATATTTTTACTCCAGCTCTTTGTGCTACTTGTCCCACAGATAAATCAGACATCTAGAATGCTCCTTAGGCTTAATCTCAACCTATGTTGAGGTTTTAGCCTAAGTTAACACAGGCTACGAAATTACAAATAGTATTTTTAATATGGCTTGACCAATCATTAACCCTTTCTAATTTCTTCAGAGGCTTTTTTAATCCCATTTCGAATTCGTTGATGAGTACCACAGCGACAAATGTTAGTCATGCTTTGGTTAATTTCTTCATCTGACGGGTTTGGGTTTTGATTCAATAACGAGGCCGCTGCCATAATTTGGCCTGACTGACAGTAACCGCACTGTGGTACTTGTTCTTCACGCCATGCTTTTTGTAATGGGTGATCGCCATTAGGTGACAGTCCTTCGATGGTCGTAACCGATTTGCCTTCAACAGTAATAACGGGAGTAATGCAGGAACGAGTGGCTAGACCATCGACATGCACGGTACAAGCTCCACAAACCCCTGCACCACAACCGAATTTTGTGCCTTGCAATCCAGCTTTTTCACGAATTACCCACAATAATGGCGTATCCGGCTCAACATCAATTTCAATGACTTGGTTATTTACTTCAAGTGTAATCATATTTATAACCTCAAGATTCTGTTAAATGGTGTACCCGAACTGACTGATTGGTAATTTTCTTAAACGCTCACCAGTCGCAGCAAAAATAGCGTTGGTAATCGCAGGTGCTACTGGAGGAATAGGAGGCTCTCCTGCACCACCTGGTGCCTCGGTGCTGGGCACAACGTAAACATCAACTTCGGGCATATGTTGAGTGGTTAAGGTTTGATAATCGTAAAAATTATTTTGATTCACTTGACCATTTGAAATGGTAATTTCTTGTTTGAACACGTCACACATAGACCAAAAGACACTCCCTTCTACTTGTGTTCTTACAAGGTCAGGGTTAACGGCTATGCCACAATCAATCACTGAAGTAATCTTATGAACTGTCACCTTTTTATTGCTGTCCACAGAAATTTCAGCAACATGTGCAACAAAACTGGCGTTGGCATGTGACAAACCAATGCCTTGAAAACGACCGGCTTCGGGAGATCCCCAATTTGATCTTTTCATCACTAGCTCAAGAACATTGAGTGGTCGATCAGTTTTTTCACCATTCGCTTTAGCAAGTTTTAAAAGTTGTGTGCGGTACTCGGCCGGGTTTTTCCCAGCCGCATGTGCCGCTTCATCCACTGCTGACTCTGCAAAAAATCCTGTATAAGAATGCGCAACTGCTCGATAATTACCTGTTGGTACCGGGCTGCGGATGGTTTTAACCTTGGCGTTAAATTCCTCTAATGCATAAGGAAAGCTGGCTTCTTTTTCTACGTCACCCGCAGACACACCTAATGCATGAGAGCCACGAATGATTCCACCTAGGGGTAGGAACCGCGAAATAGGCAGCATATCGCCGATAAAGCGACCAAGAAAATCGGGCACAACTAGCTGAGAATTCCACTCAACTGGGTTGCCATCGTCCCCTAACGCAAATTGGAACCGAGCAATACTTGAAGGACGGAAATAGCCGTTCTTCATATCTTGTTCCCGTGACCAAATTAATTTAATAGGCAGACCTGTTTGTTGAGAAACATAGACCGCTACATCGACATAGTCAGATTCCAAACGACGCCCAAATCCACCCCCAAGATAAGTGGTATGAAGTTTAATTTGATCTTTGTCTAGCCCGGTAATTTTTCTAGCGCGACGCCAAGTAATGGTTTGGGCTTGTGTCGGTGCCCAAATTTCGCAGGAATTTGCCGTCACATAAGCCGTTGCATTCATGGGCTCTAAGGGTGACTGGGATAAAAACGGCACTTCGTATTGCACTTCGACTGTATTGTCATACTTAGCTAAATCAGGTTTCTTCATTCCATCCAGTTCAGAGATTAAACTGGCACGAATATCTTCAGTTGATAATTCTGCATTCGGGCCTGACTTCCATTTCGCATTAATGGCACGAGTTGCTTTGAGTGCTGTGTAGTAGGAGTCGGCTACCACGGCAATGCCTGCCGGTTGATATTCATCAACTAAGGTTCCCGGAATTTCAATGACGTGGCTGACGCCTTTTATTTTTAGCGCTTCAGTAGCATCAAAAGATTCCAGTTCTCCTCCTATTTCCGGACTGAAAATTGCGGTTGCAATCCGAAGGTTTGGCATAGTAACGTCAATACCAAACACAGCTTTGCCATTGGTTTTTTCGGGAATGTCGAGTCGATCCATTGGCTTACCAATGATCTTAAATTCATCTGGAGTTTTAAGAGAAACTTTTCGAGGGGCATTAAGTGTTGAAGCGACACCCACCAGGTCACCATAGGCCAGTCGCTGAGTTCCATTAATCACGTAACCTTCAGAAGTGGTTAAAGCACTTTCATCAACTTGCCAAGTCATGGCGGCCGCTTTTACCAACATGGCACGAGCGGTAGCACCAAGTTCTCTCATGGGCTCCCAAAAACCCATAATACTACCGCTACCTCCAGTAAGCTGCCCAAACCAAAGAGGGTTATTAAACTCACTATTTAAGGGGGCAAACTCAGCTTTCATCCTAGTCCAATCAGCATCTAGCTCTTCCGCCACAACCATGGTCAGGCCTGTCATCGCACCCTGACCCATTTCACTTGAAGGAACTTGGTAGGTAATAACGCCTTCCTGAGAAATATGTAACCAGGCACCAATTTCTTTTAAGTCAGTTGCTTCATTAGATTCACTGGATAGAGGGAGAAGATTTGAGCCGGAACAGCCAACGATTAAGCCAGTACCCGCCACCATAGACGATTTAAGAAAATCTCTACGGGAAAGGTTTTCGATCTTTATTTTCATTATTAATACCTTAATAGCCTTCTGCTGAGACAATTTCACTCTCGTAACATAGTCCAATAAGAGTTTTTATCAATATCAATTCATGCCAAATAGAATGCAAAAGGCGACAAGTTTTCGAAAACTGTCATTAATACTTTCTTAAAGAAAATTCTTAGCAGCAACTGTCCAACTTTTATGTGAGCACTCACACACATTTAGTGCAAACAATTCACTGAAAACAAATAGGTTTAGCCTAATGATAAAAAGAATGCGTCGACTATTTTATTTTTTTGATCTCGACGTCGAAAAGCAGATTCAGAATAAGAGTTGTTAAACTCCCTGATGGGAACCCGTACTATGTCCCCTTGTCTTGATGTGCCATGGTCCCATAAAAAGCCAATGCCCAAGCCGTTGGCGACGGCCTCACATACGCCATCACGGGACTCTAACACCAACTCAGGTAAAACCTTTACCTTTAACGAATTAAATACTTCGTCTACTACCTTTTGAGTTGAAGAACCTTTAGATCGATAAATTAATGGAAAGGCTGTTAATTCTGATAGCTTGACCTCTTGCTGACTCGCCAGAGGATGATCCGTTGGCACTATGGCTACCACTTTTTGCACAAGGCACACCTTTTGGAATAATCGATCATCATCAGGAACATTAGGCAAAATACCCACATCGACATTTCTATCCATAACGTCTTGCAAAATGATTGAGTAATTTCCGAATTTTACGTCCAATCGAATATCTGGGTATTGGCGTTTAAACTTTCCAATAATAGAAATGCCTGGCATTGAGTTACCCAAACCAATCTTTAATGTTCCTTTCGATAAAACGTCACCTCGCTGTAATAACTTTTCAATCTTTTGTTCAAGTTCATTAATTTTTTCTGTAATGTCAGCCAACTCAAGACAAAACTCAGTGGGAATCAAGTTCTTTCCCTTGGTTTCAAAAAGTCTAATTCCATACTGCGATTCAAGCCGTTTAATGGCTTGACTTACAGCCGGCTGGCTCATACCCAATGCACGAGAAGCAGCAGTAAAACTGCCTTCTTCAACCACAGCATTAAGCGCACGTATTTGACTGCTCACAATATTCATAACTGCATATATAACAATTCATTATGAACCTTATAAGACAGGGTTTTGATTGTCACTGATCATTCAACAATGAATCCTAAATTATGTTCACAACTGGGGGGCTGTATGAATATTTCTTTAAACCAAATAACCAAGTCTTATGACAATACACAGGTTTTAAACAACATTAATCTAAGTATTAATGAAGGAGAATTTTTAACACTGGTTGGGCCATCTGGCTGTGGTAAATCCACCTTGTTAAGAGTGATTGCGGGGTTAGAAAACGCCTCTTCGGGGGATGTGATTATTAATAATCAAAGTATGAATAAGGTCCGCCCTAATAAACGCAACCTCGCAATGGTTTTTCAGTCTTACGCTTTATACCCTCACCTTACTGTTAAAGAAAACATGCTTACGCCATTGAAACTGAAACAACTTTCATTTTGGCAACGACAACCCATTATCAACCGATTTATCCCAGGGGTAAAAACCAAGGTTTCCAACATGATGGAAACAGTTAATGAAGTGTCTAAAACACTACGGCTTGAGAAGCTCCTCGAAAGAAAGCCCGGCGCACTATCCGGTGGACAGCGCCAACGTGTGGCACTAGGCCGTGCAATGGTGCGTAACCCCGTGGCATTTTTAATGGACGAGCCTCTATCAAACCTTGATGCAGCTTTGCGGGTTCACATGAGGTCAGAGCTTGTGGAGTTGCATAAAAAATTAGGTTCAACATTCATTTACGTAACCCACGATCAAGCTGAAGCCTTGACCATGTCGAATCGAATTGCCCTGATGATGGATGGTGATTTAATTCAGGTAGGCACACCAGAGGAGCTTTACCATAACCCGCAAGATAAACGTGTAGCAGAATTTATTGGCAGCCCCAAGATCAATACCCTTAAAGCCAAGGTTTCAAATGGAAACCTTTTAGTAAATGAATACCGTCTAGCTAAAGGAATCAGTTTGCCTGAGGATAGTGAAATAGATCTGTGTGTGCGCCCAGAAGATGTTCATTTAACTGAAGAAAACGCAGATCTGAGTTTCAAGATTCACCACAAAGAATATTTAGGCTCCGATTGCTTTCTACATGGTTCCATTGAAAATCAAAATCAGAATTTTTTAGTTAGAGTCAAGCCTTCTGAAGCTGCACTATTAACTATCGATCAACATGTAAATATCAGACTCCAAAGAGAATTTTGTTTCTTATTCGATGACTTAGGCAGACGAATAAACTCGGAGCTATCTAATGTCTGACCATAGAACAAATGTTAGCTATTGGTTTATTGCACCAGCAGTTATTTTAATGATCGTGATCTTAATAGCGCCCATCGTTATTGCAGCCACTTTATCATTTACTGACTACTCATTAGGTAATGGAAAGTTTGAATGGGTCGGCTGGGAAAACTATTCAAAGATGGTGAGTCGATCAACCTACAAAAAAATGATTAATGCAACGCTAACCTATGTGTTAGTTGTAGTACCTGTTTCAGTTCTGTTAGGACTTGGCATCGCTTTGCTGATTAATTCAGTCAAACGTTTTGGCGATGTTTATAAAACCATTTATTTCTTGCCCGTTATGGCCGCTCTGTTAGCCATGGCTATTGTTTGGGAATTCACTCTGCACCCAACCATTGGCATCGTGAATAAAACCCTGACCAACGGCTGTGGCACCTGGGTTGAAACCTTGTTTTCCTGGCATTGGCTACCTTGGGTAAGCCAAGACCATTTTAGCTGGTACCAACAAGGTTGCGAGGACAGCTTTCCCCTTTGGTTTGGTAACCGAGACTATGCCATCTACACCATTTGTTTTATCGGAATCTGGCAAACCGTAGGTTTTAACATGGTACTTTATTTGGCTGGCTTAACCAGTGTTCCGAGAGAATTGTATCAAGCTGCTGAGATGGATGGAGCATCTTCATCTTGGGACAAATTCTGGTTAGTTACTTTACCCATGCTCGGGCCAACCACTGTTTTCGTGGTGACCATCACTACCATCCGATCATTTCAAGTTTTTGACACAGTTGAAGCCATTACCAAAGGCGGACCAGCAAAATCAACATACGTCATGATGTATGCAGTTTATGAAAAGGCTGTTCAGCAGAACTTAATTGGAATGGGTGCTGCCATTACCGTTGTATTTCTATTGTTTATTTTCGCTCTTACCCTAACTCAGAGGTATTTAGTCGAAAAGAGGACTCACTACTCATGACCAACAAGTTCGGCGAATTATTACCAGAGTTCTCAAAGCACTTTGTGTTGATTCTAGGTGCATTAATTGTGTTACTGCCATTTTATGTGATGCTCAGTTATTCATTTAAATCCCCCAGAGAAATTGAAACTAATACTGGTGGATTCTTTGGCAAACAAGAACAAATGGTAAATGAATACTGCGTTAAACTCGGCAATGAAAGATCTGATTGCATGGAGACTCCCATTGTCTTCAATTACACTCAAGCCTTTGAAAAGGCGCCACTGCTTAGATATTTACTTAACGGCGTATTCGTCACTGTTTCAATCTTTTTAATTCAAATCTTGGTTGCCCTCCCCTGTGCTTATGCACTGTCAAAATTACGATTTTGGGGACGCGAAATTGTGTTTGGCATGGTTATTTTTTGCCTATTAATTCCAGTTCATGCGATTGCTTTGCCCATCTATATCATGCTCGCCAAGGTTGGGCTAACAAACACCTATAGCGCATTAATTATTCCATGGACTATTTCAGTGTTTGGCATATTTTTGATGCGACAATTTTTCAAAACTGTCCCTGATGACTTAATTGATGCTGCAAGGATGGACGGCATGACTGAACTGGCGATCGTTTGGAGAGTTATGTTACCGACCGCTATACCTGCATTAATGGCTTTCGCCATATTTTCAGTAGTGTCTCATTGGAACGATTATTTTTGGCCAAGAATAGCGGTAACGGGGGATCGAGATCTCTATACACCACCACTGGGACTTAGAGAATTTAAAGGCGATGCTGATGGTTCTAACTGGGGCCCGATGATGGCCTCTGCTACGGTAATTGTAACGCCGTTAATCGTTGCATTTTTATTGGCACAGAAAAAGTTTGTTGAAGGAATCACCCTCAGCGGAATGAAATAAATTAAGCAGCATAACTACAGAGCACCATTAATTTAAAAACGGGAGTAAACTATGAAGGCACTTGTAGCGGCAACGGTAATGGCTGCTTCTCTATCGGCGCAAGCAGTCGAAATTGAAGTTGCATACCCATACAGCCATCTTTTTGATGTAACGTTCGAAAAAATCATGCAAGACTTTTCCGAGCAGCATCCTGATATCAAAGTGAAGTTCAGAGCAACTTATGATGGCTATGAAGAAGGCACAAATACAGTTTTAAGAGAATCTGTTTCAAATAACCTGCCAGACATTTCGATGCAGGGTCTAAACCGACAGGCCATTCTGGTAGAAAAAGGCATTGCTAAATCCCTTGAACCCTATATCGCCAAAGAAGCTGATTTCGAAAAAGATGGTTATCATCAAGCCATGCTATCTCTGTCTACTTTCGATGGTGAGACCTATGGCCTGCCATTCTCCATCTCTCTTCCTGTGTCATATTACAACATGGACATGATGAACAAGGCTGGCATTAATAAAATGCCAGAGACTTGGGATGACGTGATCATGGCCTGCGACAAAATGCGTGACGCTGGTATTAAAAACCCAATCTTCTGGGGCTGGAATATTACGGGCAATTGGTTCTTACAAGCCACTATGTGGTCACAGGGTGAACCGACCGTTTTAGACAATGGTAAAATCAACCTAGGCAGCCAAGCTGGATTAAATGCCTTAAGCACCATGCAGAATATTTTCTCTAGCTGCGAAATGAAGAACCTGTCTTGGAAAGACGCCTTGGCTTCATTCTCTAAAGGTGAAATTGGCATGATGTTTTGGTCTACATCAGCTCTAGGTGCCGTTGAACGCGCAAAAGGTGATTTCGAATTACGAACTCACGAATTTCCTGGTTTAAAAGGTGCACCTTTAGGTCTTCCAGCCGGTGGCAACGCAGCAATGTTAGTATCCGCTTCAAAAGATCCTGAGCGTTTAAACGCCGCTTGGACTTTCTTGAAATTCATCACATCAGGAGTTGGTGCAGCGGCAGTGGCAGAAACCACAGGATATATGCCTCCAAACAAAGCTGCTAACGAAATCATCCTGGCTGACTTCTATAAGAAAAATCCAAATAAAGAAACTGCAGTACGTCAATTACCTTTGCTAAGAGATTGGCAAGCATACCCAGGTGACAATGGCTTAGCAGTGACTCAGGTTATCTACGACGGTATTGAAAGCATACTTGTGGGCGATGCCAGAGACATGAAAGCGTTACAGCTTGAATTAACTGATGAAGTTAACGAGCTTTTAGAATAATTATAAACATTAATTAAGCTTGCATACCCTTTGAATTCATTATGGGTATGCAAGCCGTTATAAAATGGATTGCATGTGAATCTAGACAAATACAAAGCCATATTTTGTGATTTGGATGGTTGCTTGATATCCGGTGATAAACCCTTACCCGGTTCAATTGAACTAATCAATCAATGCCATAATAGGCTCTGGATAATATCAAATAACTCTACCGATACGCCCAAAGAGCTGAAACTTAAACTGAGTACACTGGGCATCAATCTCTCTGAGGATAGAATTATTTTAGCAGGGACCACGGCGATTAATTTAATTGCACAAGAACACCCAAATAGAACCTTGAAAATATATGGATCCGCAAGCTTACAACAATACGCGACTGATAAAGGATTGAAGATTTGTAATCAGAAACCTGAAATTGTTCTGATCACTAGAGACATATCGTTTAATTATAATAGCCTTGTTGAGGTAATTAATCAGGTAATGGACAAGGCTAAAATTTATATTACAAACCCTGATCTGACACACCCCGGATTAAATGAACGCCCTGTACCGGAAACCGGCTCACTTTTGCAATGGGTAAAGTCCTGTGTTCCAGAATTAGAATTTGAAGTCGTAGGTAAACCTGAAATAAAACTATTTGAGTCAGGATTAAGGCTGTCAGGTAAAAGCATTAAAGACAGTTTGTTCATTGGAGACAATGAGGCCACAGACGGACTGGGAGCAAAACGTATAGGTATGGATTTCTATCATGTTAAGAATGGCATTAACGAAAAAGGACTGATTGATTTATTGGAGGCACAATGAGCTTTATTCAAATAACTGATACTCACTTTATTCCCTTAGGAGAATTGTTGTATGAAATGAGCCCGCAACAAAGATTGGCTGATGGTATACAACAAATTAACGCCCGCAAAAATATAGCAGACTTCGTGATTGCCACCGGCGATTTAGCCCACTTTGGAGAAGAAGCTGCCTATGAGTCTTTAAAGGACACTCTTGACAGGCTCGAAATGCCCTATCACTTGTTGATGGGAAATCATGACAGCCGTGCACCATTTTTAAAGGTATTTAAAGATACACCGGTCATCGAAGGTGGGTTTATTCAATTCACTCTTGAAACAACCCACTCAACAGTGGTTTGTCTTGACTCTTTAAATGATATCCCGGGTGATCATATCGGTATGCTTTGTAATACTCGATTGAAATGGCTTGCTGATGAAATAAGCAAAATTCCTGAAGATCGCCATTTTATTCTTGCTGCCCATCACCCATTTTTTAAAATTGGAGTGCCGTCGATGGATTCGTTGATGCTTCGAGATTCTGAAGCATTATTAGAAGTGTTGCAGGCCCGTAAACCTGATATGTTTTTATTTGGACATGTACATCGCCCAATCACAGGGGTTTTTAAAGGAATACCGTTTCACACTCAGTTTGCCTTTAATCATCAAGTGACACTGCAATTTGACGCAAACTCTGAATTAGCATTTTCAGAAGAAAACCCAGACTACGCTGTTATTCGAGACACTCAGGAAGGTATTACTGTATTTACTGAGTCTGTAGGTGGAGAATTACGTCGATTTGAAGCTGGCTCTGAGAATCGGCAAACCGCTTAGTTCGACACCAGTCTATTTAGTATTTACTTGCGGTCTCTCAGCATAGATTGAACACTCTTTGTTCAATCTATGCGATACCAAGGAATAAACTGAGCACAAAATCTCTTTTAAGCTTCCATTCTTTCTTACTTTAGTTATTTTCGCCATCGGCTTATAGCAATTACAGACGCCCGTCGATCAACAGTTATGGTACTCTGCCCACTATTTCTATCTGATACCGGTAACCCTAATTGAAGAGCCTAACTAAATATTTTAATCCAACACACATCACAGCCGGATTTGTTGCCGTACTTGTAGGCTACACCAGTTCAGCAGCTATTATCTTTCAGGCAGCGCAAAAAGCAGGTGCTAGCGAAGCTGTGATATCGTCTTGGCTATGGGCGTTAGGCGTTGGAATGGCCGCAACCAGTATCGGTTTTTCAATCAAATATAAACAACCCGTTCTCACTGCTTGGTCTACGCCAGGAGCAGCCCTTCTGGTGACCAGTGTGTCGGGTTATAGTTTAAATGAAGCCATTGGCATATTTATATTTTCATCTGTACTGATCACTATTTCAGGGATGACAGGTATTTTCGACAGAATAATAAAATGGATTCCACCATCAGTGGCATCCGCCATGTTAGCTGGCATACTGTTTAAATTTGGTTTAGACGTTTTTTTAAAGCTGGGATCGGATAGCGAACTTGTTTTAATAATGCTGCTTAGCTATTTAATATTTAAGAGGTTACTCCCAAGATACAACATTCCGCTCGTTCTTATTATTGGTTTCTGTATCTGTTTGGTTCGTAATCAAATTCAATTAGATATGATTCGGTTTGAACCGACGATACCAATTTTTATCAAACCAAGCTTTAATATTTCAACATTAATGAGCCTTGGTATTCCACTTTTTATTGTGACCATGGCTTCTCAAAATCTACCGGGAATTTCTACCTTAAGGGCCAATAACTATGATGCGCCAGCTTCACCGATTATTACCTGGACAGGCATCACCGGAATTATTTTGGCCCCTTTTGGAGGTATTGCATTTAGCCTTGCTGCGATCACAGCTGCAATCTGTATGGGGGACGAAGCAGGAAAAGATAGGTCAAGACGCTATTTAGCATCTGTTTGGGCTGGAGTATTTTACTTAATGACAGGCGTCTTTGGCGCCACCATCACATTATTGTTTACAGCTATCCCTGGTGTACTAGTTTCAGTTATTGCAGGTTTAGCATTGTTCGCAACCATAGGTAATAGTTTAGCAACTGCTATGAGTGAAAACAGCCATCGTGATGCAGCACTCATTGCTTTTTTAGTGACTGTTTCAGGGTTGGAATTGTTGGGAGTTGGCAGCGCTTTTTGGGGATTAGTATTTGGCACGGTGGCGTTAGTGATTAGTCAATTAAGTAAAACTAAGTAAACAATAAATTGATAACGACTTTTGAGTTTTTCTAAAGAGCTGATTCTTCTAATAAGATTTGTCATACAACATCTGAATACTTGTTAAAAAAGCTGCAAAGGCAGCTTTAAGAAATAGCTAGGGCTTAATAGACTCATCAAAGTCAAATTTATTTAAGCATGCGCCTACAGCGAGACTACCCGGCCCTAGATTCACACCACCGGCAAGCGACATAACACAAGGCAACACTTTTCCTTTTTTCGCCTCTACCACAGCTTTGAGCTTTTTCACTCCATCAAAGTTTTCTATTTCAGAAACATTTCCGGCATAGCTAATTACCACAAAAGGTGATAACAGTTGTTTTTCGATTTGTGGAATCAAATTCGCGCACAATAGATTAACCGATTTTGCGAAGCCGGATTTCTTTGCAACCACGTAGCTTTCGCCATCTTCAAACATAGCAATGGGGCAAATGTTTAAAGCTTTGCCTAATAAAGCAGTAAAAGCGCCCGTTGTATTGTCACCTTTTCGACGCGCTCTCTCTCTTAAATATGCCGGATCACGAATGACGCAAAAAGCACTGACGTTTTTGCTCATGGCCTCTGTCGCTCTGCGCAGTTTCGTTCCCGAAACCCCTTTATTCATCAGTGCAAGAGAATAAGCCGCTAATGCACCTTGCCCTGCAAATAAAGTTTTACTATCAATCACACCATAACTGGTTTTGGTTGTATCATGTCTCGCCTTTGCAACGCCATCTACAGCTTCAAAGGTTTTAGAACGGCGGCGAGTAATAATTTGACCCAGTCCATAGTCGTAACCTTGTTGTTCAACTGCCGAATAAACGTTGTTGATCAATTCATCTTCTGGTACACAGGTATCGACGTCCTCGCCTCTTTCGAGTGCTTTAGTAACATAAAAAGTTTCCATTTGTTGAGTGTCTTTTTTGTCGTAGATGACACTGTCGCCAACTTTAATACCAACAGGTATCACTTTTACTTTGTATTTGGAGAGGATGCTTTCCGGCAGGTCGCACGCCGCATCTACAATTAAGCAAGTGCTCATGATGCCCCCTTATTAGAATTATTATGATCTGTGAGTAACTTATGTGGATTCGCGCACAATACTAAACCATATATGTTTATTTGATAGTCTTTTTTTGCAACCGCACAGGGCCTAATTCACAAAAAATGTATTGTGCTGTAGCTATTAATTTCAGTAACCCGGATTTTAAGTCTATGTAAGCCACGTTAACGTAGGAACATTGTTTACCTAAAGTATTAATTAACATAGGAAGCAGTTATCAAACATCATCAGCCATTTGGTAATTGATGGACGCGTTTGAGGATAGGTGGCAAGTTTGCTATATTAGCGTTCGTGAAATTAATTCAAGGAGTTTTGTCACTCTTAAGATAAGAGGCTTGGTCCCTACGGATGGAGTTTCGAATCATTTTGGCGACAAGCTAAAAATGTCGAACACCTACGAGGCGATACAAACTCGTCATTCTTATCTCATTCACATCGATACAGCTGCAATACAAATTGTAAAGCGCCCTTGCCTAATCGATGTTTACTGGAATCGCTTTAATTCGGTTGTCAGGAAACCCGCCTTTTTTAAATTCATTTTTCTGGCCCGCTGCGTCATTGATTTACTGTTCATATTATTCGCACACAAAAACCATAAGGATATTTTGGAGCCCCTATGAAATTCTCAATTGCTACCACTCTGGCAGCCTCTACGTTGTGCCTATCATCATTTTCTTTTGCCGCAGAAGATTGCGGAGAAGTAACCATTGCAGACATGACTTGGAGTTCTGCAACGTTAATTGCTCATATTGACCAGATTATTCTAAAAGAAGGTTTTGGCTGTGAAGCTGAACTGGTTCCTGGTGACACCATGCCCACAGGCACATCAATGATCGAAAAAAATGAACCTGACATTGCACCAGAAATGTGGACTAACTCTCTGAAAGAAGCTCTCGACAAAGGTGTTGATGAAAAGAGACTGCGTTATGCTGGCAAATCTTTATCCGATGGTGGAGAAGAAGGCTTTTGGGTACCCGAGTATATGGTTAAGGAAAACCCTGAGCTGGCTACCATTGACGGCATTTTAAAAAATGCAAAGTTATTTAAGCATCCTGAAGATCCAGACAAATCTATGTTAATGACTTGCCCATCTGGCTGGAATTGCCAAATCTCTGTAGGCAATTTATTTAAGGCACTGAATATGGAAGCTGCAGGTTTTGAACTGGTTGATCCAGGTTCAGGTGCAGGTCTATCAGGTTCAATCGCAAAAGCTTATGAACGCAAAGAAGCCTGGCTCGGATACTTTTGGGCACCCACCGCAGTATTGGGCAAATATAAAATGGTAAAAGTTGATTTTGGAACGGGTGCCGACTTAGAGCATTATCGAACCTGTATTACAGATGCAAACTGTGAATCGCCTAAACCAACCATGTACCCGCCATCAGCTGTTCATACCATTACAACAGAATCATTTGCATCAACATCTCCTGTTGCCTATGAGTACATTTCTAATCGATCTTTTACCAATAGCCAAATGAATGAATTGTTAGCTTGGATGCAAGATAACCAAGCGGACGGTGAATTTGGTGCGTATCACTTCTTGGAAAACTATGAGTCCACTTGGACTCAATGGGTAAGCAAAGACGTGGCAAAAAAAATAAAGAATGCTCTTTAGTGCCAATAGCGCTTGCGTAGCAAGCGCCAATCCTATCTCTTTTTAAGTAAATGAATTATGTCCTGGTTAACTGAATTCCCCCAACTCAGCCGCAAAGAATTATTGGGTTTAAGAAAGACTCTGGATGAAGGTTATCGAAACTTCTCTAGAGAATACGGAGAAAGTATCGAAGCTTTTTTTGACCCATTGCTAAACTTTTTAGTGTGGTTTGAAAAACTTCTACTTAATTCACCTTGGTGGCTAATCTTGGGAATTATTCTCGTGATTACCCACAGTGCGGCTCGGTCAATTAGGCTTACTATCGGCGTCGGTATCGCATTATTTTTGATCGGTTATTTCGGTATGTGGGAAGACACCATGCGTACTTTAAGTATCATTACTGTGTGCACATTGCTTTCTATCTTATTGGGAATTCCTGTTGGCATTGCAATGGCTAAGTCGAACAAGGCACAGTCCATTATCACCCCCATGTTAGATGTCATGCAAACCATGCCAGCTTTCGTGTATTTAATTCCAGTGGTCATGTTACTGGGCATTGGAAAAATTCCCGGCTTAATTGCCGTGGTTATTTATGCTATTCCACCTGTTATTCGTCTTACTAATCTGGGCATTCGATTAGTAGATAAAGAAGTGCTTGAAGCAGCAGATGCTTATGGAGTATCCAGTTGGCAAAAACTGGTGAATGTACAGCTACCTCTTGCGTTACCTAATATAATGGCAGGTATTAACCAAACCATTATGATGGCTTTGGCTATGGTTGTTATCGCGTCAATGATCGGTGTTAAAGGCTTAGGCCAACCCGTTTTGCAATCCATCACCAACCAATATTTCACCCAGGGACTACTTAATGGCTTAGCAATTGTTGTGCTGGCCATTATTTTTGATCGTGTCTCTCAAGCCTATGCCAAACGTTCACAACAACACATGAGAGGTAGTCATGAGTAACACACCTCTCATTCAAATAAAAAACCTCGATAAACTCTTTGGTAGAGACCCAAACAAAAATATTCAACTGGTGGATGACGGTTTTTCTAAAGAGGACATTCTCAAGAAAACCGGCCACACCCTTGGTTTAAAAAACATCAACCTTGAAATCAATCGAGGGGAGATATTTGTGATCATGGGTTTGTCCGGATCGGGGAAATCCACCTTGATTAGACATTTCAATCGACTTATTGATCCAACGCGCGGCCAAGTCATTGTGGACGGTGAAGACATTATGCACAGCTCCAAAAGAGAGTTGCGCTTATTTAGACAAAAGAAAATGTCGATGGTTTTTCAGCGGTTTGCCTTAATGCCCCATCAAAACTTATTAGACAATGTGTCATTAGGATTAAAAGCCCAAGGAATAGCAAAAAAAGAACGCCATCAAAAAGCAAAAGCATGGTTATCTGATGTTGGCCTAAAAGGTTACGAAAAACAGTACCCCTCTCAACTCTCGGGTGGTCAACAACAGCGGGTCGGATTAGCCCGGGCCCTTTGTACCGATGCTGATATTTTATTGATGGACGAAGCCTTCTCTGCTTTAGATCCGCTTATAAGATCTGAAATGCAAGACCAATTGATTGATTTGCAAGACCGGTTACATAAAACCATTGTATTCATTACCCACGACCTTGATGAGGCACTTCGCATTGGCGATCGTATCGCCATCCTGAAAGACGGCGAATTAATTCAAGTGGGCACTCCAGCCGACATTTTGCTGAGCCCAAAAGACGACTATGTGGAAAAGTTTGTTCAGGATGTAAACCGTGCTAGGGCATTAACAGTTGATAACGTCATGCAACCTGCTAAAAACCGTATTACTGCCGAAACCATAGGAGAAGCGGTCTCGCAAATGCGTACTTCTAAAAATGAGTATGCCTACAATGTCGGTGAAGATGGATATGTGGGAACGCTATCTCTCAATCAATTAGAAGAAGTAGCAGAGGAAGATTACTCTGCCCTTCTGTCTGAAGAACATTACTATGACACTGAAATAACGGTCGAACCGGAAGATGTCATCGAAGATGTTATTCCGGAAACACTGAGTCAAGAATATCCTGTACCTGTAGTTGATAGTGATGGAGAAATAAAAGGGGAACTGAGTAAAGCAGACATTGCCGAGGTTCTCACCTCAAGTCTAGACAAGTCAGCGGTTAATTCTTAACCGCTTCATCACCTTTTCAACTGTTCTTTTTCTGTACAAAACTATTAGATTTTATCCTCATTCTATGCCTCAAAAAGGTAAAAACCTTTACGTAAGAACTCCAGTTAGTTGACCAGTACAAGGGCTGGATATTCTGATTGATCCTCGAGAAAATGAAGATTCTTCAATATATAAACAGAAAATTCATTCATCTATTTAAAAATAAACTGACGGTTTCTATTGGCTGAGGTGTTTTATCTATAAGCCGATCGCACATTGGACCTAAATGGGAATGACAAGACAAGAAATAGAGCAGCTATACCAAAAATATGGAGGCATGGTGTTTAGGCGTTGTCAGCAACTTTTACAAGATGAAGATAATGCTATGGACGCCATGCAGGAGGTTTTTGCCAAATTAATTAAGCAGAGAAAGGTTATTAGTGACAAAGGCCTTTCAAGCCTGCTTTATCGCATGGCAACCAATTTCTGCTTAAACCAAATTCGTCATATTAAGGTTACCGAGGATTATGCCTCTAGTCATTTGTCTGAAGGCAGCGAAGAAGAAGAATCATCGCCGGATCTTGAAGCGCAGCAGATGACGGAAGACATGGTTCGAAAAATTCTTCGCAGAGTCCCCAAAAAATCGCGAGAAGCGGCGATTTATCACTTTGTTGATGGCTTTACCATGGACGAAATCGCAACCATGATGAACATGTCAAATTCCAATGTACGACGGCTTATACGTGAACTTAAACAGTTAACCACCCAATGGGAGAGCACGCTATGACTGATTATTCCAATTGGCAACTGGAGCAGTATGTTTTAAACGAACTGACTCCAGATCAGATGGATGCCATCAGCCGTCAAGCAGAAGAAGATCCAGATTTAGCTAGTCGTTTAAAAGCAATAGAAACCAGCAACTTGGCATTACACACCCGACTACCTGTATCTGTTTTTGCAGACAGGCTGACTCAACAACCTTCAGCATCCGAGTACATTTATGGGTTGTTACAAAAAATAAGAGAAAACTTTTTTAGTCCTCAAGGATTCGGTGTCGCAACAGCTGCGGTATTTGCGGTATTTATGGCTGTGCAATTCATACCCGTGCATCAACAAACTGCTCAACAACCGATTTTGGAAGACCAAGTACGATTAAAAGGTATGTTGCCTTACTTCAAAGTATTTAAGTTGATAAATCAACAAGCAGAGGAACTAGAAGCACAACAACCCTTAGCTGAAAACGATGTTTTACAGGTCAGTTATGTGGCTGCTGGCCACGACTATGGCTACTTGTTGTCAGTCGATGGTAATGGCGTATTAACCGTGCATTTAGATGACCAAGGCAAACCAGCTCAGCTCAATAAGGATGGCGAAACTCAGTTAGCTTCGGCTTATATGTTAGACAATGCACCTATATTTGAGCGATTTGTTTTCGTGAGTTCACCCTTACCTTTCGAAGTCAGTTTGGTCAACGATGCATTGAATCAGCTCATTGAACAGGGTAATGCACAGTATGGAGAATTAGAATTTCCAGAGCCTATCTACCAGAACTTGTCGGTAAGCAGCATAACCTTTTTAAAAGAGTCAAAGGAGTAATCTGTAATGAAATGGACTGCTTTATTTTTATTCAGCCTAATTGCTTTTCAGGTTCAGGCGATTAGCAATAAACAACAAAATGGCGTTATTCGATATGCGGTAATAGCCGGTGTAAATAACGGTGGTAATGACCGAATTCAATTAAGGTATGCAACAACGGATGCTGAATCCATAGCCAGTGTATTCACTTCACTGGGTGGGGTCAGTCATAACAATCAAACACTATTATTAGAGCCGAATAGCAACGAAATACTAGATGCAATTGAGTCTGTTAAACTTGAAGTAGAAAAACAAAAGAGCCTCCAGGCCACAGGCACTCACAAAAACCGAATTGAATTCATTTTTTATTATTCGGGGCATTCGAACGAAAAGAATCTGCTTATCGGAGAAGAAACTCTTGCCTACAAAGAACTGCGTCAGGCTATTAATTCAGTCGCAGCAGATGTCCATGTAGCGATATTAGACTCCTGTGCCTCTGGTGCATTCACTCGTCTCAAAGGTGGTCAACACGTCAAACCTTTTCTTGCAAACAATCCATCCAATGTAAATGGCTATGCTTACTTAGCATCCAGTTCTGCAGATGAAGCAGCTCAAGAGAGTGACGCCATTGGAGGTGCATATTTTACCCATTATCTGGTTTCTGCATTGCGCGGCGCTGGAGATCTTAGCCAAGATAGACGAATTACATTAAACGAAGCCTATCATTTCGCCTTTAATGAAACCCTCGCCAGAACTGAGGGTAGTCAGCATGGTGCGCAGCATCCAGCTTATGATATTCAATTGTCTGGTGAGGGTGACTTAATACTAACAGACCTGACCGATACCTCAGGCGAACTCATTTTAGATGACCAGCTCGTGGGTAGAATCTATATCCGTAACGCCAGTGGTCGGTTGGTGGTTGAATTAAATAAGCAAGATTTAAAGGCTGTTAAGATTGGTCTTGAACCCGGCATTTATTCTGTAACACAGGACAAAGACGGGGAAATATTCAAAGTAGAATCTTTCACTGTTAATCGAGGTACGGCCATACTTGCGCAAACTGATCTCAAGAAAGTTAAGGCTAGTTCAGCTATTGCCAGGGGAAGTATTGATAGTCCAGATGCAACTATTGAAATCGGTTTTAAAGCTTCACTTTTTCCTAAAGTCAGCACCCATGAACTAGAACCGGGAACTCGACACAAGGTCAAAATTGACTTAAACGCATTTGGCCATGAAACCTATGAAGTTTCTGGTATTGCGGCGGGGGCATTAATCACTAATGTTGAGTCTGATGTAAAAGGTTTGCTGATATCAAGTGCTGCCAATTTTACTGGTGGTGATTTTACCGGCGCTAGCTTTTCTGGAGTGAATTTTGTGAAAGGAGATGCCACTGGTTTCATGAGTGCATCTATCGTCAATATTACTCAAGGACACACAAAGGGAGCTCAATTTGCAGGAGTGAATATAGCCAATACCATGTCAGGAGTTCAAGTTGGCTTTGTAAACTATGCAAATGAGTTAAATGGCCATGCATTCGGTTTTTATAATCACATTAAAGATGGTCGTCGAAGTTTTGCTGCATGGATTGATGAGTTAGAAATGGGTCATGTGGGTGTCAAGTCGGGATCCAAATATTCCCACTCAATTATCGCATTCGGTGGTTTGGAAGACTCTGAAAATGATGACTTATTCTCCTTTACTCTTGGGCAAGGCATTAGGCATTTGGATAGATCATGGTTGTATCTTGAAAGTGACCTACTGATTTCCACCTATTTTACCGAAGACAGTATTTGTGATGAATGCGATGACGATGACATTGATTTGAGTTTAATAGGAAAATATAGACTTAGCATTGGCTTTAAATTGCATAAACATTTCAATTTGTTCGCTGGTATTACGGGTAACAGACTGTTTGATAATGATGAGTTTGGAATACCTAATTTCAGAGACAACTACCTTAATGATGTACTTGATAATGAAAGTGACCGTAACTGGCAAGGTTACGTATTCGGCTTTGAGGTGCTTTAACTCGCCATGGCTGAATTTGTAGAATCTCATCAATCTCAGGATGAGTCTGGAACGGAGTATTCTTTTTCAATTCAGTTTTCGATTTCATTTATTTTTAGAAAACATGCTCTTCGATTTTCCAGTTTTTTTAGAACTCATCTTAAAGTTACCTGACAAAGTCATCGGCGCGAATGAGCGCCGATTTTTTTATTTTGGCCTTAGAATTTAGCATTTAATTAATCAACTGACAGATTACTTAATCTTAGTTTTAGCCAATTCACATATCCTGGTTTTGAGATTGGACACATTGTTTTTGTTTTCTAAATTGTAGAAAAACAAAAATAACAAGGAAAAACCCCATGCTCAAAGTGCCTACCGGAAACTACGGCTATGCTCCGTATTTATTTTTAACGCCATTTTTTATCATTTTCTTGGTATTTAACCTTTATCCATATGCTACCAGTCTTTTCACTTCTTTTTTTATTTGGAATCCGGTTACGGAATTCAAGTTAGAGAATATGAAGTTTGTAGGAGCAGAAAACTACTTCTTCGTACTAGAAGAACCAGACCTCAATCAAGTACTTCTTAGTATTTCAATTTTTTTGCCAACTTCTCTAATTTGCATTCACGGGTTCGCATTATTGATGGCAAAACTCATATCTCTTACTCCAAGTTTTTTACAGCAGATATTCGTGTTCCTGATCATGATTCCTTACATGGTGAGCGAGTTGGTGCTAACACACAGTTTATTACCCTATTTTAGTAGCCCGGAATCTATTGCTAACCAGGTTTTAAATCTGCTGAAGATATTACCCTTTATTGGCTTGCAGGATATTGAAGTATGGATAAATGTTTTCAGCTACGGTAGAACGCCAACTGTATTAGCCTATGTATTTTTGATCTTGGTAATGATGTTTAAATACACAGGTTTTTTTACGCTAGTTTATTACCTGACGTTAAAAAGCAGATCAGTGGATGTGCTGGAGGCAGCCAGACTGGATGGCGCAAATCATCTACAAACGTTCTGGCATATTGACCTGCCCCACTTAAGTAAAATGCTCAAGATGATGCTCCTTCTTTCCAGTATATTTTTATTGCAAAGTTCTGAAGTACAGAACTTTTTAGCTCAACTAGTACCTTACTCAGGCCAGAAATACTTCGTGACTTTTTCAAGAATTGTCCAGACCCTGGTTTACTATCTGGATATGGGGTCAGCCTCTGCATTTGCTTGGCTATTTACATTTTGTCTGTTCTGCTTGCTAGGCTTGTTATTTCTGTTTCCCAAAATACTCAGCAAAATTAAAAGTCCATTGTTACGACTTATAAAAAACAAGGAAGGTACAGTGGAGGGTATGGCATGAAATTACATCAATTTATTTCAACCATGGTAATCACTGGTCTCGGATTTATGATGATAAATCCATTTCTACAAACCTTAAGCCCAGTATGGTCATCTTCTCAGTGGGCGAGCTATATTCTAGCTATTGACAGTGAAGGCTCTCTTTTCAATGCTCTGTTGTATAGCCTAAAAATCTCAATATTAGGAACGATTACCAGCTGCATGTTTTGTTCGTTAGTTGCTTACGCGTTAGCTGTTTATCGATTTACATTGAGAACAACGATATTGATTATTCTGCTCATTATTTTAATGATTCCGGAGAGTGTTAAAGTGGTACCTTTTTTTATAACACTGAAACAATTCGATCTTATTGGGACTCATTTCGCTCTTTGGATTCCCTTTACCGTGCCAGCATTAGGTGTGTTTATCATCAAACAATATGCCGAGTCAGTGTTGAATTCTGAGGTCTTATCTGCTGCGCGACTCGAAGGCGCGAACGAATGGGATGTGTTCTTCAAGGTTTCGTTACCGCTGCTTATGCCTGCTATTTCAATAGTCGCCATTATTCAGTTTGCTTATTTATGGAATAGCTATGAATTGAGCGTAATCGTGATTAGCGAGGAAACTCAGAAACCATTATCACATGCAGTGCAAACTGGCTTTGAAGGCGCAATGGCGCCAATATCTTACGCACTGCTAATTTTCGTGCCTGTTATGATTTTGGTTTGCTGCAGTCGCTACATTTCAAGATTTATCGAATCGGGCATTAATCAGAGCATTCAGTAGGCTGTCTCAAAGCCTACCGAAACATTTTCTGGAGCAACGCTTCTTTTTTAATAAACTGGTGGTATAGCGCCATTCCTATATGGCCAGCCACCAAAATACCTAAACCATAGGTGAAAATTTTGTGGGCAAGATGAAGGGTTGATTCATCTGAGTAGAGTGAATAGGTAGAGGGAAAGAAAAATAAATCATCGCTGGCCATCATATAACCGGAAATAACACAGCCAACCATAAAAACATAGATGAGTTTGTGGCCCAGGCTAACTATCAATTCAACTTCATGGTTATTTTTATCAATCAACAAGGTGTTTGTAATTCTAGTGATCAAAACCACCACAGACACTAACCATATCAACCTGAACAGCCACAACATCTACGCTAACCTTGCTGGTGGTGCTGTCGTAGTTCAGGCACAGACAAAGCCCGGACTT
>JANQHX010000008.1 GCA_028282465.1 Gynuella sp.
TTGAATGCTAACGCCTGTATATGAGGCGCATTTGGTGTTTAGCGCCGAAGGCGCGTTAATGCGTCCTGCGGCAACGCCGCGAACATGATGCACTTGTTAGCTGCTACTTATGGTGCCAAGCATTTTTTATAACACAAAAAACCATCGTGTTGACTGATGGGCAACAAACCATTTTTTGCACAAAACTGCTGTGATATTTCGTTTCGTAATGCGACTGAGGCAACTAGCTCATTTACACCCATTTTCTTAGCTATTTGAATTGTCTCAGTTAGCAGTTTCGTACCATAACCTTTGTGTCTCTCTGTTGGATTAACCTCGATAGCGAAAAAAGCTTGAGTACCTGAAACATCGAACGACACGTATGCAACAATAGTTTGATCTCGAAATAAGCTAAAACAGTAGGAGCAGGGATTACTTAATACGTAGTCAACCCAAGTTTCACTCCGGTCTACCCATTGTTCCATTGGCCATGAGTTAATCTGGCTAAAGTCATTTCGCTGAAACTTACGTATCACGCACATTTAATTACTCAGATTACTTTAAGGTGCTATTCCTACAGACAGCTAACGCCGCACTCAGCGGCACATTGTTTTTAGGCGCGGAGCGCCGTTAATGTGTCCAGCAAAACGCAGTTTTGCGAGGCTGGAGTGCTTTGTTAATTGATATACATTCTAATGAAGTTAGCGCCTAAACAACTATCATTATCATAATTGTGAATTTGAACTTTCTTCCCACTGATAGCAGCAGCCAAAGCAATTGAAAATGCCTGATCATATGACTCTTTTGATTGTGATGTATCTTGAGAGAAAGTGACTCCTTGAACAGCGCACGGACCTTCTCCACTATCAAACTTCAAAAAGAATACATCTTTATCATTACTGCTATTTGCCACTTCAGAAATTGTCCCGTTTAAAACAAGATCTCCAGACATTGCATAGCTAGATAGAGAAAGAATACATGCCTTAACTAATAGATTTTTCAACTTTTTCTCCTTTCAATTAACAGTTTATTCAACGTCATAAGACGCTTCTTCAACCCCCTTAGTCTATCCAACTCCCGGAATACCTCAACACTTCAACGAATTGATTAGATTTAAGTTGATTCGTGTTCTAGCTATTTGTTGTTAGGTGTCGCAACACTGTTTTTGGGTCTCGCGACTCTTTTTATCAGTCAAGCACCTAGTATCCAAGCAACCTCAAACACTAATACTGTTTAGAGTTTTACATCGTGCGACAGAGTATCCTATTTATAAATCACGCGACGCAAAATTCGAAAATAGAGAAGAGAAAAAATTTCACGAGACGTTTTTTTCTGATATTTCTTCGTGCAACACAAAAACTGAAGAGAGAACTTTAAGCTGCTCCTAATTGGTTAATCACAGAATTAATCCAAGCAACTAAGTTTGGTTCAGATACTTAATAGAAGGAGACAATATTTATTTGAGGCAATAAAAAGCCCGACTAAAGTTGTAACCAAGTCGGGCTTTAAAAATCAACTTAATTAGCTGGCTTACTCTGGCTCATACCCCAACACAGGCATCAACCAACGCTCAACCACTCTCTGTTCCATTCCCTTGCGCTCGGTGTAATCACGTACCTGATCTTCGGTTACTTTACCCACACCGAAATACTTGGATTCGGGGTGTGAAAAGTACCAGCCACTTACGGAAGCAGTAGGTGTCATAGCGAAGCTTTCTGTCAGTTCAACACCGGTTTCTACTGAAGCATTTAACAGGTCAAACAACTGAGTTTTTTCTGTGTGATCTGGGCAGGCTGGGTAGCCTGGAGCAGGGCGGATGCCTTTGTATTGCTCTTTAATCAGTTCTTCGTTGCTGAACTGTTCCTGAGTTGAGTAGCCCCAGAATTCTTTACGAACCCGTTCGTGCATGCGTTCTGCGAAGGCTTCGGCTAAACGGTCGGCCAGGGCTTTTACCATAATGCTGTTGTAGTCATCGTGGTTGGCTTCATAACTTTTTGCCAGTTCTTCTGCGCCGATGCCAGCAGTCACTACAAAGCCGCCGATATAATCTTGGCCCTTGCCAACCGGTGCAAGGAAGTCTGTTAATGAATAATTCGGTGCTGTAGCATCCGGTTTTTTTGCTTGCTGACGTAGGTGATTTAGCGTGACCAGTTTTTCAGAACGGGATTCGTCTTTGTAGATGGTAATTTCATCATCAGCTGTGGCATTGGCTGGCCAGAAACCGATGACTGCTTTAGCACTGATTAATTGCTCATTTACCAATTTTTCTAGCATCTCAACTGCGTCGGCAAATAGCTTTTTCGCTTCTTCGCCTACCACTTCATCATCAAATATTTTTGGATACTTGCCGTGCAATTCCCAGGTAATAAAGAATGGTGTCCAGTCGATGTACTCGGCCAGTTCTTTCAGTGAATATTCCACAAAAGTTTTGTTACCGGTGAAGTTGGGTTGGGGTGGTGTGTAGCTTTCCCAATCCGCTTCGAATTTATTTGCCAGGGCTTCTGCGTAGGGCAGTAAGGCTTTGGATTTACGGTTTTTGTTACGTTCACGAACCTGAACATATTCTTCACGACGCTCAGTCACGAAAGGTTCTTTCTGTTCATCACTGGTCAGTGCAGCAGCAACGGCAACGGCTCTGGATGCGTCGGGTACATACACAGCAGCATCGTTTTTATACTGTGGCTCAATTTTTACGGCGGTATGTGCTTTCGAAGTAGTGGCGCCACCAATCAGCAATGGAATGTTGAAATCCAGACGCTGCATTTCTTTAGCCACATGAACCATTTCATCTAAAGACGGAGTAATCAAACCACTTAGGCCAATGATGTCAGCGTTTTCTTCTTTAGCTACTTGCAGAATTTTTTCTGCTGGCACCATCACGCCCAGATCAACCACTTCAAAGTTATTACATTGCAGCACTACGCCCACGATGTTTTTACCGATGTCGTGAACGTCGCCTTTAACGGTGGCCATGATGACCTTACCTTTGGCCTCGGTGGCGCCGTCTTTTTCTTCTTCAATAAATGGAATCAAATGGGCAACGGCCTGCTTCATGACACGGGCAGATTTCACCACCTGAGGCAGGAACATTTTACCGGCGCCGAACAGATCGCCCACCACGTTCATACCGTCCATTAACGGACCTTCAATGACGTGAATAGGGCGCTCGGCGTTTTGGCGAGCTTCTTCGGTGTCTTCAATAATAAAATTGGTAATACCTTTAACCAGTGCGTGTTCAATGCGCTTTTCTACTGGCAGCTTGCGCCATTCCTGATCTTCTTTTTTATCTTCGCCAACGACACCGCGATATTTATCGGCCACTTCCAATAAACGATCGGTAGCGTCAGGGCGTTTGTTAAGAACAACGTCTTCAACCAGTTCTTTCAGCTCTGGTTCAATGTCATCGTAAACCACCAGCTGACCAGCATTCACAATGCCCATGTTCAAACCTGCTTTTACAGCGTGGTAAAGGAATACTGAGTGAATGGCTTCACGAACCGGGTTGTTGCCCCGGAATGAGAAAGACACGTTAGACACACCACCGGAGATGGACGCGTGCGGGCAGTTTTTGCGGATGTACTTACAGGCTTCAATGAAGTCCACAGCATAATTGTTGTGTTCTTCAATACCGGTAGCAACCGCAAAAATGTTCGGGTCGAAGATGATGTCTTCTGGCGGGAAGCCAATGCTCATCAGCACGTCATAGGAACGCTGACAGATTTCTTCTTTACGGGCTTGAGTGTCTGCCTGGCCGGTTTCGTCGAAGGCCATCACGACCACGGCCGCACCAAACTTCATGCAGGTTTTGGCATGGGAGATAAACTGCTCTTCACCTTCTTTCAGGGAAATGGAGTTAACGATGCATTTACCCTGAGCGCATTTCAGACCGGCTTCAATGATGTCCCACTTAGAGGAGTCGATCATGATCGGCACTTTGGAGATATTTGGTTCCGAAGCGATCAGGTTCAGGAAGTGAACCATGGCTTCCTTGGATTCCAACATGCCTTCATCCATGTTGATGTCGATAACCTGAGCACCGTTTTCCACCTGTTCAGCTGCCACTTCCAGGGCTTCGTCGTAAAGTTCTTCTTTAATTAGGCGCTTAAACTTGGCTGAGCCGGTCACGTTAGTCCGTTCACCCACGTTGGTGAACAGGGTGTTTTCGTCAATGTTGTAGGGCTCTAAACCACAGAGGTTCATGGCCGTTGAAATTTCAGGAATGGGTCTTGGCTTTATGTCTGCTAATGACTCAGCAATGGCTTTAATATGTTTTGGAGTGGAGCCACAGCAACCGCCGGCAATGTTTAGAAAACCCGCCTCGGCAAACTCTTTGATGTAGGCAGACATTTCTTCTGGGGTTTGATCGTATTCCCCAAATTCATTGGGCAGCCCAGCGTTAGGGTAGGCTAGGGCGTAGCTTTGCCCGATGTTGCTCATGGTTTCTACATAGGGGCGAAGTTCTTCAGCACCCAAAGCACAGTTCAAACCAATCGCTAAGGGCTTGGCATGCTTCATTGAATAGTAGAAGGCTTCGGTGGTCTGGCCCGAAAGCGTGCGGCCGGAAGCATCGGTAATGGTGCCGGAAATTAAAATCGGCATTTCAATACTCAGTTCTTCAAAGACCGTTTTTACAGCATAAATAGCTGCCTTGGCATTAAGGGTATCGAAGATGGTTTCAATCAATACCATATCGACTCCACCTTCAATTAGAGCCTTGGTGGCGTAGGAGTAGTCTTCTACCAATTCATCAAAGGTAGTGGCGCGAAATGCAGGGTCGTTAACGTCGGGAGAAATACTGAGGGTTTTAGATGTTGGCCCTAGGCCACCGGCAACAAAGCGAGGTTTGCTAGGATCTTTAGCGTTGAACTCATCCGCTACTTCACGGGCGATTTTCGCGCCTTGGTAATTGATCTCCCACACCAGGTCCTCCATCTCATAGTCAGCCTGAGATGCCTTGGTGGCATTAAAGGTATCGGTTTCAATAATATCTGCGCCAGCTTCAAAGTACTGGGCATGGATGCTCTTAATAATGTCAGGCTGAGTGATCACCAACAGGTCGTTATTACCTTTAATATCCATATGGTAATTGGCAAAACGCTCGCCTCGGTAGTCAGCTTCTTCCAGACCAAAGGTTTGAATCATAGAGCCCATGGCGCCATCCAATATTAGAATTCGCTCTTGAAGGGCCTGATTTAGCTGACTGATTCGGGTGCTTAGGTCTGACATTGACTACTTCTCTTAACGCTTTTAATACTTTCTATTGATGTTGATTTAGGCGGTATGCCGATATTTTCTGGCATGACTTCAAAAAGGGCGCAAGTATATCAAAAAACTTTGATATAGGTGTTGAAAAATAGTTCAACCCTCCGAATATCATGAGTTTCTGGGAGATTTGTGAAACTAAGACCCTAGTATTTAGGGTTGGGTCTGTCTAGGTCATCTAACTTAGGGGCCTCTTTTAAGAGGTGGGGGAGTAGTTTATCCAAAATTTCTGGATCCATATCCTTAGTGGCAGCCACATAGAAATAAAGGTTAAGACCTTCAAAGCGCTTCACTGGCTCAACACTTTCTAAATCAATTTGCTCTTCGTTTGCTAGGTACTCAGCGAGCCTAGGTTCAGACAGCATTATATCTATTCGACCGTTACGGAGTTTTCTCATGATTTGCCAGCTTTTGCTACTGAAATCAATGTTTGTTAGACCAATGCTTTCTGCAAATAATTCGGATGCTCCCCCGCGGGTGACGCCAGTGGTTAATGTTTTGATTTCTTCCAAGTCATAGCCCAAGAATTGATTTTTCTTTAGAGCAAACAGTGTGGGAATCACTTCGTAGGTGGGCACAAGCCAATGAAAATTTAGTTCCCGTTCTGGCAGTTTTATAATGCCTAAAATGAGATGGGGCTTATCAAAACCAGTCGCTTTCACGAGCCTGGAGGTAGGTAACACTCGATAACGAAATTGTAGCCCAGTGCTGTCCCCAATCTCGTTTAAAAAATCAATGAGTAAGCCTTTATCTTGTCCATCCACTCGGTAGGAATAAGGTGGAATGTCTTCATAGGTGACTAGTACTTCTGCATTTAAGGGAAGAATTAATAATGCAAAGACTATGTATGCCAGATACCTCATCCTAATACCTATTGGAACAATTCTGACGAAAACGCATGGTTAATTGAATAATAGTTGAGGAGTTTGAAATGTAAGGGCACTGGATGGTTAATTACTGAGTTTATGAACCCGTCTGTGAACCCTGAGTCTGATACGCATCACATTCCCTAATATGAAAATTTATTTTTTTGAAACCGTTTGAGTTTCTGAGTTTTAAGCTGCAACAGAATTTTCCTTTTCGTCCTAATTATGTGTAAAAAGGTTTCGTTAATTTGTTTAACTTATATCACTAAAATCAAATCTTGGTTTTTGGCTATATTTATTGAACTAAACTATTTAGTTAGGACTTGTTTGTCGGGTTAAAGATGTCCAAAGATAAAAAGACAATAGGGGTACTGGTAAACAACATTGGTTACTTTGTTTACCCAGTTTGTATGGGTGTATCCACTGCTTTAGGAAAGCTTGGTTGGAATACACAAGTGTTTACACTGGCTTCCCCAGTTCAACATTCAGCACATGTGGGTGATGCGTCTAACTATGAAAGTGACGACGATGCGCTTGTGGGAACCCTAAAACAAATTGACCTAATGAAATTAGATGGGTTGATTGTGCATGTGGATGTGGTGGACTTTTGCAACGTCAATATTTTACAAGACTATTTCAGTGCCAGGCCCCACCTTAACGCCGTTACTATTGGATCAAGGATTCCCGGCTTACCTTTGGTTGTATTAGATAATTACAATAGTCAAAAGGAAGCGGTCAATCATTTAATTCATTTGCACGACCGTAAACGGCTTGCCTATATCAGAGGGCCCATAGGAAACAGTGAAGCCGATGACCGATTTAGAGCTTATAAAGATGCATTGCTTGAAAATGGCATTCCCTACGACGATGACTTAGTTTATACCGGCACCTGGTTTATTGAATCAGGAACCGAAGCGGCCATTGAGTTTATGGATCAACGAAACACTGATTTCGATGCACTACTGGCTGCCAATGACAACATGGTAGCGGGCGCAATTTCGGAATTGCTATCTCGGGGGGTGAAAGTCCCAGGTGATGTTGATGTGGTTGGTTTTGATAACAGTATTTATGCTGAAAACCATGGTTTTTCTTCTATAGACCAGTCTTATTTTGAATTAGCCAGAAAAGCAGTAGAAGAGCTATTAGAGCAATTTGAAAATGGTGGTTACGCCGAAACCGACAGACTGTGTCAGGGCAGCTTGGTTATTCGAAAGAACTGCGGCTGTAAAATTACCCATGTTCATCATCACCCGGTGATAGATAATCAGTTTGAGAAAAATCGAGAATGTTTGGATGCGCTTATTCATTCTCAAAAAGGCATTAGTACTAACTCTAGCGACCATCGAAAATTGTTCTTTCAGTCTTTGACTATTTTTTGGGAAAACTTCACCAAGTATTTAAGAACCATTGAAGAAAAAGAAAGTAACGAAGACTTCAAAAACTTTTATCGAGATATTTTACAGAATCTTAATTTAATTAATTGCAACATTGCCCCTTGGCAAGAAATATTGAATTCGTTTCAAGATGCTATTGAACCATTCGGGCTGCCCGAGGAAAAGACAAAACCACTATTTAAAGAGTTGTTCGAAATTACTAGAGACTGCATTGATCGGTCTTTCTCTCAAGCAAGAAGGGCGGTTGAAGACTTAAGTCACGAGATCATTATTTTGGGGCGCCGATTAATGTCTTCATTGACGTTGGAAGATTTGAGTAATTCATTTCTGGACTTTATGGATGTACTTAAGTTCAAGCACGCTTATTTTATCTTTTTTGAAGTCGATGATGGTGAAATCAATCACTCAAAGAGTTTTACTCTAATTTCTTTTTCAGCAAAAGGTGAAAAACAATATCGAACAGATCAAATAGAATCTCATGCGCTTATTGAAATGCAAGAGAAACTCTTCCTTGGGAATTCAGGTGGCAGCTTCGATGTAATGGTGCTGCCTATTGGCGTGGGCAGAAACATTTATGGTTTTTGCTGTGCTGAAATTTCGACGGAGAATTTTCATTGGCCGCTTTATCATTCAGTGCAGGTTTATTTATCGCAGGCGGTCAATAATATTGAGCGTTTAAAGCTCATTCGAGTGTCAGAAGACAGATATAAAAAAGCCAATATGGCCAAGTCTGAGTTTTTATCGAGGATGACTCATGAGCTAAGAACCCCCATGAATGGGGTGATTGGTATGACAAGTTTGCTGCTCGATACCCATCTGTCTAATGACCAGTCTGAATACATCAATACTATTCGAAACAGTGGCAATACCTTATTAACCCTAATTAATGAAATATTGGATTTTTCCAAGCTTGAATCGAACAAGATGCTGTTAGAGTATTCCGACTTTGATTT
>JANQHX010000057.1 GCA_028282465.1 Gynuella sp.
GAATCAAGGCGGCTTATTGCAGGAATGTCTAGACCTTTCAAAATAAGACAACACAGAGTCAGGACTCGCCTGTAAGCCCCGCAGGGCGGTCCTAAAAGCACTTTTCTCTTTGTTGAAATTTCGGAGCGCCGAACCGTTGAAAAGGTACTCGACATTCCCTGCGAATTTCGCCTAGATAAAAGACATTTTTAGGTCGGGCGGCGTTCCGCTCCGCAGAGCGATCCTGAACTTAATCAGAGGCTCCCTGGTTTATTCCCTGAAGTAGAAACTACACTGATTGAGTTGAGTAATAGAGGTTTTGACTTAGCGATCGCTACTGGGAAAAGTCGGCGAGGATTAGATCGAGCTTTAGAAGAGCACAACCTCCGAAGTCATTTCAAGGCTACCAAATGTGCCGATGAAACAAAATCTAAGCCTGACCCAACCATGATTTTCGAAATCTTGAATGAACTGAACCTAAAACCTTCTGAAGCACTGATGGTGGGGGATACAGTATTTGATTTAGAGATGGCGAGTAATGCTGGTGTGGCATCCATAGGGGTGAGCTATGGTGTTCATGAAGTGAATGAGTTGAAAACTCAGAAACCTATCGCCATTGTGGATGATATAAAGTCAATTTTAGACCTGATGTAAATTTGTTTTGGATTTGTTTGGAGTAGTTAAGTGAACGATTGGATAGAGCCCAAAGATGGTGATCCTGAAAAGCAGCAAAAAGAAGATCAGCAAAAAGCTCGCAAAGAATGGCAACTGATTGAAAAAGTTGTACTGGCTAATTCCCAAGAACTAAAACGGTCTCGCCGTTGGGGAATCTTTTTTAAAGTTCTGACATTTGTATATTTGTTTGCGCTGCTATTTATCTTTCGAGCCAACATGGACTTTGGTATGTCAAACAACAACCAAGGCTCTGATTCCGGGCATGTGGGTCTTGTGGAAGTGTCTGGCATGATTGCCGCTGGCAACGATGCCTCTGCAGATATGATTATTGGTGGCCTGCGGGCGGCTTTTGAAAACAAAAACACCAAGGCAGTGATTCTCAGAATTAATAGCCCAGGTGGCAGCCCGGTTCAATCATCCTATGTTTACGATGAAATAAAACGATTGCGAGCTTTGTATCCAGATACCAAAGCTTATGCCGTCATTATGGATACCGGCGCCAGCGGGGCTTATTACATTGCAGCCGCCGCCGATGAAATCTACGCGGCAAAATCCAGTTTGGTGGGTTCAATTGGCGTTACGGCTGCTGGGTTTGGGTTTGCTGATGCGATTGAGAAAATTGGCGTAGAGCGTCGTAGCTATGCGTCGGGAGATCACAAAGGGTTCTTGGATCCATTTTTACCCATAAAAGAAGATGAAAGAGCTTTTTTTGAAACCATGCTAGAAAATGTACATCAACAATTTATTGATGATGTTAAGGCGGGCCGAGGAGATCGTTTAGTAAATGATCCAGCTTTGTTCTCCGGTTTATTCTGGAGCGGTGAACAGGCACTTGATTTAGGTTTGGTTGATGGTTTGAAATCCTCAAGCCAATTAGCCAGAGAGCTTGGCTACCCTGACTTAGTCGATTTCACACCCCGAAAGTCGCCACTTGAGCAATTTGCTAGACAGCTTGGGGCCAGTATTGGTAATACTATGGTTCGTGCCATGGGTGTAGACGGTTTACAACTGAACTAGCTTCCAGACTTAGCCGACAACAATGGGTTCAAACCCGCTTCGATTAGCCACTTATTCAATTGAATAAGTGGCAATCCAATTAAAGTTGAAGGGTCACTGCCTTCCATACTCTGAAATAGGCTGATGCCTAACCCCTCTGACTTGAAACTTCCCGCGCATCCATATGGCTCATCTTTATCCACATAAGCTTCCACTTCTTCTCTTGTTAGAAGCCTGAAGTTGACTCGAAAAGGTTCTACGGTTTTAAAACTCTTTCCTAAAGACTTGTTTTGCAGACACAGGCCGGTATAAAAAGTGACTATTTTTCCGGATTGACTCATTAGCTGGGAAATGGCTTTTTCTCGGTTTCCTGGTTTGCCTATGGCCGTTTTTCCATCAATAGTGGCGACCTGATCTGAACCAATAACCCAGGCAGATTCAAATTTTGATGCGACAGCAGATGCTTTATTTTCAGCCAGTCGTCGGGCAAGTTGTTCTGGCTTCTCTCCAGGTAGGGGAGATTCATCAACATTCGGAGATTCACAATGGAATGGTATGCCCAGTTTTTGAAGTAATTCCCTCCGAAATGGTGAAGTAGAAGCAAGGATTATCTCATTATTCATTTAAATGCCTTAAATTAGTGAAAAAAGGTCTCAAAAGCCTTTGACAGCCTATAGGCTCATAAATATTATACCGCGCCTATGTCGAACCCCGCTCTGCCCAAATATTTCGAGCCTTACAAAATGGCTGATCGCCAGGCTGTATTCCAGGGCTCTGCGCCACTCAGTTCATTCACTCGTTTGGAAGAACTGGTAGCGGATTGTGAAGGTGAGCTACAGGTCAGACTGGAATTTGGTGTTCACGAAGAAGGTATTCGTCAGTTAACTGGTGAAGCCAAGGGTATCGTAAAAGTCCAATGCCAGCGATGTCTGGACTTAATGGACTTTGCTCTGGACTTTCAATTCCATATTGGTTTTGCCATGCATGATGAAATGGCAACGTCAATTCCAAGGGATTTAGATCCAATAGTGATTCGCCCTGATGAACAACCAAATCTTCAGGATCTAATTGAAGATGACCTGCTACTGGCCATTCCGGAGTTTGTATCTCACCCTCCGGATCAGTGTTCAGTGACAACAGAATTTGGTGACCCTGAAACTGCTGAAAAAGTTGAAAGCGACACCAGTAAAGAAAATCCTTTTAGCGTCCTGGAACAGCTAAAAGATCCAGGAAAACAGTAGGAGTTATTCAGCATGGCTGTACAACAGAATAAAGTAACTCGCTCTCGCCGTGGTATGCGTCGTTCACACGATGCGTTAGGTGAAGCGACTCTATCAGTAGATTCAGTAACTGGCGAAACTCATCGTCGTCATCATGTATCCCCAGACGGTTTCTACCGTGGCAAAAAAGTTGTTGCTACTAAAGACGACGAATAAGCCTTGATTACCCTGGCAGTTGATGTCATGGGTGGGGACTTCGGTCCCCAAGTTACCGTTCCTGCCTGTTTAACTTTCTTAAAATCTTCTCCCCATTCAAAAATCATTTTAGTAGGCCAACAAAAACTGATTGAGCGCTATTTGCCTGCAAATTATTCGTCGCGCATAGAAATAGTCCACGCATCAGCTGTCGTTAGTATGAACGATAAACCCAGCTCCTATTTAAAGGGTCAACAGGACACTTCGTTGGAAAACTGCATTAGTTTGCTGGCTGATAAGAATGCCGATGCCGCCGTTAGCGCTGGCAATACCGGAGCTATGATGATTTTGGGTAAGAAGATTGCTGGTTGTCATCCCGCTATTGACCGACCAGCTTTGGTCGCGCCCATTCCTAGATTAGATGGAAAAACTGCCTTTGTGTTGGATATCGGTGCCAATGTGGATTGTTCAGCGGATACTCTGGTTCAATTTGCCTTTTTAGGGGCGACTGTTTCAAAGGCATTAACAAATACTGAAGACCCAAAAGTATTTTTATTGAACATAGGAACTGAAAGCATCAAGGGTAGTCAACAGGTAAGATACGCGGATCAGATGCTTCAAAATAAAGTCGACAGCCTAAATTACCAGGGATTTTTGGAGGCCAACCGTTTGATTACCGGTAATGCTGACGTAGTAGTCTGTGATGGATTTTCAGGCAATGTACTTTTAAAGGCCATCGAAGGCAGTATGAAGTTGTCGTTAGATAACCTATACAAGGCATTCGAAGCAAATCTATACAATCGGCTGGTAGGGTTTCTAGCACTACCAGTACTAAAGAGAACAGTGCCAGACCTAGATCCTAGGTACAAAAACGGAACTCTTTTTGTCGGTCTCAAGCAGATCTTGATAAAAGCTCATGGCGCATCTGATGAATTCGCGTTTCGCAAAGCTTTGGAAACCGCGAAGCAGTCCGCGGAATCAGAGGTTGTAAAAAGAGTTGGGCAGAGCCTGGACGCTATGATGGACCAAGAATTGGTGTAATGTTATGTGTCGAAATGCAGAGCTGATTTTTTCTCTAAATTCTGCAACAACCCTGGATTAGTTCTAAAAGTTCAAAAATGTTTTAACATTGGTGCGGTTTATTCAATGGACGATTTACGAATAATGCCAGCACCATTACCTAGAGTGACGTAATGACAGTATGAGTAAAAGTGCATTTGTTTTCCCAGGACAGGGGTCTCAGCAAGTTGGAATGCTAAAGCAGCTTTCAGAAGTTGAGCCCGCCATCATTGATACCTTCAAACAAGCTTCAGATGCCCTAGGTTATGACCTCTGGGACTTGGTACAAAATGGCCCTGAGGAAGAACTCAATAAAACTGAAAAAACGCAACCCGCATTATTAGCTGCCGGTGTTGCTATCTATAGAGCTTGGGCTGCGAAAGATGGTGCTCAGCCTAATTATTTGGCTGGACACAGTTTAGGTGAATATACCGCGTTGGTTTGTGCCGGTGTTTTGCAATTTGAAGATGCAGTGAAGTTGGTAGAGAAGCGTGGCCAATTCATGCAATCGGCTGTACCCCTTGGAACTGGTGCCATGGCTGCAATTATTGGGCTGGATGATGACGCGGTGAAACAAGCCTGTGAAACCGCTGCTCAGGGCGAAGTGGTTGAAGCTGTGAACTTCAATTCCCCAGGCCAAATTGTGATTGCAGGGGAAAAGGGCGCAGTTGAACGCGCCATGGTCGCAGCAAAAGAGTCTGGCGCCAAGAGGGCGTTACCTTTGCCTGTCAGCGCTCCGTCACACTGCGCATTGATGAAGCCAGCTGCAGAGAAGCTAGCGGATGAATTGAATAAGTTAGAGGTGTCTGAACCTTCAATACCTGTGGTTCAAAATGTCGGCGCTCAGATTGAATCCGATCCCGCGAAAATTAAAAACAACTTAATCGAACAGCTGTACAAACCGGTACTTTGGGTTGATAGCATACAATTATTAGTTGAACAGGGTGTGGAAACCACTCTGGAATGTGGCCCAGGCAAGGTGCTGAGTGGTCTGAATAAAAGAATTCACAAGCCTATGGTAACGCTAGCTTTGCAAGACGTTACCGGCTTTGAAAACGCATTGTCTCAAGGAGCTGAATAATGAGCTTGCAAGGAAAAATAGCCCTGGTCACTGGCGCAAGTCGCGGTATAGGTAAATCAATTGCCGTTAAGCTAGGTAGCCAAGGTGCGACTGTAATTGGCACTGCAACCTCCGACTCCGGCGCTGAATCCATTTCAGATTATCTGAAAGAGGAAGGGATTACAGGTAAGGGCATGAAGCTGAATGTGTCTGATATGGATTCAGTTACACAAGTCGTTACCGCTATTAAAGAAGAGTTTGGTGACGTCACGGTTTTAGTGAATAACGCTGGTATTACCCGTGATAATCTTATGCTTCGCATGAAAGAAGACGAATGGCTGGACGTAATCAATACAAATTTGAGCTCTTTGTACCGTACTGCAAAAGCATGCCTTAAGGGTATGACAAAGGCTCGTTGGGGAAGAATCATTAATGTCAGCTCTGTAATTGGCTCCATGGGTAATGCTGGACAGTCCAATTATGGCGCAGCAAAGGCTGGCATTGAGGGCTTTTCCCGTTCATTGGCCAAAGAGTTAGGGTCGCGGGGCATTACCGTAAACTCTATAGCGCCAGGGTTTATCCAAACAGATATGACGAAAGACCTACCAGACGCTCAAAAAGAGACCTTGTTATCTCAGGTTCCGGCTGGGCGACTGGGCGAACCTGAAGAAATTGCGTCCGCCGTTGCGTTTTTTGCAAGCGAAGGCAGTGGTTACATCACTGGCGAAACTTTGCATGTCAACGGTGGCATGTACATGGGTTAAGAATTTTTGATATGCATGATTTTGAGTCTTGCTTATCTGAGTAACCTTTTAATACACTAGCACGCACTAAAAATAGTGCGGTAAAACGTAGGAGTAGAACCATGAGTACCGTTGAAGAACGCGTAAAAAAGATTGTATGTGAACAGCTGGGTGCGAAAGAAGAGGACGTAGTACCTCAAGCTTCTTTCGTAGACGATCTGGGCGCGGACTCTCTGGACACTGTTGAGCTGGTAATGGCTCTGGAAGAAGAATTCGAAACTGAAATTCCTGACGAAGAAGCTGAAAAGCTAACCACTGTTAAGGAAGCAATCGATTACGTGGTTGCTAATCAGTAATTAACAGCTCCTTTGCTGTTGAGTGTTTTATTAAAGCCGTATCTGTTTTTACAGTGCGGCTTTTTATTTATCGGAGTTTCAAAAAATGAGTCGTAAAAGAGTCGTTGTTACGGGAATGGGTATGTTGACCCCGTTAGGTAACACGGTTGAATCAAGTTGGGAAGGTATATTGGCAGGTAAGAGCGGAATAACGCCAATTGAGCATTTTGATGCATCCGGCTTTGCAACTCAGTTCTGTGGCGTGATTAAAGATTTCGAACCAACAGAATACGTCGACAAAAAAGACCTGAAGAAAATGGATTTGTTCATTCAATATGGAATGGCTGCTGGTATTCAGGCAATGCAGGACTCCGGTTTAGAATTAACCGACGAAGTAAAAGAACGAACGGGTTTGGCTATTGGCTCAGGCATTGGTGGTTTAGCAGGTATCGAACAAAACCACAGTGTATTGGAAAATAAAGGCCCTCGTCGGATTTCTCCATTTTTCATTCCTTCCTCTATCATCAATATGATCGCTGGTAATCTGTCGATTAAGTACGGATTAAAAGGGCCAAACATCGCTATTACAACGGCTTGTACTACTGGAACCCATTGTATTGGTTATGCGGCCAGAACCATTGCCTATGGTGATGCAGATATTATGTTGGCCGGAGGTGCTGAGAACGCATCTACCCCGCTGGGAATTGGTGGGTTTGCAGCGGCAAGAGCCCTGTCGTCCCGTAATGACGACCCGCAGACCGCAAGTCGTCCTTGGGATGCTGATCGCGATGGCTTCGTATTAGCGGACGGATCAGCTGTGTTGGTATTAGAAGAATACGAACATGCAAAAAAACGTGGTGCAAAAATATATGCTGAGCTGTCAGGTTTTGGAATGAGCGGCGATGCTTATCACATGACTTCGCCAACAGAAGATGGCAGTGGTGCAGCAGCTTCGATGGCTGCAGCCATTAAAGACGCTCAATTAAATGCAGTGGATGTGAATTACATTAACGCTCACGGTACCAGTACGCCACTGGGTGACGTTGCTGAAACTAAAGCAGCAAAATTAATTTATAGTGCTGACTCTGACAAAATCGTCATGAGCTCTACCAAATCGATGATTGGTCATTTGCTAGGAGCTGCTGGAGCGGTTGAAGCTGTATTCAGTGTTTTAGCCATTCATGACCAAGTAGCTCCTCCAACCATTAACCTGGAAAACCCTGGTGAAGGTTGTGATCTGGATTATGTCGCGGATGGTGCCCGCCAAATGAAAATAGATCATGCATTGTCTAATTCATTCGGATTTGGTGGAACCAACGGCAGCCTAATCTTCAGTAAAGTCTAACGATGCATAAGGCCTGCGGGCCTTTATACCGTCAATGAAAACTTTTATTAACGGAAAGCCTGAATCTACAGTCCCGGTATTAAACCGTGGTTTAAATTATGGTGATGGCTTTTTCGAAACCTTGTTGGTAAAAGACCAAACCCTACCTTTTCTTTCTTATCACCTTCAACGAATTCGTCGCACAGCGATAATCCTCGATCTTGAAATTAATGAACCTGAATTAAACGAAACTTTGGAGAAGGCTCTAACTCTTTATCCTGATGAAGGAAATTTCTGTTTGAAAATTCAATTTATTAGAGAGACATCAGGAAGGGGTTATGGTTATCAAAGCCGGACATGTGATCAGATCGTGAGTGTTTTTTCAGAATACATTAACCGAGGTTGGCAGAGACCCCCGGCGTGTGCAGGCTTTCTTAAAACTCATATTACGGTCAACCAAGATTTAGCAGGGTTAAAACATTTGAATCGATTGGATTCAGTGATTGCCAGTAAAGAGCTCAATGAAAATGGCTGGGATGAAGGCTTCTTTATCCACAATGACTATGTTATTTCAGGCTCTAAACACAATGTTTTTTTAGTTGATAGCAATAATTGCTTAATCACACCTAGCATTACAATCGCTGGCATTGCAGGCGTTATGCGACAGTATCTGATTGATCAATTTGATGTGGTAGAGAAGCCAATAACAGCACAAGATCTTTACCAAGCAACATCAATATTTTTAACAAATGCACTTGTGGGAATATGGAGAGTGGCAAGTTTGGATGGTCAACAGTATTCAGATGAAACAAAACTAAATCAAATCATAAGTAGTATTCGATGATTAAAAAAATAGTAGTATCAGGCATTCTTATTATTACCTTGGCAGGCTGTCTGGCGGGGTTATATCTGGTCAACCTTTATAAAAAACTGCAGGCTCCCTTGCCTATACAAGCCCCTTTGATATACGAAGTTAAACCTGGTGATTTTCTGAATAAAATTATCTACGACCTTTATCAAAAAGGTTGGGTTGAATCCGTTCGATTTACTAGCCTCATCGCATCAAGTCAAAACCTTCACAACATAAAAAAAGGTGAGTTTGAAATTACTCCCGATATGTCGGTGTTGGATTTGCTCACCAAGCTGAATACCAATGATGTAATAACTTACCGCGTCACCTTTGTGGAAGGTAAAACATTTAAAGACTTTAGAACGCTTCTAAACAGCAATGATAAAGTGATTCAAACAGTTGCTGAATTAAGTGACCAACAAATAATGGAAAAATTGGGTGCGCCGGGAACTCACCCGGAAGGTCAGTTTTACCCAGATACCTATGTCTTTAGTGCAGATACTTCTGATTTCACATTACTGAAGACAGCTTACGATAAAATGCAAAAAGTTTTACAACAGGAATGGGAAAATCGTTCAGATAAAGCAGTGGTGAAATCTCCTTATGAAGCATTGATTTTGGCATCAATAGTAGAGAAAGAAACCGGAGTCGCTTATGAAAGACCAGAAATTGCTGGTGTTTTCAGCAGACGCATCACTAAAGGGTATAGACTGCAATCAGACCCAACGGTGATATATGGCATGGGCGATAGGTACGAAGGAAACATTCGCCGTAAAGACTTGCAGGAGAAGACTCCTTACAACACTTATCGAATAAATGGTTTGCCCCCAACTCCTATTGCCAGTCCAGGCACCGATGCGATAAACGCCGTGCTCAATCCAGCAGAGACTAAGGCTCTATATTTTGTTGCCAAAGGTGACGGCAGTCATCACTTCTCAAATACTTTAAAAGAACACAACGAAGCGGTACGAAAGTATCAGATTTTCGGTCGCTCTAAAAATTATCAATCGGCGCCAAGCGATGAGTAAAAGTATGTTTATTACCCTAGAAGGCGGAGAAGGTGTTGGTAAGAGCACTAATTTGGCTTTTGTCGAAAATTGGTTAGTTAAACAAGGTTTCGACGTTGTAGTTACCCGTGAACCGGGTGGAACACCTATGGCAGAAGAAATTAGAGAATTAATGCTTCACCATCGAGAAGAAACGGTTCATCCAACCACAGAGCTTCTTTTAGCGTTTGCTGCAAGAGCTCAACATGTTGAAGGTTTAATTAAGCCTGCTTTGGCAGATGGTAAAACAGTATTGAGTGATCGATTCACGGATGCAACCTATGCCTATCAAGGCATGGGGCGTGGTATTTCAAAAGAAATGATTCACAAACTTGAGGTGTTAAGCATTAACGCATTGCAGCCAGATTTAACTATTTTCTTAGATGCTGACCCTAAGATAGGAATGGCCAGAGCCAGTTCAAGGTCTGAGCTGGATCGAATAGAAATAGAGAATATGAAATTCTTTGATGACGTTAGGCAAGGGTATCTAGATCGTGCGAAAGAACACCCTGATCGCTTTCAAGTCATTGATGCTGAAAAACCGCTAGAACAAGTTCAAGAGCAAATATTACAAGTGCTGGAGTCATGCGTTGGTTGATTTAAATCCTGTTGATGGCATGGATTGGCTGGGGTCGGTCAATCAAAAACTCATCAGCCAATATCAACAGGGGCTAATGCCTCATGCTTTATTATTTCAAGGTAATCGAGGTTACGGAACGGTAGAGCTCGCATTAAACATAGCGACCACAATGCTTTGCCAAAATCCTAAAAGAAATAGTGCTTGTGGTGAGTGCAAAACTTGCCAACTAATGAAAGCAGCATCTCATCCAGACTTAAAAATATTGCAACCGGAAGAATCTGGTGGGCAGTTAAAAGTGGATCAAATTCGTAGTGTCATCGAATTTGCGGCGAAGACCAGTCAACAAGGTGGCTCAAAGGTGATTTTGATAGAGCCCGCTGATCAAATGAATTTAAATTCTGCTAACGCGTTATTGAAAGTGTTGGAAGAACCTCCTTCGGGTACTTTTATTTTTTTGGTGACGGAACGGATTGAATCCATGTTACCCACCATAAGAAGTCGATGCTCAATTGTTAAGGTAACTAAACCAACCTTAGAACAAGCGAAAGTGTGGCTCACCAATAGAGAAATAGAAGTAGATAAAATTAATCAGTTCTTACCTTTATGCAACTATGCGCCAATCACCCTATTAAACTGGCAACAAGGCAATATGATTGAGTTGCACGGCCAAATGATTACCGACTTAAGCAACCTGTTTAAAGGTGTCGTCAGTCCAATTGAAGTGGCTGCTTCTTGGCAGAAAAAAGATCTGCTGCAAATCTTCCATTGGTTAGGACAGTGGTTTACGGATCTTTCAAGGGCTTGTGGGGCAGGGCTAGATGAATTGATTAGTGATCAGGCTGCTAAAAAATTACTGAAATATACTGCCTCAAAAGCCGATACGGTTTCCATTTTCGAGCTTACTGACTATATTCTTTCCATTAGATCTGGTTTACTAAATCGAAATAATTTAAACGCGCAACTGGTGTTAGAAAACACTCTGATTCGCTGGAATAAACTGATCTCATACTAAACTGTGTAAGAGTGTATGAATCTGAATATCTGAATAATAAGTATTGAGGGAACTTGGATGAATCCAAAGTTAGGGCCGCGCAGTGGTATGTTGTCTCTTACCATGAAAGACAAAGCGGTACTTTACGCAGCTTACATGCCTTTTGTTCAAGGTGGGGGAATTTTTATTGCGACGAATAAAAAATTTAAACTGGGAGATGACGTATTCCTGCTGTTAACCTTAATGGACGAGCCTGAAAAAATTCCAGTGGCTGGTAAGATTGTTTGGATAACACCTAAAGGTGCTCAAGGTAATAGAGCATCAGGAATTGGCATTCAGTTCGACAAGAAAAGTAGCCTGGCAAAAGACAAAATCGAAACCTACCTAGCCGGTGCTCTCAGCTCTGATAAACCGACCCACACCATGTAATCTCGAATGGGGCTTTGTAACCTCAACTTCTTGGGCCAGTGCTTTTTTCGTCCAAACTGCGTTGTATCTCGTTTATGTAAACCGTTACACCACACTCGCTGTGCCTTGTTTGACTTAAAAATAGCCGACGTCAGCGTGAAACAATTGGTGTTCAAAAATTCTCCTTTTCATCAATACTTCTTCGAAAACTGAAGCGATCTTCTCTTAATTTACTGGTTTCCGATGAATCTAGATACATTAAGGCTTCCTCTTTTGAGAGCTCTGCTTCTCCCTCCCAAGGCATTAACTGAAACCTAGATGTGCCGGATCCATCGAAAGACATAAAAGGGTACTTGATGATGTCGAAATAAGGTGAGTAGTCAAAATCCGATGGCGTATGCAGCTTGGGATTGCGGTGGAAAACGCGAACGTTGCCATCTTCAATTCGTTTAACCAGAGGCAGTACCGGGTAATGAACACTGGCAAAGGCTTCGGCAATCATGGTTGAACATACGGTTTGGGTGCTGTCTCCAGGGCTATAATTGAATAAACTGGATCGCCATTTTCTTGGAAGTATGGTCCATGGCAAATAAAACCTTGCTAAATCCATAATGGCTCTCAGGTCATATTCAGTTCCCAGTCTTAAAATCGCAAAATTCAGAATCTTTTGGGCATCTTGAAACGACAGTTCATGGGGGCGACATATTCTGAGATGGCGACCTTCATAGACATGCAGTGGCCGAATAACCGTGCCCAAACCAAGCTGACTTTCGACAATCAATTGCTCGTCGGGTTGGCCATCATAGACTGACTTTACTTTTTGTCTTATGCGCGGGTCAGAAATATCGTGTAATCTGCCGATGTATAAGGCAGCATGAGACCAGCTGCTTTGTGTGATGGTTTTAATAACATCAGCGACCTTGGATAACCCTTCGACGAGAACAACATCGCAGGGTTTTATTTCATGGCGCAGCCTTTGGAAGTCGCTCAAGGGAAATTGATCAACTTCCGCTTCTTTAGTTAAACGACGCTCAGCTTTACTATACAAAAAATTCCAGAGACCCATGGTTTACCCCCAATCTGTATTTACAGTATAGTCAAGCAAGGCAAAGGGATTTGAACTATTAAGATATGCTAACGCCCAACATTCGTAATAAAGAGACTGACCCTAAAGAGCTCAATATTATCAATACTGCTCTAAATTTATTTATTCGGGTGAATCTGGATCGTGTTTCAATGCAGCAAATTGCGCTGGCGGCCGGGGTGGGGAAAACCACGCTTTATCAATTTTTTGAGTCGAAGAATGATCTTCTTGCGGCTCTTCTGCTCAATGATGAACAAGAACTGGAAGAATTCTTAGACAAACCTGAATATTTATCTGACTCTTCTTTGATACTTGAAAAGTATATTCGATTTCGTTTACAGAGCTTTGAGAAATATAAAGTTCTGCATCAAATAGAAATCAAGCTGGAGTCAGAAGGAAATCCACCGGATAGGTTTTTATTATGGAAAAATCTAAGGGGTAGGCACATTGACTATTTGGTACGACATATTCAAGAGGGTTCCAATGAGTCGGATGCAGAAATAAATCCAGCACATTATTACGGTCTAATTTGGGCCATTATTCATGGAGCTGCTCAACTGTCAGACTCGAAGTTCTTTCATCAAATGATGGGTGATCGAAGAGGTTTTGTGCAATTCATTACCGACTTCACAAAAAAAATCGCCTCGGAATAGTTAATGATTAGCCTCTCGGAAATTGAACAACAAATCAATCAACAGTCTTTACCTCCCGTTGAGAAGTGGAATCCTAGCGTGTGTGGTGAGATAGACATCAAAATTGATTCCAATGGTCGCTGGTACCATGAAGGTTCTGAAATAAAAAGACCCGAGCTAGTGAAACTCTTTTCATCTGTTTTGATTACTGAAAACAATGAATATTTTTTAATAACACCTGTCGAAAAAGTACGCATTCAAGTTGAGTTAACACCATTTGTATTCTCGCAAGTGCAAACCGTTGAAGAATCTCTGGTATTTGAAGATCTATTTGAAAACAAGGTTATTCTAAAAGACTTATCCCAATGGTCTTTTATACAGTTAGGTCAAGATCACTGGGTGCCACAGATTCAATTACGAGGTAATCTTTGGGGAGCGTTGAGTCGCCAACTTTTTTTTCAATTGGTCAATCAACTGCAGGATGATGAGGCATTGATGATTCAAAGCTCAGGAAAGATGTTTCCCCTGAGCCCTGAGTGAATGTCGTTTATACACCTAAAACTTACATGTTCGGATAATTAGGCCCACCTGTGCCTTCAGGGGTGACCCAGGTAATGTTTTGGCTTGGGTCTTTAATATCGCAGGTTTTGCAGTGTACGCAGTTCTGAGCGTTAATCTGCAGTCGTTTAGATCCTTCTTCCTCCAGAATTTCATAAACACCTGCAGGGCAGTAGCGCTGAGCGGGTTCATCAAATTCTTTTAAATTAATGCCAATGGGAATGGATTCATCTGTTAGTTTAAGATGGCAAGGCTGGTCTTCTTCGTGATTGGTGTTGGATAAGAACACAGAACTTAATCGGTCAAAGCTCAATATTCCATCAGGTTTTGGATAGTTGATTTTGGGGCTGGAGTTAGCTGGCTTCAATTTGGCGTGATCAGGGGTTGAATCTGAAAGGGTCCAGGGCAATTTCCCATTAAATACATTGATGTCTAAAAACGAGTAGGCGGCACCTAAAATATTTCCCCATTTATGGTTTGCCGGGCCAAAATTTCTTTGTGTATATAATTCTTGGTAAGCCCAACTACTTTCAAATTCAGATTGGAATTCAGCTGCATCAACGCCATAGTCTGCGCCTTTGGACAATTGGTTAAACAAGACGTCTGCGGCCACCATGCCTGATTTCATGGCGGTATGTGACCCTTTAATTTTGGCGCCATTCAAAGTTCCAGCATCACAACCAATGAGCAGCCCGCCGGGGAAATGCATTTTGGGTAATGATTGGGGACCGCCCTTGGCGATGGCTCTTGCGCCATAGGACACTCGTTTTCCGCCGCTGAGTATGTTGGCAAATTTAGGATGGGTTTTAAGCCTTTGAAACTCCTCAAAAGGGCTCACATGAGGGTTGCTGTAAGCAAGGTCAGTAATAAGACCAACCACAATTTGATTATTTTCAATGTGATATAAAAAGGAGCCGCCATGGCTACCGGATTCATCCAGTGGCCATCCTGCGGTATGAACCACTTTTCCAGGTTGATGTCGTGATGGATCGACGTCCCAAATTTCTTTAATGCCGAGCCCAAAATGCTGAGGTTCCTTGTCTGCATCTAGGTTGAAGTGGGAAATGAGATCTTTACCTAAATGTCCTCTCGCACCTTCTGCAAACAGGGTAAATTTGGCTTTTAGTTCCATTCCAGGAGTAAAGCCATCTTTTTCATTACCTTGGCTGTCTAAACCCATGTCCCCGGTAATGATGCCTTCGACCTGACCTTGGTCGTTGTAGAGCACCTCAGCGGCAGCAAAACCAGGAAATACTTCAGCCCCGAGTTCTTCTGCCTTTTCGGCGAGCCAGCGACACAGATTACCCAAAGAAATGATGTAGTTGCCCTGGTTATGCATGGTTTTAGGAACAAAAAGCCCTGGAACCTTGATGCTGCTGTTTTGGTTTCGAAGCACCAGAATTTCATCTTCCACCACAGGAGTATTCAAGGGTGCACCTTGGTCTTTCCAGTCAGGCACCAGCTCATTTAAAGCAGTGGGTTCAAACACGGCGCCAGAAAGAATATGAGCTCCAACTTCAGAACCCTTCTCTACCACGCAAACTGAGAGTTCATGTTGTTTGTCTTGTGCTAGCTGAAGCAAACGGATAGCAGCAGACAAACCCGCCGGGCCTGCTCCCACTATAACGACATCAAATTCCATGGAATCGCGTTCCATAACCACACCTCTTGATGAGTATTTAGTGAATTTAAGTGTAGTAATGAAAACACAGTTAAGTAAAAATTCAAACAACTGTTTGAAATGACTGTTTTAAAACCGCTATATTGTTCCCATGTTATAGGGATATTGCTCCTATACTTAACCGATAGCGCAATAAATTCATAAATTAGCGGAGCGTCAGCCATGAAAATACTGGTCGCGGTAAAGCGGGTAATCGACTACAACGTCAAGGTGAAGGTGAAAGCCGACAACTCTGATGTAGATCTCACTAATGTCAAAATGGCCATGAATCCTTTCTGCGAAATAGCAGTTGAAGAAGCCATACGCTTAAAAGAAAAGGGTGTAGCTGATGAAGTAGTAGTGGTTTCAATGGGCCCTGCAAAAGCAGAAGAACAAATTCGGTATGCACTGGCGTTGGGTGCTGATCGAGGAATTTTAATTGAATCTGAAGAGACCATTTCTTCCCTAGGCGCTGCGAAGTTGCTCAAAGCAGTGTACGAAAAAGAGCAGCCCAAGATGGTCATTCTTGGAAAACAATCCATAGACTCTGATAACAATCAGACCGGACAGATGCTCGCAGCCTTGCTCGACCGTCCTCAAGGTACATTCGCGTCAGAAGTAGTTGTTGATGGAGAGTCAGTAAAAGTGACTCGTGAGATTGATGGGGGGCTGCAGACAGTTCAGCTGAGCTTGCCTGCTATTGTCACCACCGACTTAAGGCTGAACGAGCCTAGATACGCCAAACTACCAGACATTATGAAAGCTAAGAAAAAACCAATGGAAAAGACCGCTATTAGTGACTGGGGGGTGACACTGCCCTCGGGGCAAAAGCTAACTAGGGTAGAAACTCCAGCAGAGCGTAGCGGTGGTGCTAAGGTAGCCTCGGTAGACGAGCTGATCGACAAACTGAAAAATGAAGCGAAGGTGATGTCATGAGTGTATTAGTGATTGCAGACCACAATAATACTGAGCTGTTGCCGTCAACCTTAGCAGTAGTGTCCGCTGCTCTGGCCATTGGTGGTGATGTGGATGTGTTAGTCGCGGGTTCGGGCTCAAGTGGTGTCGCCGAAGCTGCTTCAAAAATCTCAGGTGTTCGCAAAGTACTGAATGCCGATCATGAGGCTTACAGCCATGGTTTAGCAGAAAACCTGAGTGATTTAGTTGCCAGTCTTTCGGACAGCTATTCACATATGCTCGCTTCGGCAACCACCACGGGTAAAAATTTCATGCCCAGAGTGGCGGCTAAGCTTGATGTTGATCAGATCTCCGACATCATTGCGGTTGAATCTGAAAACACTTTCAAGCGTCCTATTTATGCGGGTAATGCCATAGCGACTGTTGAAAGTTCTGATGCCAAGAAAGTCATCACAGTTCGTACTACTGCGTTCGACGCCGTGGCAGCGGAGGGTGGTAGTGCTTCCGTTGACTCAATAGACAGTGTCTTCCATTCAACTGAGTCCTCATTTGTTTCTGAAGAACTGGCAGAGTCTGATCGCCCTGAATTAACAGCGGCAAAAGTCGTCATCTCTGGTGGTAGAGGCATGCAAAATGGTGACAACTTCAAACTACTCGAAGGTATTGCAGATAAATTAGGTGCCGCAATTGGTGCATCCCGTGCCGCTGTTGATGCTGGGTTTGTACCTAACGACATGCAGGTAGGGCAAACTGGTAAAATTGTAGCTCCTGAACTCTACATTGCCGTGGGCATCTCTGGTGCGATACAACATTTGGCGGGTATGAAAGATTCGAAAGTCATTGTTGCCATTAATAAAGATGAAGACGCACCGATTTTCCAAGTAGCTGACTATGGTTTGGTTGCCGATTTATTCGAAGCGCTACCAGAATTAGAACAGAAGATTTGAGCTTAAAGCTAATTCTTACAGCTAATACTCTTGTTATTTTTTGAGAGAAAAAACTTAAATTAACTCAAGCCCAATGCCATAGATTGGGCTTTTTTATTTAAGGGCGGGGGTAATTGGGAGCAAAGAAAAAATAATAAAGTATCTGCGAATGTTGAGAGAGGTTTTTGATAACTAGTGGTTAAAAATAAGTAAAGCCGCATATAAAACCTGAAACTATTCTCAGACTTTAATATGCGGCGACATTATTAGGCGCTGAGTTTATGTTCCTCGTTGGTTTTCATAAGTCTGAAAATCAAGTTTCTCATCCAAATGTTAGCAGGGTCTCGGTCAGAGCTTTCATGCCAGTAAAGATGCAAAGAGAAATCTTCTACATCAAATGGAAGTTCCATTGCGATCAAATCAGGAAAGTCTTGTGCGAGACGCTTTGGAACGGTGAGCGCGAAATCTGATTTAGCCACAACTGCAGGGGCCATCAAGTAATGTTGTGCTCTTAAGGCAATTTTTCTTTGCTGCCCTAACTTATTAAGCGCTTGATCCACTGGCCCCATACTATGCTTTGTTGAAGACAAATGAATATGAGACAGACTTAGGTAAGAACCCAAAGTTAAAGGTTGCTCAGCCATCGGGTGATCATGTCTCAAATAACACACGAAGGGTTCTTCAAGAATGGGCTCATGCTTTAATTGAGGCGAAACAAGGCTTGGGGTATCTATCGCAAAATCAATTACACCACTTTCGAGTTCACTGGTTATGTGTTGTTTTCTAATTTGAAAACTTTCAATGGAAACTCTTGGGGCTTCTCGACTTAAAGCTTTGAACAACTGAGGTAGAATAGTAGCTTCTTCCAAATCACCCATACTGAAACTATAAGACTTTTCAGATACCTGAGGTTGAAAAAAGGTAGACTCCTGAATGCTATGACGGAGTAGGTGCAAAGCTTGACGTACCTGCACAATGATATTTTGTGCAGTAGGAGTTGGCTTCATACCCTGGGCTGTCCGAATAAACAGCTGGTCATCGAAGATAGTTCGCAGTCTAGCAAGTGCGTTGCTCACTGCTGGTTGAGTTATTCCTAAAATCTGTCCCGCTCTGGTCAGATTTCCTTCTGTATAAATGGCGTCGAACACCACAAACAGGTTGAGGTCAGTTTTGCTTAGGCTCATGCGATTATTTTTTATTTTTGTTTTTATGAGCTTTTCATAATAAGAGGGAGTTTGCCGTTCAGCAACCTCCCAATCAGCAAATTCAATTATTGCAATAAAATTAATTTATTTAATCCAGACCTCAACTCTGTGATTTTTTGTTGCATACTTCTCATTTTCATTTGAGGCAACTGGGTTTAAATCTCCATAACCCGTGACAGCATGGGCTTTTAAGCCCAATTCCCGTAATGCTTTGCGAACTTTCTGTACCCTCAATTCTGAAATAACATTGGCTCTGAGTTCGTTCTCGGTTTGACCTGAAAAACCAATTAATAACAATTTTTTATTCCGGTTTTCTTCTTTGTCCATAAACGCCTTTAATCGACGAACATCAGCCAAAGCTTTATTATCGAGTTTGTAACCGGTTTCTTTAAACCGGAAGTTAACGGATAAGCGCTGAGATTGTTCCGACAATAATTTATAACCGGCCGGCATGGCATCAGCGGCGGAAGATTTTAACGAGATAATATCCTGAGAAACAAACCCAATATTTTCAACAACATTCTGGCCTTGGGCACTTAAGGCAAAATTAATAAATTCCTGAGCATAAGGGTTGGAATTATTTGTACTGTAAAAAAATAAACGACGGGCTAGCGGATAGTCTTCTGTCGCCACATTCATTTTTGTGGGAAATAAAGGTGACGCACCAGTGTCACTGATATTCAGTGCCTTAGCATTTCCTATATTCGCTAGCGCGGTAAAACCAATAGCACCTGGAGTGGTAGCAACGGTATTCGCCAACACATCGTTTGACTCATAACGCTTAGCGCTTTCTGTGAGTTTATAACCACGCTTTAGAACCAAGCTTTTAAAGGTATCAAAGGTACCTGACTTGTTGTCTCGGGCATGGACATTGATTTCTAAATCTGGGCCGCCCAATTCACTCCAGTTAGTGATTTCTGAAGAAAAAATCTGTCCAACGGTTTCAATGCTTAGAGTTTCAAGATTAAGGCCGGGATGAACAATGACTGCAAGACCATCAATAGCTAAAACATGTTCAAAATTTGGCGAGTAGAGATCTAAGGAGCTGAAGAGATTGGCTTCTTTAGACTTGGCTGGTCTGGAAGATGCGGCAATGTCGGCGTCACCAGAAACTAAGCCTTTATAGCCAGTACCTGATCCATGTGCAGCGACATGTACTTTAATTAATGATGTACCAAAGTTTCCTGACACGATTTGCTCATTTTCTTGGTCAGTCTCTTGGATATTAATTTTGGTTGCACCTTTAGCTGCCATATACTGTTTCACTAAATTTGGAGCTAAGTGGGCTCCAATAGTGTTGGAACCTTTAATCTTGAACAGATATTCACCAACTAGGTTCATATTTTCATCAAAAGGTTGTATTTGAGCATTGGCGGGAAAGTAAAAAAAACTGGCAAACACCAGTGTGAGTAGTAAAGAGGCCTTACCTTGCACTTGTGATAGTTCCTATGCTTCTATTTTTTAAGGCGCGCGATGCTATGACGGTAAAGTTACAGTTTTGTTAAATTGTTGTATTAATCAAACATAAAGGTTTAGTAGGAAAGAATAAATGGCGTTGTTTTTTAAGCCGACCAGTAAAGTTCAAAAAGACAAATCAATACTAAGAACGATTGATCGAGAAATAGCCAATAAGAGTTTGCCTGGTTCGTTTGCTTATTTCGGTATCTATGTACTGGCTTGCTTGTTAGTGAATGATTTTGGCGACAATTTGATCACGGTATACACCATTGGAATGGGTATTCTGGCGATCGCCGCCATGAGAGTGTATTACATACTCAGATTTGAAGAGCTCTATGCCCGGGGCCCTGCAAAGTGGCGCAACCAGTTTTTAAGTCTTACGCTTCTGAATGCCTTGGTGTGGGCATCTATGCAAATGGTTGTTCTTGAGACGGATTTATTGTCTCACGGGTCCACTATTGTTCTGGTGTTTACCGCCGCACTAAGCGCGGGTATCACAATCATTTTTGCAGCTTACCGTCAGTTTTTAAAAACCTATTTATCCATTATTTTAATTCCAGCTGCAGCAATATTGGCATTAAATCCTACGCTTGAATCATGGGTATTATCCCTAGGGGTTTTAGTTTTTTGGGCATTTTTAATCCGAGAGTCGAAAGCTTTTAATCGAAACTTTTGGGAGAAGGTTGAGAACCAGTATTTGCTGGAATACAAACTGACCATGATTAACGCCAGTCGTATTGAAGAAGGGCAAAGGGCCGAGATCAGCGAGAATGTACTGCATACCATCATGCAGCTCATTAAGAATCCCTTACAAGGCGTGTTGGGTATGCTGACGCTACTAAAGGATTCGAACTTAAATAAAGACCAAGAAGGTGCCTTGGAGTTAGCCACTCAGTCTGGAGATGCGTTAATAAGCCTCATTTCTGACTTGGAGGATTTTGCCCGCATTAAAAGTGGCAACATTCAGTTGGAATCCAAGTTTTTTGACTTGCGTCGGTTCATCGAAATTCAAATGGAAAAACTGGGCGGCTTTGCTCATCAGCGAGGCCGGGAATTGAGCTTCCTATACGGTTTAGAAGTACCGTCGCGAGTGAACCTGGATAAAAAGCATATTGGTCATGTTATGCAGAGCCAGATTCAATTTGCAATTAATAGCTGTGACAACGGCGAAATCGTTTTTAAAGTCATTTCTGATGAACATCCCAAATATTCAAACGTTTTGAAACTCAGTGTGTTTTTTCGGTGCAGTGAGCTAGAGGTGTCAGAAGTGCAAGCGGCCCTCGACAAAAAACAAATGGATAACTTGCATGAGTTAGATGCGGGTATTTTGTCATTGATAATTGCCGCCAAATTAGTTGAATTAATGGGCGGTGACATGGATTTGTACCAGCCAAAAGAGAACCTATTTAAATTAACCTGCTGGGTTCCACTGCGCGCTTCAAGCCAACAAATTGATTCATTCCAGCCCGATAAAAGACTGCTGGGTAAATCCCTGATGCTTAGCAATATGCCAACAAGAGCAGGAAAAGGCCTGAAGAAAGAGTGCGAAAATTGGGGTATGAATCTCATCATGACGGACGGCCCTAAAGCATTGAAACAAGGCATAGGTCAGAATCCTGATTATCTATTGTATAACCTACCAATAACCGTCGATGTTCCCGAATTACTAACGGACACCTTTGAATTACGCCAATGGGATTTGGGTAAAGCCAAACTCATTTTTTACGGTACCGAAAAACATAAAAAGTTTGTTGCTTCTGAATTTCCTAATGCGGCATTTTTACTGAAACCTTCCGGGCGTTACGCCCTGCATCGAAACTTACTAGAAAATACCGATGAAGAGATTGAAGATTTAGAAGTTACCGCCGCCGGTGAAAAAACTATTCTGCTCGCTGAAGACAATGAAGTGAATCGTATGGTGACTGAAGGCATTTTAAAGAAACTGGGCTACAACTTTCACACCGTAGAAGACGGCCAACAGGCGGTGGATGCCCTTAATAAAAATCAGTATGACCTCATACTCATGGATTGCATGATGCCGAATTTGGATGGTATTGAAGCCACTAAGCTCATTAGGCAAAACGAAAAGGCTCATAAAACCGATCACACTCCAATAGTGGCGTTAACCGCAAAGAATGCGGAGTCGGAAGAGCGAACCTGTATTGCTGCTGGTATGGATGATTTTCTTTCTAAGCCATCTACCTATGTGGAGCTTGAAGACACCTTGAGGCGATGGTTACGTTAGATCAGCTTTTTAGGTATTGGGTTTTAAAAGCTTGTTTAAGCTATTGATTCTAATAACCTTGTCTAAATTACGTAATTTTTAGAGAC
>JANQHX010000007.1 GCA_028282465.1 Gynuella sp.
CGCAGCTTCTAAATGTCGAATTCCCTGTTCTTGAATTCCCCAAAGCACTTCATCTTGAGGTAATGTTGGGGGCCTCCGAAAAAACTCTGTATTTTGTTCAATAGTTAATTGATACCAAGACAGATGTTCCGGCTCTAATTCAAATGCTTTTTGAAGATCAGTCATTGCCATACTTTTAGTTTGTTCGGGCAGGCCATGCATTAAATCTAAGTTGATGTTTTCAAAGCCTGCTTTTCTAGCCATGGAAAAGGCTTGTTCTGCCTCAGTTGCAGAATGAATTCGACCCAGGCTTTTTAAACTGTGCTCATGAAAGCTTTGAACACCCATTGACAATCGATTAACGCCTGCATGTCTATAGTCTATAAATCGCTTTTGTTCAGCAGTTCCAGGGTTAGCCTCTAATGTAATTTCAACATTAGAATCAAAGCCTAAGACGCTCTCTGCCATATGCAAAATCTTGCCTATGGCTTGGGCTGAAAATAAACTCGGTGTGCCTCCACCAAAAAAAATAGACTGTAGCTTTCGTCCCTGCACAGCAACGAGAGCGTCTGCTTCAAGATCTTCTTGTAAACATTGTAGGTATCTATTTTCTGGCAACGAATCCTGGGTTTGGTGTGAATTAAAATCACAATAAGGGCACTTACGCACACACCAGGGAATGTGCACGTAGAGACTTAATGGGGGAAGTTTTGTTATAGCTGCCAAGTTAGATGGTGTGGCGTTTGAACAGCTTTTCGCCCTGCTGGTCGACAATCATGCAACCTTTGGAAATGCTAATAGCTAGGGCTTCATCGCCGCTTGGTGTAGTGTCACTGCGAACAAAGGGTTTTTCCTGATCGCCTTTTTTTATTAGCCCAGCAATGCGATAGGTAGCACCTTCACGGATTGGCTGACCAATGACAAGAAAGCCTTTATATTCACGCTCTTCTGACGGCCCTGAATTGGCGCCAAGACCGATCATTTTTTTAAGAAAACCCAGCATGACAGTGTCTCATTTTATTATTAGATACTAATTTATGATTGGCGGACTAATAGATAGCGTTGGCATTTTATCAGCAAATACTAAAATGCCAACTGGATCAAATAACTAAATTTCTAAGATTCTCTGTACAGCTGCGAGCACATCTGATTCCAATTCGTAATGAGCGTCGAGTTTGCTCTCATCACCTTCACGGTATTTTCCTGTTTGCACAAGACAGGCTTGCATACCGACATCAATAGCGCCCTGTACATCACCAAAAATATCGTCACCAACCATCCAACAGGATTCGGGCTCCATTTGGAGGTCAGACGCGACAGACTCAAAAAATGCTGCTGCGGGTTTACCGGCCACAATGGCTCGACGATCAGCGGAATATTCAAGCGCATTAATAAAGGGGCCAGCATCCAGGTAAAACTCGCCATTCTCTTTAAAATATCTATTGTGGCCAATTGCTACTAGAGCGGCACCTTCCAGTAATAGTCGAAAAGCCTGGTTGAGATTTTCGTAATTAAAGCCAGATGCGGCGTCACCCACTATCACTGCATCGGCCTCTTCGGGCGGCACATTATCTAAATCAGGGAGCAGATCTGGATGCACCAAACACCAGGTTTTTAGACCTTTCCATCTTGCAAAAGTACGCGCCGCTAATGGAGCAGTAAAGATTTGCCGACGATCAACATGCACTCCGACCTTGGCGAGTGTATCAACCATCATGTCTCTCGTTTTGCGAGACGTGTTGGTAACTAGGCGGTAAGGTATGTGTTTCTGCTCCAGTAATGCTAACGCTTCAACAGCCCCAGGTATCACCTGATCACCGTTAAGCAAAACACCACTGATATCTAGTAATACGGCCTTTTCAGACTCACTTTCCATCTAATGATTAATCCCGTAGTTCTTATATTATTTTATTACCCAGCTAGCTAGGGGCACACTCGCTGCGCCTTGTTTGACTCAAAAAACAGCCGACGCCAGCGTGAAACAAATTAGTGTTAGCAGGCCCTAACATAAATTAGCTGATGTAGCTTCAGTGTAACAGGTTTAATGAGACAGCAACGTGGGAATAGAGTTTCATTGGGTTTACAGGACAGTGTTTCAGACTAACGGCGAGGGTACTTACGAGCATTTACCCAGGCCGCTAGCAGACCGAATATAAAGCCAAAGATATGACTTTCAAAACTGGTTTGTGCTCGAAGATCTATTAAGGTGAACAGCATTCCACCATAAAAAAAAGCAATCCAAATACTAATGAAAACGGGCTTCCAGCGTCGAATTAACCACCCGTAGACTAACAGATAAGACCAGTACCCCATGATTAGACCGCTGGCACCGACGTGAACTCCAGGTCGACCCACTAACCATACCGCCATTCCGGTCAGGAAAATTATGATCCAAGTGACTCGCCAGAAATTAGGGGTTTGGGAGGCGAAAATGACGAACACAAAAAGAGGTAGGCTGTTCGCCATGATGTGCTCAAGACTGCCGTGAAGGAATGGAGAAGTAAATATACCGATAAGATGAACCGGGCTTTGAGGTACCAGCCCGAACATATTGAGGAAATAGTGGGCGTGCATATTGATCAGCTGCAGCACCCAAATAAACACAAGCCAATTGATAGCTAACCGAAAACTCTTCCCTAGCGTCATTTAAAAATCAAAAATTCTCTAATATCTTTTTCAGCTCTTCTACACTTTCAGCCAGCTCAGGATCAAGCTCTTCTTGCTCCAAGCGAGCCATAACATTCTCCAGAACCTGCTTTTCTTTAGGATCTATATGACCGTCTCGAATAGCGATCTCCACCAAAGCACCCAACTCTTCAGCATTCAAAGTCCCATGTTCGTCAAAGGCCTGCTTTGATCTAAAGGACATTTCCTGATGGTCTGATGAATCTTTCATAACTCTGTCTCAATGGAATGGCTCTGGGGTTGGAATCGGCATGTAACATGGGTTCTAAAGACTAAGATACAAGGTTAACGCCGATATTCTGTTAAATACCAATAGTCTTTATGTTAGCCGCTACTCTCTAACGCTTGGAGTTTTTCCATGATTTCATTCATTTTATAATGAGTGTTCAAATCAATATTGATTTTGCCATTCATTATTTTGACTAACGGCAGCAAAGACTCGTCAAGAGTGTTAATCAAAGCCTTCAGCACATCATCTACACCCTGAACCGGCTCATTCACCACAGTCACATTTGGCTCCCGCTGCATGAGAGCATCCAGTTTATTGATGACAAGATTGCCATCGAGTTCCGGCTTATTTGTTTCTCTGCTCTGGTTTTGGATGACCCTTGCAAGTTTGGCGATTTGAGTGGCAACTAACCTTGCTGACTCACCTTGACTACTTTGCGGTTCATCAGATCCTGCTAAGGCCTTAGTCGCCGCTACCAAATCTACCAATTGAGCCACCACCTTTGTTGCAGCGTCAGTATCGTCACCACCCATCGCTTTGTTACGGGAGAAATCGTCCAAAATTTGCTGCCAGCGCTGGCTCTGCACCTCTGTCATATTGCCACGAAGCTGAGCCAGCTTAAGCAGATTTTCTTCGGCTCCCTGGGTCAGCAACTGAGCTTCGCCTTGGTAATGATCTGACACCAACTGCATCAATTCATCTTGAGTCATCACTGAAGAGAGTTTTTCAGCCATCTTATTCATATTTCGATAGCTACCCTGAAGCTTAAAAGCAGGTTCTTGTCGATATTTTTCTGCCGTGGCGCTGCTTTCAATATATTGCTGATTCACTTTTAAAATAACATCTCGAATGACAAACATTTTTTGCAGTACCGAGACAATTTCCTGAACTTCAGCACCACTGTAATTGTGCTTGAGTTCATTGGCTGCTATTTGATCCGTTTCGGCCATTTTAATCAAACTGTAGACATCATCCATACCCCGAGTTGCCAACGGAGCTAACACCGAATTAGAGGTCAACGAGTTTTCAATAAAACTCAAACCGAAGGTGTCCTGTTTACCACCAATCACATCACCCAGGTTATAAATGTCCGCACGGTTTGCCAGCATGTCCGGAATTCGGAAGAGCTCACCACTTTCCGTGTAGGGGTTGCCCGCCATCACAATGCAGAATTTTTTACCTCGCATATCATAGGTTTTGCTGTCACCTTTCCAGACACCTTCCATACGACGTGTTCCGTCACATAAAGAAATAAATTTTTGCAAAAACTCTGGATTAGTATGCTGAATGTCATCCAAATAAAGCATGACGTTGCTACCCATCTCCAACGCCAAATTAAGTTTTTCCAGCTCCTGCCGAGCGGCACTGTTAGTTGCTTGGGAGGGGTCAACTGAATCCGCCTGATGACCAATAGACGGGCAGTTAATTTTCATAAACACCAAGCCAAGACGATTCGCTACATATTCCATCAAGGTGGTTTTACCATAACCTGGAGGCGAGATAAGCAGTAACAGCCCCATTAAATCAGTGCGCTTATTTTCACCCGCAGTACCCATTTGTTTAGCTAGGTTATCGCCGATCATAGGTAGGTAAACTTCGTTAATCAGTTTGTTGCGGACGAATGAAGACAATGGTCTCGCTTTGTATTCATCTAACCTGAGATCTTCACGATACTGTTCCACCAAGCTCTGGCGCACATCTTGTAATTTGTACCAACGAGGAACTGTTTCTAAATGAAAGGCCGACAACCGCTCCAGATACTCATCCAGCTGCAGTTGATATTGGCCGTTATCTAATTGAGAGTGATCGCCATACATACCAACAACAGTTGCTTGCAAGTCAGCTTCTGTATCTTGCCGATCGACACGGGCATCAGCATTTAAAATTGAAACCGCCTCAGGAATAAAACTTTCTAACTCAACAAGGTTTTTATGTTTAACAAAACCTTGCAACCAACTGTTAGTTAAACGCCAGCGGTTACCCACATGACCTTTTTGCTTTTCTAAAGCCGTCTGATAATCACGCCAAACATTTTGGACATTGAGTTCAGTTTGGAAATCATTAACCAATTTACGAGCGTATTTAGTCGTCACAAATTGATGATGCTCTGCTGACAGCTCAAGCACCAAATACTCTGCCGCCTGTTTGATTTTTACCAATGGAACTTTCAAAGCCCAAGACTCGTTAAATTCCATCAACTGCTGAGATACTTCAGCTTCAACATTATTAAGAGATGTGCGATCGCCAAATACGCTGGACAACTGATATGCAGTTCTAGCCCTTTCTGGCCAATGTTCACATACCTCTGAACGCTGATGATTCACCCAAAACACCACTGCTAACGACCTTGCTAACGCACTAAACCTTAGAGGCCCAGCCTGTTCGAGGAGTTGGACTAATATCTTTAGTATATTTGCTGCGTCTTGATCATGAATACCCTTCTCGTAGCCTTCACGATAGCGATCAGAGGCAAAGTCTCGAACCAGATCTAATAACGCTTCGGGGTTTTCAATTGCTTGAGTGAGCTCATCCCAACCAACAGATTTTGCTGAGGGCAATTTCCCCTGAGACGTCTGTAAAATTAAAAATGCCAGGTATTCAGAACGATAGACAGTTTCAGATTCTGAACTGAGGTTTTGATCCCATAGATTAGACAGTTGGCTTAAACTCTCGTCTTCAATGGCTTCGTAATAATCTGTACCGGTAAGATGAATATGTTGAACACCTGATCGTGGAATCAGTGTTAAATCCAGTTCAGTGGTATTGACCGAGAAACGGTGTCTTGGCCCTAATTTAATGACCTTACCGCCCTCTTCAAAGATATCGGATTTATCCCTGAGGGTTCGAATAGCCTGATCCTTCAATGCTTTAACTTTCGCTTCCAAATCATCGGCTTTAACGACTTCGTCCAACTCACGCAACTCTTGAGAAAGCTGATTCAGTTTGAGTATCAAGGCATCAGAAGCAAAAAACGTATTCAGCTCATCCTCAGTTTTAAAACCAGACGTTCTGCGGTTAACGCTTTCGATAATTCGGCTAGCAGCATCAAAGATATTTTGAGCTTTACGCTGACGCGCTTCTAAAAGCTGTTGTTTTTGGGTTTCAAAGGCTTCGTAGATTTCATCTCTCTTGCCGAGAATATCGGTCAGGAATTCATCATGCTCACTAAACTGACTTTCCAGCTCTTCCAGCTGAACCAATAACCGCGCTAACTGTTCATCACATTTTTCTGGGGAGGTCGAAAGGGAAAGCGCACTTTGCACACTTTGACCCAGCAACTTGAATTGAGCACCAAACTGAGCTGTCGCTTCTGCAGAACCCAATGATTTTCGTTTTTGCTGCAGCCGAGCTTTTTGCTGATTGAGCTTGCCATAAAATTCCGAAATGGATTCCACAATGGCGGTTTGCTTTGTAGCATCTGCAACTTTCAAGGTGGCCATTAATTCTGATAGTAGATCCAAGCCCTCTGCAATAGAATTAATTTTCTCCAGCAGTGGTTCCAAATCAGACACCTTTGAAACCGAATCTGCCCCGCTAACTAACCCTTGCATATCTTTCTGATAATGAGCCAGAGCATCATCACCGGATAAAAATTCGACGGTTTGCCCATTGAGTCTGTTTTCAGCATCAGCCAGTTGCTGATCTAATTCATCCAGGCGAGCCACATCCATGTAACGCAGCTCTTTTAATGACATCAGGTGCCCACGCTGTTGTCGAATTTTCTGCAAGCCTTGAACAAAATCTCCAGGGCTTCGCCAGCCATCTGGATGACTGCTTTTAATAATTTCTTTCTGGGAAACTTCCGCCTGGGAAAGTGCTTCTTTAGAGTTTTTTTGGATGCTCTCTACTTTTTCATACTCATCCAAAACAAGTTCAGATGTTTCAGATATTTGCTTAATGAGTGCGGCTGTTTCTGATAACTTGTCACTGTCTAGCCAGTAGTAACTATCAAAAATTTTACCGCAGCTTTTACTCAACAAATTAAAATGGCTAGCGGACACATTAGCCTCATTAATCATGCGAACAATGCCGTATATTTCTGAGATGCCACGGACGAGTTCTGCATTACCAAGCTTTCCAAAAAAGCTAGTTTTTAAAGGTTGCTGACTGGCAAATTCATCAGAGAAGTAAGGTGTTTCCCAAACCTGCAAAGGATGCACTCTGGTTGCTTCTGTCTCGGCATAGAAGATTGCTAAATGTCCGTTTTCAAAAAAGCCATAACCATGACCAAAAATAGGGTTGCTTAACTCTTTTTCGATAAGATTGTAATTGAGTAACGCAACCTTACCGTCGTTTGGTTCATAAAATAGGAACAGAACATCTTCACCATTGGGTGACTTAAACTGTCGCTTATATACAAAGCCGGAATAATCATCATCAAAGGTTTTATGAGCGCCTGTGGCGAGGTAATACCCCCCGGGAAATACAATCCCATGATCCTCTGGCAACTGTACACAGGACTCACCAATGGCATCCAATCGTACAACCTTTTCAGTTTGCTTGTTGAAGACTAAATAGCGGAAAGATTCCTCAAGATAGGGCTTAATTTTTAATAACAGAAGTTGACCTAGCTCGACAAACTCAAGCTCAAGATCATCTAGAGACTGATTAGTTTCTTGAACAGGCTCAGAATAAATACCTTCGCCTGAATCGGTGTTGTTTTCCACCTTAATGGTCAGAGCACCGTTTAAGCAATCAACAAATAAACTATCTTGAACACTGTAATGAGCATGGCGACCTAATACAATTTGATCTCGGTCTACCGTTTGCCATTCAAAATCAAATTTTGGTGGTAGCTCAATATCTCTCTCACCGCGATTATCAATGTATTGCAAGTCGCCAGTTGCAGATAAATTCCAGCGAAATACCCGCTGGTCACTTAATTGATCACCAATTTGGAAAGCGGCTAATAACTTTCCATTTTTGGTTACCAACTGCGTTAATCGAGTGTTCTTGTAGTAAGAATACAGCTCACGAAAATCATTAAGAAAACTTTGGTCATTAAGAAAGCTTTTTTCAATCGGAACCGCTTCGATATCAAGGTTATCTTGATCGCCCTTAAGTCGGTATAAACCGAATACGTCTGTAACAGCCGTTTCTTTTTTTAAGCCAATAAATACGTTATAGCCAAACAGCAGATAATCGCCGACTCTAACCAAATCGCGAGCTACGCAATTATGTTCTGTTCTAAGCCGTAAGCGACCAATAACAGACATTTCTGTGCTGCCAAACTCTTGTTGGCGCTCAGCATTAATAGCCTGAACCTGCTTAGAAAGTTCTTTACCCTGCTTAATTAAGCGAGAGTGAATAACCTCATAGGTTCCACCTTCAGAAACCGCTTGCTCTACAATGGATTGATTATCTGCCACAGCCTGATCCTTGACTCAAATATTGGGAATTCAAAAAAGTTAATGGGCTGAAATGAATTCAACCCAGTGACTTTGTTAACCGTTGAACTGCTCTGGGTTTTTGTTTTCTTTTGCACCCAACGTCATCAGTTTTTCAATCACCTGTTGAATTGCTGGACTTTTCCCAATTAAACCTTCAACGGCATTCCCCAGGCCCAAGCCTTGAGCCAGTTTGTTAAAGTAATCTCCTTGGCCACCTACAATATCAATGTTGGCATTTTCAAAGGCTGCAGCCAGTACTTCTGCTTGATCTTTCGCAATGGATTTATTGGCATCAATACTCGCCATCACTTCTTGAATTGCCGCTTCTAGGTTCATACGGAACTCTTCGAATTCACGAGCCTGTGGACTCATATTGCTCATGGCAGCAAATTTGTCGATCAAGCCCTGAGCTTCAGATGATGCTTTCTGGCGGATAACCTCAGCAGAGGCCAGACCTTTTTCTTTCTCTGCTTTGGCAATTGCAAGCCCCATCTCTTCTTCACCACGGGCTTCTGCGGTAAGTAACTCTTCACGTACTTTTGCTTCAACCAGCCCTTTTTTCTCATCGGCAGCGGCCTGCGCTTCGGTGACTCTGGCCTCTACTAGGCCCTCTTTTTCAGTAGCATCGGCTTTGGCTTCCATCACTCGTGCCTGTGCCAAACCTGAAGCCGCCTCCTCAGCTTGCATACCTTCAGCTTTCTTCTTGCGAGATTCCGCGTCTTTCGCAGCAGCTTCTAGTTCAGCTTGAGCGATTAAGTTAATTTCTTTCGCTTTGTGGATGGCTTTCTGCTCATCTGCTTCTGCGGCCTTCACCTCTTTGACCATTTCTTCTTGAGCAACTGCTTCAGCATCTAGAATACGAACCTGCTTTTGGCGGTCAGCTTCTGACACTTCTCTCACCTCTTTAATACGCTCTTCTTCTTCAGCAACCTTCTTCTCAACTGCTATGCGTTCTGAAATAGTGCTGGCAATAATTTTACGCTCTTCTTCCAGTGCTTTTTCTTTATTGATCCGTTCTAGTTCAACTTCACGCTCTCGGTTTACCGCTTCTAATTGCTGGGCACGAACCACTTTCTCTTCTTCAACTGCAATGGCACGTTCGCGGTTTTTACTGGCGATTTCAACTTGCCGCTGTTTGTTTTCTTCTCGAATAGCGACTTGCTCTTCGGTTTCAATGCGAGCCTGTTCTGCCTTTAAGCGCTCTTCTTCAACAACCTTTTTAGTCTCGGCTTCTTCCCGAGCACGCAGGGTATCGACTTCTCTTTGTTGTCTGGCTTCAGCATCTGCTTCCTGACGCTCTAGAGATAGCAAAGCCTCTCTGGCTTCAACATTTTTCTTGGTGATTGCCAACTCTTCATCTTTTTCAAGACGGTTGGTTTCTACATTTTGAGTAGCCGTTAATTCGGTGATACGACGAATACCTTCGGCATCTTGAATATTATTTGGGTCTAACTGAGTTTTAGGAGTTTGCTCTAAATAGTCGATCGCTACATCTTCTAAAACATAGCCATTTAAATCATTACCAATGACTTCAACAATTTTTTCACGGAATTGAATACGGTTTTCAAACAAGTCTAAGAAAGACATGTTTTTACCTACGGTTTTTAACGCTTCAGAGAATTTAGCGTTGAACAATAAGTTTACCGCCTCTTTGTCTGATGCACGTTCAACCCCAATGGCTTTTGCTACTTTTAATACGTCATCGGAGGTTTCATTTACTCGCAAATAGAATGCAACGGTAATGTCTGCTCGAAGGTTGTCTTTACAGATTAATCCATCTTGACCCCGTCGATCTAATTCAAGAGTGATCAAAGAGATCTTCATTACTTCTTTTCTGTGCACAATAGGTATTACCATTGAACCAGTGAAGCTCACCTTGGGCTTGCTCGCTGTAGTATTCACGATCAGGGCATGGCCCTGATCTATTTTTTTATAAAAAGCAGCATAAGAAAAAACCAACGCTACTACGGCAAACACAATTATCCCGATAACTGAGGTAAAAAACTCGGCACCCATAATTTATCTCTCCATATTTCTTATAGTCGAATATCTATTTCAATTGCTGTTTAAAATCTTCTTCTGATACCACCTGATAAATTTCTTCAGCATCAGACAGCTTCTCGATAATGACCACTTGGTCATTTGTTTTAAAATTTTTGTTTGAGCGTATCTGTATAATTAAACTTGCGCCTTGTGCCTGCACATCCCCTTCGCCAAAGTGTTCATCAACTCTACTACTTCGAACACGACAGGTTTTACCCACTAATTCTTTCTTAGGAGCAGGAGCATAAGCGTTTCTAAAAAATTTCTTTAAAGGTCTGATCACAAACGATGTCACGGGCATCGCTATCGCAACACTACCAACCAGAATGGCTGCACCAATTGGCCATTTGAGCACACTATCCATCAATCCAAATGGCATTAACCAAACACAGGTATAAGAGATCACCCATGAGGTTAAACTTAGTATCGTAAGAACAAACATAATGGGTACACCAGTAAAACCCATGGTGGAAATAAAGCTGGTAAAACCACCGACCTCGCTAGCATCTACATCAACATCAACATCAATATCAGCATCAAAATCAAACACACCGAGCATTGAAATCAATGACAAACAGATTGTCACCCCCAACATAATGCTGAACACCACGGTGGGAAATGACAATACGATCGCCAAATAAGCTTCTGTTGAATTTTCCAAAACTTACTCTCCTTGTTGCTCTTTAGCCCACTCAATCAATGCTTCAGCAGCTTTCTCTTTAATAGCTAATTTGTCATCTGGGTCTAGCCCATACTCGTCAGCCAACAGCTCATAGTCTCTTAAAGACAAGCTAATGGTGAGCCTTGGGCGCACTGGTTTTTTGACAGGCAACCCAAGAATAGCTCGCATCTGATCCGAAGGTGTTCTGTCTTCGTCCAATGCCGCTTGCTTAATTTGTTTCTGTGCTTCTGAAGAAATGTCAAATGCAACCTGAGTTGCCTTAATCGCTTTTCGCTCTTCAGGCCACAGCTGTTTTTTATCAACCATTAATTAATTTTAAATTTCACTCAACTGCTTTGTTAACTGACTAACTTTTTCACCCAATTCACCTTGAAGCTCATCTGCCGAAAGCCGAGAGATTATATTTTCCAGTACTCGTTTTTCATTGGCATCTATCTCACCATCCCTTAGGGCAATGGCTATAAGCTCGTCTAGTTCTGAAACGTCCAACTTCCCGTCATCGCTAAATACGTTGATAGAACGAAACGTCAGTTCTAAATAGTCTCTTGATTCAGTCATTACTCGGCATCCTTTGCTTGTTGTTTAATTCTCTCCAACACAGACCCCGCAGAATGGGAATCAACTTTAATACCCGCTTCTTTGAGCTGCGTATCCAGATCCGCTTTTTTCAGGCTCGCATCCACCTCTTTTTTTGCTTCTTGCAGGTCGTCGTGTTGCTGCTGTTTTTCTTTAATGCGCTCTAGTGATTCTCTGGCGCTACTCAATGCTGATTGCTGACTATTGATTTCACTGGTTACCTGCGCGGTAGCTTTTTGCACACTGGCGGTAGTGGAGACCATATCCAGTTCCCGTTGATATTCAGCAATATTCTTTTCTGCCGTTTCAATCTGATTTTTTAAGCGATTGGCTTGATCTGTATACTGGTTCACTACAGAAGTTTTTTGGCCCAGTTGAACCTCGAGATCACCGACTTTTGCAGCGACTTCTAACGCAAGCGCTTCATTATTTTGCTCAACAGCACTCAATGCATGAGTTTCATATTCGATTTTTTGTTTGTTTAATTCATTTACATTTCTTTCTTCTGCCATTCGTTTAGCAACAACTTGCGCCAACGATCCCTTGGCATCTTCCAATTGTGATTTGGCATCAATGATTTCTTGTTCGGTTATTCTGAGCGCTTGGCTATCGACTACAGCCTCGCCTAACTCTCTGGCGCTGCCACGGATCATAGTGATCAGCTTTTGCAAAACATTCACAGGTATTACCTCCTAATCATTATTTTAAAAATGGCTCTATGGCTTCTAATGCGTCCATGGCGTTACTAGCCAAGGTGACTAACTCATGATGAAAAACTTCTTTTTTTGAATGTCTTGCAAGTGCGCCAAACACCACATAATAGTCTGAGACTAGCGCAAAAGAGCTCAACGGCATTGGAATATTGAGATCTAGTAAGTAACGGTTTAACTCCACTTCCTTTTCCAGTTTTATTTCATCTTTTTTAAATAAATAAGCGATACAAATGATCTGAGTATTTGTGACAGTGACAAACAATGGCAGCGCGTCCAGCTCAGACACCTCGACTCTCAACACTGGCTGTTCGCCATTAATTGGCAGGCAGTTAAAGGTATGCCCCTTATATTTTGCCTCCGCCAAACTAAGTGTTAGCTCTTGCATTAACTCCATATGCACCTCGGTTTTGACATAATATGTCCATACTAGATGTGCCGACATAATATGTCAACAGCTTCATAAAAATTTAATACTAATGATGACCACAATGCGGCAAAGTAAATCAAAAGGCCTCTCCGCAAGTTGATTAGAATCGAGCTGATAAAGGTAAAAAATTTCGAAAAATGAAGTTTAGTAGCTATTTGTGAAAAGCAAGGAATTTGAGGATGTTAAGAACAAGTGGTCTGTGAATGGCTCTTCCAATCATCAGCTTTCAAATGATTTTTACACCTTGAGTGAATCAAGTTATAGCAATGGCTGCCAGTTAAGCATTGATATTGAAAAAGTGAACTATGGAACCTTAGATTACAACTATGGCAAGGGCGGAGAAGCCAGAGGTATACAAAGAACCACCCTTAACCTAGAACTTGAGCCCAGGTTGTAAGACTATTTTGGATTTTTAGGCAAGCCAGTGTGCTGAGTCCGCGCATGTTGAAACTTTCTGCGTGCGCCGCTCTTCATTTTTCTTTCCCGTTGATATTTTTCTTGCTCTCTTCGAGTTTCAGCCGGCACCAAACATTTTTTACCCCGGCCAATCAAATCTTCACGCCCCATTTTTCTCAATGCGGCGCGTAGCATCGACCAATTATCAGGGTCGTGATACCTCAAAAAAGCTTTATGCAAGCGACGTTGATCTTTGGTTTTAGCACTAAACACCAACTCACTGCCCTTTCGTTTAATAGGCCTCAAAGGATTACGTTCGGTGTAATACATTGTGGAGGCCGTCGCCATGGGAGATGGGTAGAAGTTTTGCACCTGATCTACCCGGAAACCATTGCCTTTTAACCATAGCGCTAAATTCATCATGTCTTCATCAGTGGAGCCTGGGTGTGCAGAAATAAAATATGGAATCAAATACTGCTCTTTCCCAGCTTCTTTGGAAAACTGTTCAAACATTTTTTTGAAAGCGTCGTAGGTGCCCATACCCGGCTTCATCATTTTAGTGAGTGGACCATCTTCAGAATGCTCTGGGGCAATTTTTAAATACCCTCCCACATGATGCGTCACAAGTTCTTTCACATATTCTGGGTCTTCAACCGCAAGGTCGTACCGTAAGCCAGAGGCGATAGCGATTTTTTTAATGCCGGGAATTTCACGGGCTTTTCTATAAAGCTGAGTAGTTGGGCTGTGGTCGGTATTTAAGTTCGAACAAATTGTGGGATAAACACAGCTAAGCCTGCGACAGCTCTCTTCAATTTCTTTGCTCTTACAATTCAATCGGTACATGTTGGCGGTTGGGCCACCTAGATCCGAAATCTGCCCAACAAAACCAGGGGTTTTATCACGAATTTGCTCTAACTCATTCAAAATACTTTCTTCAGAGCGGCTTTGAATAATGCGCCCTTCATGTTCCGTGATAGAACAAAATGTGCAGCCACCGAAACAACCTCGCATGATATTTACTGAGGTTTTAATCATGTCATAAGCTGGAATTTTAGCGTCGCCATAAACCGGATGAGGAACCCTTTGGTAGGGCATTTCAAATACCCAATCCAACTCTTCTGTTGTCAAAGGTATGGGAGGTTGATTCAGCCAGATATCATTTCGCCCATGACGCTGAACTAAACACCTAGCGTTACCAGGGTTGGTTTCTTTATGAAATATTCGGTCGGTATGGGCATACAGAAGAGTGTCTTTTTTAACGTCTTCGTAAGATGGTAATCGAATAAAAGAACCTTCAGGATCAGTTTGCACCGCCGCTGGGTCAGGTAAAATCGTTACCGCCTCCGCGCCAGAAAAATCTGCTTCTTTTTCCTGCTTTTCTTCTTCCATGGCATAAGGGTTTTTCTTCACCATGGGCTTACCGGGTTGGTCTATTCGCGTCGAGTCGATTTCTTCCCAGTTTTCCGGTAACTGTTTTCTAAGGAATGCCGTGCCACGAATATCTTGAATATCTTTTATCTTCTCGCCATTCGCAATTCGATGAGAGATTTCCACCAATGCTCTTTCAGCGTTTCCAAATAATAGAATGTCTGCCGTGCTGTCTAATAAGACCGAGCGACGAATAGATTCACTCCAGTAGTCATAATGAGCCAGCCTTCTGAGACTAGCTTCAATGCCACCAATTATAACCGGCACATCATTGAAAGCTTCTTTGCATTTTTGGGTATAAACCGTTACTGCTCTGTCAGGGCGTTTACCGGCAACATCACCTGGAGTATAGGCATCGTCATTGCGATACCTTTTGTCGGCAGTGTAACGGTTGATCATAGAATCCATATTGCCGGCTGTGACACCAAAATACAGATTCGGCTTACCTAACACTTTGAAATTATCGGCGCTTTGCCATTCAGGCTGCGCAATGATGCCAACTCGGAATCCCTGAGCTTCCAAGGTTCTGCCAATAACCGCCATACCAAAACTAGGGTGATCCACATAGGCATCGCCAGTCACCAGAATAATGTCGCAGCTATCCCAACCAAGCTGATCCATTTCTTCTCGACTCATTGGCAAGAACGGCGCAGTGCCAAAGCACTCTGCCCAGTATTTGCGGTAGTCGTAAATGGCTTTTGGTTGGGTTGTCATGGCTGGTCTATCTATTTCTATTTTTAAAAGGTTGAGTATTTTAGTCGGAATAAATTCGGAATGCTAAAGCAATTCGCTCGAATTTGTTGCCACAAGTAACGTAAACTCCCCGTCTATTCAAAACAAAAACCACACTAAGGGAATTGATACTATGTTTGCTATCCTATTTTTTCTGCACATGGTCGGCTTAGGCATGGGAATGGCCGCAAATCTTGCCAGCCCCATTTTGTCCGCCAATATGACCAGCATAGAAGAAGGGGGCCGTATTAAAATTGTGCGAACTTTTTCGATAATGGGAGCTATTGGCTTAGCTTTATTATTAATAAGTGGCATGACAATGATAGCCCTTACTGGCCCAGGATTAATAACCGCTGGTGGCTTATGGTTTAAGATTAAAATTCTGCTAGTGGGGCTAATGATTGTGTTACTTGGTATTTCACAGATGAATCTCGCTAAGGCTAGAAAAACCAATGATTTGGTTCATTTAGCTAAGAATAAACTGATAGGAAAGCTTTCGTTGGCAACATTATTATTGATAATCCTGATGGCATCTTTTGCTTATCACTAAATTCCAGTGAGACTTTTTGGGAGGTAGCTAATGGCCTTAAAAGCCACTGTATTTAAATGCCATCTACAGGTTGCTGATATAGAGCGACACTACTACCACGACCATCATCTAACCATTGCACGCCACCCATCTGAAAATGATGCCAGGATGATGGTTCGTATCCTGGCATTCACTTTGAACGCCTCTGAATCACTGACATTTACTAAAGGCTTAAGTACTGACCATGAACCCGATTTATGGCAAAAAGATCTGACCGATCGCATCGAGAAATGGATTGAAGTGGGCTTGCCCTCTCTGGACCGTCTAAAGAAAATTGCCCATAAAGCAGACCAAGTTTTTATTTACGCTTATGGCGCTCGAACGGCTCCTGAATGGTGGAAAGATGTGGGCACTCATTTGAGTCGTTACCCTAATTTGAAAATCTTTTTAATTGGCGATGGTAAAGAGGAAGAGCTGACTCAGCTTGTAGATCGCTCTATGAAGTTGCAGGTGAATATTCAGGATGAGGACATTTGGATTGGAAATGGCGAAACGGAAATATTGGTTTCGATACAAACCTTACTATAAAAATCTATCTAAATAACATGCAACGCAACCGCAATAAAAGCGGGTAAACCTTGAATCCAGAACAGCTTGAAACCAACGGTAATAGCGCCAAACACACCAGCCAAGGCAACACAAAACATAAAGAATAGATTAATACTGGTGGCAAATACGGGGTCTCCAATCACAAGCGACCAGACTAAGCCCGCCACTAAAAACAAGTTATAGATGCCCTGATTTGCGGCGAGCATTTTTGTTTTTTCAGCAAAATCTTTTTTTAAGCCAAATACTTTTCGAACCATTGGCTGGGTCCAGAGTACGGATTCCATTAAGAAAAAAATGAAGTGTTGTATTGCTATAAAAACAGTGAGAATGACGAGAGGCAGTGTCATGTTCAGTACTTCAAAATCTGAGCGAGTTGTTCTATTTTACCGGCTTAAAGATGTTGGGCAAGGGGTTAAAACACTTCCACATCGCTGGTTGCCATTGCATCGTCCGAGAACTTTTTAGACTCACCTAAATATTGCTCAGCAATATAGGTAAGACTGGTAGCGTATTGGGCTAAGTCGCTACTGTCGAATTTCGCTTGGTTGACGTTTTTATGAATCACGGAGGAGACACTGCTCACTTCTTGCAGGCTTTGTTTTAAATTTTCCGCCGTATCTTTTTGTTTGTGCTGGGCGGTATTCAGCTCGTCCGCAATGGTTTTCAGGCTGGAAGCAACTTCTTTTATTTCTAAAAGATGCTCATTAGCTGCATGATTACTGTCGACAACCAGTTGCACTTCATCCACATTCTGCTCCATAGCATCTGTCATGGCTTCAACACTTTTTTGTACAATTTCGATCGCGGACATAATCTCTTCCGTTGCTTGCCCTGATTTATTGGCTAGACCTCTGACCTCATCGGCCACAACAGCAAAACCGCGCCCACTTTCTCCCGCTCTTGCTGCTTCAATTGCCGCATTAAGCGCAAGCAGGTTGGTTTGATCAGCAATGCTCGCAATAAGATCCATCGCCTGGCCGACTTTAGCACTTTGATCCTGCAAACCGGCCACTTGATCCCGTGCAGATTGAATTCGTTGACCAACAAGCTTGCTGGTTTCTACTGCTTGACCCAGTGACTCCGCCGCTTGCTCAGTGAGTTCGTCAACATGTTTTGCATTGCGAGTGGTTTCCAGTGAAGAATCTAAAATGGTTTCAGCCATTGAATGTATGTCATTAAATTCGGTGTTAGTCTGATGTATGGACTTCAGAAGATCTTGTATCAGAACAGAATTGTTTTTTGAGGTTTCTTCCGTGCTATTAGAAGAGCCTCTCATATGCCTAGCCAGCAATTGAATCTCTTCAATCATGTGTATCAACATGCCCTCAAGGGTTTCAATAGCACCTAAAAAGTCTTGCATTTCTTGAAGCCTAATAGGTTTTGAATTATCTATGCCTTCAGTATCTACACCCTTGTTTAGCCGGTGCATTATGTCTTCAAACCGCTTCTTTGCTGCTTCGATGGCATTGACGATTCTACGACCAGCAATCACGTCTGTAGCCGCGACCAAGAACAAAACCAGAAGCATCATTGGCACTAGAATATCAGCTGATTTAGAAAGCACTAACCCTGCTTCACTGTCTACCTGATTATAAGAATATATAAGTCCATCCATGAGATTCATAATGACCGCATCAAATTCATCCTGAATTTTAAAGAACCCCTCTATGGCTTGGTCACGCTGTTGCGGGTCTGATCCGAACATGGCTGGCTTTATATCCAAATAACTCTGATAGTAATTTTGTAACTGTAAATTCAAAGTCTGCTTTATATGGAATACCTTGAGCTCATTGTTTTGAAACAACTTTCGTTCATCTTTCTCTAATGCAACAACAGCGGCTTCCATATTTTGTTCAAGTGTTGATATTTTTTTGAGCTGATCACTGACCTTGGATTCATAGGCTTCGGAGGGAAGAAGTAGGGCTTCCAATACCATGTATTCAATGCGATGAATTTCTTCATGCAGTTCCATGGCTGGACGGATAACATCTCTTAGTGCTTCCTTCCTTTCTGACACGTTATTGAGATTGCTTCCCGCATTTAACAACACAGCAGAAAATGCGATCACCAAGATACTGTTTAAGGCAATGTTGACGACAATAGCCTGCCTAATACTGGGCCTGAACCAATTCAATACAGAACTCCCAATGTAGATAGCAAAATATAGTAGAAATAACTATAGACTTAGAATGACTTGGACGCGCAAATTGGCCGCACCCGCGGTGAGCTCAATGTGGTGAAAAATATCTAAATCTATTTACTATTTTTACCTTTTCAGTGGATTCGCCAGTAAACAGGGTTAGCTATTTACACATCACTCAGCTTGAAAATACCAAGCCATAATTATTATTGTGCTTCTAAAGTGACATACCATTTAACCCTGGGCATGTTAGAATCCGCGCCCCAAAAATTCTGCAAACGGTAAGAAGAACAGATATGGAATTTGCTATCGGCCAGCGTTGGGCCAGTCACACTGAATCTCAACTGGGACTTGGAATCATTACCGAAACGGATGGCAGACGCATCGTCATTAGCTTTCCTGCCGTCGGTGAAGAGCGCACCTATGCGGCTAATAACGCTCCCCTTAGCCGAATAAAATATGGCGTGGGTGATCAAGTGTCTAACATGGACGAAGAAAATTTCACCATCACTGAGGTGTTAGAGCACAACGGATTGCTGATTTACCGTGCCAACGATGACGCTGGATCTGAACATCAGTTCCCCGAACTTGAACTCAATTGTTTTGTGCAATTCACCTCGCCAGTTCAAAGACTATTTAGTGGTCAATTCGATCGCAATGATGCCTACACAATGCGCATCGAAACCATGGCACAACAGGAGCGACTTCAGAACACGCCGGTTAAGGGACTAATGGGGTCTCGAACCAGCTTGTTACCCCATCAAATTTACATTGCCGCAGAAGTTGCAGGTCGACATGCTCCGAGAGTATTACTAGCTGATGAAGTTGGTCTGGGTAAAACCATTGAAGCCGGAATGATTCTGCATCATCAACTTCACACCGGTCAGGCTGGCCGGGTGCTCATTTTGGTACCAGATTCTCTGGTACACCAGTGGCTAGTAGAAATGTTGAGGCGTTTTAATCTGGCGTTTTCTATCTTTGATAAAAACCGCTTAGAAGCCATTAACGAAGACGAAGGGAATCCGTTTGAAACCGAACAACAGGTTTTGTGTTCTTTAAGTTTACTAACAGAAAGCCCAGAAGTTTTGGCGCTTGCCTTAAAAGCTGAGTGGGACATGGTGGTGGTAGACGAAGCTCACCATCTACATTGGTCACAAGAAGAAGTGAGCCATGAGTATCACTGTGTTGAACAATTAGCGCGAATCAGCGAAGGTTTATTACTGCTTACCGCGACACCAGAGCAAGTGGGCATAGACTCTCACTTTGCTCGACTACGTTTGCTAGACCCAGCTCGTTTCCACGACCTTGAAGCCTTTAAAAAAGAAGAAGAAGGTTATGAGGAGTTGAATGTTCAGGTTCAGTCGCTGGTTAATGGTGACAACGAACTCACGGCACAGCAAGTCAAAGCGTTGGAACCTTGGTTAGGTGAAGCCGCCTCTAATACCAACAATGCTGATAAAGATTATTGGATTCGTCAGCTTCTGGATCGACACGGGACAGGCCGAGTTTTATTTCGTAACACTAGATCTGCTATTAAAGGGTTTCCAAAACGAGTGCTCAACCCAGAGCCTTTGCCCTGCCCTGAAATGTATGAAGGTACCCGCTACAGTTTAGAAGCTTTATTTCCAGAAAGAGATTTTGACCCAGAACACTGGCTTGCAACAGACCCACGAGTGGAATGGCTTGAAGCGCTGCTGAAAGACTTAAAACAGCAGAAGGTTCTGGTGATTTGTCATAAAGCAGAGACAGCTATCGCGCTGGATCAGTATTTTAATTTGCGGGTGGGTATTCGCTCTGCATCTTTCTTTGAAGGCTTAAGCATTGTTGAACGTGACCGAGCAGCGGCTTACTTTTCGGATGCAGAAGGTGGAGCACAAACCCTTATCTGTTCAGAGATCGGTTCTGAAGGCAGAAACTTCCAGTTCTCTTCCAATCTCGTGTTGTTTGATTTGCCATTAAATCCAGATTTACTTGAACAACGAATTGGTCGTCTTGACCGAATTGGTCAGAAACACGACATACAGATTCACGTACCTTATTTAGAAGGTACAGCCCAAGAAGTGTTATTTCGCTGGTACGACCAAGGACTTAATTTATTCACCAGAAGTTGTGCCGCTGGATTTTCAATTTTCGAACATTTTGAAGATCAATTACTTCAACAACTTGAGCAACCAACTGATGAGCTCAATCACTTGATCAGTGAGACCAAGGCATTTACTGACGCTACCCTTGAAAAAATGCAATCAGGCAGAGACCCATTATTGGAGCTCAATTCCTGCAATCCAGTAAAAGCCGCAAGCTTAATTGAAGAGATTCAAACCGTGGAAGAAGCTGATGCCCTGGAAGATTACATGGCTGGCGTGTTTGATCTATTTGGTGTTGATCATGAGTACTTAAATGAAAGCTCAAAAGTCATTAAACCAACGGATCATATGCGCCATGCTCATTTCCCAGGTTTAAAAGACGAAGGCAACAGCATTACTTTTGATCGCGATTACGCCTTAAGCCGAGAAGATGTAGAGTTTTTAAGCTGGGAACATCCAATGGTTTACGAGTCAATGGATACTCTTTTAAATTCTGAATTGGGCAACGCCACATTATCCACTATTTCTATTAAAGGTATTCCAGAAGGCACCTTATTAATGGAAGCTTGGTACGGCATAAATATGGTCTCGCCAAAAGAACTCAGAATGGAGCGATTCCTTTCGTTATCGCCGGTTAGATTTTTTATTGATACCACGGGTAAAAACCTTAGCGCCGCAGTGAACTATGAAAAGCTGAATGACATTGCTGAGCCCATTAAAAAGCAAACCGCTCAAGCCATCATTGTTCAAGTGAGAGAAGAAGTTGAAAAAATGGTGTCAGTAACGGATAAGTTGGCGTTAGAACAGCTCCCAGAACTTCAAAGCAATGCTGTTGAAAAAGCCAACAAATTCTTATCCGAAGAAATACAACGCTTACAACAATTGCAAAAGGTAAACCCTAGTATTCGTGATGAAGAAATAGATTTCTTTAAGCAACAACTTGAATCCGTAGAAGAATTTATCGGCAAAGCCAGCCTTAACATGCAAGCTTTAAGATTAATTATTAACACCTAATATAACTGAATCAAAATAAGCCTCTGAAAAGGGGCTCTTTTTTATACTATTTTCCTAATCAACTATTCCTATAGATCTCATTATCAATTAGTCTTATTCACCCTTATCAGTGCTCGTTAATGGATTAACGATATGAAGATTTCACTAATCCTCTTCATATGTATCATCATTCTTGGCTGCTCGTCTTTAAACAGCGATGCGCGCAGCGGCAAACCTTGCTTTAAAGCTGAGAGCTGCGATCAACTTATCTATGACATCATTCAAGCCAATTGGTTAATTCCCGAAAATGTGAAATCGGGTTTGGTCACCGGTATCCGAATTGAATTGAATGATTCCGCAGAAGTGCAGTCTGTTATTGTTATTAAACCCAGCAGCAATGATCAAATGGATGAAAGCCTGATTCAAGCGGTCAAAGAGTCTTCTCCATTTATCGAACTATTTGGGTTGGCTGATAATGAATACCAAGCATTTAAATCCTTTGAGATAGGATTTATAAGCATGGATGAGTAATACCAGTAAATAGGAATTTGTCAGATGGATCTGATATACAAAAAAGAAAAAAGCCTTCATAGAATTGTACTCATTGTTTCACTGCTTTTTTGGTTGGCCATCACCATCCTTACCTTTGGAATGGTATTAATCTACTTAGCATTCGCGTTTATAGCGTATCTATTCATTCAATCTGGATTCGTATCTCACCTTAAAGGCACTGGCATAAAAGTTTCCAATGAACAGTTTCCAGATATTTATCGTAAATTTAGTAACTGTTGTGACAAACTGGATTTCAAGCACCTGCCTGAGCTTTACATCGTCAACTCTCAAGGGTTACTTAATGCTCTAGCAACTCGGTTTTTAAGAAGAAAATATGTGGTTCTTTATAGTGGCGTGGTCGATGCCTTAAAAAAATATCCTGAGGGATTAAACTTTTATATTGGTCATGAACTCGGGCATATTAAACAAGGCCATTTAAATTGGAACACACTACTGTGGCCTGGACGATTACTACCAGTCATTGGTACTGCTTATTCAAGAGCCAGAGAATACAGCTGCGACCTTCATGGCTTACACTGCTGTAATAATTTAAAGGAAGCGGCTGTTGCTATGTCGGTGCTGGCCACTGGGCCAGAGAGCTGGACAGCATTAAACATACGCTCCTATATAAATCAAAGTAAAAATACCGGTTCATTTTGGATGTCGTTCCATGAGCTGACTTCAGATTACCCTTGGTTGTGCAAACGAATGAGCCATTTAGTGGCTACGCACAAAAATCAAAAGCCTGAATTTCCATCTAGAAATATTTTTGCTTTTGTTATTTCTATGTTTGTTCCAAGGCTGGGGTTTGGTGGTGGCGCTGGCGGTTTATTTTCTTTGTTTATCGTTGTCGCAATCGTGGGGGTTTTAGCCGCTGTCGCGATCCCTCAATACCAAGATTATATTACCAAGGCCAAAGTTGATCAGGCATTCTTGTTGGGAGAAAACATTCAACAAGCCGCCACGGAGTACATTAGTGAGAACCGAGTTATTCCTTACGACCTAGCTGAAATAGGCATGAGCAACCAAACAGCTAACGAAGCAGTAAGGCTGGTAGAAGTAACTGATGAAGGATTTATTTTACACCTTACGGGATCTACTTTATTGGCGGGCAAAACAGTTTTATATCAGCCTTATCTTGACGACAATGAAAATCTCGCTTGGAACTGCAAGCTAGGCTCATTGGACTATCAGTATCGCCCTGAGCAGTGTCGGTAGGAACTCATTATCTCTGACATGACTAAAACTTAAAATTTGGGCAAGCATTTGAAGATTCACTCAAGGCAAACTTTATCTAAATAGAAGGTCAGCATTCAGTCTAAAGTCCTTGCAAGCGTTTCCTGACAGCACTTAAGTGCCTGCGGCTAATCTGTAAATCCATGTCCAGCCCATCCACCTTAATAAAGGTCTGACCTTCTTCATTCTTGGTCATTCCAGTAATGTAACGGATCGCCACCAAAGCATTTCTATGAATACGAATAAATTGATCGCCAAACTCTTCTTCGAGATTTTTTAAAGGCTCATCTAAAAGCAGTTCATTGCCTGTTGAATGCACCACAACATACTTTTGTTCCGCTCGAAAACAGCGAATATCTGCAACCGGGATAAGATCTAATCCTCTGTGGCTGGAAATACTAATATGACTACGACAGCTGGATTCATCTTCGTCTGCCATTAACTTAACGGCTTGAACCCGATTAATTTTTCCAGCCTGTTTAATTGCAGATTCCAAATCCTGTAGGCGCACTGGCTTCAGTAGGTAATCAATGGCATTTACTTTAATTGCATCTAGGGCGTATTCATCGAATGCTGAACAGAAAATAATGGCAGGTGGTTCTTCTAGTGTGCTTAGATGCCGGGCAACTTCTAAACCTGTCATACCTGGCATGCGTATATCTAATAAAATTAAGTCCGGTTGTAACTGCCAAACCTGGCTGATGGCATCAATGCCATTCTCGGCCTCTCCAACTAATTCGATATTCGGAATAGCTTCAATGAATCGTTCGAGCCGTTGCCTTGCTAAGGGTTCATCATCTGCAATCAATACTTTCATTTTCAAGCCTTATTTTTTTATTTTTGGCAAACTAAGAATACACACAAATTCATCGTCGGTAACATGCTTGCTTAGCCTAGCGCCTTCTCCATAAATACTCTTCATGCGATTTTCAATATTTTCCAATGCCACACGATTACCTTTACTAGTGTCTTTGGAAACAAAGGGAGGCTTAGGATTCAATATAGTTATTTTAAGAGTAGCGTCAGATTCATAAATTTTTATGATGATTGTGCCGCCGCTTTGCAATTTTTGAATGCCGTGAACAACTGCATTTTCCAGCAATGGCTGCAGGCTTAGCTGAGGAATCTTCCAGGCATTGGTATCCGCTTGAATGTCCCAGCTAACTTTTAGTCGATCACCAATTCTTAATTGCTCAATATACATAAACCGCTGACAGAGATTTATTTCCTCTTCTAGAGTTGTGAGTTCATCGCTTTGATGAAGACTAGCGCGGAATAAGTCGGATAAATCTTCTACTGCCTTTTCTGCTTCCTGTGGTCGTGTTGGTATTAGTGAAGCAATGATGTTCATACTGTTGAAGAGGAAGTGAGGACGAATTCTAGAATGAAGTGCTTGAAGACGCGCCTTGAGTTCGGCCTTTGATTGTTCAATGAGCTGCTGTTGAACATAAAAATAGCGAAGCACCAACCCAGCGACCAGGCAGGTAATTAGGGTATGACGGGCAACAAGTACTGGGTTAACTTGATCAAAGCCGTAAACCATGCCCTGCCCTAGTGCGCTTACCAATAAGCCGTTCCCGCTGCAAAATACCAATGCCACAACGCCTGCTGTTCGATTGGACATGCGCGCCAATAGGTGGCGTCCTAAACACAAAATTCCAGCACTGGATAAACAAACCCACTGTACGTATAGAGTCACAATTGAAAACAAATACCAATCAAATAGCACATTTTGAGTGTTCGAAAGGGTCAGTAGCACAACAAATAACTGAGCCAAAATCACCAAAAAGTATATGGATTTGTCTCTGCAGAAATTAGGCAGAAAAAAGCTTGGCGATTCAGGATTGCTCAATTTGACCTCCAACGGCCAGCGCTAACTAAATTTATTGTCTATCTTAAAGTAGATACTATCCGCAAGGTTAATTGGATGAACTGGTTTAATTCAAAGTCTAAAGGCTCTAGCCGTGATTCAGAGCAAATCCGCATTCAAGAATTGGAGTCTGAAATTGAAAAACTGAGAAGCGAAAACGAGCTCTTGCAATCGGTTAAGAAGGTTGCCGATCTTCGAGCCGACCAAATTATTGAGACTAATGAAGCGACATCTCGGCTTCTGGCCCTACTGTTCGAATCAACCAGTTCAGTATCGAACATTCGAGACATGGTGGTCATCAACGCGGAAACTCTGACCCAAGAACGAGCCAAATTGTCTGAGTCCAGTTCTACATCTAATCAAATTGGACTCATTCTCCAAAAGGTCAATGAAGATCTGAAGCACATTGACCAGCTCGCAGTGAACACCAGTGACGCCATGACCACTCTGAAGGCCTCAACCCAGAATATCAGTCAGTTTGTGGGCCTGATTAACGGTATCTCAGAACAAACCAACCTATTGGCTTTGAATGCTGCCATTGAAGCAGCACGAGCGGGAGAGCAAGGTCGTGGATTTGCCGTAGTAGCAGATGAAGTTAGAAATCTGGCTCGCCGCACAGGTGAGGCTACGGAAGAAATCAGCGCCATTATTCAGTCGGTGCTCAATGACACAGAGAAAGCGGATAGCGGGGTTTCTGATATCAGGGGGGAGAGCGACAAACTATCGGACACCACTGAAGCTGTGTTTTCAACAGTTACCCAAATCACCAAAATCTCTGGTGAAATGCACGAAATTATTAGCCGAACCAGTAACGAAAGTTTCATTCAGTCGGTTATGCTCGACCACGTAGTCTGGAAAAGCAGGATCTATAGCCTATACACCTCAGACTCTTTCGAAGAAGCCGATTTCGCTGATATGGCCGACCACACCATGTGCCGGTTAGGAAAATGGTATTACGAAGGCCAAGGGCGGGAATTCTCTAGCTTAACGGCTTATAAGAAAATTGAAGAGCCCCACAAAGTCGTTCATAAATCTGGATTGCAGGCCTTAAGGGATATACTTAACGGCAATGAAGCGGAAGCCTATAAAAACCTGTATGCCATGGAAAAAGCCAGTCATGTGGTTATCGAAAACCTTAGAGTGCTTTCCAATGAAATGGATGAAGCATTCACTTTTGACCCAATGCACAACCACAATAACGTGCAACTAAGTACAGAAGACATCCTATTTTAGAACTGTATAAAGTTCTCAATGATGCCATCCCCCCCTAAATTCTCTATAATTCCGCGACTTTTCCCCTAGCTAAGGGGGTTTACGAGCGTGATTTCCATTTTTTGATTTAGAGAGTTAAGAATGTCCGAGACTAATTCTGCCTGGGGTGGCAGGTTTGCCGAAGCCACAGATGCCTTTGTTGCTGAATTCACCGCATCCGTTGGGTTTGATCGACGTATGTATCGCCAGGACATTCAAGGGTCAATTGCCCATGCCACCATGCTAGCGGAAGTGGGAGTACTGACCGGTGATGAAAAAGACCAAATCATAAAGGGTTTGACTGAGGTTCAAAAAGACATTGAAGACGGCCGCCTGCAGTGGAGCGTTGCTCTCGAAGATGTGCACATGAACGTGGAATCTGCTCTCACCGCAAAAATTGGTGATGTGGGCAAAAAGCTTCACACTGGCCGCAGCCGAAATGATCAGGTTGCCACGGACATCCGCTTGTATTTGCGTGACGAAATTGACTTCATGATTTCTGAAGTCAAACGCTTACAGAAAGGCTGTATTGAATTGGCGAAAGCCAATAGCGACACCATCATGCCCGGCTTCACCCATTTACAAACCGCGCAACCCGTAACTTTTGGCCATCACTTATTGGCTTGGAATGAAATGCTTCAGCGCGACGCCGAGCGACTTGCAGACTGTCGCAAGCGGGTCAACATAATGCCTTTAGGGGCGGCAGCCCTTGCCGGCACCACCTACCCAATTGATCGAACCATCACGGCTAACCTGTTGGGCTTTGATGCCCCGAGTGAGAACTCTCTAGATTCGGTATCAGACCGTGACTTTGCGATCGAATTTACTTCGGCTTGTTCGTTAATCATGATGCACCTGAGCCGCATGAGTGAAGAATTGGTGTTATGGACATCAGCACAATTCAATTTTATAGAGTTACCTGATCGCTTCTGCACTGGCTCTTCCATAATGCCCCAGAAGAAAAACCCTGATGTACCTGAGCTGGTAAGAGGAAAAAGTGGGCGAATTTTTGGTCATATGATAAGCCTGCTCACCCTTATGAAAAGCCAGCCGTTGGCTTACAACAAGGACAATCAAGAAGACAAAGAGCCATTATTCGATACAGTGGATAATGTACTTGGCAGCTTGCGCTCGTTTGCCGATATGGTGCCGCATATAGAGCCAAGAAAAGAATTCATGCGCAAAGCCGCGATAAGAGGCTTCTCGACAGCAACCGATTTAGCAGACTATCTAGTTAAAAAAGGCATTCCCTTTAGAGACTCCCACGAAGTGGTGGGTAAGTCTGTGGCTTATGGCATTGAAGTTGGCAAAGACTTGGGAGAGATGGAATTGACAGAGTTGCAACAGTTTTCTGATTTGATAACCGAAGATGTGTTCCAAGTTCTAACTCTTGAAGGTTCTGTTGCGGCGCGCGATCACCTGGGTGGCACTGCACCACGACAAGTTCTGGCTGCAGCTGAACGAGCCTTTGCCAAACTGTAATAACATTGAAAACCAAAGCCTGTTTAGCGTCGGTTCAGCAACAAGATTTACACTTAACGCATCTGTCAAAACTTGAAGGTGCAGACTAATCAACCACTGAATATAAACTCATCAACAGAGACAAGTTATGAAAAATACAATAAAGCTTGCTGTGTTAAGCGCATTGTTCGTAAGTGCAGCTCACGCACAGGATTATCACGTCGCCAAAACCGGCGCAGACACTAATTCGGGCACAAAAGACGCTCCCTTCCTAACGATTCAAGCGGCAGTGGATATTGCTAAAGGCGGCGACACCGTGATTGTTCACGAAGGTACCTACAGAGAAACCGTAACCTTCAAACAGGGTGGAAAATCTGAAGATAACCGCCTGGTATTAAAAGCTGCTGAAGGTAAAGACGTTACCATCAGTGGATCGGAAGTCGTTGAAAAATGGAAAAACAAAAAAGGTGTTTGGACCGCTAAAATTAAAAACAGCATTTTTGGTGACCAAGCCAATCCCTTTGGCACCCTGTTGAAATACCCTCGTCCAGTTTCTGTGGATTCAGTATTCAATCAAACTGGCTGGCAAACCTATGGTCTAGAAGCTCACCGTGGTCAGGTAACCATCGACAATTACCCATTAGTTGAAGTGCTAACGAAAGAAGAAGTGAAAAGCACTCCCAATTCCTTTTTTGCGGATGTCAGTAAAAAGAGAACCACTATTACGGCCAACTTCGGTAATAAAGATCCTAACAAGCATCTAGTTGAAGTATTTGCTCGCATGCACGTTATCACTGCTGATGCTTATGCGGCTAACTATGTCACCGTGTCAGGATTCAATTTACAGCACGCTGCCACTCACTGGGCACCACCTACGGTTTATCAACCTGGATTGATTGAATCTAATGGTAGCGGTTACTGGATTATAGAAAACAACAAGATTTCTAATTCACGTGTTGTTTGTATCTCAATTGGTATTCCAGAAGACAGCAATCCAAACCCTCGTGCTATTAGTGGTAACCACATTATTCGCTACAACCACATTCAATACTGTGGCCAGGGCGGTATTGCTGGCCAAGCCTACGCCGATTACACGCACATTCATAACAACATCATTGAAGACATCAACCCATACACAGAAATGGGTGGTTGGGAAACTGCTGGCATAAAAACCCATAACAATGACTTCACTATGATCGAAAACAATCTGATCAAAAACGTCAAAACTATTGATCCAATCGGTGGTGCTGGTCACGGTATCTGGATTGATTATGAAAACACCAATGTGGTTATTCGCAATAACGTCATCATGGGCGCAGAGGGCTATCCAATCGAGTTAGAGGCCAACTGGGATGGTCCGTTCTTAGTTGCTAATAACGTTGTGGTAGGCGATGGTTGGGAACCAGTGTCTATTCAGTCTTCACGTAATGGAATTTGGGTTCACAATATTATTGTTGACGCTAGCATTAACTGGGTAAACCAAGACTACGGCGGCCGCCCTGTTGTAATGGGTGATCGTTGGTTCAATAACATCTTCATTGGTGATTCTGGTCTTGATGAAATGCTAATCGGTTCTGAAGATTATAAAATTGGAAATAATTTATTCTTAGATGGCGCCAACCCATCACCAATCGAAGAAAATAGTGTTGAGTCTTCAACGCCTGCTAACTTTAAGGCCACACTTAAAAATGGCGTGATAAATGTAAGCTTCGACTTAGGAAAAGATGGTTTAGGTAAAGGCCTGCCTTTTGTCAACAATGCCTTCCATGGTCACCCTTTAATGTCAGCGGATAAAAATGATATTCCAGTGGATATGGACATTCTTGGAAACAAGCGAGGAAAGTCTCCTCAATGGGGGCCATTTGAAAATATTAAGGCTGGTACCAATAGCTTTGAATTATCGATTCAGTAATTAAATCCAAAGTCTTAGAAAGAGCGCATCAGCGCTCTTTTTTAATAACTAAATAAAATCAGCGTACCTACCCAACTAAAAGTAAGATTGAAATCCCTTCAAAATTAATTGTCCCTATAATTCTTTATCACCATTCAATATCCCCTTCATAAGCTGCTATGACTGCATGAAACATGTGGTAACAGAACAGAGTTATCAGATCATGTTAATAACTCGATGTGTAAGCTAAATTTCCATTCTGAGTTTATTGTAAATAGTCATAGTTTTCTTAACTAAGTTAAATCGTAAAGCCTGAGAATAAAAACAGGCTTGTTAAACAGACACCTCTAATCAAATTAACAGCGAGCATCATATGGCAAAAATACTTCAGATTTCATTGCTATCAATATGTCTTACATGGTGTTCATTCTCTTTTGGCATTTCGGCAGATGAGAGACTGGTACAGGCTATCATGTCTGAAAACATAGTCCGAATTCGAGTCTTACTAAGGCAAGTAGATGACATAAACCAGGTTCGTCACAAAGGCCAAGATCTAGTTACATTCGCTATTAAAAACGGGAAAGACGAATCTGCAGAATTTTTAAAAAGCCAAGGCGCCAAAGTTCAAAAAACCAATTCAGTTAAGAAAAAACCAAAAACGGTTGCTACAAAAAAACCTAAAATCAATAAAGAAATAAATTGGAATACTGCGTTATCTTCCATTGAAAACATCAAGAATGCACTGAGGCAAGGCGCCAGTCCTAATGCAGTATTTAATGGTGAGTCAGTACTTCACTACGCGGCGAACCGCGGGAGAGTAGGTGTTGCGAAAGAGCTCATCCTGAACGGGGCCAATCCAAATAAACTGGATAAAAATAAACGATCCATTCTTCATGCCTTTGCTCAGTCGCCGAGTCGAAGTGGTGTTGAGCTTGCGTTAGAGCAGGGTGTAAAAGAAAACCTCAAGGATTCTAAAGGTCATACCTATAAAACCTATCTATTAGCATCATCCCAAGGCCAAGTTATTTTCAACAGCTTGCGATTAAAAAACGCCTCCGAAGATGAAATGACTAGAGCGACCAAGTTAGCAGCAAATACTAAAGACATTAAAGCTCTTAAAAACCTATTGGTTGTTAACAATGGCAAACACGACATAGACATTTCATCAGACCTATTAACTGCTGAAAATTTTGAAATTGCCCTTCTGTTAAATCGCTACGCAAGTGTTAGAGCGAAACGATTTTACCGGGGGAAAACTTTTTATCAGATGGTCACTAAAGACTTTAGTGTTGGATATTATTTGGTAACCATGGGAGCCGACCCAAAACCAAAGTCGTTCCTTGACGTTCAAAGACTGGCGGAACTGTGTAAAACCCAGGATATGATGCCCATGCTAGCAGCAGGTAAGATAATAGCTGACACTCCAATGACTGAGTTTGATCATGAAACCTTATTCGATTTCATGTCAACCAAATGTGAAGCCGAACAGAGCTTAAACATCACTGAAATAGCAGCTAAAAATGTTGTTAACTCAATGGTCATTTCAAACGAACTTGCACTCGAAATGGCACTAGGTGATCAGTAGTTTTAAAACTTAAACAAGTTAACATAAATAAAATTTATGCTAACTAAGCATTCAATAAAAAGCTTTTCTCTCTTGTGACAGGCTTTAACAAAGCAGGCACAGCAAATCATATTATTGTATAATCTTCGACCATCAGTTAACTCAAAATAGTATATTGATTCTATTTTTATAGCTTAATTATCGAGTATAAAAATTCGAAACTTAAATTTCGTAACTTAATATGGAATTTAGCTACTGAATTAGTTTTCATTTAAGTCGCGATAAAATTATTAAGACATTCGTTTCACTATACTCAATTTGAAATTTAGTTCTTGATCTATAAAGTTTGTAAGGATTTGTGAGTAAAGCATGGAAATTAAGAGAGTATCGTTGTTGGTGCTGACCCTCTTTTGCTGTTCATTGGTATTTGGAAATACAGTTGAAGAAAAGCTAGCAGAAGCCATTTTGTCTGAAAATATAGTAAGGATGAGAGTGTTGCTACGTCAGGTTAACGACATCAATCAACTTCGACATGAAGGGCAGGATCTGCTTACGTATGCCATAACAAATGGAAAAAAGGATGCGGCTGATTATTTGCGAAGCCAAGGTGCTGTTAGACAAAAGATTCAAAGGCCAATCCCAAAACCAAAAGTTGTAGTTAAAAAACCTGAGGTCTCGAAACCCAAGCCAAAGCCCAAACCTAAACTTAACTGGAACACCGCTTTAACATCAGCAAAGAACGTTCGAAGCGCTTTAAACGATGGCGCAAACCCTAACGCTACTTTCAATGGTGAGTCAGTTCTACATTATGCTGCGAATCAGGGGCGAGCAAGTGTGGTTGATGTGCTGATTCAACGCGGTGCCAATAAAGATACAGTGGATAGTAACAATCGAACTGTATTGCATGTATTTGCACAATCCCTAAATGGTGATGGAATCAGAGTCTCACTAAAGCATGGTGTGAACTCAACCCTTTTAGACAATGCAGGTAATACCTATAAAACATATTTATTATCTAGCATCTCGGGGCAAACAATTTTTGACAACTTGCAACTGAACACGGCGACCATAGAAGAAATGAGGGGAGCAACAAGATTGTCAGCGGACGCACGAGATTTTAAAGCACTTAAAAACTTATTGATTGCAGGCAAAGGCAATCATGGTATTGAAGTGACTTCGGAATTGTTAACATCAGAAAAAATTGAACTTGCGCTAACTCTTAATCGTTTTAGCGATGTAAAGCCTAAACAGTTTTATCCAGACAAGACGTTTTATCAAACTGTTCAAGAGAACTTTGAGTCAGGATATTACTTGGTTACGATGGGGGTCGATCCAATGCCAGCATCATTCGCAGACCTTCGCATTCTAGAAGAACTTTGTAAAACACAAGATGTCATGCCCATGTTAGCTGCTGGAGGAGTTACCGCTGCAACGCCTATGACTAAGTTTTACCATAAAAATGTTTTTGAATTTATCTCCTCTAAATGCCAAACCAAACAAAGTATTGGCTTAACAGAGGCCGATGCAAAACAAAATATTACTTCGATGATTATTTCAGAAGAAATGGCATCTATATTGGCAATCGGTGCGACTGCATTGACTAAATAATCAACCCCGCCTTACGACTTTAAAGCACCAAGGAGAATAATTCATATGCACAACTCTTCTTGGTGTTTTAAACGCTTTATTTTTCTCAAGCTCACAACCTCTTAATAGAAAGATTTTTTTCAAAACAGATGTACTTAACTGCACTCATTAAGCTAACTGTAAATTATATAGTTCAACTGTCAGCAATGAGACTATTGAATCATAATTAATTTTTTTCTAATTCAAACCAATCGAACACACTTCCCCTCTATAACTTTGAATATATTTTTATTCTTAAAGAGATTTTCTGCTGAATTATAGAATTACAATACAATGACCCACTGTTTAGTATCGAAACCCTGCTGGATCACCTACTCATACGTCATGTAATTTTAATGACAGTCACTTAGATTAAATCTTTTTACTAGAAAAAATTTATTTTCCTAAAAAAAATATAAATGCTTGCAAGGATAGTACAGGAGAACCAATGAAGTTCAGAACCACCTCAGTTAGTGCATTATTGTTATTGGGCACTACATTGTTAACAGGTTGTGGAGGGTCAGGAGACTCTAACTCAGCACCGAGCACCCAAAGTTTTTTAGATGTAACTATAAGATCAAATTGCGAAACAAGGCCAGAATATGTCTGGCTAGATGACAAGTGTAGAATTGCCGATAACCCTTTTGTAGATAATCTAAACGCTATTGAAAAGCTGCCATCACAAGACCGAGCCAACCTAGTGGCTTATCTGGTGTCTACCGAAAAGTTTCAAAGCTTCGATAACATACTTCCCGGCTTTACTGGATCTACAAACACGGATGAACCCAATAACGATTCTTGGATCGATAACCGCTTACTAGCTGATAAATTAAATCAAGAGCTATTGGTCGAAGTAGGTGCGCAACAGGTGTTGCTAGACCAGTTAGTGACCGCCAGCACCAGCCAGACTTGGGTTCAAAGCGAAAGCACTACAGTAGAAATTAATGGTCAGTCAACGTCAAAGTCTGCAGAATTTTTATTGGATGATGGCACGCTTACCATCACCGTTATGGGCGAAGTAATTTATTCATTTACCCCAATAGAAGCCTTATCGCTGTCCGCTCATTTGGGGATGAACAGCACAACGGGATTTACTAACCACCCAGATCAAAGCAGGCCATTGTATTTAGAGGATACAAAAGACTTCGCAGTCTTTATACAACCTAACTTGCAAACGCTTATCCAAGAAACCTTAGCACCCACTGACGCCTCTATAGCGTTAGTAAAGGACGCCCTTTCCCTTTCTCAACGCTTTACTGATGAGAACATCAGCATAACTCGGGGAACTATGCCAGCAGGCTTTAAAGTGACTCTGGATAACGGTGAAGGATATATACAAGGCTTTGGTCAAGCTGGGGGCACTAGCAATAATAATATTGACACATACTTGATTGCACCGAGAACGTTATTTGAAGACTCCATTGACACAGATATTGTCGGCACAATGGATTTTCAAATTTGGCTTAAGCCTAATCAGAAGGAAAATCTGGGCTTCACAGCGAACACTATATTATCGGCCAATGGTACTCTAGATTATCAAGCAGATATTCAAGAAAACGACGCTTCAGAATTGTCTATTTCCTTTTCGCAATTGTTAGCAACCACGAGAGCAACACTAGACACACATTATAATATTGACGATGTCGACATCTTAGAAAACATTACCAATGTTTTCGTTGATGACTATTATGAAAAATCAGAGGCGTTAAGAAACAGCGCTTATTTATCTGAGCTAAGTCCGGCCTATCAAGACGGATTTCCACAGGCGTACGACATCGTGCCTGTTTACAATCGACTGGTAGGTACTGAAAACTTTGCGACTCATATTATGGAAAATGACAGAGCATTTCCTTATTTTTTAACTAGAGCCATGCCAAATTATTCAGTTATTACATCTGAGGAAACCACAACCCCATACAGGTATTATGACTTTGTGGTTGGTCGCTTTATCGCTAACACTCTCGCCTATGAGTTATCTCGGGATGACGCTGACTTTAAAGAAATTCTAGATCGTTGGACATTGGTATCTAACAACCTAGGGAATACTTATGCAGAGTTTTACAACAGTATCCTAGATCCCATCGAGTTAATCTTAGATGAACTGCCCAATGACTCCGTTGAACATTACTACGAAGCAGTGAGCGAACTTGCTGCGACCTTTGGTTATCGACATATTCCTTTGGCAAATAGTTCGTTAATCACTACCATTAATTCAGCTACTAACGCAGCTACGGCACCTTATGAAGAACCAGTTGTTGATAATCTTGAAGATCTAAGAAGTCTGGTAACATGGAATGGATTAGGTAGATTTTGGTCCATCAATGAAGAAGCTAATGAAAAGCTAGAAACAGTGCCGCAATTATTGACTGAGGAATTGAAAGCCACCTACCAAACACATGATGACGTTTCCGTTCTTTTTGATCTGCCTGTATATGCGTATAACTATATATTTTTAGAACCAGAAACTGCCCAAAGCCAAGTTGAGGCTAAAACGGTTGTATTAAATCGCGCAGTTGCAAACACCAATGCTCCGCATAGTGATATTGTGATACTCAACAATCACAATATTGGCCGGTGGAACATGATTAGCCGCGGTTATCATGAAAACTGGAATGAACATGTGTACGCAGATGTACTGCAAATTTTAAGATATATGCCTCGAAGCACTTTTACGGGGGATCTCCAATGCACTGAAGGCAGTATGGCTGAAAAGTATAACTGCGTACGCATGACCAGCCTGATGGCTCTGGATCGTTTTACTGTGGGAGACACTGGCTATTTAGAGAACGGCGACGGTGACAAGCCATTTATTACTAAAGCAAATATCATTGAAGGCTGGATTGCAAAGCATGCTGAGATTATTTCATTAAACTCGTTAGACGCCTTCAATTGGGAAAATAGACAAATTAATTCAATTAGAGAAGGTCACTGGCTCAGTTGTGACAATACTGAAATAAACCGTAGAATTGATCGGACAGATGAGCTGTTAGACGCGGCGCTTGATATTCTAAGAGTCAACCCAAATCCACTTTCTTTTACCGAAGAAGGCGAACAATATAATGAGTATCTTGATGAATATAAGGATTTGATGGAAGCCTGTATTTAGGTTGTTGAACCCTATTATTTGATTTCAGGGGTGCTAGCTTGCACCCCTTTTTTAGACCTAATTTCTCTCATTCATAATTTCCAATTCACATCCCAGTGATAAACAGTCGATTATATTCATAAAGCCCATTCCACTATTTTTGAATTTTTAATCTGAATCATCTCGATAGTCTTTTTTGGCAATTTATTTCTTTGCAACTGGGCGCTCATTGTTTTTACTGTCGACGTTAACTGTTAAGCTAAATCAAAAACAAGAATCGAGACCAGTGTATGAAAACAATAAAAACCCTAATTTTATTGCTGTTGCTTGTCGGTCATGTTGCCCATGCTCAGATTTATTATGTTGCCAAAACCGGATCAGACAAAAACCCAGGCACCCAAACAGAACCCTTCCTAACCATTTCACAAGCCGCTAAAGCTGCGGGCGCTGGTGATACGGTTATTGTTCATGAAGGTGTATATCGTGAACAGGTAAATCTTACTAAAGGCGGTAAGTCTGAAGAAGAACGATTGGTATTTAAAGCAGCTGATGGTGAGGATGTTGCCATTAAGGGTTCAGAGGTCGTTGATTTTTGGGAACAACAGGAAAGTCTATGGACGGTGAAGCTAAATAAGAAATTTTTCCCGAAAAAGTTTAATCCATATAAAAAATTAGTGAAGTACCCTCGAAATGTTTGGTGGGACAAAGAATATGGTGGCGTCGGCTGGCAAACTTATGGATACGAGGCCAACCGAGGCAACGTATTTATCAATGACCTTCCTTTAGTTCAGGTTTTTACCATTGAAGATGTAAAAAGCACCAAAAACTCTTGGTATGCAAAAGTAAAAGGTAAAAAGACCACTCTTCATGCGAACTTTGGCGAATTAAATCCTAACGAGGAACGCACAGAGGTTTTAGTTCGCGAAAAAGTATTCGCAGCAAAACCAGTAGGCAAGGTGGACTATGTAACTGTGTCAGGATTTACTCTTCATCACGCTGCAACTTATTGGGCGCCACCTACCGTTTATCAAACAGGTTTGGTTGAACCTCATGCCGGTGCACACTGGATTATTGAAAATAATGATATTGGTTTTTCAAGAGCAGCTTGTGTTTCTGTTGGTGTTCCTAAGGGAGATCCTGAAGAAGCTTGGGAAGGACGAGGGCATCATATTATTCGTAACAACAAAATCCATAACTGTGGCCAATCGGGAATTGCTGGTCAGTATTTCGCAGATTACAGTCATATTAGTGGCAACTGGATTGAGAATATCAATATATATACAGAGTTTGGCGGCTGGGAAACGGCGGGCATTAAGCTCCACCATAATAATCACAGTGTTATCGAAAATAATTTTATAAGAAATATCTATACCATTGACCCGGTAGCTGGATCAGCCCATGGCATTTGGATTGATTATGAGAACTATCATACCGTCATACGCAACAACATAGTCACCGATGTTGAAAGTCATCCACTGTTATTAGAAGCCAATTGGAATGGGCCATTTTTAATTGCTAATAATATTTTTATAGGTACGCCTACAGCGATTTATTCATCCTTGAATCAGGTGTGGGCCCACAATCTTTTTGTAGATTCACCCTTATGGTGGACTAATCAAGGCTTTGGTGGTCGCCCGGCAATTGATAACGAATTTTGGGCGAACAATATTTTTATCGGACAGGGTGGTTTAGAAACTGCTAATAGCGATACCAAGATACCTAATATAGAAATGAATCATAACTTATATTTAGATGGTGCTCAGCCTCACGAAACTGAATCCTCCAGTGTGATTTCTGATACAGAATCTAAATTCAGTTTAACGGTCAATGATTATTCTGTGGACGTCAGTATTCATCTTTCAGGAGATGATCTGTCAACTGACTTGAGAGTGATTGACCAAAGTCTTCATGGTATGCCGATTTATTATGGTGATGAATCAGAGGCTATTGTGGATACAGACTTTTTTGGAAACACTCGAAGCAAAACACCACAGTGGGGGCCATTTGAAGACTTAAAAGCTGGCAAAAACTCTTATCAAATTAAGTTCTAAATAACTAATGGTTAGCGGTTAGAAAGCGGATTAGTAAAAATGGGCTGATAGATTTTGCTATCAACCCATTTTACTTTACAGTGCACAGACCTTAACGCCTCTTTGCACTGCAGGCCGCTCACTAATAGCTTGGTGCCAACGAATCACGTTTTTATACTCGTAGTAATTGACTGCTTCAAAAGCCTCGTAGAAATTAAATGCGCCTACCCAAGGGAAGGTAGCAATATCTGCAATACTGTAATCATCTCCGGCGAGATACTCGGTTTCGCCTAATTTTTTATCTAACACCTTAAGTAAGCGAATGGTTTCTTTGGTATATCGTTCTTCACCATAACTATCGGTTTTTCCCTTCGCAAATTTATAGAAATGACCAAATTGACCAAACATGGGGCCGATACTCGCCATTTGAAAAAATAGCCATTGAATAGTTTGCCACCTTTGAGTGGGGTCAGTACTCAGCAATTTACCGGTCTTTTCAGCTAGATAAATCATCATGGCGCCCGACTCCATGAAATGGATAGGCTTACCATCAGGCCCATTGGGATCTATTAATGCAGGTATTTTTGAGTTTGGATTGATCTTTTTAAAGTCTTCATCAAATTGTTCATCTTTCATGATGTTAATTAAATGAGCTTCGTAAGGAAGTTCTGATTCTTCCAACATAATGCCTAATTTCATGCCATTAGGTGTGGCTAAAGAATAAAGCTGGATACGTTCTGGGTGTTGAGCAGGCCATCTTTCTGGGAACCAAAGATCCGACATGAGTTTATCCTCTGAATGCTTGAAGGCTATTTGTTACGACGGGTTTTGAATCATAGACCCAAATGCTGCGAATTAATTCCTTTCAAGTAGGCACAAAAAAAGGCCTCATTGAGGCCTTTTAGGAAGTTTGATTTCTGCTTAGCTAAGCTTTTTAAACAAATCGAACAATTCTTGGTCAAACGGGCGGGTCATGTTTTCGATGGCGTCAATAATGTCGTGATGCACCATTTCGTTTTTCTGAATGCCTACACAACGGCCACCTTCACCAGCCATCAACAGTTCAACAGCGTAGGCGCCCATGCGGCTCGCTAAAATACGGTCATAAGCATTTGGCTTACCACCGCGCTGGACATGGCCTAGTATGGTTGCTCGAGTTTCAAGTTTGGTTTCGTCTTCAATACGCTTGGCTAGGGCATTGACATCACAAATATGCTCAGTCACTGCCACAATTGCGTGCTTCTTACCCTGGGCTACATCTTTTTTCAACGAGCTGATCAGTTCGTCTTCAACGAAATCAACTTCTGGTAAAATCACATATTCGGCTCCACCGCCCATACCTGCTCTCAATGTCAGGTCACCACAGTATCGGCCCATGACTTCCACAACTGATATTCGATTGTGAGAAGAACAGGTGTCTCTCAGACGGTCAATAGCGTCTAGAACCGTGTTCATAGCGGTTACGAAACCAATGGTGTAATCGGTACCAGCCACATCGTTATCAATGGTTCCTGGAATGCCAATACAGGGATACCCCATTTCAGTGAGGCGTTTTGCACCCATGTAGGAGCCGTCGCCACCAATCACTACTAGGGCATCAATCCCATGCTCATTCAAATTCTTAATGGCTTCTAAGCGGACAGACTCCTCTTTAAATTCTGGGAAGCGAGCCGACCCTAGAAAAGTACCGCCGCGGTTGATCTGATCAGATACTGAGCGACGATCCATTTTAACAATTCTGTTCTGATGCAGACCTTGGTAGCCATCTTCAACACCAAATACTTCTAAGCCTTGACTCAGTGCTGTGCGAACAACAGAACGAACACACGCATTCATGCCCGGCGCATCACCACCACTAGTTAGCACACCAATTTTTTTAACCATATCAACCCCAATAAGCTTATTCTTTGGTCCAGAAGATGGACACTAATGTCATTAAATTACGGAATGATTATACGAAGGCAGCAGATTCTTGTGTTGAACACCCTCTATTTGAAGGCTTGTTTAGCTTCTGATCCGCTCAAGACGGCCATTATTGTGATAAATCGTGAATATGCAATCCTAATATGTAATAAAGTTACAATATTCAGACTGTTTTCCGTACAATCTCACCCTTTCAACTACCTGAGTCAATAATATTTATGGCAAGTATCGCCTGCGCCCATCACATCATAGTTAAGAACAAAGTATTGGCCCAAGAGTTGAAGGAACGACTGGATAAGGGCGAGCCTTTTGATGTTCTGGCTAAAAAGTATTCACAATGCCCATCCGCCAAAAAGGGAGGGGACTTGGGTGAGTTCCGCAAGGGAGACATGGTGAGAGCATTTGATAATGTGGTGTTTAAGAAAGAACTGCTTGTGGTTCACGGCCCCATTAAAACTCAGTTTGGCTATCATTTGATTAAAACAATTTATAGACACTAATGACTCACGTAATCCATCTACCTGATCGAGATTGTTTTAAGGTTGAGACCGAACACGGCGACGCCTTTTTGCAGTACCTGCTCGAACACAATCAAATTAATTTTTACCGCACATTTGTCCCCGAGAACGCGAGGGGCCAAGGAATTGCAGAGGCCTTGGTAAAAGCGGGTTTGGAATGGGCCAAGGACAACGATTTTGAAATTGAGGCAAGTTGTTGGTACGTCGCCAAGTTCTTGAAATAATCTAGCTAAGTTCTTGAAATAGCCTAATTATGGCAAAATAACTCCAAAGCTCATTGTTGGAGTTATTTATGGACATGTTGTCGCAAAATGAAGCACGAGTACTGGGCGTGCTGATGGAAAAAGAAGTTACAACCCCTGATCAATATCCCCTTTCACTTAATTCACTAACCTCTGGCTGTAATCAAAAAAGCAGTAGAGAACCGGTTATACAATTAACAGAAGCTGAGGTATTGGACTCGGTTAGCAGCCTCATTGAGAAACATATTGTTTTGGAAGATTCAGGGTTTGGTAGCCGTGTCATTAAATATAAACATCGCTTCTGTAATACTGAGTTTGGAAAATTAACATTAACGGGTCAAGAGTTTGCGATAATCTGCTTATTGTTACTTCGAGGCCCACAAACCCCTGGGGAACTTCGAAGTAGAAGTGGACGCATGTGTCAATTCAAGGATGTGGCCGAAACGGAGTCGGTATTAAACCATTTAATGTCTAGAGAAGACGGCCCCTTCGTTAGAAAACTCCCTAGAGAACCCGGAAAACGAGAAAGTCGTTTTCAACAACTCATAGCAGAAGAAACATTATCTGTAGATGCTCAGCCCAGTGAAACAACGGAAGATAATCAACAAGGCAACCTTGAACAACGGGTAAAAACACTCGAGTTACAAGTAGCAACCTTGATCAGCACCATAGAAGATTTAAAAAATGACCGATAAAAATACTGAAATAGAGGCGGCAGTTTTTAGAAAACTGTTGAAGCATCTGGATTCAAGAAAAGATGCTCAAAACATTGAACTTATGAACCTAGCTGGCTTTTGCAGAAACTGCTTATCTAAATGGTATGTAGCAGAGGCAAACGAAAGAGGCATAGAAATTGATTACGAACAAGCCAGAGAACTGGTATATAGCGAACCCTATTCGGACTGGAAGGCTAAATATCAAACTGAAGCCACACCAGAGCAATTGAAAAAATTTAACTCAACTAACAAGGAAGATTAATGCTCAAGCACTTATTTATCTTTTCGATCATGCTAGCTCTGACAGCTTGTCAGACTGCCCAAAATATACCTACTCCAGAAGATGCAACAGAGGCTGGCATAGGTCACTTCGCTATTAAGGTGGGATTTGAAACCAACGAAAAAGGCGCAACATCAGATTATTATCATGTTTTTAAAATTCTGAGCCTTGAAGATGACTCAGAATACGACTTGACGGTAAAAGCATCTGCCAACAAAGGTTTTGCGCTATTGGAAAATCTCAACGATGGGAATTACATTTTGAAGGGCTATCAAACTGCTGTTGCTAAAAAGCGGGCTCGATATAAAGGTGAGCTAAAATTTCAAGAATTTAATGCACCTTTTTCAGTTAAGGCAGGGACAGCAACTATTTGGGAGTATGAATTTATCGTTGAACACACGGTTAAATCGAAAAGCTCTTCCACGGGCTGGAAGTTTGAAGAAATTCCCACCGCCGACCATGATGAAATAACCAACGCCCTCTACAAAAAATTCGATCTGCTATCAAACTACTCAGTTCAATTTGATTAATCATTCATAACCTTCAGACTGATGTTAAAACATCAGATTACAGTAAAGGTTCCCCGCCCGGACACTGAATTAAAGTAGATCCGGGCATCACCGCTACCAAAGGTTTTTTTCACTCTGGTAGCACCCGAAATAATTTTTTCTGTACTTGAATGCCCGCTAATAATAGATTTCATGGCTACGCTGTGAGACCGCATTTCAATTTCTACATTTAATGGCTTGCGAGTACTCACCTCAACATCGCCAGTAATAGTATTAAAGGTAAAATCAGAGTTCCTTGATAAGGCCACCGCTAGAAAAATATCACCTGAGATAGTGTTGTATTCGATAACATCTATTCTAGAATCTCTAAACCTGTAGTTTCCAGAGACTGAATTAACCCTTAAAAGCTCGCCTTCTAATTGCCCTTCAACATTGCTGCTGATGCTATCAATAATTATCTTCCCTTTATGTTTTTCCAGTTCCAGCTCTGTATTAACAGTATTGAATCTAAAATCACCCACAGAATTAGAGAGTACGACCCTTCCACCTTCAGTTCGAATAACCCCACCAGACTTCAAATCTTTTACATATATATTCGATTTAACATCTTTTATATTCAGTGTGACAGATTCAGGCACCCTGACTAGCAGCTCACTGCCTGTTCCATTTTTACTAAGCCGATGTTTATTCAATAAAAACTTCACAACATATTGCTGAGCTTCCACACTGTAGAACTTTGATTCTGAATCCAAAACACCAGATATAGAGATTACTGGCTTATCCCAGGATTCAATGGTGATATTCCCTCTATAGTTTTCAAGTGAAAGTGTAGCGGATGTAGAGACATTAAACTCATAGCTAATTCTTCTGTCTTCTGGAACCGGAGTTTTACAAATTGCAGGCACAGAAACAAACAGAATTAAAAACACAGAAGCAATAACTTTCATTTTATAGTCTCAACTTTTCTGCCGACTCGATTAGCAAGCGCTCTTTTTCGAGCGTCTTATGTAATAGTGCGATCAGTTCGTTATTCCCCGGATCTTCACTCAATGCTGTTTCAATTTCTAGAAGCGCGATTTCAATCAATTGAAGATTAACAAGTATGGTTTCTTTTGCCTCTGTGGAAAGATGTTCTAAACGCTGAGGAAGATCTTCTTTCAACTGAGTGCGAATTGCCTGATAGTTTCCTTGAGTAGTATTGCTTTCTTGAACAATTATCACAGGTTTCTGAGTGGAAAATACTAGGGCGAATGCTGCCATCAAGAAGGAGCAGGCAACTGCCAACTGATTCCAATCGGGTTTAAATGAAAATCTATTTTTGTGAATCTTTGGTTCAGTAATACCTTTATCAATAGCATCCCAAAGATCTTTCTCTAGCGGAATAGAGTCCGGAAGATCTTCAATAGCTTTTTTGAGTTTCAAGTCCATTTCTAAATCGAACACATCTTTACTCATTGACTTAACCACTCTTTTAACATTGATTTGGCTCGGTGCAATTGTGCTTTACTGGTACCGATAGCAATACCGACCTTGTCAGAAATTTCTTCATGACTAAACCCCTGTAATTCAAACAGTACGAAAACGGTTCTTGCTCCATCAGGTAGTTTGGATATCCCCATCTCAAGGTCTCGCCGATCATCGTCTAAGCTCGGATCAGCAGGTATGGATAAATCCAACTCTTCACTGTTTTCTTCGTACTCATGGCGTTTTAGTCTTATGCGGTCTAACACAATGTTAGTGGTGAGCCGATGGAGCCAAGTACTGAATTTACTGTCTCCACGGAATTGTTTGATTTTCTTCCAGGCTTGAATAAAGGATTCTTGGGTTAATTCCTCAGACAATTCGCGATTCTTTGTCAGTCGCAAACAAATGGCAAAAACACGCCCTTTTTCAGCTTCATACAAATGTTTAAACGAAGCCTTATCTCCCTGTTTTACCGCAGAGATGAGTTCAGAGTAGTTTTCACTGGAATCTTGCTCGATGACATCCATTGTTATTTTTGTAGCTGCCAGTCTGTGCATCATACTTCCTTGGACGGGTTTGATCGCCCAATCGTTTATTTGTTGGTGAATTTTCCTCGTAAGGCAATTTTCATTTAGGAACGAAAACTACATTGATTTGTGTTGATTCCGCTAAAACATAAGCTAGATAAAGTGTAATCCATAAGTTGTTAGCTTACTGATTTAGACGGGTATTTTTAAGAAATGGTTTATGAGTGAGCCTTAGATGGCCTTTAGGAAGCATATGATTCGATCGACTTCTTCAAAACCTAACTTTTGATGTGCATTGATGCTTTGAGAATTACCGATTTCAGCGTCACTGGCTAAATAGTGATAACCGCTTTTTTGTGCCCAACGTTCGGCTTTCAGCATTAGGTCTCTACCTAAGCCTTTGCCTCTGAGGTCTTCATCCACATACCAACCCTCTATGTATGGAACGTTTTGCTCATCGGCTCCTTCAGCATAACTGCGAATATTGACTTCAATAAACCCGCCCAGGGTTAAGTCATCGCGCTCAATAACAAAGGTCTTTGTTATGTAGATACTTTTATCTAAAAAATAGTCTTTTGTTTGTTTACGGTGCTCTTTTGCGCTTTCTGGCCAAAGCAAGGTTCGCATTCGTATCCATTCTTTGCCATCGGATTTTTTTACCGACCTAACTTTCAAACCTCTACTCCACTAGAACCTGTACTTTTACAATTATTATGCAGGGTTCTTACAGACAGATGAATTTTAAAGCTAGGAGTTATTAGGTTTTTTTAGACTGACCCTCAAAACCCTATGGCCTTATATTCCAGCCGTTCGGTTTCATTAATGTATTACAGTGCTGTTTATAAATGTTCACCCATGTCTTTGCACGATACTGCAATAAAAAAAGCCCAAGGTTGCCTCGGGCTCACATTTCAAAAAATCTAGGGTTTACGGAATATAAATCCTACATTTCACCTGCTGGGTCAGTATCTACGTTCAACACTAAATCAGACAGATCATTTGTCGCGACAGCGCTATAGACACCGCCATTCATTAGTGTGGCGCTGGTAACAATTAGGGTATTTAGTGTCCCAGCTTCAGCTACCGCAAATGTGTAAAATCCCCCAGGCACCTCCAGAACCGCGTTAGCATTGAGCCCAATGCCCGCAAGCACGACGGTATCCTGGCTAAAGTTGCCGTCAGCCGATGCGTGAATATCAACAGGTCCTATGCCTTCGGCAGCAGTACTTGCATGAACCACTCTCAGTTTTGCAAACAACGCGACAGAACGCAGATCTTCGGAAATAACCAGTGGGTCAATCGTTTCATCTGTTACATCGTTTAAATCACCAACTGCATAAATAGAGGTTGTCGACCCAGCAGCGAATGACACTCCAGGGGCATCAATAACGACTGGCTCGGTAGTACCACTAGGCACAACAGATAGGTCGTACTCGCCCGCAGGTAAATCAGCTGATGCAAAGTCTTTAAATGCCACGCCGACGAAACCGGTAGGCATTCCACCAGCCAACACATCAACCGCTGGAGCGTCTTGTACCGCATGAACGACTCTCACCGTTGCCTGTTCACCAGTGTTCCTAATGACACCAACACCATCGGCTGAACCTAACAGTAGATTAACTGGTGAAACTGCTCCACCGCTTACGTTAGGTACTGCGGTAATCATGAAATCGCTACCCCCGGCTAAATCTAAGTCACCGCTATCAAACACAACCGCAGAATCACCTGCTAATGTAATTCGAATACGATAAGTACCGGAAGGGATAGTGACCGGCAGAACATCGCTGTCCGCCTTGAACTCTAAACCTGAAATCGCAGGATCTACATCGTCAATGGTTTCTGACGTACTTAGATAAATGTCTACTCCAGGAACATCTGGGTGAGCGTGCAGAACATCTAAGCGAATGGAATCAGAAGCAACCGCTTCGGCTGAACGACCCAGTACCACAGGTTCAATAGACGCTGCGTAGTTCACTGCAATCACATCGTACTGCATATCAGATTCAAGTGGTAAGTTTGCCGAAATAACAGTCGCTGAACTATCCCCAGGAAGTAATGCATCAACTGCGACCGCATAAGTACCTGGATCAACAGCGAGTAAACCGCTGCCTTGTTGGTAGTCAACCATGCCCAAACCTGAAACTACTGTCCCATCCAAACTTATCGACACCAATGGCGCGTCTGAAGAAGCGTGGGTAACTCTCAAGTAAGAGGAGCTTGGCTCTTCAGGCGCTTGACCGTCTGAGTTATTGTCATCGTCATCATCTGAATTTAAGCAGCCCCCTAAAGCTAGGGCTGACACGGCGATAAGTGAATAGGTGATTGTCTTCATTTTTTATATTCCTTTGTGGCTGTCGATAGGTAGACCGGTTTACGTCCCCTGGTGATGTGCCGATTAGGAAATATTTTTTTTTGGAAGATATTTATCAGTTTAAAAAACTGGTGGATCTAACAATTTTTAAAAAGCGTACGAATAAAAATTAATTAAGATCAATGAAACCCGAAAAGAACTATTAACTCAGTACCAGCTGCGTTCTGTCAAAAGATACCCCCTTCCCCAAGCCTACTATGCGCAACAATTTAACGAGCAGGGACGACAAGACTGATGCAAGCAAATATCAAGTTAACTGACTACAGTCATGGCGCTGGTTGCGGTTGTAAAATCTCGCCTCAAGTACTTAATGAAATTTTAAAGCATTCATCCCCTGAATCGAGAGATATTAATTTATTGGTTGGAAATGGTTCACGAGATGATGCTGCCGTTTACGACTTGGGTAATGGACAGGGCGTCATTAGCACCACAGATTTTTTTATGCCGATCGTAGACGACCCATTCGAGTTTGGGCAAATAGCTGCCGCCAATGCCATCAGTGATATCTATGCGATGGGCGGCAAACCAATCATGGCCATTGCCATTCTAGGATGGCCCATCAATCGACTCAGCCCAAGAATTGCTAATCAAGTATTGGAAGGCGGAAGAAGCATGTGCGCCCAAGCTGGAATACAGTTGGCTGGTGGCCACAGCATAGATGCCCCAGAACCAATATTTGGATTAGCTGTAACTGGCACTGTTAGTTTGAAACGATTAAAGCGAAACAATAAAGCCAGAACAGACAGTAAACTGTTTCTGACTAAACCTTTAGGAATTGGAATTCTTTCTACCGCTCAAAAACAAAACTGCCTACTCGACGAACATCAACACATCGGAAAAAAATGGATGTGTAAGCTAAACGACTTTGGTTACCAAGCCGCAAAACTGAAATCAGTTTCATCTATTACCGATGTCACAGGTTTTGGACTCCTAGGCCATCTCACAGAAATGTGTTTAGGCAGCGGGGTCAGCGCCAATGTCTTTTTCGATAATGTTCCAGTCATTGAAGAGGCTTGGCATTATTTAGATAAAAACTGTATTCCAGGTGGTACTGGTAGAAATTTTGAAAGCAACTTCGAATACTTCAGTGAAATGAATGAAGCCCAACGCTTGATACTCTGTGACCCACAAACCAGCGGTGGTTTGCTGATTGCGGTTGATCGCGAAGATTCCAGCCAACTAGAAGCTATGGCCAAAGAAACCGATTGCTTTATTCAAGAAATTGGCGAACTTAAGAAACAAACGCAACCACTAATTTCAATAATCTGATGGCACTTACGTCAAAAAATCCCGCATATTCTGATCGGTGGATGGGAAGACGCTACTATCCCATTAGTCAGTATTTTAAAAACCTATTTGGCGAACGCATTGCTAAAATAGCTATCAGTGTCTCAGAGGCATGCCCTAACCGGCGAATTGGCAGCAAATTGGAGCCTTGCATTTTTTGCGATGAATGGGGGTCTGCCGCCTATCATCGAGAAGCTAGCCGAGATCTATTGGATCAAATTCGATTCAATAAAGGTTTGGTCACTCGTCGTCATAAAGCCAAAAACTTCTTAGTGTACTTTCAAAGCTATACCAACACTCTAGATAAACTCGAAACCCTCGCTCATAGGTATCAGCTTGCTCTTACAGAGCCAGATATTAAAGGCTTGGTCATTGGCACTAGACCAGATTGTTTGCCTGATCGACTAATGCCAGTATTTGAGGATATCAGTACCCGACGCTATTTAATGATTGAAATTGGCGCGCAGAGTTTTTTTGATGACCAGTTGTTTTTTCTAAAACGAGGCCACACCAGCAAGACGAATATTCAAGCCATCCAAAAGCTTTCGGATCTCACTCATGCGGATATTGGTGTCCACCTGATTTTCGGCCAACCCAATGACACAAAAAGCAGAATCATCGAAACCGCACAAAGAATCAATGAACTGCCTGTTAACAATGTAAAGCTTCATAATTTGCATGTGCTAAAAAACACGGAGCTCGCTAATTTGTATTTTGATGGAGAGTTTATTCCAGATTGTTTAGAGGAATACACAGAGAAAGTCATACTATTTCTCAGGCACTTATCCCCAAAAATTTCTGTGCAAAGACTAGCTGGTTTAGCCAGTAGATGGGATGAACTTGTAGCACCCGGGTGGACTAGAGAAAAAATGCGCCCAATTGATTTTATTGAAAGCAGAATGAGGCAAACTGATTGTTACCAGGGGGATTTATTCTAAGAGCCTCTGACTAAACTTTATCAAGATTCTTCAGAGGCCTGAGCATCTGCTTCTCGCGACTTAACTTTCACTAATTTACCCACTAACAGTCCAGATTCAAAAAGCAGGTACATGGGTACAGCAAGAATAGTTTGTGAAAATACATCCGGTGGTGTGGCTAACATGGCGATCGCAAAACATCCAACAAGAATATAGGGTCTTTTTTGAGAAAGGCTTTCAACCGTTGTTAAACCCGCCCATATCATCAGGACCGTGGCAATGGGTATCTCAAAGGCAATACCAAATGCAAAAAACATTTTCAGTATAAAATCTAACACGCTTGAAATATCAGGAAGGAACGCCACGCCTTCTGGGCCAATTGCAGTAAAGAAGCCAAAAACTAGGGGCATAACAACGAAATATGCGAATGCAACTCCGGCGTAAAAAAGAAAGATGCTGCTGATTAGAAGTGGGATCGCAAAACGTTTTTCATTTTTGTAAAGCGCCGGTGCGATAAAGCCCCATACTTGGTGAAGAATATAGGGCACAGCCAACATAACAGCCAATACCAAGGTAAGCTTAAACGGAACCAAGAAAGGCGACGCCACACCGGTAGCAATTAAACCCGCATCCGATACATCACCAGGTAATAGAGACATCAATGGTTTTGCCGCTATCAAATACAATTGGTTTGCAAAGGTGTAGAGCCCCACAAACACAACGATCACCACGACAACTATTCGTAATAACCTGTCCCGAAGTTCTTTTAGGTGTTCAACCAATGGCTGGGGAGTATCGTTGTTGTCCTGGGTCATTTCTCGGATTTTTCTTCTTTGTTGCTGTTAGCGGTTTCATTCACTAACTGTTCTGATTCTGAGTCAGCTTCTTTGTTAGCTTCATCTTTTAATAGATGCTGAGCTTCTTTCTTTTCTGACTCATTATTATTGGTGAAATTTAAGCCTTCGGTTTCGGATTTTATTTTCTTATTCAGTTCTTCCAAACGGATTTCTTGCTCTATTTGAGCCTGCATGCCATTAAAGAATCTTTTAACCTTACCCACAGTGCCTCCCACCGTTTTAGCAACCGCAGGAAGTTTCTCTGGGCCAATCACAACCATTCCAATAATAGCTAAGAACAGTAGTTCCAGAAATCCGACATCAAACATAATTAAGACTCAGTCTTATCTTTGTCTTTCGTTTCATCTTTCATTTCAGCAAAGTTGGCATCTTTCTGCTCTAACTTTTCGCCATCGGCAGGCTTGCTTTCTTCATCGTCCATGGCTTTTTTGAAGCCTTTGACTGCACCACCTAAATCGCTACCCAAACCCTTTAGTTTTTTAGTACCAAAGATCAGAATTACGATTACCAACAAGATGGCCAATTGCCATAAACTGATTCCACCTAACATTTTGTTCTCCTAACTATTTGATTTTGCTTTTCTGCAACCCACGCATTCTAGTGGGCTGCTGTTACAAATTAAGTTTTAAAATCCTACCCAGTTATCATCTCTGACATCACCTAGGATATGAAAGTGTAAATGGGGTACTTCTTGTCCACCCCCATCTCCTGAGTTAGCAATGACTCTGTAGCCTTCTTTGAGTCCGGCTTCAGCGGCAATTTGCTGCGTTTTCAGCAACATTTCGCCAATTAGTCCGGAATCTCCAGGCTCCAATTCAGCTAGGCTAACAATGTGTTTTCTCGGAATTAACAAGATGTGTACGGACGCTTTTGGCGCTATGTCTTTGAAAGCCACCATCTGGTCATCTTGATACACAATGTCGGCGGGAATTTCACCTGCAGCTATCTTACAAAAAAGACAATCGGTCATTTTTGATTCCTCGAAGCTTTTTCTTCCAATCCTGACATATCAAAACGTCGAGCTAATTCGCTCAACACATCCTGTGGGCCAAGATCTAAATGAGACAGCATAACTAGGGTATGGAACCAAAGATCTGCGGTTTCATAAACTAGATCTGTTTTATCCGAACCCTCACTGGCAGCATCTTTAGCTGCCAACACAGTCTCAAAACTTTCTTCGCCCACCTTTTCAAGAATTTTGTTCAGGCCTTTATGGTGTAGTAAAGCTACATAGGACTCTTCAGGGGAGGAAGCTTTACGTTGTTCCAAAATCTCAGCTAATTGGGTTAATACGTCAGACATAAGTTTTACTTTTCAAATCACTTCTTAAAGGCTAGAACAATTGAAACAACCATAACACTAAGCGCCATATAGGTAGGTTCTTTCACTTCGGGCCAAAAATCGAAATAGGTCCAAATGCTTGCTAGTAAAGCTACATTTGCCACCCATTGCCAAAGTCGTTGAGTTTTTTGCTTCTCTAGAGAGGTTTCTAACTCTTGTAGTTTAACCTGTATTTGCTGACTAGATTGCGACCAATCTCCAGCCTGCTGCAGGGTATTGAACACTAAATCAGGGACTTGCGGGGCTTTTTCAAGCCATGCTGGCGTGTGCTGCCAAAGTGACTTTAGGGTTTTCAGGGGGTTTAGTCGGTCTTTTAGCCAATTCTCTAAAAAAGGCTTGGCGGTATCCCAGAGATTAAGCTCGGGATACAGATCCCGACCTAAACCTTCAATATTGAGCAAAGTTTTTTGAAGCAACACCAGTTGTGGTTGAACTTCCATATTGAAACGGCGTGCCGTTTGAAATAAACGAACCAGCACCAGACCAAAGGATATCTCCGCCAAAGGCTTTTCAAATACAGGTTCACACACCGAGCGGATAGCACTCTCAAACTCTTGCACTTTGGTATCTGAAGACACCCAACCCGACTCTACATGGAGCTTGGCTACTTGATGGTAGTCCCGATTAAAAAACGCTAATAGGTTCTGGGCAAGATAGCTTTGATCTTGCTCGGACAGGGTTCCAACAATGCCACAGTCCAAACCAATATAGCTGGGGTCTTGGGGGTTATCTCTTGATACAAAAACATTGCCTGGGTGCATATCGGCGTGGAAGAAGCTGTCTCTGAATACCTGGGTGAAGAAGATCTCAACCCCTCTCTCAGCAAGCTTTTTCATGTTGGTGCCCTGAGCATTTAGGGCATCAACATCTGACACCGGAATACCATAAATTCGCTCCATCACCAGAATCTGAGGCCGGGTCAGCTCCCAATACACTTCGGGTACATAGAGCTGATCTGAGCCCTCAAAATTCCTGCGCAATGTCGCCGCGTTGGCCCCTTCACGCATCAGATCTAGTTCATCCAGGATGGTTTTTCGGTATTCATCCACCACTTCTACTGGGCGCAGGCGTTTACCATCAGGAATCAACTGAACCAGTTTGGCGATGATAAACATTAAAGCCAGATCGTTTTCGATGGTGTTTCGAATTCCTGGCCGAATAACTTTGACCACAACATCTTCACCAGTGAGCAGAGTTGCCGGGTGCACCTGCGCCACAGATGCCGATGCCAATGGTTGTTCGTCGAAGCTCGCAAAATGCGTTTCAATGCTGCCCTTTAGCTGAGTTTCAATCACTGTTCTGGCTAGCTTGCCCTCGAAGGCAGGTACCTGATCTTGTAACTTGCTGAGCTCGGACGCTAATTCTTCGGGCAACAAATCTCTGCGGGTAGAAAGCATCTGCCCAAATTTAATAAATACTGGGCCAAGTGCTTCAAGTGCTAACCTGACCCTCATGCCAACAGGTTGATTCACTGGAAATAGGTGCCTAAGAAACATTAGAGTCAATAAAACTCTGAGGCTAAAAGGCAAATGATGAACGGGTATTAAGGTATCGAGTCGAAATCTGGTGATCACCCAAGCAATTTTGATCAATCTAAACAATGCTTTCACTGCTGGATGGCTTCCATTTGTTGCTTCAACTTGTTGATTCGAGCCTGTAGCCGGTCGCTTTGAAATCGCACGTCAGCCACCTTCTTAGAAAACTCTTCAGCTTGTACCGGGTGAGCAAACAAGCCACTTTCTTCTTTGATGAAATTGCGACTGCTACGGTCCAAATTACCAATAATAGATTGTGCTGAACTGGCTAAAAATCGGATACCATCAGCAATCAGATGTCCTGGAACATCGCCAGTCACGTCTGCGATAGCGGCCTCCCAGTCAATGTTCAAGCTAGACATGACAGATTGCAAAACACTTAGGCTCTGAGTACTACCTTGAACCTGTAGGCCAAATTCCATCAATGCCTGAGTTTTATCCTCCGCTGACGCAAGCTGTATAAAGTCCTTCATTAACCCACTGACTTCTGCCTGAGTATCGCCATCCCACTGCCCCATTAATCGAAGCTGTTGGGTTTCAATCATCAGGTATACATCTAAGTCAGGTTGCTGAAAGTGAAATCCAAATACTTGGCCTTGCAAGTTTTCAAGTCGCTTTTTAGAGACGGGATCGTACTTCAGCGCCTGATTAACCAAGGTTTCGATAGCTGCAATACCCGCCAATTTCAATGTTCGCATCAAAGCTTGATTCCCCGATGCAGAGCGACAATGCCACCGGTCATATTATGGTAGGTTACTGGGTCGAAGCCTGCTTTTTGCATCATAGCTTTAAGCGTTTCTTGATCAGGATGCATGCGGATGGATTCAGCTAAGTATTTGTAACTGTCCGCATCATCGGTAACCAATTTGCCCATCAAAGGTAGGGCTTTAAAGGAATACTCATCGTACACCTTGCTTAGCAATTGCGAGGTTGGCTTTGAAAACTCCAGCACCAAGAGTCGACCACCTGGTTTTAACACCCTAAACATACTTTCTAAGGCTTTTTGTTTGTCAGTCACGTTACGCAGGCCGAAGGCAATCGTGATGCAATTGAAGTAGTTATCAGGAAAGGGCAGCTCTTCAGCGTTGGCTTGAATATAGTCCACATTTGAGGTGTGACCACGATCCACCATTCTTTCTCGGCCCACCTCTAACATTGAGCCATTAATGTCCGCCAAAACCACGTTCCCTTGATCACCCACGATATTGGCAAAAGCAGAGGCCAGGTCGCCAGTACCACCGGCAATATCTAATATTTTGTGCCCAGGCCGAGCGGCACTTAGCTCAATGGTGAAGCGCTTCCATAAACGATGAATGCCAAATGACATCAAATCATTCATCACGTCATATTTATTGGCGACGGAATGGAAGACTTCAGCGACTTTGTTTTTTTTCTCAGACTTGGGTACCTGCTGGTACCCAAAGTCGATGGTTTCCTGTTCAGACAAGAGATGACCCAATCTTTATAAGTAATTTGGAGCAGCATTGTGCCAAATAACCTCTGAACTGTCAGGCCAGAGAATTCTTAATGACACCGTTTTGAATTAGATTACAACCCGATAAAAAGAACTAACGTCTTAGAAAAGGTTAACAATGGAGAAAAAACATGCATGTTTTTGAAATGGTGGTATGGGTTGTGGGCATATCAGTCGCTGGTGGAACAGTAATGGAGTACTTCAAATCCAAGAGTAGAGGCTTACCTAAAGGGCTAGCACAAAGGCTAGAACGGCTTGAAGCCTTGGAGGATAGAGTGGCGACTCTGGAGAAAATACTCACTGAACCTAAAAGTCAGCTTAAACGCGAGATTGATGAATTGAATTAGCCTCTAAATCCATCATCTCACATGAATATAACGGATCTATCGGAGCTGGATGAATGCATGTCGGTGTGATTCGATACCCGCGAAATGATCTGGACTTAACGCCACCCAATCACTAGAGTTCGCTCCACTAAAATGAATGGAGTAAGCAACATGATTAAGGTTTTGGTTAACGGCGCGAGCGGTCGAATGGGTACTGAGGTAGTCAATGCTGTTACAAATGACCCCGAGCTTGAGTTAGTTGGAGCCATCGATTTTAAAGATAACTTAGCAAGCTCTATTGCAAATACAAAACCCGGTGTCGTGGTGGATTTCACAGTCGCTTCAGCAGGTTATGACAATGCTAAAACCATTATTGCAGCTGGTGTCTGCCCTGTCATTGGTACCTCTGGTTTTCAGCAGGCCCAGGTAGATGAGCTTACAGCCTTAGCAGCGGAGAAGAATCTAGGCGGCCTTATCGCCCCAAATTTTTCCCTTGGTGCTGTCTTAATGATGAAATTCTCTGCTGAAGCAGCCAAATACCTACCTAATGCAGAAATCATTGAAGCCCACTCCACTCAAAAGGAAGATTCCCCATCAGGAACAGGTATTCGTACCGCCGAACTTATTGCTGAGGCCCGCACCCAATTACCAGATCCAACCAGTGATAAAGAATTACTTGCAGGCGCCAGAGGAGCAAAACTGAATGAAGTGCCTTTGCATTCAGTTCGATTACCAGGAGTAGTTGCTCAACAAACTGTGTTTTTTGGCGGATTAAGTGAAACACTGAAAATCGAACATAATTCTCAACATCGCACGTCCTTTATGCCGGGAGTTTGCTTAGCCTGCAAAAAGGTAGTTCAGCGCCAAGATCTAGTTTATGGCCTTGAGTATCTATTGGATTAATATCTGATTTAGTCAGTTAACTTAATAAAAAGGCTCCGAAATAGTAGAGCCTTTGCAGAAAATAATTTAGTGACCATTATTTTCTGGACTGCTTGATTAAATCATATGCCCTTTGAATTTCCTGACTCTTTTCAGTGGCGACCTTAATCATATCCTCAGGAACACCCTGGCCGATTAACTTATCAGGATGGTATTGGCTCATTAGTTTTCGATAGGCTTTTTTCACCTCAGCATCTGATGCTGATGAGCTAACATCTAAAGCCGCATAAGCCGCTTCCATTTCCGATTCAGGGCTGAATTTATTACGCCAGTCCCCTTGGCCACTCCCACTGTGGCCTCGACTGCGCTGTTGATAGTCAGAGTGCTGTTCTGATTGTTGCTGCTGATAACCTCGGGAAGACTGTTGTTGATCCGCGAAGCGCCGTTGTGCCGCAACCATCCTCAGAGTGTGTTCAAGAAATCGTTCACCGTATCCCAGCTTGTTTGCGATACTTCTTAAGGCTAAGTTTTCCGCATCGTCCAACGAATCGTCACTCAATGCTAGAGCGATTAGATACTCCAATAGCAACTGTTTAAGGTTTGCGAACTGGCCACAGGTTTCAACAAATTCATCAAGAATGTATTGGTAGTCAAAACTGGGCTTGGTGCCTTCTTTAAAATACAAAATGGCTTGCTTTCGATGCTCTGCCGTCAGTCCCATTTCTGTCATCATGGTTTCTGTTTGCTGAACCTCGTCTTCAGACACTTGGCCATCAGATTTAGCCATGTACCCTAGGAGCTGGAAAACCGTTTTAAAATATGAAAGCTGAACTTTTTGTAACTGCTCAGGCGAATGCACTGAGAATGTTTTTTTCAAGCCAACATCAAATGCATGACCGGCTGCGCCCCCTAACAGAGCACCAAAAGGAGGCCAAACCAGATAGCCAAGCAACGCACCGATGATTTTACCGAAAATGAACACGGGTTTTCCTTAATTGAAAGCATCGAAGAGATTGTGAACAAACACCCATGTTAATCAAGTTTATTTACCGGTTTTTTATGGGTGAATAATTGAGCTAAGGTAGACATTGGAATCAAATTAAGGATAAAGATGAAAGCGTTAATACAACGGGTAAGCGAAGCCAGTGTAACGGTGGACAGTGAAGTGACCGGAGCTATTAATCAAGGGCTACTGGTGCTGCTTGGCGTCGAAAAAGACGATGATGAACACAGGCTGGAAAAACTGTTGCAGAAAATATTGAAGTATCGGATCTTTTCGGATGACAACGGCAAAATGAACCTAAGCCTGCAAGACATCAATGGCGGTCTTTTGGTTGTGTCTCAATTCACTTTAGTTGCAGATACAGGAAAAGGGTTACGACCAAGCTTTACTAGAGGTGCATCGCCAGAGTTGGGGAAACAACTTTATCTGGATTTCGTCACCAGAGCTCGCGAGCTTCACGACCAAGTAGAAACCGGAGTATTTGGCGCAGACATGAAAGTCAGCTTATTAAACGATGGCCCGGTAACGTTTTGGCTTGAAGCCTGAATTATAAGACAAGTTGCAATCAGAGTCTCGACAACCCTTGAAGCCTTCCATTGCTATTTATTTGGTAACTTAGAAAGATACTGAAGCGCCAGCTCTTCTCCTTTCCGATAACTAGCAATACCCTGCTTACTGCCAGTCGCCTTTAAATATTTGTCATAGGTTTTCCACATAGGTTTACTAATGTGTAGGCGAGCCCATTGTCGATTGTACTCACGAATGCATTGCCAATCGTTTAAAACCTGTTCGCTTAGCTTTTCAACAGCTGCGTTTTCAGTGTCTGTATGACGAACCCCTTGCACACCCGTTGCGATCCAAAACTGTAACCAAGCACTGTATTGCTCTTCTACAGAGCCATATCGCCAAAGAGCCACATAGGCCACTAAGTTGGCGGAATCTTCATCTGCAAATCCGTTTAGATGAGCACGCTCATGAGCAATGGTATGAGGGCGAATAATAGGATGCTGAAAGCTTGTTACCCCAGGCTGGGCGACAAATGGGTTATATATTCCAGCGATGCCTAAGCGTTTCATGAGATCACTGATTATAAAAGTTTTGGAGTTTGCACTGTTGATAACAGGCAATTCATGAAACGTTAAAAACTGATCCAAGACTCTTTCAACTGAATGATCTTGTTCTCGAAAGTTAGCATTTTGGGAACAGAGGTTCTCTGTAATTTGTTGCCTCAGACCATTGGTTTGTTTGACTCCTTCAACCATCACTTGGCGCTTTAACTGATCAGACATTTCTGTCAGCTCAAAAATATTTTCGGTGGGCTGCCGAAGATAATTAAAACCCCATACCACTGAAAATATGAAAACTACCCAACCTGCCAGCGCGGCTTCAGCAAAAAGCGTTTTAACAATATTGATAGAGAGCCACTTTGGATTATTTCGCGACGCTATCACGGCAAAGATGCCACTTATTAAAATCACAAGTGCAGTAATAATCAAACCAACAATGATTAGCTCATGAAGACTGATGGGCGACCAAAATGAAAAACCCGTCAAGAAGCCCGCTAATTTTGGATACCAAGTTAAACTGTAAAACGACTCCACCCATTGTGGATGATCAGCCAACAGCCACCAAAGAAAAAACGCAATAGCACCAAACAAACAGCCTAACCAGTGCCAGGTTTTGAGAGAAAAGTTAGGGTGTTTTTTATTGAAAATCGAAAACAAAACAGTTCACTGACAAATGCAAACTTATTTATTATATCAAGATTTTATTTTTCAAAGAAGATTATTAACAAGCACAGTGCTTTAATGCGCTTTAAATTATCAAATAAATTACGTGAAGCCAGCAATACAGCTCCACGCAATTTATTAAAACTATTTCAAGACAGTTTCAGAGTCATGGCCACCTTAGTCTTGAGGGCCCTTAAATATCTTTCCTGCAACGCCTTCATATTTCCAAGATCCCTTACCACCTTCTAATTCGCCCCAGTTACCTGTGTAGAAGTGATCTCCAATTTTAGAGTTGTAGTATCTAAACACATCCTTTGTATTACCAGATGTTGGTAAATAGGTTGCTATACCTTCATATTTCCATCCAGAATGACCCGAGCCAAGTTCACCCCAATTTGTTGTATAAAAATGATCTGTGGAACCTGAATGATAGTAACGATAGAGCGGCTTGGTTCCTGAAACATTTTTACGGTACGAATAACCTAAAACACCTTCATATTTCCATCCAGAGTCAGGTGCAGATTGTAGCTCCGACCAATTCGCTGTATAAAAATGGTCGCCAATGCCGTGGTTATAATATCTGTGAATCGCGGTATAGGTAGATGAAGTACCTCTGGAATATGCCAGCAGGTTTGGCGTGTCACCAGTTTTTCTATCTGTAACCCTTCCAAAAGTAACCTTACCCATTACATGATTAATTACCGAAGATGGCGATGCGTTTTTTGCACCTTGTAGGTACAAGGCAGCAACTCCAGCAACATGCGGCGATGCCATAGACGTACCATTTAACGTTCGAGTAGAGCTGTCACTGAATCGATAGGTCGATTTAACATTGACACCTGGAGCCCAAACATCAACACATTGGCCATAATTTGAAAAGCTTGCTCGCTTGTCATTGGAATCTGTTGCGCCAATAGTTAAAGCTTCTTTAACTCTAGCAGGGCTTCTACTACAAGCGTCTGTATTTTCATTGCCAGCGGCAACAACAACAGTAAATCCAGCTTGGAAAGCTCTTCGAATAGCGTCGTCTGCAGTTCTAGAACCTCCGCCACCGAGACTTGCATTAATCACAGCGGGCCTAACACCATTGTTAACGATCCAATCTAACCCTGCTGCGAAGTCAGACCATTTTCCATCGCCATTACAATCCAATACTCTCACTGGAACCAAGTTCACCTGCTTAGCAACGCCGTAAGTTGTACCACCAATTGTGCCTGCCACGTGGGTACCATGACCCTCGCAGTCTGTGCCATTATGATTTCTTCTATTAATTGCGTCCCAACCATTTGCGACCCGACCACGAAGATCATTGTGTGAAGCTCTTATTCCAGTATCGACAACATAGGCTGTTACACCTACGCCTGTTCTGTCATAGCTGTATTTACTATTCAAACTTTTGCCACGCTGATCAATGCGATCTAAATTCCAAACGGGATTATTTTGCGTTGCTTGCTTGGTCACAATTCCATCTTGCTCTATGTATTCTACATGTGAGCTTTTACTGAGATTAGTAATTGCTGCTTTGCTTCCAACAACAACAAAACCATTGATCACTTTGTTATAGACATATTTAACATCTAAACCATGTTCACTAGCCATTGTTTTGGCTCGAACCGACTTAGACATTCCGGCATATTTTAGCTTATCTGTTGTTACCTTTCCTTCATCCTTTAATACAACAATATAGCGATTAAGATTAGAGTTATTGCTATATACTTTAGCTGCTAAGCTACCCGTGCTCATTAACGCCGAGCACATCACTAATGACACTATTGATGAATACTTAAATTTCATTTTTATTCCTTTTCAAGCATGTTTAATTCCTTCGATCAATCTACCAAAAGTAATCAAACAATTCTTTTTGATTGGAGAAGAAAAATTGATAGCATTTGAAAATCACGAGCCAGCTCGCAACTTTAAAATATTGAATAATGATGATTTATTTTTGTGATGAAGCTATTGGCTTTAATGATTTGAATCTTAGATACACAAGATGCCCATCGCAATTTTCTTTATGATTGATAACAAAGGCTTGCTTTTTAACCAAACATTTCATCTTTGTCCAAACAGACACAACCCTAACTCAGATCATCTTTTATACTTGATGTTTCGACTAATAAAACTAATCAAGTCAAATAGGAGTAATTGTTTAAACTCATGGTAATGATCCTACAAACAACTCCAAATTTTTTCTTAGCATTCTATATAAATTAATTCTAAGCTCTTCATGCGTTATACCTTTAAACAAGCCGCCTTATTTACTGCGTTGAGTTTGCACATAAGAGAAAATTGAGATTACTTAAAAAATATTGCCAAACACCTAAAAATCCCTACCATTAACTAAATCTTGATCAAATAATCTACTTGCTATGTTCAATCTAAAACTCCAGCCGACCTCTAACAAGCGAAACTTAGCCGCTATTGACCTGGGCTCTAATAGTTTCCATTTGATAATTGCAAAGATTGAAGGAGACCAACTGCTGATCCAAGACAAGATCAAAGAATCTGTGCGTCTTGGGTTTGGCTTGAAGTACAACGGTGAGCTTAGCGAAGAAGCACGGTTAAGAGCCTTAGATTGCCTGAGCCGATTTGGCGAAAGGCTAAAGGATTTTACACCGGGTTCAGTGCGAACCGTAGGCACAAAAACCTTGCGTAGTTTGGCCGATGCAGAGGAATTTTTGGCTCAAGCAGAAAACCGACTGGGCCACAGCATCGAGATTGTTTCGGGTGAAGAAGAGGCTCGCTTAATTTACGCTGGCGTATCTCGAAATCTAGCCTTTGATGGTAGGCACCGTATTTTGATGGATATCGGCGGTGGTTCAACTGAAATAATTATTGGTAAGGACATGAATCCAGAGCTGAAGGAAAGCTTGAGCATGGGGTGTGTTCAAGTCATGCGCGACTTTTTCAGTGATGGTAAGGTGACAAATAGTCGCATTAAAACAGCTCACACTTATTGTTTACAGGAAATTGAACCGATTTTGGATAGCTATCTCGACCATGGTTGGGATGTGGTACTAGGCTCCTCCGGTTCAATTAAAGCGGCGTCCAAGGTTTGTGAAGCCATGGGCTTCAGTAAAGGGGTTATTGAAAAAAAATTCCTTACGCAAATTATCAATATTTATAAAGACCAGGGTGACTTAGACGTTGACATCAAAGGCCTAGCCGATGAACGTAAACCGGTTTTTTTAGGCGGCTGTATTGTTCTAAGAGCTTTGTTTGAGTCTCTGAAATTAAAAGAAATGACTGCGTCAGACTGGTCTTTAAGAGAGGGGCTACTTTACGATCTTGTTGGACGAATAGATAACAAAGACATTCGAGACAGCAGTGTCAGCCATTTAGCAAAACGCTTTCGAGTTAATAGCTCACATGCAGCTCGTGTTAAGGACACTGCACTGAATTTTTTAGATCAGCTTGCTGAACCTTGGCAACTTTCAAGGCCGGAATCTGATCAATTATTGAGTTGGGCTAGTGACTTAGTTTTTGTTGGTCTGGACATCACCCACAGCGACTATCATAAACATGGTGCGTATGTGGTGGAGCATGTGGACCTAGCTGGATTTTCTAGACAAGAACAAGCTCAGCTGGCTGCATTGATTTTGGCCCATCGAAAACGTTTCCCGTTAAAGGTTATGGATCAATACAAAGCAGAGCTTATATTTATTGCGATTATTTTGAGGTTAGCAGTGCTCTTCAACCGAACACGCTTAAAAGAAGGTTTGCCAGAATTAGATTTGGAGATTAAGAAAAACAAATTGAGAGTTTTGCTACCTACTGGATGGCTAGAGAAACACCCGCTGACATTAGCTGATTTGGAAACTGAAAAACGGCGTTTAAACGCCGTTGATATTGAGTTGCTTTATCCAGTACCAGATACCGAAGACTAGTTAAGAATACTGATTGCTTAACTCCACTTGTCCATCAACAACATTTGTGCAGACACTGGTTCATGGTCTTCAGGTGTCGTCAGTGTATAACTGCCGTCTGGCTGCAGCTCCCAAGCATGAGTGTTGTCACTCAAATAGATATATAAATCATCTAAGATTTTCTCTTTATGCTTTTTAGCTTTCACCGGAAAACAAGTTTCCACACGATGGTGCATATTACGAATCATCCAGTCTGCACTTGAGCAGAATACTTCTGATTCACCACCATTGTGAAAAACAAATACTCGCGTGTGCTCTAAAAAACGCCCTACAATACTACGAACTCTTATATTTTCTGAAACCTCTGGAATACCCGGTCGAATTTGGCAAACACCACGAACAATCAAATCAACCTGCACACCGGCTTGTGACGCTTCATAAAGTTTCTTAACCAATTCTTCTTCATAAAGAGAATTCATTTTTAGAATAATACTGGCTTCTTTGCCTTCACTAGCATTATCTATTTCATTTTGGATTTTCTTCATCATGGTTTTATGCAAAGTAAATGGCGCGTGAACAAGAGCATCCATCTTTGATACTTTACCCAAACCCGTTAACTGCAAGAAGATTCGATAAACATCTTCACCCAGAGCCTTGTCACCGGTAATCAAACCGTAATCGGTATAGATTGCTGAGGTTTTTGGATGGTAGTTTCCGGTACCTAAATGCACATAATGACGCAAGGTACTGGCTTCACGACGGGACACCATGATCATTTTGGCGTGAGTTTTAAAGCCTACAACTCCGTATACAACGTGAATACCCACTTCCTGGAGCCTTGCTGCCAACGCAACATTGGCTTCTTCATCAAAACGAGCTCTAAGCTCAACAACCACAGTGACTTCTTTACCCGCTTTCGCTGCGTTAACCAGAGCATCCACAATGGGCGAGTTGGGGCCGGTACGGTATAGAGTTTGTTTAATGGCCAATACATCGGGATCACGAGCAGCCTGCCTCAAGAACTCTACAACTGTAGAAAAAGAATCGTAGGGATGATGCAGTAATATTTCCTGACGCTTTAATATGGTGAAAATATTTTTCTTCTGCTTGATGAATTTTTGTTGCGCTTGCTGAAATCTCGGAAAATAAAATTCTGGATTCTTTTCCAGATCAAAGAGTTCGGCTAATCGATTCAAATTGACTGGGCCGTTCACTCTATAAAGATCATTTTCATTAATTTCACAGCGTTCAGCTAAAAAGTTGGTCAACTCGTCGGGGCAGTTATCTGCAATTTCAATTCTCACTTCATCGCCATACTGGCGATAAACCAACTCCCCTTCCATGGATCTCAACAAATCTTCAGATTCCTCTTCATCCAGAAAAATATCTGAGTTACGAGTTAATCTGAATTGATAGCAGTTCTGTACAGTCATTCCGAAAAAGATTTCTTCCATAAAGAAATGGATGATGGACGACATGAATATGTACTCACGCCCTTTGCCAAGGCTCAACTCGGTGGGCATGGGTAAAATGTGGGGTAACGATCTAGGCACCTGAACAATGGCTCGACCTGAGTTACGGCCAAAGGCATCCTTACCTTGAAGCTGAACAATAAAATTCAGGCTTTTGTTCAAGATCCTCGGAAAAGGATGAGCAGGATCAAGACCGACAGGACTCAGCAATGGCAGCACTTCTGTCTCGAAGTAGCGTTTTAAGTAGTCCTTGTGTTCATCTGTCCATTCGTCTCGACGGAGAATACAAATTCCATGTTCCCGTAATAACGGAATTAATGAATTATTTAAAATGTCATACTGTCGATCCACCATGGTGTGGGCACGCACAGAAATTCTTTCCAAGGCTTCTTCTGCATTCAATTGATCTGGCCCTGAAACACCCGTTCTACCTGCGTCAATGAGTTCTTTTAGCCCTCCCACTCGCACTTCGAAAAACTCATCAAGATTCGTAGCTGAAATACAGAGGAATCTTAAGCGCTCTAAAAGTGGGATGGTTTCTAAAGTGGATTGATACAAAACTCGATCGTGAAACTCTAAAAGACTTAATTCACGATTGAGGAACAATTCGTTTTCCATTGGAGTAGTCTCCTTGGCTTGTTGCGCGGTATTCATGCAGGTCACTCGTATGATGGTGGATCAGGCACTTGCTAATTTAGCTGGGCACTATTGCATGGGTATTAATGATTCAAACAGATTCAGCTTCATTGAACTCAAACAGCATAATGATTAGATCGCGTCGGTTGAAAACTGGAGTTTAGAGCCCCTTCACCGCATAAATGCCAGGCGCGTTACGCCAGTAACCTTTGTAGTCCATGCCGAACCCGAATACATAACGATCTTCGCACACCAAACCTGTGTAGTCTGGAACGATATCTGGTCTGGCTTTTCGGTCATGCTCTTTGTTCACCAGAACCGCAATATGAATCTCAGCAACACCTTCTTCACGACAATGATCAACAATGGCACCCAGGGTTGCGCCTTCGTCATAAATATCATCGACCACTAAAATAGTTCGACCCTTCAAAGACTGAGCAGGGTATGCGCGCCATTCCAAATCGGCTCCACTGGTTTTATCTCGATATCGTGTTGCATGCAAATAACTAACTTCCAGGGGAAACCCAAGTTTGGTCACCAGCTTTCCAGTCAGAACTAAGCCACCATTCATGACACTGAATACGATGGGATTTTTATCAGCAAGATCAGCTTCAATTTTCGTGGCCATTTCTGAGATCGCCTGCTCTACTTGGGCCTCAGAAAAAAGCTCATCTGCTTCATTCATAACCTGCTGAATATCTGATGGTATTTGAACCAATGTTTTGTCCTCGCTGGAATTTAGTTAACAGCCCCAAGCATTAGCTTGTTTGCCACTGAAGTGAGAGGCGGGCAAGCATACCTTAAAGCTAAGTTGGTAATCAGAATTTTTTGTACTGCTGGGTTCCGGTATACTTTGTTTTTTTGTTATTAAGCCGGTTTTTAATGAAAGTCTCCATGATTTGGGCCATGGCTCAGAACAGGGTTATTGGTCGAGATAATACCCTCCCTTGGCATTTACCAAACGATTTACGTTTTTTTAAGCAAGTGACCACTGGCAAACCCGTAATCATGGGTCGATTAACCAGGGAATCTTTAAAAGGCCCATTGCCGAACAGAGAAAACATAGTCATCACCCGTAACTTGGATTTTAAAGCAGAAGGCGCAGAGGTAGTAAGCAGCCTTGAAGATGCCATGAGATATGCTGAGTCAGTTAGTACACAGGATGAAATCATCATTATGGGTGGCGCCCAAATTTACAAACTGGCTTTGCCCTTGGCTGATCGCCTCTACCTGACTGAAGTGCATGCAAATGTTGACGGAGACGCTTGGTTTCCTGAGTTCAACTGGGATGAGTTTATTGAGATTTCCAGAGAAAGGCATAACAGGTGTGAGAAAAACCCATATGACTACAGTTTCGTTATTTTAGAGAGAAAAAAATAGCGTTTTAGTAAGCACTAATAAAATCTAAAGCCGCCCTGCTCAATTCTTTTTATGACTTCAAGTCTTAGTTGGGGTTCGATGCCAGTGAGTCTGTTGGAGATGGGAATGTACAACTCATAACTTTTGATTGGACCTTGATGTGGTAAAAGCAATGGTAGTAGATCCTTCTTCATCATCACCTGAGCTTCTATGGTCGATAATAAGATCAAGTCCAGTCGGCTGATCATAAAATTTTTAAGGTCTGATGAACCAAAACTAATACCATGGGCTCTATGAATGTCGTATTCAACCAGTACTTGCTCCGCATAATAACTGCCCCGAATATACCCTATATCCAAGGTATTCAAATCAGCATTTTCGGGAACTCTGGCATTGGCATTTTTCCAAAAGAATATGTTTATGGGTTCGTAGACTGGATAGGAAATGTAGTCAACATTTTGTAGAGAATTAATAGCGGGCAAAATTCGAACACCCCCTGCATCAAAGCTGCCATTTTCTAGCCCCAACAGCACTCTAGCCCTGGGCACAACCAGTATTTCAATGTCATAGCCCACAGCTTTGAACAGCTGAGTGTAGTCTTCTATTAACACAGGCTGGGTTTGAAGAGAGGCTTGGGATATGGCAACTCTCAACACTTTTTCATGATTTTGAGCCGAGCTGGTTGTCATCAACATACCAGCAGCCAAAAGAAATATTAGGGTCGAAGCTTGCACAATTGAAGGCATAGGTTTCTCCTGTTATCGGAAGTATAGATGAAACCTATGGGCCTTTTGATTTTTAGGAGCCTCTGATTAACTTCAGTGTTGCTCTGCGGATGCGGAACGCCGCCCGGTCTAAACGTGATTTTTATCGCGGCGAAACTCGTAGGGAATGTCTAGACCTTTGCAACGGTTCGGCGCTCCGAAGTTTTAACAAAGAGAAAAGCGCGTTTAGAACCGCCCTTCGGGTGGTTCGGCATTCCGACTTACAAGCGAGTCCTAACTCGGTGTTGCCTTCTTTTGAAAGGTCCAGACATTCCTGCAAGAAGGCGCACCTGGGCGGCCCCCTTGTTCAGAACTCGCTTGAAAGCCAGAGCGACACTGAAGTTAATCAGAGTCTCCTATAAGAAACGCTTTTGTTTTTGGCTAAAACAACTCGCTAGAAAAGTCCGCCCTGACCTCCGTTCATAAGGGCTTCAATCTCAGATATTTCTTTTATCACATCCTCAGTTAGTACATCACAACCGGATTTTGTGACCACAACATCGTCTTCTATTCGCACACCAATACCACGCCACTTTTCTTCTACGTCTTTGTTGTCTGGAGAAATATAAATCCCTGGCTCAATGGTTAGTGCCATGCCTGGCTCTAGCACACGCCATTCGCCGCCCAGTTTATAGTCCCCCACATCATGAACATCCATGCCTAGCCAATGGCCTGTGCGATGCATGAAAAATTCTTTATAGCTCTCGCTCTCCAGATTTTCATCTACTGAACCCTGAAGCAGACCTAGCTCAATCAATCCACTCACAATGGCGTTCAATGCTGCTTCGTGAGGATGATTAAAAGTATTTCCAGGTCGAGTCGCATCAATCGCAGCATATTGAGCATCTAGCACGACTTGATATATGGCTTTTTGTTCATCGGTAAACCTACCGTTAGCAGGAAAGGTTCTTGTAATGTCGGATGCATATAGGCTGAGTTCACACCCCGCATCAATAAGCACTAAATCACCGTCTTCAATTATTTTGGTATTTTCTACATAGTGCAAAATACAAGCATTTTTACCTGACCCAACGATTGAGGAATATGCCGGAAAACGAGCGCCATTGGTTCCAAACTCATGGATAATTTCAGCTTCTACTTGGTACTCACCTACCCCTGGCTTGCAATACTGCATGGCCCGTATGTGTGCTTTAGCACTGATTTTTGCAGCGTCACGCATGATCGCAATTTCTTGCTTACTTTTTATTAGCCTCAGGTCATGTAGCAAATGGCTAATGTCTGAAAAGTCTTCGGGGGGCACCGCACCGGTACGAACCTTAGCTTTAATTTGATTAACCCAGTCCATGAGTTGACGGTCGAACTCAGGCAATGCACCCATGCGGCTATAGACTCTGGTGCGGCCTTCGATTAAACCCGGGAGGATCTCATCGATATCGTCTATTGGAAACGCATCGTCTGCGCCTAGTTTTTTAACTACACCTTCAGGCCCTTGTCGATAGCCGTCCCAAATCTCGCGCTCTCGGTCTCGTTCTCGACAAAACATTAGATACTCACCCTGTTCCCGGCCTGGAATCAACACCAAGCAAGCGTCAGGCTCGTTGAAACCCGTTAAATAATAGAAATCGCTGTCTTGACGAAATTGATGTTCCGCATCTCTATTACGAATGACCATTTTGGCAGACGGGATAATGGCAATAGAATTTTCTTCAAGCTGGCTCATCAAGCGTTGACGACGCTCTGAAAACTCTTTTGAGCTGATACTTTTCATAGGGCTAATTCCTGAAACATCATAACCATAATGAGGCTTAGTGTACGGTAGAATCTGAGTCTGTAGATCCATCATTAAATTCGAAAAACAAAGTAATGGCGCAAAGTCTCACATGCTCAACCACGGTAGCAAAGTCTGATTCTTCGCTTGCGCCATCTTCAGCGTCCAATTGTGAGATCTCTAGAAGATCTTCCAGCACTTCTTGAATTTCTTCTGATAAGCCCTGCATCTGACCAGCAAAGTTGCCTAATGCAGATAAAAATGCACCACACCAAGCAGACAAACAAGCGATGCGAAGAGTTAAATCTTGATCATCATCGGGCAGCAGCAAGTCAAATTCCATTTCTCCAGCATCCATCAGGGCCAGAGTTGACTGGTATAGCACAGCAAATTCCTGTTGCTCGGCCTGCTCAGGTCTTTCCCTGGCTTCACAGGTTTCGAGCGCAAACTCCAACCACTGGCTCGCCCCCAAACGCTGACCACTACACAACAGACCCACTAAGCCACCATGTAAATCTACGGGCTCAGCATGCCCGTTCACGCTCTCAACCAGTTGAGACAAACGAACATAATTAAAAACATCTATTTCAGAATCTTCCATCTAGCTACTACTTATTTCAAAAAAAACTGTGATCCAGATATGCTAACACCCCTCATGCAAGGAATCCCCTGCATTGACCGGAAAATTCCCCAGACTTATAGTTAGAGGTACCTGCACGACGGAAATTTGTCTTTAACTTCCATGTGCTATGATTCAAAGTGAAAGTTCTACATGAGCAAACCTGATCTGCAACAACTGGAACAAAAACTCGGCAGCCTGATACAGGCTTACCAGCATTTGGAAAAAGAAAATCGCGAACTGAAAGCGGACCGATCGAGTTGGCTATCAGAAAGAGAGAAATTGGTTCAGCAGAATCAGCTAGCGCGAGATAAAGTGCAAGACATGATAGAACGCCTCAAAAAGATGGAGTCAGACATTGAGTAATGACATAAAAACCCTGTCGGTGACCATCTTAGATCGAGAATATCGAGTGGCCTGCCCCCCTGGCGCTGAAGAAGAACTAAGGCGATCGGCTTCTTTTCTTGACAACAAAATGCAAGAAATAAAAGCCAGTGGCAAGGTTTTGGGTATTGAACGAATTGCCGTAATGGCAGCCCTCAATTTAACCCACGAACTATTGCTAAACAGTGATGGCAATGGCCCTGATCACACACAGGTCAATAGAATGATTTCTAACATTGATTCTATTCTTAACCAGAGTAATGGGTTGGAGTTTTAGATCGGGCTTTATCGAAAATTTCGTGTCTACAAATTATCTTCTCTAACATTTTTAACAAAGCCTTCACATCAAATAAAAAAAATCTTCAACTGCCTATTGAAAATTTATCGCTATATACAGGTTCTGAAAGTAACCAAACTTTCTAAACAAAGTTTAAAAAATTGAAAGTCAAGACCTGTCATTCGAGAAAAAATCCTTATAATTCATTTCATCCCTGGGCTATTTGCCAGCAGATGAAGACCTCGAGCCGATAATATGAATTATGTGGGCTTCTTCGAAGGTACTGTGTGCATGTCCGCTTGACGGAAAGCCTAATGTATCACTGCAGCCTACTCCTTGGACCTAACGGTTCAAGGCCTACTTCGGCAGCGGTAGTCCCGGGGAATCTTTCTTAAACGCATATCGCATTCTGTTAGATGCTATTTTTCTAGTAGTTTTTGTCATTTATTCCTGTTTTCATTTCTTAATCGATTGATCAATTTTTAAATCGCCTTTCGGTTTGAGCCGCGCAACTCTTGAAACACATTACGAGCTTAGACACGAAAATGTCGATTGCATGATTCAAGCTTTAGTTAACCAATGAAACCAGAAAGCACAAACAAAGTTGGGACGTCATTTAAAAACGTCATGCTTTTTAGTTAGTCTGATGAAGTCAACATTTTTGAAATGATGAAGAACAGTCAGATATTTTGAAGTTACCAACAAGCCAGATTAAGTTTGCGATTCCCTTGGCTAGCATGCAGCATGTATGTGAAGCGAATAAAATCGACGCTTAATATTTTACAGCTTTATTTAAGCCAAATTCCATTTTGTACCATGAACAAACAGCAACTGAGAAAACAGAAGAGAAAGGAAAGAAGATCGCTTTCTTCAAGTCAACAAGAACAAGCTAGTAAGGACTTACTGACTCAGCTCAATCAATCGTCACTGTTCTTAGCAGCTAAGTCTGTAGGATTGTACATCGCATCTGATGGTGAGATTAGCCCCCAACATATTGCGCATAAAGCCTGGGCATTAGGTAAAGAGGTTTACCTTCCTGTGCTGAATCCCTTTGGTTATAACAAACTGCATTTTGCACTCTGGAAACCGGAAGACCTATTGGTAAAAAATCGATTCGGAATTCTTGAACCTAAAGTTTGTCAATTTGCACCGGTGTGGAAGTTAAGTTTGCTGCTAATGCCATTGGTTGCATTTGATTCTGAGGGTAGAAGATTGGGCATGGGCGGCGGCTTCTATGATCGCACGTTAGCATTTTGCAAACGGGCTGCTTTGAAACCGAAACTCATTGGCTTAGCGCATGAAGTTCAAAAAGTAGAAAAGCTTGAAGTGGAAAGCTGGGATATTCCTCTAGACGGTATCGTCACAGACCAACACTGGTATTCAAGAGAGGCGATAAAAAGACCATTATGAATTTATTAGCAATAAAAAAGCCGCTCGTAAGCGGCTTTTTTTGCGAGATGATTCCTTTCACTGTATCTCTGAATAAATCGAAGCTGCAGCTGCTTTCGCAGAAACGCTTTCCTTGGCGTCGTGCTTACTGGTAAAACCACTAAGCACCAAGCTTAGACCAAAAATAACTACCAACACAGTTATTAGACCAGGTTTGGTGCGCTTCATGGAGACTACTCCCGTTTTTATTATTATCATTGACCCAATCGCACGTTTTGGGCCAATTTGATCCTTCATTGTTAAGGTTTTTTGAAAAAACCTCTGTGACCTAGCTCAATCTTTAAAGACCGAAACAATTGAACCGTAAACCCATACTATATGGGTAATCACTAATAAGGCAGGATAAATAAAACTTATGAATTATTGGTTAATGAAAAGTGAGCCGGATGCGTTCAGCATAGATGACCTGAAAAACTGCCCAAAAGGAACAGAGCATTGGGATGGCATTAGAAACTACACTGCGCGTAATTTTATGCGAGATGAAATGGCCGTTGGTGATTTAGTTTTATTTTATCACTCGAATGCCAAGCCACCAGGTGTAGTTGGCATTGCAAAAGTAGTTAGTAAACCTTACCCAGACCATACAGCTTTTGATAATTCCTCAAAATACTTTGACCCTAAAAGTGATCCTGATAATCCCAGGTGGGTCATGGTAGATATCAAGTATATTAAAAAGGTTAAACAGTTTGTTTCGCTCGCAGAATTAAAAGCAAACCCTAAGCTGTCTGACATGATGCTGTTGACTCACAGCAGATTGTCAATCAGCAAAGTGACAGAGGATCAGTGGGAAGAAGTTTTAAAGATGGCTCAAACTAAAGTTTAGTTTATGGAGATTTTCTAAGAATTAATCCAGCTCTTTGGCCTTTAGGAACCTGGGTATTGGGAAATACAATCCATTGCGTATAACCCTCTTTACCCTTCTCTTTATTGTGCTCTTTCCAGATCCAGGTTTCTGGTGGATATTCAGTGAAGTTAAACCCTGACTCAGAGAGATTTAACTCAAAGCCTTCACCACAGTGAATGATTTCCTTATCTACACAAAAAATTTCAGGGTCTTGGCTTTTTGTGTCGAGATTACCGGCGAGATAGCCTAGCAAGGTTTGATTAAAATCAACTAAGTCTTCTTGGCTATTCTGGCCGAATGGTTTTACCTTACCCAATTCTATGGTCAAACTTTCCATACCAAATTTTCGGCTTGTGTAAGAAGAAAAAGTATTTGCTTCTTTATGCATTAACAGCAAGGACTCAACTCCTGCTTGTTTCAACATCTTGGGCAAGTATTCTGGTGCAGTTCTGTCTTTAACAAATGGATAAACTGCAAACTTCTCACGAAACGAGCCGCGTATTGCAGTATGCAAGTCCAGATGTAACCAGTCTTTTGGGGAGAACCTTTTTTCATCTTGATAAAAGCCTGAGATTACATTCTCTAATAATTCAGCTCTTCTTGTTTCATAGTTACTTTGATCTTGATTTCGCCATTCACCACAAAACAATCGATTTAAATTCAAGGACTCAAATCTTTGCTGTAGAGACATTGCCTTAGGATTACCCAAAACAAATAAAACTGGTCGACTGAGTGTTTGCTCATCATTGATTAACCTCATAACCGTTAGGTTTAGCCATTCTATCGGTAGTGTTTCATTACCGTGAATGCCTGCAGATAGAATTAAGGGAGGTTTTTCAGATTGGTGTGGTTTTACTGAAAGCACACCATTGGCACGATAAGCAAACTGACAAAAATCATTTTCCCAGAAAGCTTCAGTGGCTGGTTGGTTCCAGTGTTTGATAGTGTGATTGAGAAAGTCTAAACCGCCTAAAAATGGATTAGCCATTGGCAATATCCTAGTGAGTTCTCGGCCTCAAATGCGCGAGCAACCTAGCTTCTAACTTACGGAAAATAAACACCAATAAAAACGTCAGACAAAGATAAATAAGTGCAACAAAGGTAAATGCTTCAAAAGGTGCATAGAATCTTGAGTAGATGTTTTGGGCAGCTCCAGTTAAATCCACAATGGTAACAACACTGGCAATGGCACTGGCATGCAGCATAAAAATCACTTCGTTGGAGTAGGCAGGTAATGCACGCCTAAAAGCGCTTGGTAGAACAATTCGGCGAGTCATTTGCCACCAACTCATGCCATAGGCTTTTGCCGCTTCAATTTCACCCCGAGAAGTTTGAGCAATAGAACCCCTGATGATTTCTGTTGTATAGGCGGCTGTATTTAAGGCAAATGCAATGAGTGCAGGATAAAAAGGGTCTTTAAAAATATGCCACCAGAAGCTTTCTTGTATGCCGTCTATATAGGTGATTCCATAATAAATAATATAGAGCTGGATCAACAACGGCGTACCACGAAACACATATACATACAGCCAAATTGGTTTGCTGATAAAGGGATTATTAAGACTCTGAAGAATTGCTAGGGGTATAGCTATCACTAGTCCAACCACCAACGATAAAAATACCAATTGAACAGTTGTTACCAAGCCGTCCCAGTATTGCAGTAAAGTTGCTACCGTAAATATGTCATTTTGATTGAGTAACTCTGTGAGGCTTTCAAACATAGATTTATCCTAATCACCTCAAGGCTTAGATACGCCAACACTGTAGCGAGTTTCTAATCGTTTCAGTATGACTTCAGAAATAAAAGTAATGAGTAAATACACGGCGGCCACCGGAATAAAAAATTTAAATGGCTCATGCACGGCCCCTGACGCTTCTTTTGCTAAACGTACCATGTCAGCTAGACCAATCACTGAAACTAAGGCCGTAGTTTTTAATAGCACCATCCAATTATTGCCTAATCCAGGCAAAGCATGACGCATCATTTGCGGAAATAAAATTCTAATGAAGATTTGTCGAGCATTCATTCCATAGGCCTTACCAGCTTCTATTTGACCTGCATCCACTGCCAGATATGCCCCCCTAAAAGTTTCTGCCATGTATGCACCAAAAATAAAGCCAATGGTGCAGATGCCAGCAACAAAGGCATCAATATTTATAAAAAATTCGATATCGAAACTGTAATAAAGCCAGTCTGAAAAATTATTGACCATGATCTGAGCGCCGAAAAAGATCAGGAGCATCAGAACCAAATCGGGGACGCCTCGAATGACAGTTGTGTAAACAGTAGCAATAAAATTTAGAAATCGGTTTTTGCTTAACTTGGCCATGGCCGCACCAAGACCTAAAAATAACGCTAACAGTAATGAGAGCACTGCGACTTCAATCGTTAGGACAGCACCTTTTAAAATGGAAGGGCCATAACCGTGAAAGTTCAAAAGTTCCAAATCGAGTTCCAGTCAATACCGATTTCAATCAAGCCAGTAACACTAAGGTTGGCGTTTTCAGTTAAACAAAAACCTTTCCGTAAAATCTGTGCAACAATGTAAGAAGATTCACGGAAAGGTTTCAACATCTGAGCTAGCTAGAATAATCTCAAGCTAACTCTAACTTTCGATTAGATTTTGATGTCGTAGTCGAAGTACTTCTTACGAATTTCGTCGTAAACACCATTGCTCTTAACCGTGTCTAGAGCTTTATTGAACATTTCTAACAGGTCTTTGTCGCGAGGTCTCAGTGCAACACCTACACCCGCACCCAGCTGAAGGAAATCGCCTACGCGCTCGTATTCAGAACCTTTATCACCTTTTAAAATAGTGCTTTCACCCACTGGGAAATCCAGTACAACCAGGTCTAAACGACCACCATAAAGGTCTAGAACTAATTCGTCGGCCGTGCCGTAACGCATAATTTCAGCACCTTTGAAATTGTCTGTTGCGTAGTTGTCTTGAATGGTGCCGCGTTGAGCACCGACACGCTTGCCTTTTAAATTAGACAGATCTAGATCAGCACCTTTTTTTGCAAACAAACCCGTTGGTGTATTGTAGTAGCCGTTAGAGAAAGAGACTTTTTTGGCACGTTCAGGAGTAATGGACATAGACGAGAAAATAGCATCATATTTACGTGCCAGTAAGCCAGGAATAATGCCATCCCAAGCTTGAATTACCCATTCGCATTTAACGCCCATTTCTTCACACACTGCGTTACCCAGGTCTATTTCAAAACCTGTCAGTGTGCCGTCTGGCGCCTTATACTCAAATGGCTCGTAAGGTACGTCTACAGCTAAACGCACCACGTCCCAGTCTTTTGCTTGCACAGCAAAGGCTGTTAGCAATGTTAAAGCGGCAATCGCAATTTTTTTCATTTCTTTGACTCCAGTGAGAGTTTGTTAAAGGTATCAGTAGTTTTACTTTTTAGTTATGTCAGTGCAGCGCCTAGCGCTTTTTCATTTTATTAGCGATGACCTCACTAATATTTGGGCGCAAGAAATTGTTTCATGCGCTCCGAATCCGGGTTATCAAATACTTTAGATGGCGCGCCTCTCTCTTCGATTTTTCCTTGATGAAGAAACACCACTTCTGAAGATACGTCTCTCGCAAATGCCATTTCATGAGTGACTACAATCATTGTTCGCCCTTCTTCAGCCAGACCTCTCATAACTTTGAGCACTTCGCCTACTAACTCAGGGTCTAATGCTGAAGTGGGTTCATCGAACAGCATAACATCAGGATCCATTGCCAGTGCTCTTGCAATGGCTGCCCTCTGCTGCTGCCCACCTGACATATGTGTCGGGTAATAATCTCTACGCTCGTATAGTCCAACTTTATTGAGCAGATCTTCAGCATATTCTTTGGCTTCTCGACGACTACGGCCCAACACCTGAACAGGAGCTTCGACTATATTCTCCAAGACCGTCATATGAGACCAAAGATTAAAACTCTGGAAAACCATCGACAGTCGAGAACGCATTTTTTCAACCTGCTTATTATTCGCAGGCACTCGCTCACCCAATCGGTTGGTTTTAAATTGGATTTGTTCGCCATGAACCTGTATTTCGCCTGAAGTGGGAATTTCCAGTAAGTTAATGCATCGCAGAAAGGTGCTTTTGCCAGAGCCCGAAGAGCCTATCATGGAAATAACGTCACCCTTTCGGGCGTTTACTGAGACACCTTTGAGTACTTCTAAGTCACCAAAGGTTTTGTGAATATCGTCGGCTATCAGCTGAGGCTGATCCGGGCTCATATGAACTCCTTAAAATCCAAGTCATCAGGTTTGTTTAATAAAGATACTGTGAACACCTGACGTCTAGCATATTGCATAACTTCTGTGAAAGCGCAGTCAATTGTTTGATTTAGGAAAATCTCACGGGCTCTGTCGCTTTGGAGGCGTTTACAAAGCAATATGCAAACCAAGACAAAAAATCCTACTAAACCAAATCATGCTAATCGAATAATCAAAGATTCTCCAACTTAAATAGGGGCTATCTGGTTTAGACAGATGAATTATTGCCTTAAAATTGATAATTGATGGATTCAAAGCACCAACTTAGCGAAGGTAACTGACTAGCAGGCCTTCAATTTGAGCAGCAGATTTGCTTTTGATGGCTTCAACACGACCTAAAAGATGGCCGTATTTGTCTTCGACTAGCAGGGTAGATAGCTGCAAGTCTTTTAAGGCCTCCATCTCACCGATGGAATCACAGGTGCCATCGTAAATGGATAAGTCAGGCTGGATTTCTTTGGCTAGGAGCGACCTTTCTTGGTAGCTATCAGCGGTCACAATATTGCCATAGGACTGCATAGCATTACTCAGAGCTGAGCGATTATCTGAGTTAGTACTAGCAACAAGAATGGTTTTCTGAGATTTATCTTTTTGAGCATGTACTTGGTTTCGACCTGATTCTTTAGCGTAATACAGCTGTTGATCCGCTAAATCTGTGAGTCGATTTAAGTCGTATTGATCAGAAACACTGGTGCTTGCAACGCCAATGCTGATGGTAACCCTGTCACTGGTGAGGGACTTTTCATGGGGTATGTTTTTACTCTGAAGGTTTTCTAGGATTTTCAAGGCGACAAGGCGAGCCTGATAGACATCGGTATCCGTGAGCAGCACGACAAACTCCTCTCCACCATAACGAGCGACAATGTCACTGGAACGATGAACAGTCTCCCTCAAAGCTTCAGCCACACCTTTCAGACATATATCCCCTTCCATGTGACCGTAAAAATCGTTGTAGGCCTTGAAGTGGTCGACATCGAGCATTAAAACACTCACCGGTTTCCGGTGTCGTTGGGATAAATGAAGTACCTGTTTGGCTTTTTCTTTGAAGGCTCGGCGGTTGCTAAGCTGAGTGAGCTCGTCCTTTTCACTCAGATCCGCAAGATGATTATTTAAGGCGTCTAACCGTTGGTTCATCTCAGAAATTCTTTTCATTGAGATGATCTTAGCTTCCAAAAAAATCGGGCTAAATGGCTTAATCATATAGTCATCTCCACCCGCTTTAATGCCCGCCAACACTTGGTCATCCGCTTCATGACCACTAATGAAGATAATGGGAATCCAGTGTTCCAGGGCCTCTCTCATGAGCGTGGTGGTTTCAAAACCGTCCAATCCGGGCATTTCTATGTCCATGAGCACCATATCGAATTCAGACTCTCCCGTAAGCTGCAAGGCCTCTTCCCCTGAGCTAACCAGCAGGGCAGTGTGTCCAATTTGAGTGATCATTTGTTCAATGGCCATTCGTATGGTTGGGCTGTCTTCAACAACTAAAATGCGCATGTATTCTTTGCAGCTAAATTATCTGATTTAAACGAAATTATGTAATTAGGCTTGGTTTAAGCCTAGGTCAATTAAGTTCAATATGCTGACTAGTTCGCGAGTTTTTTATAAACAAGAGACCTATGTCTAAAAATCCTCAAACCAGGTAGAAACAGCCCTTACATTTTTGTACATAATAGAGCTTTTTTGTCGTCGAGCTTTTTACAAATAAAATTTTGTTGCTATTTTATATATAAAGATTAGTTACCTAGCACACAGTAAAGGTTATGGAAGATTTAAAACAATTAGAATTACAAAAAGAATATATTGCTGACGCAGCCATTAGAGGTGATGTGTCTGCTCAAAAACATCTAACCTATATAAAAAATAAAATAAAAACTGAAAAAAGCCGAATGTATCAGGCGCAGCTAACGAACTTAGGTTTAATAGCCAGTATCATGTTTATGACCATGATTTGGAGCAACATCTCTTCTTAAGCTCGCTCATTTTTCTGGTCTGTTTTTTTATTGCTTATTACTTAATTCTTTTTGCCCTACCTGTTTAGTAAATACCAATTAAACTGACCTAATGATTTTATTCCGATAACTATTAAACCCAGCTGTAAATCAGCATACCGTCAATTAAATTGTCAGAGTGAATAATTCATAGCTCGCCAATAAACTTTTCATAACAGCATTTAGACAATTTCAGTAACTGAATTTGTGCAAGGGAAAAGGGAAAAAGAGGCGCTGGAGCTTTCTTATTATTGATGCTTTATGGAGTGGGTATAAATTCGTAGCAGTGTGCCTAAAGCATTGAGTGATAGTCCCGCAGCGCCAAAAGCATCATCGCGCTTTTTGATAATAATTCCTGATGTTTTTTGCCAACTTAGATTTTTCGCTATCATAAACCTGAGTTAACTAGGGGCTAGGAAATGCAGCATTACATCGGATTAGATCTTGGTGGCACCAAAACAGAAATAATCGTACTGAACCAAAACAGTAGAGAAATCTATCGCACCCGAAATCAAACGCCTAAAGGCGATTATAAAGCCACACTTCAAAATATTGCTGAGCTGATAAAATCTGCTGAAGGTGAAACCGGCCTAAAACAGTTGCCAGTTGGCATTGGTATTCCTGGCACAATTAGCAAACATACGGGATTGGTTAAAAACGCCAACTCAACTTGGCTAAATGGCAAACCTCTTCAACGAGACCTTGAATCAATATTAGGCACTCAGGTTCAAGTGATGAATGATGCAAATTGTCTAGCAGTCTCAGAAGCAGTGGATGGAGCAGGAAAAGGCTATGATCTAGTGTTTGCCGCTATTTTAGGCACCGGTTGCGGATCAGGCATTTCGTTCAACCAAAAAGCCTTATTGGGCCCAAATGGCGTTACCGGCGAGTGGGGCCACGTGCCCATGCCTGGTGTTACAGATAAGGAACGAGATGCAAGACCTTGCTACTGTGGCAACAAGGGTTGTGTTGAAACTTTTTTGAGTGGCACGGGTTTGCAAACAACCCATGCTCAAATTTCTGGGGCTAAGTTGTCGGGGCAAGAAATCAGCCAATTATCAATGAATGGAGACTCTGACGCACAAACCTCTATGCAGATTTACCACGAACATCTTCTGCAGGGCTTAACCATGATTATTAATATTCTAGACCCAGACATCATTGTGCTAGGCGGAGGTGTTTCAAATATTGATAGCCTTTACCCGTTCTTAAATTCGAATCTTGCTGGTCGGGTATTTGGAAGAGAAAATGACACCATGGTGGTAAAGTCAGCTCATGGTGATTCCAGTGGAGTAAGAGGCGCGGCTTGGTTAAATCTTTAAGGCAGCTTCTTAACAAAAAAGCCAGCTTAAATCACGCTGGCCCTGTGACTGATATTCCCGCTTTTAAAAACTCATTGGCAATGGCTTGAATGGTTTCTTTTGGAGGAGGCTTCACTCCTTCCAGAGGATAGACCTCTCCCATCACTTCCCATTTGTTAACACCCAATTCGTGATAGGGCAACAGCTCAACTTTTTCAACATTACCTAAACGTGCTACAAAACTCGCCATCTCTTTAGCGTCTTCTAGATCATCCGAATAACCCGGTACCACCACATATCGAATCCAGGTGCGGATATTTTCTTCAGCCAAATATTGAGCAAACTTGAGTGCATATTCATTTGATACACCAACAAGATCTTTATGCTTTTCGTTGTTAATTTGTTTGATATCTAGCATCACTAGATCTGTGTATCTGAGAAGCGCATCTAGAAGTTCATCGTATTTGCGCACATAGCCATTAGTATCCAAACAGGTATGAAAGCCAAGATGATGCAAACTTTTGAACAGACGATAGACAAAATGCTGCTGTAACAGTGGTTCACCACCCGTCACTGTAACGCCGCCGTCAGACACTTCCATAAATGGGTGAAACGGAATGATTTCCTGAACCAAGTCTTCGACCGTCCAGATCTGCCCTTCATCGAGATCCCAAGTATCTCGATTATGACAATACTTACAGCGGTACATACAACCCTGCAAAAACACCACATAACGGGTGCCGGGCCCATCAACGGTACCAAAGCTATCGGTAGAATGAACACGACCCATCATGTGGGCACTGTCTTCTTCACCTTGTAACGGAATTAAATTTTCTATACTCATATGCCAAATTCTTTCATAGCAAGCAATCGAATTGTATGCATCAGATCAGTTCCCTATAAATCAGGCTTAAACTTAATCATCATCTTTTGCTGATACTTTAAAACTGTTAAATCCTTTCATATTGACTGGATAATATTTGTACCGGCCCCTAGTCAGGGAAGTATCGAAATCATTGTGTAACTGAAAACCCCTTATGAAAATAATTCTAGTTCATGGCATTTTTGATGACGGTAGCGATTTCAAACAGCTGAAACAATTTTTGATCAAACATGATCATCAGGTTTTTATACCAAAATTAAAGCCTAATAGCGGAAGAACTGGCATCGTTGATTTGGCCAATCAGCTGCATACATTTATTGCTGAAAACCTAGAACAACAAGACCACTTCATTGTTGTTGGTTTTAGCATGGGGTGCCTTGTGAGCCGATATTATTTGCAAGAATTGAATGGCTACAAAAGGTGCACAATATTTCATGCTGTTTCAGGCCCTCATAGTGGCTCCATTTTGGCTTACTTCTATTTTGGTAAAGGGGCAAAAGATCTAAGACCTGGAAGTAAGTTTCTAAAACAACTGAAACAGACTGAACATCGTCTTTCGGCAATCAATTTATACAGCTATAGAACACCTTTTGATTTAATGATTCTTCCTTACTCCAGCTCTGAATGGTCAATCGCAGAAAACCAATTATTGTTCGCACCGCTTCATCAATGGATGCTGAAGGAGCAAAAGCTATTGTTTTCTATTATTGATTCAATTAACGGAAATAAGAAATAGCTGCTTCAACTAGCGTCAACTTTTTTGTACTGCTTAGCTCGCGACTATGGTAACTTTATTTTTCAAATAAAAGGATTTAGGAATGAATCGAATGAAAATCTGGTTGGGCATCATGGCTATGATGTTTACCGGGCAGGCTTTGGCCAGTAACTACTGGGCAAGCTTGAAGTCCATGAATACTGAGGATTTTAGAGGCTCAGCTTTATCTTTTAATTATTTGAAGAACTCGAGAGTTTACACTCTTGACTTCCGCAACCATTTAAATAGTCACAACTTAGATATTTATAGCGACGTTGATTATCCAGAGACAATTGATTCGATTCGCACCATAAGCCTCCTATATGGAGTAGCCAGAGTTAGGCGCCTTTACAACCTCACTGCACAGGTAGGAATTGGAGTATTAGCGGTTAACGCAAATAGAAACTGTAAACGAGATGTTTTTTATACAGTAGATTGTGACGAGGAGATAAGCTATGCCTTGGGTCTACCGATAGAGATAAGCGCAAGAAGAGGTAGGCTAATAGGGTTTGGCATAAATGGTTTTGCCAACCTCAATCCGGTTAAAACAATAATGGGAGTAGGCCTCTCTATAGAGTATGGGCGCTTCCATAAACGTCAATAATAATTGTCGTCCAGGTAATTAATGTAGCTTACCGGCAATTCATGTTTTTCCATGATCGCTAAGTAAAAGCGATTTTGATGAACAGAATCCTCACATAGATCGACATTACCTAATTCATAAATGGAAAAGAGACCTTCTATACTAATGGTCTTTTCAAAGGTAGTTCGATTAATAAACTGATTAGCAACTACAACGTTAGGCAGCCCATAACATTCTTCAAAATATAGTGTTTTTAAAACGGCAGTTTGACTAATTGGATCATAATCAAAATCCAAGTGATTAGTCTCAGGAATGAAAGCTAACAACTGGAGCCATTGATCTGCGGTATTAGCTACCATCATAAATTGCTCATTGGATTCCAAGCCAATTCCATGATGAATGCTGTCTACAGTCAACGGCCCGTAGGTGTAATCAAAAATATCTAGATTATCTGAATTCATCTCAATACTGACAAACAACTTGGTCTTTGGTATCGCTGCAAAGTTGAGGTTGTATTCTATTGACTCATCACACAACCCAGAAGTGTCGTCCTTTTTATCAACAATCACCATAGCAGTTCGATCTGAATATCCATCAATAACATCAACTCCAGAAATGACTGGAAATTCTTGGCAAGAATCTAACTTTGCCACCAACACAACCATGGTTTCTGTGTTGGAATCGAAATTCGGCGATGGCCCTTCATAACTCGTTAAGGACTGAAAAAAAGCATCAAAACTCTCTGTATCATTAAATACATGCAGTCTTTGATGGTCATAGTCAGACTGAATTCCGGTGTACACTCTTGAATGAATACTTTGTCGGAAATCTGAGTATTCTCCACATCCAGTTAGAACTAATATAAAAGCAATTAAAGTAAGAATTCTTTTCATCATGACTACTTCCAATCCCTGAATTAAAACTTCACCTTTGAGGCCAACGCCTACTCACCCTGTCGACCAAAAAACTTTTTAATCCAGTTCTTAATGGGTTTTTTACTCGGCCCACAGGTTTTGGATGTGTCTGTCACCACCCCCACCTCAAATGGCATTCTGATGACATCAGGACATCCTTTACCAGAAATTAGGCCGGTTTTCTTTTCTACCCAATGCCATTCGATGTTGGCCGGTTCCCGCTCTAAATAAGCCTGGGGTCTGATTCTGGACATAATATCAGTCCACACTCTTAATGCTCCAGAGCTTCCTGTGAGAGGAGTTGTACCGTTGTCATCACGGCCTAACCAAACCACAGACAAATAGTCACCGGTGTAACCCGCAAACCAACTGTCTCGTTGGTCATCGGTAGTACCGGTTTTGCCCGATAAATTAAGGGCAGAGTCTAGGTGAAAATAAGCATACTTACCGGTACCTTCCGACATCACATTCTGTAGCGCTTTTTGTAGTAAAAACATATCTACCGGTTGGACTACCTGCTTGAAACTTAAATCAAACGACTGAACCAATTGGTTTTCACTGTTAGTTACCGCTCGAATGGCGCGAGGGGCAGTTCTAAAACCATTGGCGGCAAAAGTACCGTACATTTCTGCCACTTTTAATGGCGAAGTTTCCGCAGCACCTAACATAACGCTGGGATAAGGCGGAAGGTCATCTGCTAAACCCAGACGCTCAATGGTACCCAACACATTCTGTAGGCCCACTTCCATTCCTAATCGCGCGGTAGCTTGGTTGTAGGACTTTGACAAGGCTGTTTGAACCGAAACTTTGCCGTGGCTGGTTTCATCAAAGTTAGCGGGCTCCCATCTCGAACCATCCTTTCCTTCAACAACTACAGGCCCGTCGCTGACTTGATGGGCAAGTGAGTAACCCTGCTCTAAGGCTGACAAAGTGACAGCAGGCTTAAGTAGTGAACCTACGGGTCTACGAGCGTCTAATGCCCGGTTGTAACCTACAAATCTAACGTTTCGATCACCCACTAAAGCTAATACTTCTCCAGTATCTGGCTGACTCACTATAATGGCACCCTGTAATAGACCAGGTTTTAGTTGATAACGGCTTTCCAGTTCTGGGAGTTTTTCAGCCAGCGATTCTTCTGTGTGCTGCTGAACCCTTGGGTCAAGTGAGGTATGAATTTTAAGACCCTGGGTTAGGAGATCTGCGCTCCGATATTGCGCTTTTAATTGACGCTGAACCAAATCCAAGAAATGAGGGTATCTCAAACGTCGAACACCTGTCCGAACATCTAAAGATCGCGATTTCGCCCATTGTGCATCCTCTTCGTCAATAACACCTTGTTCGGCCCAAATGTCCAGTACCAAATTACGTCTGGCTTTCGCTCGTTCTGGATTTCTGAATGGGTTATACAGATTTGGCCCTTTAATCATTCCAACTAACAAGGCTTGCTGATGTATTTGAAGTTCAATCAGTGGCGCGCCGAAAAACTCCAAACTGGCCAATCCAAATCCATGAACGGCTCGAGAGCCATCCTGAGCTAAGTAGACTTCGTTGATATAACCCCTAAGGATTTCAGACTTGGAATAATGAAATTCAACCAACAACGCCATGATGGCTTCTTTGGCTTTGCGAACTATGGATCGGCTCTTGTCTAAGTATAGATTTTTAACCAGCTGCTGAGTCAGCGTACTGCCTCCCTGAGCAATGCCACCGGCTTTGATATTCGCAATCAGCGCTCTAAAAATACCTGAGAGGCTAACCCCCCAGTGATGATAAAAACCTCTGTCTTCAACTGCTAAAAGACCTGCTTTCAAGGTATTGGGTACTTCATCCAGGGTGACTGAAATTCTGTCTTGTTGTTGTTGAGGAAAAATATTGCCAATTAATAGGGGATCCAATCTCACCATGACCAGGGGCTTAGCGGTTGCTGAACGCACCTGACTAATCTGATCACCTTTAAAATCTATCCGTACAAATCCTCCCGGGTCTTCTCCATCCCAATGGTCAAAGCTCCGAATATGAATATCGATGGTTTGACCAGTGGCCAAATATTCACCTTCCCTGCGGGGCGGAATCGCGGTGCGATAACCTAACCTCAACAGCTCTTTTTCGAGCTCTTCCGCAGATAAATTAAGCCCGCTGTACAACTCAAGGGGTCGACCATAGACTTGGGCTGGATTATCAAACTTCAGCCCAATAAATTCCGTGGTGATGCGCGCATTGAAATACCACATCAACCCACCGATCAAAACTATCCCGACTAAAGACAGCTGCAGCATCAGCTTTTTCAAACTGAAATTGATTTTTTGCTTTTTTGATTGACTCTTTTTACGAGAAGTTTTTCTGCTCGATTTTTTCGACGCACGTTTTGTTCGGCTAGCAGAAGAGGCTTTTTTTGTTTTGCTGGGCATAAATAAATGAAGAAATGACTTAATAAACAACCAAAGACAACTTACATCCTGGTCACGCTTTTTTACCCTGAGTAATTATTTACTTACAATAGGGTTATGTTATCAAGATTACTCACAAATGAAGACCTTTGATATTTACGCTTTGGGCCACGCCCTGGTGGATGAAACCTATGCAGTTGATGAACAATTCTTATCTCAAAAAAACCTAGTCAAAGGTCATCGAAAGCTCATTGACCATGCCGCCAAAGACGCTTTGTTAGCGTCTTTGTCTAATCATAGTCTAATAGATAGATCCTCCGGGGGCTCTGGGGCAAACAGTGTGGTTGCAGCCAGTGAAATGGGTGCGTCCAGCTTCTTCTCTTGTAAGGTAGGTAAGGATGAGTCCGGGCAGTTTTTTTTGGACTCCATGCATGGCGCTAATGTAGAGACCCCCTTTCTTACCCCTCAGCACCAGGGCGACACAGGCCTCTGCATTGTATTAGTGACGAATGACGCGGAACGCACTATGAACACCTTTACCGGCATCACAGATGATGTGGGTGAAGACGTTATTAATTATGAAAGCCTCGCCCATTCAAAGCTGCTCTATATGGAGAGCTATCTGGTTACCACATCCAGCGCACAGGCTGGAGCTCTGAATGCCATTGAAACCGCCAAGAAAAACCAAGTAGAAATTGCTATTAATTTTTCAGATCCGGCGATTGTTCAACATTTCAGACCTCAGCTAGAACTCTGGATGGAAAAGGAATTAGACCTTCTGTTTTGCAATGAAGAAGAAGCCGTGATCTGGGGCAACGGCGACTTAGCAGAAGGCATTAAGAAACTCAGAGCACAGGTGAAAACACTCGTGGTAACCAAGGGAGCTGAGGGCTCAACAATTTTTTGCCAGGACGAGTCGATCTCTATCGCACCCTATAAGGTCAACGCCATCAATACCACTGGCGCTGGTGACATATTTGCTGGAGGCTTTATTTATGCCTATACCCAAGACTACCCCTTAGCGGTCTGCGGCGATTTAGCCTCCTACGTTTCATCACTATTAGTTCAGCAAAACAACCCAAGACTCACCGCCCAAGAGCTCAGAAAAGCTCGGGATAAGGTTCTCAAACCCTGAATTCTACTGGCTTGCGGCCTTTCCAGAGCATAAGAATGCAGATAAGCTAGGCTTACAGTACTATTTGAATTCCACATAAGCAGTTGGAATCCCTCTAGAGGAAAGATTATGCGAAAGTTTATGCTGATTTTGGCAATGTTAGCCGCAGCTACCCAAGTAACAGCAGATAAGATCTACACTTGGGTGGACGATGATGGTCAGGTCGTGTTCGGCGATCGTCCACCACAAAACACGGCGGCGGAAGAAGTCAAAATTAGAGGTGGAAAGTCCGTGCCGGTTGAAGTGGATATCGAAGCATTACCTGGAACTTGGACGGTAATTGACGACACGGGGCAGGTGTCTACATGGATTATTTCTGATCAAAACGAGATTGAAATGGAAACCATCAATGGCTCTAACAGAACGTTAGTTGATGGCAGTTTCACCATTGAAGATCAAATTCTTAACGTCACCACCGACCTTATTCAGACCTTGATCAACAATAAAATGGAGCGCAACGACGCCCCGACGTTGTTGGTTTATAAGTTTACTGAATTCAGCGAAACTCGATTTAAAGTCTACAATAATGGTGGAATCTTGACCGCCAACAAGAACTAGAGCCTTTGAATAGGCCCTAGCATTTCTCCCCCACCCAAAAAAATCGGCTAACAAGGCCGGTTTTTTTATGAAGCCACTAAATCACGCAACCAACCAATTTCTACGATTAGAAAAGCGGCTCTGTAAATACTCCATCTGATCCTGGAGAATTTTATGATTCGCTAGGTACATGGATTCAAAAGGATTCGGCTCAAACGGAATGGCTAACAAGGGCATTCCCGCTTCTTCCGGTGTACGCGCGCCTTTACGATGATTGCATCGTTTACAGGCGGTCACTAAATTTGTCCAAGAGTCTTTACCCCCTTGCGACTTTGGTATGACGTGATCCCGACTCAACATTGAATGACTGAACTGCTCGCCGCAATATAGGCAGTGGTAATTGTCTCGACGGAACAACAGTCTGTTGTCTAAGGGAGCATGTTGCAGCCCGTGATGGTTATCGCCTCTACTGGCGATAATAGGGGCAATGTTTACATGGCTTCGTTCACCTAGGTGATTAATGCCGCCGTAAACCGTTTTAATTTGAGAACCAAGTTGCCATAACACTTGATCAGAAGAGTAAAGGGTAACCGCTTGGTTTTGATCTATCCAAGCTACAGGATTTCCAGACTGACTAAGCCTTAATATCAGCATCGCCTGTTTTACCTACCCTCTCTGTTGAGATAACGACTAAACTATAGCAGTTATGTGACAGAAACTTGAAGCTTTGCATCATAAATAAATTTTGTAAATCTTTCTTGAAAACAACGCTTTCAAAGAAACTTGTTGGTTTGCTGTACGCTAGCTGAATGACATTGGTATTTTTCACTTACTTTGATGTCCGCCCGCAGTTTTTTTGCTATGTTGACTAACGATCTTTTTGCTAAACCTATTTAACTAGCAAACACTTTTTGTCATATAGCCGTCTTAGTAATTGGTTAAAAACGTAAAAAAAGCCAATGTAAAATTAAGGAGATAAAAGCATGGCTCGAATTTATCAAATCGTCTTCGTTGTATTTACTGCAGTCGCTCTAGCAGCTTGTGGTAGCAAGGAAGAAAAACCTCAAGCGGAAGTCGTTCCTGATTGCACATTCCCAGATGATCCATCTACACCGGCACCAGCCTGGATCTGCGATGAACCGGTTCCAGAGTATCCTGTCACAGCAGTGGGCACCTCTCAAAAGTCAGCTGCGGGTTTAGACTTCATGAAAGATCAAGCCGCTGCATCCGCTCGTGTTCGCCTTGCTCAGCAAATGCAAGTTCATGTTATGAACATGGTCAAGCAGTACACAGAAACTACCGGTACTGGTGATTCAGAGACTGTTGATCAAGTGAGAACTTCTGTTTCAAAAATCGTGACAGATCAAGAGCTATACGGAACACGCATTGTTAAAACCAGAACCTCCCCTGCAACCGGTACTTTATATGTGCTAGTTGGAATGGACGAGCAAAACACTGCGGCCAACACTCAAGCGACACTGCGCACCTCAATGGGCAACGATCAAGCATTGTGGCAACAATTCAAAGCTGAAAAAGGTTTTGATGAACTCGCTGCCGAAATCGCCAACCAAAACTAATTAAGAAAAACCATGACATTTAGGACATCAGTCGCCAGCATCTTGCTGGCGACGTTTTCTTTGGCTGCTTCATTTAGTATTGCAAATGACGAATACCAAAAGTGGTTACAAGAACAGAAACAGGGCTTTGAAAGTTATCTGTCAAAGCAAGACCAGGAGTTAGCAGACCTCATTGGTAAAGAGTGGCAAGAGTATAAACTTTCTTTTAAAGAAGCTACTTACACCAGACCCAAACCAGAAACACTGCCAGAGCAAACATTGCCTGAAGAAGATCCAGATGAAGTTGTGACTCTAGATGTCGAGCCTGTGCCGGATTTACCCGTCTATGTCGCACCCACCATCAGCGGTGTTAGCTACAGCGTAAAATTTCAAGCTATCGAAGCCAGATTTCAAGTTACTAATAATTTGAAAAAAGAATTACACGGCAAGATTGATTCTCAGTCTTTGTCAAATTGGTGGACGGATTTAGCCCAGCAAAATCATGACCCCCTAACTTCTCAAATCAAAAATTTCGCACAACAGCACGCATTTAATGATTGGGACAAAGCTGTCCTAGTCACGCTGCTAAGTGAACAGTTATTTTTCAAAAATGACCAAAGGATTATTTGGCAATGGTATGTGCTGAATCGACTAGGACTGGACGTAAGGCCAGCAAAACTTGGAAATAATTTAATTCTACTATTTGCAAGCTATCAAACCTTAGTCGGTCAACCCTTCATTCGAATTGGCGGAACCAAGTACTACTTGAAAGATGTGAGTGAGACTAAAAATCTGAATATCAGCACCTATGACTTGCAAAGAACGTCCAGTACTGAACCGTTAAATTTATTACCATCACCGGATTTAAACGTGGGCTCTAAATGGCAATACCGTAGCCTGAATTTTAATTTCGAAGGGTCTGAATTCAACCTAAAACTTCCTGTAAATATTGACCGTGTTGAATATCTGGCTACCTACCCTCTTTTGGATTTAAAAGACTTTATGTCTGTTGACGTACCCACCAGTTTAAAAGATGCATTAAGAACAAGCCTTGGCCCTGAGCTGAGCAACCAGACAGATGAAAAAGCACTTTCATTGCTGCTCAGATTTGCACAAACTGCGTTTGACTATAAAACTGACCAAGAACAATTTGGAAAAGAAAAATATCTTCTCGCTGAGGAAGTGCTGTTTTATCCTTATTCGGACTGTGAAGATCGTAGCCAATTCTTGACTGCTGTGATTGATAGCTTGTCACCTAGGCCGTTATTGGCCCTACAATTTCCAAATCACTTAGCAATTGCAGCAGAAACCCAAGGCTCTCCAAAAGGCTATGGACCGGTTTACTCGGGTAAAAAATATATTCTTTTGGATTCAACGTATAAAAATGCCAGCCCTGGGCAGCTGATGCCGCATCTAAAAAACACTAAACCGAAGATCATGGTTATCCAATAATGAAAGCAGTAGTGAATCTTGTCAGTGTGCTCGCGACAGTCATATTAACTGGCTGTGCGACTTATGGCGGCAATGCCAATGACGCATTGCAACAGGTTCAATCCGAACAATATGAAAGCGCAGAAACATCTTTTAAAGAAATATTGAGCCCCAATGGCAACGATGCCTTGCTCTACTATCTTGAATTGGGAATGGTATCCCACCTTCAAGGGGATTTTGATGAAAGTAACCGGTTGTTAGAACAGGCTTATGGTTTGGCCGACAACATGAATTCTGCCGGCTTTCTGGAAAAGCTCAGAGTTGCCATGAGTAACCCTCGAAATAGTAAATACCGAGGAGCAGACTATGAACGGGCTTTAATCAATTATGTAAAGGCACTTAATTTTATTTTGTCTGCCCAGCAGGCAGACAGAAATCCTACCGATTTAGAAGCGGCTCGAGTGGAAATTCGTCGATTAGATATTCTGCTTAGCCAAATGGAAGTTGAACTGGGCAACTATGACGAAGCAGCCTCTAAGGATAAATCCAGATTCGGTCGCTTAAATAATTTGTTTAGAACTATTCAAGGGCAATGGTTCAACCCTGAAGACTTATTATTTCGTACCGACGCCTGGAGCCTTTATCTTTCTGGTTTAACCTATGAACTAAATAACGAGATGGACGATGCACGAATAAGCTATCAACAATCGTACAATGCTTATAAGTCTGGTTTTGCTGAGCAATATGGTTTGGACCAAGCCATTGTCGAGCAAGTTCAATGGGATTGGGTACGCACTGCATTAAATGCTGGATTCACCCGAGGAGAATTGGAATATGTCACTAAAAACTTTTCCGATACCTATCGAAGAAAACTTCCTGAAGCTCGACAAGAAAAAACAGAGATCATTCTGATTCAGCATTTGGATCTCATTCAGCCTAGAGGTGAAATGAACTTCTATGTGTATATTGAACCCTGGAGCCAGCTACTAGTATTGGAGCCGTTGTTTTTTGGCACCAATCAGCAGCAAAACGATCAATTCGCATGGTTTCTAATGCTCTATGCGGATTTAGGACTTACGGATCTTATCGGTCGATATGCATCTGGAGGCGCGTTCTCAACACTCGAAGGGGTTATCACCAAGAAAAAAATTCCCATGGGCCCATTTTGGAATCAGTTGAAACAACTTGGGGTGATTGACGCCATCGGCGTAGAAGGCCTGAGGGTTACAGTTCCTTATTATCCGAACTTGAATGATGCCCCTGGCCCATCCGCGGTAACGGTGAATGGAAAGGTTCAAAATCTACTTCCAGCTTCCTCACCCAACAGAATCGCGATGCAGGAATTAATTCGCCAATCGCCACAAATTTTGCGCGAATCTATCGCTAGAGAATTACTTAAAGCCACCACGGGTCAGCAAATTAGTAATTTAGTTTCCGAAGAAGATGAAGTCGCTGGCGCACTATTGGACTTGGTTTCCAAGATTGCCACTGTTGCAACATCTAAATCTGAAACTCGAAGCTGGCTAACACTACCTGGTGAAATTCGCATGGCGCGAATTGAAGTACCGCCAGGTGAAGTTGATCTACAACTTAGCACCCAATGGGCAGGGGTGGGTGGTTCAAAAACTCAGAATTTTACTGTTCAAGTTCAACCTGGACAGAAAAAAATCGTCCTAATACCTACCATGACTAATAGCTCTGAATTTTCATCAATAGTTTATTAAATGAGGCCAACCATGAAATTGAAGTTTTTAATTATTTCTTTGTGTTCAGTTTTCTTGCTGCAAGCATGCGGTGGAACAACAGTGAAGCGCGTTGATGCTAACGAGGAAATTGCGTTAACTGATAAGTGGAATGCGACTGACTCTAGATTGGTAGCAGACACCATGATGGAAGACATGTTGAGCTTCCCTTGGTACACAGATTTCTTAATTAAAGGCGATGAGCGTCCTAGGGTGATTGTTCAACAGATTAGAAATAAGTCACACGAGCACGTGTCGGTAGACACCTTTATCAATGACATAAAAAGAGCGTTATTGAAAAACGGTAAAATAGATTTTGTTGCTGCTGGCGATGAAAGAGAGGACATTCGTGCTGAACGAGAAGATCAAGAACTCAATGCAACGGCTGAAACCGCCAACGAAATGGGTCAAGAATTGGGTGCAGACTTTGCGATGACAGGTGAAATCAATTCATTTGTCGATAGCTTAGACAACAAACGTGTTACGTTTTATCAAGTGGATCTAAAGCTTATTGATATGCTGACGAACCGCGAAGTTTGGATTGGCCAAGAAAAAATTCAGAAAGTATTGGAAAAGTAATAGACCATGAAAACAAGCTCTCATGTTAAATCGTTCTACCAAGTTCTTTGGCTGGTTTTCATTGTAGGGCTTGTAGCTGGCTGTCAGACAAGCACTTCAAAGCCTCAAGCTGAGTCAAAGGCAACAGACACGAATTTTCCCAGCTGGGTGACAGAGTTACCTGTTAAAAGTGGCTGGGCTTATGGGGTAGGTTCTGCGGAACTACTGGGCGACCCGTCCGCGGTCGCTCAATTAGCCAGGAACCGAGCTAGATTAGATCTTATTCGAAGTCTAAAGGTCAGTATTTCTGGCCAGTCGATCAATCAAATTACGGTTTCGGGTAATGGTGTGGAACAGGCCGCCAGACAACGGGTGGTGTCGAATGTAGATGCTTTCGATGTTGAAGGTTTAGAGGTTGCTGAGAGTTACACCAGCAATAGCCATGTATTCGTTCTTATGGCCTTGGATCGAAACAAAGCCGGCAACATTGTAAAAAGGCAGATGAGCGAAATTGAGCTTGAGCTGGAAAAGTCTGAACCATTATCTGGATCCGTTTTAGAGCAACTCAAGCAACTGTCTCCCAGCCTTCGGTTAGAATCACAATGGCTCGCTAAAGCAGAACAGTACAGAATTCTGACGGGGCGCACCGATACGCTATTGAACGATAGAATCCGCCAGGACAATAAAAAGCTGGCCAGTCTTCTAGACCAGCTGAAACTCCATGTTACGGCTATTAACCCTGACGGCGAAACCTTACTCCCCGCGGTAAGAGCTGAACTCACAGGCAAAGGCTTCATTATTCGGCCATCTCAACAAGACGCTGACCTCAGGCTGACTCTCGGGGTCATTAAGCGTAGCCAAGTAGAAAATGGTCGTGAATATGCACACCTAACCTCTATTGTTGAGCTCCTAGATCCGGAAAACCGACTCATTATGCAAGGTAACCCTAAGGCGAAAGGAGTATCAGGAGTGGTTGGACGAGCCGAAGAAAAGGCTATAGAGCAGTTAGCAGATGAGATTATGAATCTGGTGATGGCCGCTATTCTCCCCTAGAACCTGTTCAATTTCCATTCAGGTCGCTCATTCAGAGTGACCTTACTTCTGTAACCAAATGTACGTTCTTTACCCTTAGCAACCTCCGCCAAAAAAAAGCATGCCTGCATTCAGGGGCCCGACGCGGCTTTGACAAGACTAATTTAACCAAGTTAACAGTTTGAAAATATTTGATTCGTAAACTTTTTTTATTGCGACAAACCTTAGTCAAAAAATTGGTTTTTAGGCCGAAAAGGATTTAAAAACAGACTTTAATAAACTATTGAAATAATTCATTTTTTTACCATTTAGAACAGTTTTCAAAGTCCAGGGTTTCTATGCTTTACGTATCAAAGTTGTTAATACAAATTGGTTGGAAGTCCGTTCAAATGAATTTTAAATCATTACTGTCAACTTTACTTTTTATTCCGACTTTTGGGTTTCTTGGTGCTGGTCTGGTTTTGTTCGATAAGGCGTTGTTAGTCGAATCCGCTGTCTGCTTAGTGTGCTGCATAATAGGTGAGACGCTTATTTGGCTGTTGTCCAAACCTTCCCTCGACATCGAACCGGTGCGAATTCAGCGCTAGGGCAGCGGGGTGAGTGATCACCCCCATTTCTTTTTCTACCCAAAAACCAATACCATAAGGCAAATTTTTGTTCGGATGGTATTTGTGAAACCTAATTATCTACACATTCTTTCAGTTTCAATTTTTCTTTCGTTTTCGGCCGTTGCTGAAGAAAACGAGGACGCTCTAACGCTTTGGATGGATGCCAGCCAACCCGTAGCAGGATTGGAAGCTGTCGCTGAGCTTTTTACAGCTGATAAGGGCGTTAAAGTGGTTATCGAAAGCCCGGACAGAATTCCTACCCGATTTCAGAAATTGTCGGCTGTAGGTGAAGGCCCTGATATTGTATTTTGGAACCATCAATATCTAGAAGACTGGGCCAAAGCTAAGCTCATATCACCCGTTGCCCCTGGACAAAAACTAGTCGATCAAACAGATAATTTTTGGCTTGCAGCTAAATACAATAATCAAACCTATGCCTACCCTTACGCGGTGAGCGGCACTCTATTGATGGCGAATAAAAGCCTGATGAGTGCTGACCCCAAAACCTTCGATGAATTGGTTTTCGAAACCAGTGGTATAGGCTCCGCAGAGCATTCTATTTTATGGGATTACAGCAACCCCTATTTCAGTTATTCCTTAGCCTTAGCCGAGGGCGGTTATATCTTTTCAACTGCCGAAGGCAAGTGGGCACCTGATCAAGTTGGACTGGCCGAACCCGGAACCGTAAAAGCGCTCAGCAAATTAAGAAGTTGGTTAGACATGTCTGGGTTACCTAGATCTGTGGATTACAACACCGCTGATCGATTGTTTGTGGAAGGAAAAAGTGCCTCCATTATTAATGGATATTGGGCATGGCAAAGATACCAGCAAGAAGGAATTGAATTGATTCCGTTGGATTTCCCAATCGTGGAAACCAAGCCAGCTAAAAGTCTACTACTGGTTGATATCGCGGCGATTAACTCGTCTTCAGATAAAAAACTGTTAGCAGCACAGTTTCTTGAGTTTTATTTGCTATCTGAGCAAGGCCAAAAGTTAATGCATGAAGCTCAAGACTCTGGAATGCCAGTTAACCTCAAACTTCAGCAAGAGCTGTCTGCACAAAACCAATCACTGGCAAAAATTTATAGCATTTGGCGACAGGGTGAAATCATCCCAAATGTATCTGCAACTGCACTTTTCTGGAATCACTCGAACAGGGCCTTCAAGCAAGCCTTAAAACAAGATTTGAATCCGAAGCAAACGCTAGTACAAGCTCAACAAAGTTACCTGACGGCTCTGGAAAAATCAGCAGCTCCCGTTAAGCCTGAATAGATTCAACTCACCCGCCTGTTTTGGAGACACTAAATGGCTAAGCAAAAAATCGCATTCGTGTGCAGTGAATGCGGTGCCGATTACACCAAGTGGCAAGGCCAGTGCAGTGAGTGCAAAGCTTGGAATACCCTAAAGGAATTTAAGCCAAGTGCCGGATCAAAGAGCCGAAGTGTCAGCTTTGAAGGCTACGCAGGAAGCCTTTCTCAAACCGTTACCAGTCTCTCTGAAGTGGATTTATCTGAACAGCCTAGATTCACAACGGGCATGTCCGAGTTTGACCGAGTACTGGGCGGAGGCTTAGTAAAGGGGTCAGCGGTACTTGTTGGTGGTCACCCTGGGGCAGGTAAAAGTACCCTTCTTTTGCAAACTATGTGTCACCTTTCTGAATCCATGAACGCTCTATATGTTACTGGAGAGGAATCTTTACAGCAGGTAGCTATGAGGGCTCAACGACTCAATCTACCCATGCAAAACCTGCAAATGCTCTCTGAAACCAATGTCGAAGCGATTTGCCAAACGGCACAGGAACTGAAGCCAGCCATTATGGTGGTTGATTCTATTCAGGTAATGCATGTGCCAGATATTGAAAGCGCCCCTGGGTCTGTCAGTCAAGTTAGGGAAGCCGCGGCTTGGCTAACACGTTTCGCGAAACAAACGGGTACTGCACTTTTTATTGTTGGGCATGTCACCAAAGACGGCTCATTAGCAGGACCGAAAGTGCTCGAGCATATGATTGATTGTTCGATCATGCTTGAAAGCTCTAGTGATTCTCGATTCAGAACGCTTAGGGGCATTAAAAATCGCTTCGGCGCAGTTAATGAACTTGGAGTGTTTGCCATGCTTGATATGGGCCTCAAAGAAGTCAAAAACCCAAGTTCAATCTTTTTAAGTCGTGAAAGTGCAGATGCACCAGGTTCAGTAGTCACGGTGTTTTGGGAAGGTACCCGCCCGATATTAGTTGAAATGCAGGCATTGGTCGATGAGTCTCAAATGGGGTACCCCAAGCGAGTCGCTGTTGGTCAGGACAGCAATAGAATGTCCATGCTACTGGCAGTGTTAAATCGCCATGGCGGGGTTTTTACCGGTGACCAAGACGTCTTCTTAAATGTAGTTGGTGGTGTTCGAATTGCTGAAACATCTGGCGATTTACCAGCACTGGTTTCAATTTTATCGAGCTTAAAAAATAAAGCCTTACCTAAGGATCTAGTGGTTTTTGGGGAGGTTGGTTTGTCCGGCGAAATCAGACCAGTACCCAGTGGCCAGGAGCGCTTGAAAGAAGCGGTTAAGCACAGCTTTAAACGAGCCATTATCCCTTTTGGCAACAAGCCTAAAACTATCGACCCGGGCGTAAAGGTATGGTCGGTGAAAAACCTGCAAGAGGTGTTAGGCATTTTAAGAGAGCTGGACTAATAAGCTACACTCATATCATGTTTTCTTTCCAAGATTATTTAATCACCTATCGAGCGCATTGGCTCCTCACATTGATGTTTTTGCTGTTTCCTGCAAGCACTTGGAGTGAAGCATTGGACCAGGCAGCCACTGAAGAAACAGGTGATTGCCCATCTGAGCGTTTTGATTCGATCTTAGACAGAAGCTATTGCTGGCTCTCAACCGGTGTAAGCAAACCGGCCGAAATTGTTGACAAAGCGTTTTCAACAAAAGATCAAAAGAATGATAAGCCAGGTCGAATAAGGGTTAAGGTTTCAACAGGGCCTAAATGGGACTCCAAAAAAGATTGGCGCTATCTCACTAATGTCAGCACCCAAGCCACACTGCCAAACCTACAAGATCGTTTGAGCATTGAGTTCAATACATCTAGGTCATTTGACCCAGATGCTGAAAATTCTTCAGATTCAGAACAAGAGGAAATAACAGAAACTGACTCAAGTTTTGGCCTAGTTTTTAAATCGATAATTGGACGTGCAGGATCTGGTATACGATGGAACGGACGCCTGATCTTCTATTCGTTTTTAGAAATTCCCTTTTACTGGAAACTGTTTAACCATGACCTTGCACTGGTGCATAGATTTACTTGGGATGATGACGATAGTTTTGGCTGGAGCAATTCTTTTTTAGTTGAGCACCCGCTGAAAGATCCTCTGGTATTGGGTTTTTCTAATCAATTGAACCAAGAGTACGACCCAGATGTGGCGGCTAACATTAGCTCGCTGTATTTGAGATGGCACCACAATAAATGGCAATCTCGATCTTATCTTGGGTATGAGCAAGCCAGCGAGCAAGACTTTGAAAGCTGGAACTCAGAAAGTTATTGGGTTGGTGTCAGCACATCAAAAGCCTTCTTTCGTCCTTGGATTCGATTTGGGCTCACCCCTCAAATCAGTTGGCCGGAAGAATACGATTTCAACGAAGTTCGGAGCATTGCCTTCCGAGCAACCTTTGTATTTGACTCAAAATACAACCGATAAAATAGCGCAGTTTAGAGTTAGTGTTGATCCAGCATAATTAGATTGCCATCTAGGTCTTCAAACACAATATGCCCAGGCCCGTCAGTGCCGACAGACTTAGTTTGAATATCGACTCCCTGCTTCTCAAGAGCACTTTCAATTGACCTTACGTCGGTAGGATTGAAGGTTAAAATGTTTTTATCAAACATGTCTTGAAACAGGCCTATCACAGCCTCTCCATGCTTTAAGATCAACCATTTATCTTCCACAGAACCACAGCCTTCCAAGGCTTCAAATCCAAGCTTTTGATAAAACTCTAAAGACTTCTGAATATCCTTTACGGTAAGACTCACTGAAAACTGACCTAATTCCATTTTCAACACCTCGGTTACACGATGGGAGAGAGTGCATCATACACAGATTACAATGACGCTTTAAAGAATTACCACAGTGACGTGGGCCTCCATGCCCGGTGAAATAATCGTCCTTGGTTCAGATGCTTTTGTATTACTAGAGACTCTAGTGTCTGGGATGCAGGTTTAACTGCGATAGTAAAACTAGTCGGAATCTACTCAGGTGCAAATAGTAATTTGTAAATGATGGTTTCAAATTTTTAGATGCTCAGACAACCGAGGTGTTACTTTTATCCTGTTGCTGAACTAGCTGGGCATTTAAATTAATGATATTCCGCGCCATGTTTTCAATAAGAGTCAGCGTAGTTTCAGGGTGTGTTTGCATCAGAGAAACGAACTCATTTTTAGGAACCGCTAGTACTGAGCAAGGCTCAGTAGCCGTAACCGTTGCACTGCGTTTGGACTGAGTAAAAACAGCCATGGCTCCAAATATTTCATCCCGAAGCACGTCGCCAACTTTAATTCCATCAACAGAAACTTCGGCTTGCCCCTGGATAATAGTGTATACCTCTGTCGCTTCATCACCCTCAGCAATAATTACGTCACCTGCTTTGTATTGTAAAAAACCTGTGTTTGGGCGAGTTTGAGTTTTTACAATTCGTGAATATGCATCACCAAACACAGCACTCAAGGTCACCAAATAAGCCGTCCAGGACGACACTTTGTCCCGATCTTCGGTGAGGTGCTTCAACAAGGTGGTGGCATCATATCGCCCCAAAATAACGTATTCATCAGAGCTGAATTCAGGACTAGGCAGGCCATAAGCATTGTTTAAACCAACCAAATCACCAGGCTCAAATACAATAACTGATCGACCATTTTGGCAGGCATGGATAGATCCAGATTCCACTACAAATAGTGAATCCGAATTGTATTCGGCATACAGGTCAGTTACCTCCGGCAACGAAACCCGTTCTACGGGTTCTGGCAGGCTTGCAAGCATATGCTCTGAGATTTTTCTAAGTCGTGACAGAATCTGATCAACATACTCGGGACGTTCACCCATCAGAAACATTGCGCTACTCCAACCTCTATTGTTTAGTTCATTAACATCACTATATCACGCGTTTTTTAAAGCTCTCCAATTCTGAAGTGGTGAAACGTGACACACGACCAGCCTTTTGGCTGATAGAATTACATAAATGAATAATTACTAGGTTCAACACAGTATTCACATCCCTCCAGCTTCGCCATTTTATGGATTTATCCTCAGTAGACATTGGATAACCCGGCAAAAACAGCAAATTCTTCAATTTTGGATCGCAACAGATCAGGGTATCCGCCGCCTCGAAATATCAGGTGAAATGCCTTTGTTTTTTGTGCTAACTGGAGATGAATTAAAAGTCACTCAATTGCTACGAGAGAAATTCATCAGCTTTCAACTCAAACCATTAGAGTTGAAATCTTTCGACCAGCACTCGGTAAGTGGTTGTTACTTTCGGAATTGGGGTGAATTAAAACAAGCGGCGAAGATATTGCGGGGCGCTGGACTGAGACTTTGGGAGGAAGATATCACCCCCCCTGACCGATACCTTATGGAGCGTTTCATTACTGCCAGCGTAGAAGTATTTGGTCAACCAGATCAAGACGGCACTTACCGAAACCCTAAACTTAAGCCGCCAAGCGCTAATCAATACTTCTGGCCAAAACTGACCATGGCTTCGCTTGATATTGAAACCAGTCCCTTTTACCCAGGAGAACCCATTGAGCTTTACTCTATCGCACTGGTAACACAGGAAAAAAGCTACCTATGGATTAAAAATTCAACACCCTATTTATTCAACAATTTGGAAGCTGAGACTTACTGTTTTGCATCCGAAAAAGAACTTCTCCTTGAATTCATAGACGCCTTCGCAAACATTAATCCTGACTTAATACTGGGTTGGAATGTTGTTAACTTCGACCTTAGAGTTTTACAGAATAAATGTGATGACTACGGAATTGCCTTTGAGATTGGTCGCGGATCAACGAGAAGCGAGAGATCTCTTACATGGCGACAACCTAGAAATGCTCGTGGAGAAATTAGCGATCAAAAATGGTTAGTCGACATTACTGGCAGAAGAATTCTGGATGGAATTGATTCATTAAGAACTGCCATGTACATGTTCGACAGTTTTGCGTTGGAGGATGTTGCACAAACCTTATTAGGACGAGGGAAACTAATTCACGATGCTTCGAATCGAGTGGAGGAAATTACTCGTCTTTTCGCGGAAGAGCCTTTTAGATTAGCTCAATATAACTTAGAGGATTGCCAGCTAGTACTGGATATTTTCGAGCATTGCGAACTACTCAATCTGCTAATGGCTAGATCTGAGTTAACCGGCCACTCCCTAGATAGATCTGGCGGCAGTGCTGCTGCCTTTAACTATTTATATTTACCTAGGCTTCATAGAAAAGGCTTTGTGGCACCATCAATTGGTACTCAGGAACTGACCTTTCACGCGCCCGGCGGCTATGTAATGGATTCGAAACCGGGATTTTATTCCAACGTTTTGGTATTAGACTTTAAAAGCCTTTATCCCAGCATTATTCGTACATTTTTTATTGATCCTTATGGCATGATTCGAGCGCTTCACGGGCTATCGAACCAAACACAAGAGGGATTCGATGGTGCTGTATTCGATAAAGAAGACCACCTACTTCCTGCTATTATCGACTTTCTTTGGAACGCCAGAGACCAAGCAAAAAAACAAAAGAATCAACCATTGTCGCAAGCCGTGAAAATTCTTATGAACTCTTTTTATGGTGTGCTGGGCTCTGATTTATGTCGCTTTTACGATCCAAGACTGTCCAGCTCTATTACCAAACGTGGCCATGAAATAATGCAGCTTAGTAAGGAGTGGATTGAACAACAGGGCTTTAACGTACTATACGGAGACACTGATTCTTTATTCATATGGATCGAGACTGACGTGAGTTCTGCGCAAGCCAAAGAGATCGGCGAACAGTTAATGGCGGGGCTCAATCATTGGTGGACGGAACAGTTAAAGAATAAGTTCCAAATTGAAAGCAAGCTGGAAATTGAATTCGAAACCCACTTCAAAAAGTTCTTGATGCCTACTATTAGAGGCACAGATAAAGGCAGCAAAAAACGCTATGCAGGGCTAATTGAAAGCTCGGCTGAGAACTATGAATTGGTGTTTAAAGGTCTGGAAACCGTTCGCTCTGATTGGACTGAATTGGCAAAGGAGTTTCAGAAAGAACTATACAGACGAGTCTTTTTCGATGAGCCAGTCCACGAATACATTCAGCAGTTTGTAACCGATCTTTATGCTGGACATAAGGATAATTTGATTGTTTATCGCCGCCGATTAAGAAAGCCATTGGAGGAATACGTAAAAAACATCCCGCCCCATGCTCAGGCAGCTAAAATTGCTCGAGAAATTGATCCTAAATTTCCAATTAACCGAATAGAGTATGTTCTAACCGTGTCTGGAGTTGAACCCTTAGCATTTATGAATTCAAAACCAGACTATGACCAATATATTGAAAAACAAATACAGCCCGTTGCCGATTCAGTACTTCAGTTTATAGGGCTGAGCTTTGAAGAGGTTTCAGGCCGCCAAATTAGTTTGATCTAAATACAGGTTGGAGACTGGCTCTCCATCCTATTGACTCATTAAAAACATAATGCTGTTTTCCACACAAATACGCGGGAATAACGTTTTCGGTATTACTACTGGCCTAAATCAATCTAATGCATAGATAACCACCGACAATTAGACCAAAAAAATGACTCAAAACAATAACTGTCGAAATTATTTACATCAAAAATCAGCTAAATCATCTATGAAATGACCAACTAAAACATTTGATAAACGATTAGCGGCTGGATATAGAAATTCGTTCACAGCCATCATAGCCAATGTCTTACACGGCCAATCGGCTAACGGAATTTGCTGTCGGCAATCCTTACACACACAACCATTTTGTTTTACTTAGAAATCAAAAAGGCGCTAAAAATGGCGCTCAATCACAGTTGGCACCACTTATGCTTATGAGGCTCTCGTAACTCAAATTAGATAATGAAAATCACGGAGAGATTCATGAACAATTTTAAAACTTGGGCTTTCGCGGGAATCTTAGCTGCTTCAGCTAGTGCTCAAGCAACACTAATCGACTTCACAGACACTGACCAATGGGCTGGCGGAGTAGTTGCAACACCTGAAACTCAAACCTATGGAAACCTGTCAGTTACGGTAACCACTAATACTGGCTACTACTACAGCGCTGAAAGGTGTAGCGTTTCTTTCTTAGCCTGTGACAACGATGGCCTAGGCATCAAAGATGACGAGATCACCTACAGTGGCGGTAACATGTTCAGCGGTGAGCTATTAACCGTTACTTTCAGCGAAGCAGTTGACCTGGAATGGATTGGCTTCCTTGATCTTTTTGTTGAAGACGGTAGCCCTGAGTCAGCACAATTAATTGCAAGCTACGAAGATGGATCTAAAGCAGGTACTGCTTGGGAATCAACTGAAACTCAGGCTGAAAACCAATGGGGTTGGTTAATGGCCGACACAGATAATGATTTGAACTTGGATGCAACCTTCAGCTTAGACGGCATCACAAAGTTAGAGTTCTTTGCTGGAACAGAAGTTTATCAAAGCGCAGCCAACTCAGACTTTGCTCTTGCTGCAATTAAGGTTGAAGTACCTGAACCAGCCACTCTTGGGCTATTAGGTTTTGGTGTACTTGCTTTATTGGGTGCTAGACGCAGAGCTGGACAAGCACAAGCAAAATAATCCTTGTATCTAGAATTCAGATATTTAATTAAGGCCGATATTCTCGGCCTTTTTTAGTTCTGCAATTTGACGCAGCTCCAGAATCACAAACCCCTAAAACACTTGATCTAACTATGCATATTCGCAGGCTGTCGAAATTTCTTACTCACTTTGTGACTCGACCCGCAATTGTGATTTTTGGTAATTTCTTTTCGAATTAACTTAAACGGTTTACTAAATTTCGAGATCTTGTATCCCACAAACTGTTCGTTTTATAGCCAAACAAATCATAATTAGACAATATATAAGCTAATTTATGATTTTATTGTTAAGGTCGGTTAATTTTTGACTAACTGGCATGCGAATTGAATCACAAAACACTAAATATCATTTAACCAATTTAACCCGTATTCACAGAGGGATTTATGAATAAGGTAAAAACTTTAACCATTGCTTCTTTAATCATCGCTTCTGCAGGCTCACAAGCCTCTCTTATTGATTTTACTAATCCATATGCATGGCAAGAAGGGCGAGTCAGCACATCTGTAACCAACACCTATGGCGCGTTAGAAATTACGGTCGATTCAAGCTCAGGTAGCTATTACAGCGGAGAGAGATGTGGCATTAGCTATATTAGCTGCGAAAACGATGGCTTAGGTATCCGCGATGATGAGATTAGCTTTTATGATGGAAACATGTATGACGGCGAGCTTTTAACCGTATCATTTAACGAAGCGGTAGACCTAGAATGGATTGGCTTCCTTGACATGTTTGTAGAGTCCGGCGGAGCAGAATCAGCGCAGTTACTGGCTACCTATGAAGACGGGTCTCAAGCAGGCGCTGCTTGGGAGGCAACTGAGACGCAGACCGACAATAAATGGGGCTGGTTGATGGCCGACCTGGATAATGACTTAGACGTTGATTCCACATTCAGCTTGGATGGAATTACCAAACTAGAGTTTTTCACCGGTACCCAATTTTACTCAAGCTCACCTAATTCTGACTTCGCTGTAGCAGCATTGAAACTCGCGAATGTTTCAGAGCCCGCGACTTTTGGTTTACTGGGTTTCGGAGTATTAGCGCTTTGGGGAGCCAGAAGAAGAGCTGTTAAAGCATAAGATTCAAAATAAATTGAAACAAATACAAGAATGGCCGAAATATTCGGCCATTTTTATTTTTAAAACAAAATTCTCGCCTTAATTGTACCGGTAATTCCCCGGATTTTTTCTAACGCAAGCCCACCAAATTCCTGGTCCACATCAATCACGACATAACCAACGCTGTCGTTAGTCTGGAGATACTGGCCACTAATATTGATGTTGTTCTCTGAGAAGATATTGTTGATTTCAGAAAGCACCCCTGGCCGATTCTCATGGATATGCAAGATGCGATGTTTACCTTCATGAGCAGGCAGAGCAACTTCTGGGAAATTCACTGCAGAAACAGATGTTCCGTTATCAGAGAAAGTCGCGAGCTTTTCAGCTACTTCCAATCCGATATTCTTCTGCGCCTCTAAAGTAGACCCCCCAATATGAGGCGTTAAAATCACATTATCGAATTCCCGTAGAGGACTCATGAACTCATCATCATTGCCTCTGGGCTCAACTGGAAAAACGTCGATGGCTGCACCAAGTAGTTTTTTGCTGCGAATCACTTCCGCCAGGGCGTCAATATCAACCACAGTGCCTCGAGCCGCATTTAGAAAAATCGCTCCCTGTTTCATTTGACTGAACTGCTCTTCACCCATCATATCTTTAGTGGAGGCATTTTCGGGGACATGAAGGCTCACAATATCTGCTTCG
>JANQHX010000013.1 GCA_028282465.1 Gynuella sp.
TAAAAATTCACTGCCAATTCTATTTAAACCTATGGGCTCACCTTTACCAGAGCCAAGTTACATTGCCGCCGATGCCGATTATGTTGATTACATTACCGAGCTTATGGGTGGTTTTGCTATTCCTAACTTCTTAAAGGAATACAGAAAAGACAAAAAATATTTATTGTTAGGTATGAAGCTGACTCGCGATACCGAAAGAATGGTCTTCAGTGAAATCATTTACGCGGCATCGTCTCCTAGTGGCTGGGCTCTTATTCCAGACGCAACAGAGAAAGAGATTCGTTTCTGTCAAGGTAAGGGTATTGAAGTACTGAATTGCGACTATGACGCCTTGATGGAAGCAGTTGGTGAATCTTCAATGGAAGTCGCCTAGCCTTTTATAATCTAAGGGTTACCTCAAGCCAGATAAAACTCTTTGTCTGGCTTAAAAGTCTTTTTCGGCTAAGGCCTGCCAACACTAATGGTTTCTCAAACCAAACACATAGTTTGCGACCATCTCAATTTCAAGTTCGGTTAATTCAGATGACCAGGGAGGCATGGAAATAGAGCGTCCAACACTTTCGCCTCCGTTTGTAATAATCTCCACCATGGAATCTAGGCTCAATTCACTGATGTGAAAGTTGCTAGGTGGCGGGTCTAACAACTTCTGCATTCTGCCGTCTCCTTTGCCTTCATAGCCATGGCACAGAACACATTTTTCTTCAAAAATTGCCCTGGCCCTAAGCTCTTCGCTGTGCACCGTGAAACTCAATGAGAGCAAGGTGACAGCGATTGAGGTCTGGATGCGACCTGTATTCACTACTCAACCACTACTGTCATTTTCATGTTTGGGTGGATCGCACATTCCACTTCAACTTCACCTTTGTTATTGAAGGTATGCTCTCGGCTTTCGCCATTTTCAAAGGACCCTAGATCAAAAATTTCAGTGTCGGACAAGCTGTAGATATTATGAAAGGTTGAGTCCTCATTGGTAAATTTAACCACATCACCAGCTTTCACTGTAATTTTGTCGTGACTGAACTCTTGATTTTTTTGCGTAACCACATGAGTTTCTGCCATAGCCATCGAACTGAAGATAACCCCCAACACCACTGCAAGTTTTTTCATTACTTGATCCTATCAATCAATGTTTTAAGGCAGCTATTTGCCCTGATTCGGTTGATACTGCTTTCATAAAAGCCACCAACGCATGCTTCTCTTCTTGAGTCAACGAAATGGGTTTTAATACAGGTGATATTCCCTGCTGACCTACTTTAATACTAGCGTAGTAGTCCACGACTTCCAGAAGTGTAGTCGCAGAGCCGTCATGAAAGTATGGAGCGGTATTTAGCGATTCGCGGATTGTGGGTGTTTTGAATGCGCCAAACATGATTCCTAGCGGTACCTGGCTATATCTACCAGGATCTGCATCTTCTGAATCTCTATCTTCTAAGCCTAGGCTATGGAAACCATTGTCAGTAAAATTTGCCCCACTATGACAGGCAGCACAGTTACCCTTGTCTTCAGCCATGAAGATCTTAAAACCTGCAATCTCTTTTTCAGTCATGGCATTTTTGTCACCCTTAACCCAATGATCAAAGCGAGTATCATTTGAGATAATAGTTGCTTCGAAGGCTGCCACGGCTTTAGCAAATAAAGACATATCAATGGTCTCCCCTGGGTAAGCGCTGGAGAACATTTTTATGTATGTAGCATCGGTATTCATTAAATTGATGGCAGCAGTCATATCTGTATTCATTTCAACAGATGCTTCTAGAGGCCCAGTGGCTTGATCTACTAAATCTTTTTTCCGACCATCCCACATTTGTATGGTGTTAAATGCAGTATTAATCACTGTGGGGGAGGCTCTATCCAAAATCATTCCGCGGAAACCTTTAGCTGTGGGTAACCCGTCTGACCATCCAAAATCTGGGGAATGGCATGTAGCGCATGACATATCGCCATCTTTACTAAATCTTGGATCAAAAAATAGCTTCTCGCCTAGTGCAACTTTTTCCGGGGCCAAATCACTTTTAGTGAAAGCAGGGGGAATATCTGGTAATAAAAATTCTTTTAAACTTTTATGCCCAGATTCAAATACATATTCAGCTTGAGCTGACAATGAAACCACAGTTAATCCCAGCACGGTTAAGGCTGTACTACAAAACTTTTTCATAATTGATCCGCTATAAGGTTAGTTTTTCCAACTGAAATGAGTAATTTGTTGATTAATTTCATGAGCAGAATTATTCAGCTCGGAGGATAGATCACCAAGACTTAATATATCTTTATTGTTTTCTTTTGTAATATTGGTCAGACCATTAATCACAGACCGAATATTTAATACTTTTTCACCTTGGATATTTATTTCCGTTACTGCTCGCTCAATGCCATTGCAGGCATCTTTAATTGAATCGGATGCTGACATGGTGGATTGATTCATGACTTCTAGCAGGTCACGTTGATCTCTGGTTTTTTCTTGAAGAGAATTTAAAATGCTGTTCACATTGGTTACGTCGCCTTGAATTTTTTCTGCAATTTCAGATATTTCATTTACCGCTTCATTGCTTCGCGCTGCCAAAGACCTCACCTCATCTGCTACGACTGCAAAGCCTCTGCCCTGTTCACCTGCTCTTGCCGCTTCGATGGCTGCATTGAGCGCAAGCAAGTTAGTCTGCTCTGAAATGCCTTTTATCGTCGTGGTAATATCAAAAATGTTCGATGCAGAATCCGAAAGCTTTTCAGTTTCTGTTGACGAATATTGAATTTGGTTTTCGAATTCTTCAAAAGAGTTCAGGCAGGTTTTTACATTTTCTAAGTTCTTGGAATTAATACCTACCGTTGTATTTGCAACTGCTTGAGCATCGGCAAGTACTTCATTTGCTCCCTGCAAAGACGACTCAATTTCTTCTGCTTGCATATTGGTTTGATCCGCCTGATTCTGAATTTCTTCTGCTCTTTGGGTCATTCCCTGGCCACTGGCGGTTAGCGCTTTTGAGTGACCGAGTAACACCCCGGATTGTTCTTTTAAATTTGAAACAATGGCTTTGAGATTTTCAGAAGTGGCATTCACCCCCACAATTAAATCACCAATTTCACTGCGTGATTTCGAGTTATATTCAATTGTGATTAATTGGCCACTGGAGATATCTATCATTGCTTTATGAATTTTTTGAAGAGGAACATTAATGCGCGACGCCGTAACAAAGGCAACAATCAAAGCGATTACAGCACCTGATCCGAGAATAACCCAGATCACAAATATCAAAGACTTAGCAGTTGAATTGATGTTCTGAAACACCTGATTAACTTGATTATCCTGAACATTGGAGATGACAAGATCAATCTGGCTTCTTAGTTCATTAATAGAATTTGCACCCGTGTCTGATAATAGCAGTAATGCTTGTTGATCTTCTCCGTTTCTAGCGAGTCCAAGAATTTTAATAAAATTAGGACGAGTGTCCTGAAGCTGTTGGTATAACGCCTCCATCTCGGAGGCCTCTTCCATCTTTTCTGGCAACACTTTAAAGCTTTCTTCAAGTAATGAAGACGCTTTGATAACACCTAAAGCAGCTTCTCTGATATCGCCTCCTTCTGCTGCTACCAATGCAATCAAACTGTTATTAAGGGCATTCAGTGAATTCGAAGCAACTGCCAATATATTGGCGCGTTCTTTAAAGCTAGCTATCTCCAATTGCATCATTTCATGCTGTTTTTGCAGTTGAATGGCAATGAATCCTCCCAAACCCAATGTTATGACTATGGGTACCACTGCAATAAGTAATAGCCTTTTCTTAACAGAAAAATTGAATTCGAACATGCTGTCTCACGACGTTTTAGGTGCTTCTTTTCATTATTGTCTAAAAAGGCTTAATCACCAGTTTGAATTAGGCCAAATTTAGTAATTTTGCGAACAACTGTGATAAAGCCAGCGCAGTGAACTAATGACAACTACTTGAATAAGTCATCTAAACAAGGAAGCGAGGCCTGTATTAAGGCCTCTAGCAGGATGGGATCAAAAAAACTTCAGTTATCCCAATCAGACTGGGTATTCGAATTCAAAAGACTGAAATCGAATTAGAGGAGAAGCCGGGGCAAAAGTTAAATGAGTATCTAGCCCTCTAACTGAACCAAACTTGAGTTCTTAGCATTCCATTCATCCAAGGTAAACGCTTTTACTGTTAACGCATGGAGGTCGCCCGCTTGAATCAGATCTGAAAAAAGTGCCAGAACTCTCTGTTGTTTTGCAACAGGCGTTAAACCTTCGAAACTCTGACTGATGACCGTCACAGTAAAATTACAGTCTTCGCCCTCTATTTCAAATTGGGCATCGTCAAATCCTTCAGAGATTCGTTTTTCAACTTCAGAAACTGCAACCGCCACTAGCTAACTCCTTCTGAAACTTTATCTACCATGGGTTTAAGAGTGCCCTGCTCGACCATATCCACAACTATGTCACTGCCACCCACTAATTCGCCAGCTACAAATAGTTGAGGGAAGGTAGGCCAGTTAGAAACACTAGGCAGGCGCTCACGAATAAATGGAGCCGCTAATACATTCACATAAGTGAATTGAATTCCAACGCTTGCCAATGCTTCACAAGCTGCTTTTGAGTAACCACATTCAGGCGCCTCAGGCGTGCCTTTCATATACATAATGACTGGATTATCAGCTATCTGTTTTTTAATTTTATCAACTGTTGCATTCATAACATCATTCCTACTTACCATTGATTTCCGTATTTCAATTTGATTTTCAACTAAGCCTGGGCAAAGGTTCTAACAGATCTGAGATGTTTTAGAATTGGTAAAGTCGCAGCCACGTCAAGGGCGGAAAAACCATCCAGTGTTTGCTTGCCATAATCCGCGCCCGCCGCCAAAAGCATTCTGACCATTTGTTCTCTGCCAGCCGATGCGGCATATATTAAAGGGGTAGCGCCATTGTCATTCTGCAAGTTCAGATTTGCGCCTTCTTCAATCAATACTTCCAGAGTGTTTGGATTACCATTAAAGCAAGCTAGCCAAACGGCAGAGTTTCCATCGTAATTTTTCGCATCGATATCTGCGCCATAATCTATAAGCTGAATGAGGTATTCAGTTTTTCCTTCCCTTGCTGCATACATCAATGCTGTTTCACCATTGTAAGATCTGCTTTCAATATCAAGAGGATTAAAGCCTGCATCAGTCATCCAGGATTGAATTGAGCCAGTAAGTTGCTTTTTTTCTTGCTGATAGGCCATCCAACCTTCATATCCCCCATCCATACTAAAGCAATGCTTAAAACCGAAGTCAGTAAACAGTACTGACATGTCTCGACTGCTATTACCGTGATAGCAATAAACAATAACCGTTAGGTCTTTATTGAACTGCTTTAAAATAGTTCGTACGTTGAAATCACTTAGGTTGATAGCGCCTTCAATATGCCCACACTTAAAGGATCTAACATCACGCATATCCAGTAGAACAACGTGATCCTGGCCAATAAGCTTATCGGCGCTTTCTAGTGTAATTCGCTTAACTTCAGTCATATTGTTGCCCTCTCTCGGGAATCTAAATGGTGGTAACCAGTAAAACTGGCTATGCGTTCATCGGTAACGGCGTGACCAACTGCCACTGCGTAGATCATTCGGTATGATTGAACTTCAAGGGATAAAAATTCCTGCCAGGGCTCATCAAAAAAACAACCCATTCCGGTCGCTGACAAGTTCATGGCCGTGGCTGATTGATAAACATCCTGCGCCTTAATGCCAGCTAACCAATGCAGTGTTCGATAAGCCGATTCGTCAACGTCTTTCAAACAGTTTTCTAATTTAGCGAGCATTCCAATTGAAAATGAACAGTCCGACGCAATACTTTGATTGCAACAAAGTGCTCCGTTCATTTTAGAAAAATCTCCAGACTTTAGTTTTTTCAGATAAATGCTTTCAGAACCAAATTGGATGATTTGATCCGAACTGAGGACTTTATTCTTTGAAGAGAATGTATAAACGCCCGAGTCCAGATCTTGAATTCTGTGCACAATAATAATGGGGAGAAAGTATTGATCCCAATGGACTGAGTTGAGCTGTATATTCAATTCAAAGGTTTTAACAATTTGAATGAACTGACTCAGTTCAACACTCTTTGTTTTTTCAAACTTCTGAGCGCTTCTTCTAGACAAAATCGTATCAATCGCCGGTTTATCAGCCTCTGTTATGGATCGACTCGCAAGTTCAATAGGCCTAAAGATGCTTTGTTCATTTTGAAATTTCGTAAGATTTTCAATATCCCAAACAATAGACCAGTCAATTATTTTTTCTTCGGACAGAGCACTGGCTTTTACGGTAGCGTCCACATCATGGAATTGCAGCTCTTCAAGAATAGTGGTGCCTATTAAGCTGTTATCATTTGGCGTAATCGCAAGAATACATTCGCTGCATTCTGAGTCCACGTTTTCAAAAACAAAACTATCAAGCTCAAGCAATTGATTAATGAATTCTGTACTTAAAGAACTCGCAATGGAGGTAGACCAACCCAGAAGGTTGGCAGAGCTGGTAACGGCCGCGATACCGTGTCCAGTATCTAACTGAGAATACCTAAAGCTTCTTTCACCGTATTTCCAGGCTTCCCGTTCTAACACTGAGGTCAATACGAGGTAAACAACCGGTGATGATTCACATGTCAGAAGCTTTATGAGCTCTAACTCATGGAACTCTGAATTGTAGTGATACAAGCCAGCAGGTAACTGATCAAGACTGCTACCAATAATTAGATAACATTCGGTGGGGTGTAGGTTACCGCTTGAAGGGTTAGCCCTTACAGCCCATTTATCTGGGCCATACTGCTTCCAGCCCGTTAATCCAAAAGAATACCTCAGCAAAGCCGATATAGACTTAAGACTGAACGGTTCTGAAGATTCTTGACACTGAAAAAGACTTTCACTGTCGAAACTATTTGAATAACTTGGTAGAGGTAGAGATGTCTTTTTTACACCACTAAAGCTACGAAACGGATTGGGTTGCTGATCCCAATCAAGGGTTTCGGGCCCGCGAGCAAATTTTAGAAAATCGTGCTGGCTTCTCTCATGATACCTCAACACCAATTCGGTATTCGAGGCGGTTTCATGCTCTTCTATCAGCGGAGGAAATTTAGGTTGTAACAAACTCGCTAGTCTAGAGAGAGCCATAACCCTTTACTCCTCTGACCCAAAGCAATCGTCATAAGCTTTACATTCTTCACAAGTAGGGGCTCGACAAACATAAGCCCCTTCTTGTTCACACAATTGCTTATAGAAAAACTTTTTCCATTTCATATCTTTTTCGTTTTTTTCGAAAAGTCTCGGGAAATTATCATTGATTAAACTGGCCAACATTTTTCGGCTTTCTAGGCCTAAGTCGCGCCACAGGTGCTCAGATCCAAAACACGCTGCGGTTAAAATCTTGGCAGCCCATAATTCAGTATCAGAAACAGAACCTTTGTGATCTAAAAACAGTGAATATAGATCATTGAATTCATCGGCTCTAAGCTCTAAAAGCTCTTGTCGAGTATCAGAATTTTCGAAACAGAAGATTGAAGTCTGGTAGCCATAAGACCCGATGAAATGTTTGAAGTGTTGAAATTCAATGTCACTCAAGCCTAATTTAAAAGGCAAACAAGTCGCGCTATTCCGTTGTGATTTCAAAATCTGGCTGAAATAACCCGCATTTCTTCGTTCTAGATCTCTAGCACCTAAAGGTTGAAGAGTTTCAGCTGCATCCTTCGAGTCTACTGTTAATTCAAACGGCTGCGCAGTCATAAACAGAATCCTTTGATTGTGTTTGACTTTCTAGATCACTTTTCTTGGCACTACACTGATCGACAGAACCATCGGCGTCTAAACGTCGACCTATGATGCTTTCAATAACATTGATCGTATCAGAGCCAAATCCGACCAGTTTCTTTTCTTGAAAAACGATTAAAGGTCTTTTAATCAGCAAAGGCGACTTGAGCATATGTTCCAATAACTCAGACTCACTTAGAGCAACAGGATTAATCTCCCCGGCTTTAATAGCCGGGGCACTGGCGTTAGTCCATTGGCTTCTAGGGTATTGTGACAGAAAGCTTCTCAATTCTTCTTTTTCAAATGGGTGATCCAAAAGACTGATATGCTCTACTTCCACACCAGCTGCTTTTAGTAACTTTATTTGCTTCTTGTTACTAATGCAGCCGGGTTTACCGAAGAAGCGCAAAGACTGAATTTGCATATTAACGCCCTTGTATTTCTGTCATTGCTTCAGCCATTTTTTCTGGCGGAATACCAGTTAACGAGCCCAATGGGTTTAGAGGCTCGTTGGCGGCGTCCAAAATAGCTTCTTCAATAGGACAGATGCTCGCACATTGCGCGTCAGCAAACTCACCCTCACACTCAGTACACTTTTTGGGGTTGATCATAAAGTGCGGGCTAGCTTGATAAATTGCATCGTTAGGACAAACATCTACACAAGCCCAACAATTTACGCAGGATTCAACAATGGAAAGTGACATGAGTATTCTCCTGTAAATTAAGCAGTTGCTTGTGAGGCTTCGGTTTCTTGAACTAACGCGGTTCCGGCTTCAATCATTTCTTGATAAACCGCCTGAATCGCTTCTTCAATTTCTTCCATGGCATGCTCGCCATTAGGTTGAATACCAGCTTCTTCTAATTGCTCCCATGGCTCAAAACCAATCTTGGAACACAGAACCACTTCGCAACCTTCTAGTGCTCGAATACTTCCAGATAGCGCACTTTCTTTTTCACCACAGGTATCGTTACCAATGCAGTATTGATCAACTTTTCTGTGTGAAATAAAACGAATACCTGAACTGGATGCTTCGTAAACTAAAAACTCTGTAGCATGACCAAAGTGTTGGTTAATCATTCCTTGACCACTGGTGGCTACCGCCATTAGAACTGGTCTGGTTGCCACTTCTGGCTGACTAACAGTCACGCCAGCTAAGCGAGCTTTTTTAGCTTTTTTCTCAGCCAGTTCCTGCTCAATACCTTCGTGTACAACAGCACGCATCTTCATAGCTTTGTCGTAGTCGATGTCCATTTCTTCAATCTTATCCAGGGTGAATTCTTCACCTCTGTCTTCACCTAATAAGCCCACGGCATCTGCTCGACACTGACGGCAGTGACGCATCATGTTCATATCACCAGCGCACTCATCCTGAAGATCTTGTAGTTCTTCAGCGGAAGGCCCACGTTGCCCCATTACGCCATAAAAAGTGCCGTGCTCTTCTTCTGAAATCAGTGGCATCACATTGTGTAAGAATGCGCCCTTTTGTTTGACCACTTTACTGACTTCTTTTAAGTGCTGGTCATTAACACCGGGAATCATCACAGAGTTGACCTTAACGAGAATGCCTTTTGCTACCAGCATCTCCAATCCTTTCTGTTGTTGTTCAATCAGAATCTTCGCACCTTTCTTCCCTCTGATTCGGCGATTATTCCAAAATACCCAAGGGTAGATTTTGGCACCGATTTCAGGGTCCAAAGTATTGATGGTTATGGTCACGTGGTCGATGTTGTGCTTTGAAAGTTCTTCTACACAATCTGGCAAAGACAAACCATTGGTGGAAACACAAAGTTTAATATCTGGTGCTTCTGCACTCAGCCTTCTAAAGGTTTCAAATGTTCTTTCTGGATTTGCTAATGGGTCGCCAGGGCCAGCAATTCCTAATACAGTCATCTGGGGAATATTGGCGGCAACTGCTTTGGTTTTCATAACAGCCTGATCTGGCGTTAGTAATTCAGACACCACACCAGGACGAGATTCGTTTGCACAATCGTATTTACGATTACAATAGTGACACTGGATATTACATGCAGGCGCTACAGCGACATGCATACGGGCGAAGTAGTGATGGGCGTCTTCAGAGTAACAAGGATGGTTATGCACCTTGTCTTGAATATCCTGTGGCAAATGAGATAACTGGTCATCAGTACCGCCACAGCCACTTGATGAACAGCCGCTTTCGGCTTTCGGAATTTCTGCATCGTTGATTACATTAAGATCCATAAGATCTCTCCTCTTGAGGGTCTGTAATTATTAGTTCAATCACCAAAACATCTGTGGTCTTGGAATCTGTTTTCAGAAATTTAAAAGTTCGATTGATATTTCTAATCCGAAAGCGACCAATACGAATTTTTAACTCAATAGACTATTAGCAAACCATATGCCCTAACCTATAAACCTATAACCTATTGTTTTTTATGGATTTTTTATAGCGACTGCTAAAAAATGAAAGAAAGCAACAGAACTTTGTTTAAAAGGCGACAATGAAATTGTCATAAAAAAAGCCGAATCTTTGTGGATGTAGCATCCTAGGATTCGGCTTAAATGATGATTTGGAATGGAAACTAGATTTTGCGCATATGAATATTGAGCGTTTGGATTCGATAAGCGATTTGTCTAGGTGTCATACCTAGTAATCTAGCCGCTCTGGCCTGAACCCAACCGGCTTGCTCTAAGGCCGCAATTACCCGCTCACGCTCATCCATTTCATCGCTATTGATATCCACTTCCGGTGCTTTATATCGAGCAGCAGGTTTGGGCAAGCTCTGGGTCGCCATACCACTTAAAGAAATAACATCTAGGTCAATAGTCCCGTCTTCTGACATGACAGAAGCGCGCTCTAAACAATTTTCGAGTTCACGCACGTTTCCAGGCCAATCATGATTAACCAAGGCTCTTACAGCACTGTCTGTAATTCTTAATTCACGTTTTTGATCTTGCGAAATTTTACCAATTAGGAAACTAGACAACTCTGGAATATCGGCAACCCGCTCCCTCAGCGGAGGCAGCATAATTGGCATAACATTGAGTCTGTAAAACAGGTCTTCACGGAACTTACCTTGATCAACCTCGTCTTCAAGATTTCGGTTGGTTGCTGCCACTATTCTTACATCAACATTAATGGTCTGATTTCCACCAATTCTTTCAAGCTCACCTTCTTGCAGTACCCGAAGTAATTTAGCCTGAAACATGGGAGATATCTCACCAATCTCATCCAAAAACAGAGTGCCTCCGTGGGCTTGTTCGAAACGACCTTTTCGTTGTTTGATTGCGCCAGTAAACGCCCCTTTCTCATGGCCAAACAACTCAGATTCAAGTAGGTTTTCTGGAAGTGCGGCACAATTAAGTTTTACAAATGGGTTTTTACTGCGTGAAGAATTATAGTGGATGGCACTTGCTATTAATTCTTTACCTGTACCAGACTCGCCCCGAATTAAGACTGTGGTATTCCACTTACCAACACGACGCACCTGATCAAACACACGTCTCATGGAATCGGTTCGGCCTACAACCATGTTGTCGAAGCCATATTTATTTCTAACTTCTCTTCGAAGCTCATCCCGCTCTTCTGCTAGATCTTTTTGGCGTTTGTTCACCTTGCCAATAAATTTAACTTTATCGACAATTAAATTCGACACCATCTGCATAAACCGTGTGAGTTCAGCTAAATTCTCGTCAGCAGGTCTGTCTGGTTGTGCAGCTAAAACGCCTTTAATTCCACCTTCACCATCAGAGATGGCAACACCAATAAAAGGCAGTTCATAATCATAAATATCAAGCTTGTGTTGAAAACTGGGCTCGCTGGAAACGCGCCCTAACACTATGGATTCACCACTGGCAAACACTTTACCAATAATGCCTTCGCCACTTTGATAGTGAATGCCTTTGAACATTGAAATCAGTTCATCAGGATCTGCTAAATCTGTATAAATTGAATTCACCGAAAGCTTGCTCTGATTTTCATCAGATATCGTAATTATTCCATGTAACAAGCCCATTTCTTCATGAAGAATTTTTAAAACCTGCTGCAGCGTTTGCTCTAGTTGCAGTGAGTTTCCTAGCTCCCTGGAAACCATGTAAATGGCTTTTAACTCTTTATCTACCAGCCTTTCTGCGCTGGATTTTGAACTGGTAACAGGACTAGATGGAGAGTTCATCATCAAATACGGTCCACATTTTTGTTATGAGAGAGAGTACTACCGCAGTCTTTATGCTGCTTTAGGTAGTTGAATTATAAATTTGCATCCTAAGAAGGATTCTTGATCCAGGTGAATAGTGCCCTGATGATCATTAATCACTTCTTGAACCATGGCTAAGCCCATACCGCGATATCCTTTACCTGGTGGCTTAGTCGAGAAGAATGGTTCAAATATTTTGACCTCTAGGTCTTTTGGAACGCCAGGGCCAGTGTCTTGAATTTCAAGAACAACGGTTTCTTTATGAAACTCTGTTTTAATATTGATTTTTCGGTTGCTGGACTTGGCAATATTCATGGACTCAACGGCATTTTCTAAGAGATTCTTCACTACACTTCGCAGTTGGTTTTCAACTCCAATAACAAATGGAATTTTTTTAACTGGCTGCCAATCTACTTCAACACCGCTAGCAATGAGCATATCTGAAGTAATAGACAGTACTTCACGGATAAGCTGATTTAGATTGACTGGCACCCGTGTCGAGTATTCCCGGTTAGGAACCAAGTCATATAAACTTTCTAGAGCTTCTTGACCGGCATCCAACGCTTCTTTCATCGCAATCAATACTGGGTCTTCATCATTGGTATCTGAAGCTCGTCTTTCTAGCATTGAAACAGCTGCCGAAAGCATATTTATGGGCCGTTCAACTTGGTGAATCACACCATTGAAGGTTTCATGTAACCCCTGAATGTATTCTTCTTCAACCATTAATTCTTTAATGGTATTCAAATAACTCTTCATCTGCTGTCGATGAATTTTGGTGGTGTCGGTAATGGTTAGCAGAAGATAGTCACGGGTTTTCTTTTTAAAAAATCCGTGGGTAGAATCATCATCAACCGAAATCACTTGGCCTGAGCAAGCAAACCATTTTTCATCAATACCACCGGTATGGATTGAAAACTCAAGTCCATCTGAGACTTTGCCTTGCTCTTGGTACATTTGAAAACACTTTTCAAAACTCATTCCAAAAGCTGATAACACTTCGGACAATGGAGAGTTTTGAAGTTCCACTTCTAAGTCTGAATATGCTTCATTTTTTAGAACAGCCTCAGCAGTGTTATCTAAGAGTATGGTTGCAACAGGGCTAGAATTAACCACAGACTCAATCAGTGATTTTTGATTTTGCACCTGACTCTGAAGGCTATGCATTTTGGATACGTCTCTGTGCATACCCAAATAATGAATAACTTCGTCATTTTCATTTAGCACTGGAGAGACGGTTAACTCTGCCAAATACTCTGAACCATCTTTCCTTTTATTGACTAAATTGCCTGACCAGGGTCGCTTCAATTGCAGCTGCTTCCATAGCGCTTCGTAAACCAGTGCGGGAGTGTTGTTGTTAGAAAGTATGGATTCATTTTTTCCTAACACTTCGTCCATGTTATAGCCGGTTACATCCACGAAGGATTTGTTCACGTACACGATATTTGCGTGTAGATCAGTAATTGAAATGGCAACGGGGCAATGCTTAACAACTTCATAGAAAACATTGGCTCCAGATCCCTTCATCAACTCTACTATTTCTTTAGGAAGCATGACATCATCCACCGACGCAACCCTTAGGGTTTCCATATCATCCATACTTGGCAATGATTGCTTTGTCATCCTTCACCTTCTGCTGTTCTCATATTTTAATTTCATTTATTTCTATTAAATTTAGAAATCTAATCTGTCATTTATAAGGGTTATTAGGCCGAGTTTTTAAATTTCATTTTTGCAATAAGCATACCCCAAAAATATTGGTATTGAATTGCTTGACATAAATCAAATTAATCAATCGAATCCATATATTCCTGTCACATTCCCTACAACAGGCGACTTTCTCAGCTTGTTTTAAACACTACACAAACGCACCGATTTCGTGTGCAAACTAAGCAAATGGTACAAATTAAGGCGAAATTTTGGGTAGAAACGAATGGCACGGTAAGTGCAATTTTGCTCTGCAATAATTGCTTTGTTTGGTGGTTGCCGTGGATCTGATTTTAATTGTAATTGGAACTGTATTAGTAAATAACGTGGTACTGGTTCAGTTTCTCGGCTTATGTCCTTTGATGGGTGTGTCTAACAATATAGGCACAGCCACCGGAATGGGACTCGCAACTACTTTCGTTTTAACACTGGCTGCTCTGTGTGGCTGGTTGATTGAAAATCTTATATTAGTTCCGCTTGATTTAGAGTTTCTAAGAATTCTTACGTTCATTTTAATTGTGGCTGCCATTGTTCAGTTCACTGAAGTGTTCATCAAAAAGAAAAGCCAAGCATTATTTCAAAGCCTTGGAATTTACTTACCCCTTATTACCACTAACTGTGCGGTTTTAGGTGTATCACTGTTAACCGTAAGACAGGGGTTAACCTTATTACAGAGCGTTGTATACGGATTTGGTTCTGCAATTGGTTTTTCTTTAGTCATGATTATTTTTGCTGGTTTAAGACAATCATTGGTTTTTGCTGACGTACCTAAAGTTTTTCAGGGCACACCAATAGGACTTATTACTGCTGGTCTGCTTTCGATGATCTTTATGGGTTTCACTGGATTGGTTTAAAGGAGAATTAAAGATGGTTGCACCTATTGTCGTTCTTTATTTAATGGGATTAATCCTTGGCTTTCTTTTAGCGTATGCAGCTAAGGTTTTTAAAGTTGAATCAAACCCAATTGTAAAAGAAGTAGAGGAAATGCTTCCTAATACCCATTGCGGTCAGTGTGGTTTTGCCGGTTGCGGTGCAGCCGCGGAAGCAATCGTTGACGGCAAAGCAGATCCAACCTGTTGCCCGCCGGGTGGTAATGGCTTGGCCGTTAAGCTTGCAGAAAAATTAGGCATTTCACTACAGCTTGGTGATGACGCCGAAAACATTCCAGCATTTGCCATTATAAATTCCGACCTTTGTACAGGTTGTACAAGATGCTCAAAGGTTTGCCCGACCGATGCCATTGTGGGAGCAAACAAACAAATTCATGGGGTTATTCGAAAAGCTTGTACAGGTTGCACAGCCTGCGAAACCGCTTGCCCCGAAGACTGTATTACCATGCAGCCCGACCCAACAACGGTGGCTACTTGGACTTGGCCTCAGCCTTCTGCTGCTTAATTTAAATTTATAGAAAGACTGTTGATTGGAGGGTGTATGTTTAGTTTTGCCAAGATAAAAGGTGGTATTCATCCAGATGAAAATAAACATCTGTCGAATCACAAACCAATCGCCAAAGCACTATTACCTGATCATGTGATCATTCCACTAAGCCAACACCTTGGAGCGCCCGCTAATCCGATCGTGAAGGTCGGAGATTCAGTGAAAACTGGGCAAGTCATTGCGGAAGCTGGTGGCTTTGTTTCAGCATACATTCATTCTTCTGTATCCGGTGAAGTAAAAGACATAGGTGAATATCCAGTTCCCCATGCGTCTGGCTTAAAAAATCTTTGTATCAAAATAAAACGTCACGGCGATGAGTGGCATTATCTTCCCAGACTTTCGCTAGAATCATCTGCAGACATTTTAATCGAAAGGCTAAGAGAAGCAGGCTTAACTGGAATGGGCGGAGCCAGTTTCCCATCCAACATTAAGTATTTAGCTAAAGATAAAATTCACACCTTGATTGTCAACGCAGCAGAGTGCGAGCCTTATATCACGGCGGACGATATGCTCATGCGCGAACGTGCAGAGCAGATTATTAGTGGAATCAAAATAGCTCAAAAAATATTGAAACCTAAATCCGTCATTATTGGTGTTGAAGACAATAAGACCGAAGCCATTAAAATTCTTAAGAAAGCGCTCGCAAAAGAAAACGGAGATAAGTCTTCGGGCATTAGAAGAGTATGGCCTTTGGCAAACTCGACAACCTTCTATGAAAATCTACAAATTAGCCTTGCGGTTGTTCCTACTAAATACCCTACTGGTGGCGAAAAGCAGCTGATACAAGTATTAACTGGGGTTGAGGTGCCATCTGGTGAGTTACCTTCCTCAGTAGGGTTTCTTTGTCAAAACATTGCTACGGTTGCAGCAATTTCCGATGCAGTTTTAGAAGGCATGCCTTTGGTAAAACGTATCGTTACAGTAACCGGTCGAGCAGTCAATTCCCCTGGCAACTTTGAAGCAAGACTCGGCACACCTCTATCGGAATTATTAGACCAAGCGGGTGCTGATCAAGATAAGGTTTCACGCCTCATAGCAGGTGGCCCAATGATGGGCCAAGTAATGAAAACCACCGACGTACCCTTGGTAAAAGGTTGTGGTGGCATTCTCGCGCTTAATGAACAAGAAATACCTCAAGCTGAAAGCTCACCCTGCGTTAAGTGCGGCAAGTGTGTCAACGCCTGCCCTATGGGTTTAGTACCTCTGGAAATGGCTCGACATACTAAATACAAAGACTATGACGGCGCTGTGGACTTTGGCCTCACCGACTGCATTTTATGTGGCTCTTGTGCCTATGTTTGTCCCTCCCATTTGCCACTGGTTCAATATTTTCAATTCGCCAAAGGCGAGCTAAAAAAGCAGTCTGATCAAGACCGACGACTCGACTACACCAGACAACTTTCTGAAGTAAAAAGGGCTCGGCTCAAAAAAGAAGCCGATGCTAAGGCAGCTGCCAAAGCAGCTAAAGCCAAGAAAAGAAAGAGAACAACTAACCCTGCGTAACAGGAGATAAATTATGCAAGAAACTTTGGCCTGTTCGCCTCACGCCCATAATTCCATGACGGTCAGACGCATTATGTTAAATGTGTGTTTGGCCTTACTTCCCTGCACTGCTTGGGGAATCTACAGCTATGGTCTCCCCGCGTTATTAATGCTATTGACTACTGTGTTTGCTGCGGTGGCTACAGAAGCGTTTTGCTTAAAATTACTCAAGCAACCCTTAACTCGATTACAAGACAGCTCCGCAGTATTGACCGGCTGGTTATTAGCGCTTTCGCTTCCACCCTGGGCACCTTGGTGGATCGCAGTGGTGGGTGGTTTTTTTGCCATTGCCATTGGCAAACAGATTTACGGAGGTATTGGTCAAAATCTATTTAATCCCGCGATGTTAGCTCGTGTTGCTTTGTTAATTTCATTTCCATTGCAAATGACCACTTGGCCTCTACCGACTTTTGTCAGCGGTTATAGTCCTGGAATCTTTGAGAGCTTCGGTATCATTTTCGGAAATACGGCTTTGCCAGATGGTGTTACAGGCCCCACGATTCTCGGAAATTTTAATACGGAGGCTAGTCTCGGAACATCCGCTACGGATTTCTTCGCGTCAAGCTTTTCACTCAAGGATAGTTTTTTCGGAACGACTCCAGGAAGTTTGGGTGAGACATCAGCACTACTGGTTCTACTCGGAGGTATCTGGTTGATTGTATCCAGAGTCATTACCTGGCACATTCCTGTGATTATGACTTTATCTGCGGGAGTTCCAGCATTGTTACTAAGCCTATTCTTGCCGGAAAAATTCTTAGGTTTTAATTTCCATGTGTTTTCTGGAGGCCTTTTATTTGGCGCTTTCTTTATTGCTACAGATTTGGTGACTTCACCTGCCAGTAAAGTTGGCCAAATCATTTATGCGTTCGGATGCGGTTTCATAGATTTCATTATTCGTGTCTGGGCAGGATTTCCCGAAGGAATCGGTTTCTCTGTTCTATTTATGAATGCGCTGACTCCGCTTATTGACCTTTATTGCAGACCTAAAATCTACGGAAGAAATCTTAACCGTCAACCCATGAAAAAGAATCTAGTTTAAAGGGGCAATATCAATGGCCTTATTTACAAAAACTCCTGTCCGTCCAAGTTACTTAGATGGTTTAGGTTATCACGCAGCATTGCTTGCGGGTGTTTGTGGGATATGTGGCATGCTTATTCTGATGTCGCTGACCGCTACTAAAGATCGCATAGAGCAGGAACTGATAAATGACAAAAGAAAAATGCTTGAGCAAATCATACCCTCCAGTGTTTTTGATAATCAGATAACTCAAGATGTATTAATAATTGAGTCAGAATTATCTGACTCACTTGAAGTGAATATTGGTTTAAAAAATGGAAGCGTCTCGGCAGTGGCTTTTCAATCTCAAGCAGATGGATACGGTGGCGCCATCAAAGTGATTTTGGGTATCAACCCAAAGGGTGAATTACTGGGAGTCAGAGTCATTTCTCATGCCGAAACACCAGGCTTAGGCGACAAAATAGAAATAAATAAAGACGATTGGATTACCAGTTTTGATGGTAAGTCTCTAGAAAATCTCACGCTTGAACAATGGGCCGTCAAAAAAGATGGCGGTGAGTTTGATCAATTTACTGGCGCAACTATTACACCTCGCGCCGTGGTTCAAGCTGTCTATTTAGGTCTACAGCAATTCAAACTGCATAAGCAAACGATTTTATCCTATGAACCTGCAAATGAGGTTTCTAACAATGAGTGAAACTAACTACAAGTCACTGTTTACCAATGGTCTATGGTCTAATAATGTAGCCATGTGCCAAATGCTTGCTCTGTGCCCACTGTTAGCTGTAACTTCAACAGCAACTAATGGATTAGGAATGGGCTTGGCAACCATGTTTGTAATGGTTAGCTCTAACCTCATTACATCAGTGCTCAGAATGATTATTACCCCTCAGGTTCGCATTCCCGTATTTATCGTTTTGATCGCCAGTATGGTGACCATGGTAGACCTGTTTCTTAACGCCTTCATGCATGAACTCTATAAAGTATTGGGTTTATTTATTCCGTTAATCGTAACCAACTGTGCCATCTTAGGCCGTGTGGAAGCCTTCGCTTCTAAAGAGCCCGTGTTGCCCGCTATTGTCGATGGCATTGCAATGGGTTTAGGCTTCTTACTTGTGTTGGTTATTGTAGGAGCCTTTAGAGAAGTTATAGGAAGCGGAACTCTATTTGCTCATGCGTCTCTCTTGTTGGGCCCAAGCTTTGGTTGGATGGAAATTACCGTGATACCTAATTACAGCGGTGTTTTATTATTGATTCTACCTCCTGGAGGATTCATGGCCCTTGGATTTGTATTAACTCTTAAACGGTTGATTGATAGATGGGCTGAAAATCGCCCAACAAAAGAAACTCCTGTTGAAGATCAAAAACTTTCTGAAGGTGCAGCATGAAAGTAGGTTTAGCCTATACAGATGAGAAGAATGAGATTTGGTTAGATTTAGACGTTGAGGAAAATTCAACAGTTGAGCAAGTGATTGAGACATCTGGTTTGCTCAATAAAATTCCAAATCTTGATCTTGAAAGTCGAAAGGTGGGTATATTCGGGAAGTTTACTCGGTTAACCGCTAAAGTAAGCGAGGGAGACAGGGTAGAAATATATCGTCCCATTACCCGGGTGCTTGATGAAGACGACGATGATGATGATGACGATTAATAAGGGCTACAGTTCATAGCCATAGCTTTGGATAATCTCTTTCGCCTTCTCACCCTGAATAAAACTCACGAACTGCAGGGATAAGTCAGATTTCTTTGTTCTTGCAAGTATAACAGCGTCTTGTTTAATTGGATTATGGTATGACCTGGGTATTTCAATCAAATTTCCTTTTAAGTCTCGATCAACAGAAAATAATTGAGACTTAGAAATAAAGCCACCTTGTACATTTCCTGTACTCACATATTGGAAGGCTTGAGAAATATTCTCTGCGTTAATAATCCTACCTTTCAACTTATTTATCATTTGCTTTTTTTGCAATACTTCTTGAGCCGCCAATCCATAGGGAGCCAACTTAGGATTGGCTATGGCTATGCGTAGGGTACTATCTTGCTGTAACCAAACAGGCCAATCTTTTATTGTTGACTCGTTGTTATTTACATTTATCCAGAAAACTAAGCGTCCTTCTGCGTAGGTAAATCTTGAGTTTTCAAGTGTAAGTCCGGCGGCTTCTAAATTCATAGGCATTTTCTGATCGGCGGAAAAAAAAATGTCAAAAGGAGCACCAAATCGGATTTGAGAGTACAGCTTTCCAGAAGAGCCAACAGACATTTGTACCCTATGTCCCGTTTCAGCTTCAAACTCTGTAATGATTTTATTCATGGGGACGATAAAATTAGATGCCACAGCTATTGTGAGCTCTTCCGCAATGCTCTTTGCGGAAAACATAGCCATGATAAAAAGGAAAAAACAAAAAAACCGCATTGCAACTCCGAGATATATAAACGAGTTAATAGCTTAGTGAGGCTTTAGAAAGCCATATTGTTGGAAAACTATCAACCGACTTCCATGTAATTAGCTGGAGTTTGTCAGCTTTATTACAAAGTTGCTTCCGAGGAAAACCTCGGAAGCAGTTTGGATTAAGCGCCACCAGGCTCGCCGGTAAACTCCACCAGCAGATCCTCATCCGTCACTATCGTTTGGCAAGCCAATCGATAAGTAGGAGGAATATCCTTCACCTGCGCACGTTCATCCTCATGTTTCGGCAATTTACCTAAAGACTTCAGTACGTTGCGTTCCTTGTCAGTCAACATAACCCCTTTGATTCTATCGCCATCAAGGTGGGTAACCTTAACCATGCAAGAACCACATTCGCCGTTCTCACATTCACAAGGAATTTTAACATTGTTGGTCTGCGCAACACCCAGAAGAGTTGAACGCTCTCCTGCCACTGCTTCGACCTTAACGTTTTTGCTCAAGATTGGTGATTTAAAATAAACCGTAGCCATTATGGATCCTCTTTTGTTAATCCATCAGGGTTAGGTGCAACCGGCATTCCAATCGAAAAAACTCAGATCAATAGATTGTTAAAATCGGCAAGGCTGGTTCATGAATTGCAAAATAAAATCAATATGCAAATTTTCCGTACTTAACTCTGGTGTTATCTGCTGTCATGAACAACATAGCATTATTAAAAGGCGACACTTGTTATTTTTCCGACAATACGCCGCGGCCCGTTTTAATAGCTCTCAATGAAATTACCAGCGACTTATCTGCAGAAAGCAAAGAAAAAAAGCTGCTAGCTTTGATTTCAGATTGGCCAAATCAATTAGACATTCATATCGCACTGTACAAGCTGTATTTTAGAACTGGCCGTTATACAGAGGCGGAGAGACAAGTTTGGAAGACATTGAATGAAGCTGCAAGACAAGCTGGATTCAGTTCAAGATACAATCAACTCAAACCAGATACAGCCGATTGGCTTGGAGATCATTCAATTGCTCGACTTTATCTATTTAGCTTGAAAGCGTTAGGTGTCATTCGATTACGCCGAAACAAAATAAAACCAGCAATCAGCGTGTTAAGTAAACTGTTAGAGCTAGATCCACAGGATGAAATCGGCGGACGAAATTTTTTAGATATTGCTGAGAGTGTATTGGAGCAGGAAGTCGCATGAAGTTAAAGTTAAACTGGAAAGAATATGAAAATGCCGGATTAGGCGACGCTTATGCAGACATTCCTAAAAATGGAGGAGATTTCGCTAAAGCCGTTGCCGTTTGTATTAACAGTATGCATTGCCTTCAGGCATTTGAAAAATCTGTTATGTGTCCAAGTTACCGAGCGACTAATGATATCCATTTTTCACCTGGTGGTCGAAGTAGACTGATTAAAAAAATGCTCAACAATGAAATCACCGATGAAGAACAAGAGACTCTGGATAAATCCATGGCAGCCTGTGTCGGATGCAAAGGTTGTAAGCGCGAATGCGACTCAGCTCTAGACATGGCACAAATAAAAGCCGAATACACCAATCTACGTAATATCTACAAACAACACGCGCTGCGTAACTACAGCTTTGCTGCCATTTCGAAGTTATTGAGATTTAATAGTTTTTATAGCTTGATAAGCAGTAGCTTTAATCAATTTCAAAGCATTCGTGATTTGTCAGGTCGACTACTAGGAGTAAATATCAATGCTCCTCTGCCCCAACCTATTAAAAGCACACCGGATGTCGCGACAGTCAATGACGACTCTCCTGATTTACTTTTGTTTGTTGATACATTCACTAAACATTTTTCACCAGACACTATTAGTTCCGCCGTAAAGGTACTCACCTTAGCCGGTTTTAGACCTAAACTAATAGGCCTTGAAAAAAACTATACAGCAGGCAGAAGTTGGTTTTCACAAGGGTATATAGATTCAGCAAGATCTGAATTATTGTCGCTTCTTGAGTTAGTAAAACCTTACTTAAACAAAGAGATACCTTTGGTCGGGTTGGAACCATCTTGTTTGTCAATGTTTAGGAACGAGCTCCCATCACTGATAGATAGCGAAAATGCCTTAGCACTTTCGAAAAACTCTTGGCTATTTGAGGAGTTTATCGGCAAACGAATTGCTGCTAATGATTTTTCGCTTGAACTAGAACCACAATCAGATGTGAAAGTATTGGTTCATGGTCATTGTCATCAAAAGTCTCTTGGTGCCTTAAAGTCTATGCGTAAAGTGCTTAAACTTGTACCAGATCTTGAGTTTGAATTTATCAATAGTTCATGCTGTGGAGGAGCAGGAAGCTTCGCCCATGAGTCTGAACATGAACAACTATCTAAAAACATGTACGAGCTGGGCCTTAAACAGGCGCTGGAAGATAGCAAGGAATCGATAGTTGTGGCAATGGGTTTTTCCTGTCAGCAGCAGATGAAAAATCATTCACAACGTCCGTCAATTCATCTTGCAGATTTTCTTGCTCAGAGGATTAAGAGTTAGACGGGGCTATCTGGAATTGAGAATTCAAATTGCAGAAATGTTTCGTTGAGGATTAATAGTGAATGCTAACCATCCAATGTATATTGGGCTGCATCTTGAATTCCTTCCAGAATATCCAGAAGCCTATGAGGAGTCACTAAGCATTCTTTTTGACTGACGCCAGGCATAATATTCAGATTCCAATCTTCTTCTATGGCCAGTTCAAGAATATCTACCATGAAGACTTCGAGGGAGGTGGCATCTTTTTTAATACTATCACTTAATAGATTCGGACTAATAAGTTGCTCATATGGCCAAAGCGACAATATCTGCTGATCATTGTCTTTTTCTACAATCCATTCAACGCCATCAGACAAACTCCAAACCTCTTCAGATTCCACAATTCTGAGAATAAAATATTCCAGCATTTGTGCTTCAGTCATTTGTGCTAAAGCTTTTAAATCAGAATCGTATGGTGAATATCTCATAGCAAATACACTCTAGAAAAAGCCTGCTCTAACAATTGATAGAGCAGGAATGACAAGGAGTAGTAAATAAAAAAACTAAACTGGTCCGCGCGCTACCATTTTTACTTCAATCGTTTTTTCTAGCGCTTGATCAAAGGACACTTCATCGCCCTTAAATCTGTAATCAGCAAGTTCTTCTTTTAAGCGAACCAATTTGGTTCCAGCGCTTAAACCTTTGAAATCACTTTTTTCTAAAGCTAGTTCATCAATTGCTTCGTTCCAAGCAATACCTTCTGAATAGGGAAGACAAGTAAACACTGCATTTGCAGTTTTAACTTTTAGAGGGGCACCAATATTACGGACAAAAATCATGGATAACATGTCTTCAGCAAAGTCAGTACCATAACGTCCGTCTAACTCAGCTAATTCAGCAACATCATTAAGCTGACCAACGATCATAGTAAGCTTTTCAGATTCTTGTAACAGCACTGCTCCCAAGAGAAGACTTAGAGGTGGCTTACAACGGCCCTGGGCATCAGCAATTTCACCGGGTATTAAGATCAATTCACCACGATAAGCGACTTTGGAATCGCCCAAGTCTTCAGTGAAGTTTGAATTAAAAAGAAGATTGGCTTCTTCATAAGATTGGATTGGCATAAGCTCCTCCTGCAATGGTTTTACCTATAATTGCAAGAATGTCGCCTAAGACTTCCATTCAATTTCTTTTTAAATTCAATAACTTAGAATAGACGCACTGATCAGCTTGCTAACAATGTACTATTTCTGACAATCATCGTGCTACAGCATTTCCATGAAAAATGGGTGACGGCTATGGGATTCGCCAATGACATTTTGGAGTGAGGAATACTAAACCTACATCAATTGTATGTTTATATTTAGGTCTTCAGCTTTTAGATTCGGATTACTTAAATAACTATTGTCGCCCAGTGAATTCCACTTCTGTCCTAACACCATTCCTGATGAATCGGGTGTCACAATAATTTTCATCATAATTGACAATGGCTGAGCTACAAGATCTCTAACCATTTTGGAAATTAAATCAATCCGTTCTTGAGGCTTCAATTTATCCCTGTATTCGTGCTCTGAGATCGGCCCTATGCAAACCTCTACTGCCCCGCATCTGTCTTCAACAACACTGCCTATGTGCAGATCTTCGCCCAGTGTGGTGTTTGATTCACCTAATTGAATTCTTGATTTATCAGGGATAACAGCAGTTCGGCTTTGGTATTCTTTAATTGCTACGGAGTCGATGCAAAGCAATTCTTTTAGCATAATTTTAAGCGAAGCCGCCGACCTGTTATAAAGGCTAAACAATCCGCCGAGCTGCATCTTCGACTTTGAGAAAGGAGACTCTGGGTTAACTTTCATCTCAGGATTGCCAAGCAAGCTGCCTAGCAGTCTCCAGTACGCCATGTCATGCGCTTCTATGGTATTGTGAGCAATTCTATGAAGCTTCCAAGCACTATAGAGTTTCGAAAGCAGATGACTTTGAATCAAGTCTAGAAACTCTCGAGGACCGTTTAGTTCTTCCCACTCATTGTCTAACAGGTTTTCAGTAATGAAATCTGGTAAGGGAGATGAAACACCATATAAGCCAGCTAGGTTAGTAACCAATTCATAACTGGATGTATCCTCATCTTTCAAGATATCTTCTACATCTGAAACAGCATAGCCCAAACTCAATGAGGGCCTTACTTTGATCGATGTACTGTCTGTATCACCTTGAATACGAGCTAAAATTCGATATGCCTGAAAGAAATCGAATTCAGAGGCATTTTCAAGCAGCTCTTCTTCTAAATTAATGAGTGACTGCCGAACTTGGCCTTCCATTCCAGTTCCTCTCCTGAATTCGTATCGACAACCACAAGCTCCACAAAAGAGTTGATAGCAGCAAAGTCTTTAAACAATTTGTGCACCACTGTGCCGAAGACATATAAATCGCCTAGACCAGCAAAACCGGCACCATCAATTTGCAATACTATTTTTTGCCCTCTGACCATAGTCCCTCTAAAAAGATACTCAACCGGTTCCACCTCAACATCAGAGATAGAGTCAAGCCTTTTACTGTTAGCATTTTCATCTCGCTTGCCAGTTGTATTCCTAGGAATATAAAGCTCTAAAAGAGATTTGAGATTTGCTAAATCCGCTATGGGTAGAAAATTAGTTGTTAAATGAGACAGCAGATTCCAAACCTCTTCACCTGTTTGTGCAGGTACATAGGTCGTTGGAGGTGCAATATTTTTAAATGTAAGAAGTTCAGAAGTAGCGGAAGTAGCCTTGCTAATTTCACCTGCTGAAAGATTATTTGCTAGAGCACCATTGGAGCACTTCATGGTGACCGAAAGCGTTTCAGATTGCGGAATATCTAATTCTTCTGGGTAGCTTAAACTTAAATAGACACCCACTTCTTTTGTTTCCGCATCGGATTTTCTAACAGCTTCGTAGACACCAGTTTCGTTATCACTACTTGCCAATAGTGACATAGGGAAGTACTCTCGTCTGGTGGCTGTTAGCCGGTTATAGCCAGAAACTGAGTCAATGGAATGGACGCTGTACTGTTGTAAATTATTTCTTAAAGGCTGAATTAAAACTTCAGAGTCATGCTGGTCGTATTTTAACGGTTCACTTTCATGCTCAAACAAATTGATAGCGGGTGTGGTAAATATTCGAATACTGTCTGTATTAACTTTGGGTATTCTGCCTCTGAGTTGCTCTAGTTCTATCTCTAGATCAAAGCTACTATCTGAAGCTAAAATCGGCCCCGTTTTTGAGTCTAACTGAAAATACAGAAACTTATTTTTATTTAAAAAATATTCTGATAATACTCGATAACAAGGTAGAACTCGGCCGGGATGATCTAACAACTCAAACTCATCATCGGTTCCCATTTCTTTAATTTTGCATCCAGCAATAACTTTCGAGCTGCCACCCTGTCTAAGAGAAATATTCTTTGACCTAGTATTAATAAGATAAAACAACGTAGTGGCGTCTAAATAGTCACCAGAGACTAAAAACTTTAATTTGGTAAGATCTATTTCTCCACCACTGGCACCAAGCCTACTAAAAGAAAGTTTCAGTATGGCCTTCTGATCACCTAAGGTATTTAACTCAACATCTTTCAACTCAATAGGATACACATCAACATCAGACGTGGTTGAAAATCGACATGACACTCCAGAAGTTTCGACTGAATCAATGTGAGTGCCTGAAGGCACACTAGTGCCCGTTTTAAGAATAAGCTTGGGCTTAAACTCTATAATAGTGGTTGCGGGAATTTCCTGTAAATATTGTGGGGCGAGCAGATTCATTAAGGACTGAGCAAATTGAGGAAAACCTGAATCCAGTTTTTCTTGAATACCAGCTCCTAGAAAAGCAACGCCTTCAAGAATTCGTTCAACATCCGGATCAGAACTCTCACCATCCAAATGGCCAGCAAATGCAGGGTATTTTTTTGAAAACTCTTTAGCTTTATCTTTTAAAGCCCGAAGTTCTTTTTGATATAACTCAGTGATCATAATTAGTCTCGCGCCTTCAACTGAATACGACCATCGGGAGTTAGTATAATTTCCGCGTTAAACGGAAAGCTCCCGCGACTGTCAACGATATTACCGTACAGATTCCAGATTTGATTAACTGAATCAGGCAAATCTATTTTTTCCAATTGAACAGCGTCTATTCTTTTTTCAAAGTGCTGAATGTTGTACAGAATTTCTTGAGTAATGTTATCAAGGGCCATCTGGCCATGACTTACAAACAGGCTTTTTACGTCAGAGAGGCCCATTTTCTTATTAATAAGAACAGTACCTTTGATGGTGTTGAGCAGATCCTGGACGTCTTCAAGAATTGTATCTACTAACTCGCCAGCATCTAATTCTGGAAGCCTGCCCTGGCTTTCTTGTATTGCTTTAAGCCGCTTTAGAAGCCTTGCTCTTGCCATTTACGCAGTAGTCCATTGGTCTTCAAACTCAACACCATCAATCTCATGACTCCATACTATTTGGTCATAAATTAGCGTTACGGACTCGGTATGCCCCATATGGTGAGTATCTAGATGTTGAATTTCAGGAACAATAAATTTCATTGAAGTAATTTGGGCGTTCACGATCTTGTGTCGGAAATAGAGCTCATCCATTCCCGCCCCGTCTGTTCGATACCAATCAATGATCACCTCAGTTAAGAGCTCATTTGTGCACATGGCTTGATAAAGCATTGGAGTACATCGATCGACAAGCTTAGTGAAGGTCAAAGGGAGGTGCAGCCTGCCAGCGGATACCATACCAAAATCATTTGTTGGTACGTCAATCCCATGATTAAAAGAGTTGACTTGCATGTAGCCCTCTCGGTCTGCAAGCGTTACATCTCCCTCTAATGGGCCTTGTTGTTCACCAGTAATTTTTATATAACCTGGCAGTGCCATAATCTGTTCCTTTTATTAATTACGATCTAGCCGACCAACTTCCTGTAAATTAACAGCTTGTCCCAAATATTTAAAATGAGGCGTTATCGTTATTGATATTGAAAACCAACCCGCTTTTCCTTCGATTTCTCTTACTGCAACTTTAGCTGCCCGCAAAGGTCGGCGCGCTCTAACACCGGGTGCAGGATTATCCATATCAGAGATATATTGTTTGATCCATTTGTTAAGCTCTAAGTCTATTTGAGCTCGACTTACCCAAGCGCCAATATTTTCTCTTTGAATCACTTTTAAATAATGGGCAAAGCGGCAGGAAATGAGAATGAATGCAAGCTGCGAATCTAGCTGAGCTTGAATTTCAGTTAAGTCTTCTCCCGGCTTTCTTACACAAACAGCACTGTAAAAGCCCGCTTTCTCCATTCCTTTGCGTAGAGTGATAGGTATAAAGCCTTCTTTTACAAGATCGCCTTCTACCCTGTCTGATATCATTACTTCAGTGGGTATTTTCGCTCTTTGAGCACCTCGGCCTGTCTCCAGCCCTAAGGTTTCCAGTACGCCGTTTTCTTCACCCACTATATTTACGTACCAGCGATACTTTGAAAATGCTTGGGATATTTTAGCTCCTAAGGCCATTGCACCATTACCCCAAACACCTTTGTCTTCACCCTTTTTGAATTTTTCTTCAAAATCAAAACCTAAATTAAGGTTGCCAACATAGGGCTGCCTTAAAACAAATCTGGGCAAACAAAGCGACACATACCTTGAATCAGGAGTGGATCGAAACGAAAGCCATTTATCAAATGTTGGCTGAGCAAAATGAGAAGTTAAGTCTCTTATGCGACTAAACTCTTCAAAACTCGATAAGCTAAACATTTTAGGTGCAGCAGCAGATATAAACGGCGCATGAGAAATGGCGGCAACTTTAGATAAAGACGTAAGTAAGGCTATTTCAGGTACAGACGCATCAAAAGTGTAGTCACCTATGATCAAGCTATAAGGCTCACCACCAAATTGACCAAACTCGTTGGAATAGACTAATTGATAAAGGGGTGATTGAAAGACTTCCGGGCTGTCTTCAAAACTGTCTTGAAGATCTTCTTTTGAAACAGGTAGTACATCCAGCTTACAATTTTCCCGGAACTCTATCTCTTTCACTAAATACTCTAAAGCTCGCCAGCTTTGCTCTAATTGAACAAAAGTTTGATGATGTAATACCGCGTTGAGCTGAAGATTCAGTTTTTCATCAATTCTGGCAATGACTGGCCCCAACTTGTCTGTATCAGACAATGTTAAGTTTAACTTCGCCATCATCTGTTCAGCTGTTGCCTCATCTATTATTGAAGGCTTCTCAACCAGGCTACAGAGGGAGTCACGGAGGTTTACCAGTTCCCTAAATCCTGGAATACTTTGGCACAAAAGCTCAGGATGAAAGTCTTCCATCGCTCGAAAGCTTATATTCACATCCAAGTGGGCTATTTTGGAATTTAAAAAGTTTTCGACCCTAATTTTCAATTTAGGTGACACTGCCGAAAATACACCGCTCATGCTGTTTGAACGTATTTGAATAGGTTCAATATCTTCAAACAGATCAACAGAGTTCATTGGATCTAAATCGGAAAGCACCAGAATCTTACAAGGCAATTCTCGTTCAGAACCATCGCGCTTGTCTGTGTAAACCAGACTAATTCTATCTTGGACAGCATCAACCATACTTTTGGCTACCTCAAGGTTTAACCATGAAGAGTTCAACTTTTAAATCTTCGGGCGCATTCGGCCAATAAAGTGCTGCATGCTCTTTAGACTCCACAGTAGCCCATGCGTCTTGCTTATTATTCAGCTTCACATAGTTGGCATATGCTGTTCCAGGAAAGTTCATTGGCGCATTAACCAGAGGCGTCATTTCCACACCTGGTAGAGAACGTTGTGCCAGCAAATAGACAGAATCTAATGAAGACAATCTTGCATCATTAACAAATGAATCTTGCCAAACAGATGCGGGTTCACTGGTGTTTAAAACCAAATAGTATGCGGTATCTTCACCTACAAAATCTTTGTTGAGATTAGTGAAGAAAACTTCTTCATTTCGCTCCATCTCTGCAATTAACTGCCTTTCAGCAGATTGATTACTCCAACAAGATGCAACTCGAGTTGGAAGTGTCAAAGGTACTGTATCAAGAGTTTTGATAACTGGCTCTTGTCCGAAAATACGATAATTTACGTCTATGTAACGAACGTTATTTTGCAGTAACTGAGCTTCTTGGTTAGGAAAATCTGAGGATTGAAAAATATGCCTTCCATCCTGAAAATCCTTCAAGAACTTGGCAAAGCCTTTTACTCCGTGATACTCCTTCACCAGCTTTGTTTGCCCAATTTCTACAGTCAAAATGGTATCCCCACACCGTTCCAGCGACCAATTGAAGTCATGTTGAGTAGGATAGTTATAGTTCTCTAAAACCTGAACGCTATCACTACAATGGAGTTCCAGAAATGTCGCGTAGGGTGATACTGAAGCACCAGGGTTAGCGCCCGACGGTAGAGTCATCATGGTTACGTTAAATTCATTACCGACAATAAATGCACCTTCTTCAGCTTGGTTAACTAGATTTAAAAACTCTTCTCTAATTCCAACGGTGCGACCTTTCTCCATCGCGCGCACATAACCACGCTTAAATTGACGATCTATGAAAGGTTGGGCTTCCTGCTGTAAGTAATTCCACAATACCCCTTGCTCACCTACAATTAAGTTGCCCATTCTATTTGGATCAACACCTTCCAAGGATGCCAGAACATTGTTCTCCCACAACTCTTGCAACTCACATGCACTTTCTTGAGCCATGAAATCGTAAGCTAGATTAATTGGGCCAAGATAGAGCTTCCAGAACAGTCTGGATTGTGAATTAGGACGGCCTAACACCTGTTGCAATTGAATCACTGAATTCCAAGCAGAGGCCATTGGGCCATCACCTGATTCAGGAGCATCAGGCGTGGTGAAAAGCGTCTTCATAGTACTAAGAGACTGTGATCTCAAAGTTGAATTAAATGCCACCAATGACAATGCTTCTTTATATGCATCTACTGCATCTACTGCTTGATCTAAACCTGTATCCAATGGGTTCTTCTTATTGCCCTTGGTTGCTTTAGCATGAGCTTTCATGCCTTTCTTGGCCAATTTGCCAACCTTACCTAGTTTACCTAAGGCTTTTTTCGTGGCCTTTTTAAGAGCCTTATTGTTACTTTTAGCATCAGGGGAGGTGTAGTTTTGAATCTCCATAAAGTAAGCAAAGCTATCTGAAGAATTAAATTCCAGACCTGGAAAAACACCCAACTGTTCATGCATCATTGCAATGAAATTAAAGTAAGGGTTATCAGCAGTGGCCATTCGCTCCATAGCCAGTGTCCATTCTTTTTGGTCACGGAAACGGGTAGCACCGTCAGAGAAACGCTCTGCAAACTCTTCCCAAGATCTTAAATATTCACGCTGATAAAAATCTAAAAACTCTTCTTGAACTTCTACTAACTCTGGCTCATCTTCATCAACAAGACTAAATTCTTCCATAAAGGCGGCAACAAAATCATAACCGTCAATGGTAAATGCAGATGGAACTAATGGTGGATTAGCTAACTTTCTACTACCACCCCAGAAATCATCCAGACTGACGTTCGCAAAGCCTTGTGCATTGGTCCATTCGATTATCCAGTTGTAGTCACCATGGTTTCGTTTTACCAAATGAATTAAAGCGGTTTGTAATGATTGTTTTTCCTCAGCCAATAAAATTTCGCTGTCAGACCAATCCAGATAGGAGAGATATAACTCATGAAACAGAGTTGAACTGTCATTGCCAACGGAGCTGTTTAACGTTCGAAGAAAATCATCACCAATTTCGTAGACCTCAATGTCCTTGTCAGTGTTTAACCTTGCTTGGAGGGCATTAATTCTTCTGATTAAACCACCAGCTACAACACTGTTACCATTACTATCAAGATCATCTATCGTCTGAATAAGTGGCGAGTCGACAGGGTTCAAAATATTTTCTTTAAAGAAGCTGACGTAGGTTTGTTTAAGTTCATCTACATGTCCGCCTTCGCCAAATGGCAGCCACCAAGGCACCATTTCTTCTGATTTATAGCTGTCTAAGGCAGTCACTAACTCGAGTAATTGGCTGGCAGCATTAAGGCGAGCATCAAAAGTATTCAAGTCACTTAGCTCAACTTGCTGATACTCTTCATTTAAGGCTTGTAAGGTGCTGAAGTTTTCTTCATACATTACAAATAGAGCTGTCGCCGCAATGAAGGTAACAGCACCAGCGACACCAAATACGTACTTACGTGTTGCGTTTTTAATCCTTTCAATACTTGGCAGACTTTCGTATAAGCCTCGATCTCTTGGCAAGACTCTGGTGAAGAACTCATGCAAGAAAGCACCTCGACCTTTTTCTACTCCAGCTTCTTGCTTAACACTAGAGCTAAAATACAGCCCTCTAAATTTAGGAGCCTCTTGGTAGGCATTTCCTTTCAATGCAGTTGCAATGAAAGTGTGTAAACCATTTCGAATACTTTCTAGATTTCCAGGCAAGGTTAATAAACTATTGTCCGGAGCATCCGTTCGCTCCATGATCATTAGCCTTAACTCTTTAATACGGTCTAACACCGTATCCAAGCCCTTGTCGATAATGATGTTAATATCACCAGACTCGGACTCGTTAAGATATCCCATGGGCTGCATTAAACTTTCGTTCGGTAGGTAACTACTCCACTCAGAAAAACCTTCTACCAAATCGCATTTTGTAACCATTAGATAAACTGGAACTTTAATTTCCAGCTTTTCCATTAAACTATTGATCGTCATCCGAACTTGGCGACCTTCTTCAAGCAGCTCTTCTTCCGTACAATTAATTAACCTGTCCGCCGCAACGGCAAGTACTAAACCGTTTAGCGGTTCTTTCTGTTTGTGCCGAGACAACATTGAAAGCAATGTATCCCATTCCTTTCTGTCCCGCTCAACCATGTCGGGAACCGCATATCTACCCGCGGTATCAATCAAAATACCCTCTTCGTAAAGCCACCATTCTAAATTTAACGTAGAACCGTCTTCGTGAGTTGATAGATCGATGCCTGGGGACAGTAATTTAGAATTTCTTAACGAAGTACTCTTACCTGATGTTGGCCGGCCAATAATCATATACCAAGGCAACACATACAGTGGGTCACCTTTATGCTTTAATTGAGACTTCTTAAGAGCTCGAATAGTTTTTCGCCATCTACTTTTTAGTGAGTGCATCAACTCAGCTGATGACATACCTAGATCTTTAGGATAGTTCTCTTCATATTCAGCCTTAGTCAAAGACTCTTTGATTTGAGCTTTTGCCTTCATTCGAACGTATAAACGATAAATTGCTCGAATAAGAATAAATAGTAAAAAACCGCCAACAAGAGTCACCAGCCCCACGGCTAAAGCGAGCATTAATTCCATATCAAAAATCAATAACGCCACGCTGGCGACCACACCAATTATCAGTAAGGATAAAAATAACCAGCCTAAAAACTTAAAGAATCCTTTCATGGTCAGTTCACCAAATTAACTAAACTATTTAATGCATCTCTGATTTGAAACGCGTAATACATGAAGCTACCACCAAGTATTGCCATAGGAAGAAACAGCAACATAGGAATTAGATTCATTCGTTTTTTAGATTCACGGCCTTCAAGCTGCTCCTTGCTGAAGGCTGAACGAAATAGCACCGTATTTTCAAGGTTAGTTTGCGCTTCATCTGGTAATAACAAACCCATATTAAACTCTCTCACTGATTCGAGCTTTGGTCTGTCACTAGGTGGAAAATATTTGCCTTTAAAACCTAGACCTAAACACAATAAGAATACTTCCCTTACGGATTTATCATCACCATGTCTATTAAGGCTGTTTAACCTATCGTAAAACTCTGCGCCAGCCTGCGTGGTCTGAAAATACTTCCTTTGAAGAGAATGCTTAAACCAAGCTCGCCTTTCACTCCATTTTGAAGTCAGAAGCTTTTCATCAACATATGCAGCCACCGCATACCATGCTTGATCGAAAATCTCGGACTCAAACCCCAGGTCTTCAGCATCCATCTTACCTTTCTGATAAAACTGGTCATACTTTAACGCCAGATTCTCAACATCCATCTGAGATTCTGTAATAGTTTCGACAGTATCTCGAGTAAACAGGATGGCAGGAATAAATAAATCAACCAGTCTCATATCTATTTCCTCAATATTACAAGCTCTATCTGCAAGTCTTTAGGAGCTTCTTGCCAATATACAGCCACATTGCGTTGCCTACGTATTTTGCTCCATTGTTCATCGGAGGAATTAATTCGGAAATAATTAGCGTAGGTTTTCTTTGGTAATCCAATAGGCGGGTTATTAATTGTTCTTAAACTCACACCAGGTAGTGACCTATCTGCTAGGTCTATTACAGTGTCTGCTGATGCCATTTTTGCAGAGGTTTGAAATGATTCAGTCCACTGAGACATCGGTGTCTCTGTATTTAAAATAAGATAGTAGTCAACCTGTTGTGTAAAGAAGTTATCTGGTATGTCTGCACTGAATATTTCGTCTTCAAAGCGCATTTCTACCATATACTGCGGCCCTATCGTGATTTCATTCATCAAGGTTGTAAGTAATGAACGAATCCCATAAAAGCACTTACCTAAATTGACATGGTCGTACGGCGCAACAAGCTTTTCACCGTCCGATCTCTCCCCCAACATATTAACCATGCTAGAAAAATTACTGACTGTACCTAGTAATTCTCGTAATACACAGTAAACATCCCAAGGGTGAACGCTTTGTGTTTCACAATAATGATATAGTTTTGGGATGTATTGGCTTAACGATTGGAGCGCAAATCTGTATCTCAGAATATTAGGATCAAATTCAGAAGCACCGTTTTCACTGGAACCAGAATAATCTAATTGCAGCGCCCTACCGGTGACCTCGTCGCGAATTTCCTTGATTAAAGAAAACAAGCCTGAGTTACCATCAATGGAAATCATGGGGGGAATGAAAGCAGTATTGAACTCGAATTTATCACCTACCCGTTGAACCTGTGCCACAGGAATAACATGATATTCATTTAACAAGTCGCTTTCAGTATCAAACAATATGTCCAGCTTGTATTCTAGCTCTTGAATTTGAGCATCCGGGCCGGATTGGTATAGGTCAGAAACAGGTTTTGGATCTGCTTCTGTATAAAATCTGGTATTAACGTCGCGAATTTTGCTGGAATCTTGAATTACTGTCGTATTTTCTTTTCCAACACGAAGTTTTCTAAGACCAATAAAAACTGTCAGTGGTTTATCTGGATCAACTTGTTCCTCAGCAAAAGAACGATCAGCAATTTGAGCATTTGAAGGAACAGACACATGAGTTCCATCAGGAAATACTAGTTCCCCAGCTTGAACTTCACAGCTTCTGTTTGTAAGTGCAGATTGACTCAGTTCTAAACTTATCACCCCCCAAAAATATGGGTGAATGTACTGCCTTAAAGGCTCCAGTAATGACTTCTGGTATGCTTCGTTATATTGGAAATGTTGTGGTTGAATAAACATTCCCTGATGCCAGAATACTGGTTTGAACTTACTCACTTTTGCACTCCTTCGCGGGTGTGTTAAATTATGCGAACTGAAACAGGGTCAACGGTTTCTATTTTTTTTGTTTCATCTCTACCGAGTGAAACTCTTACATAAAGCTTATCTGGAACGGCTTTCGCTTCATTAGCAACTAAACCTAAGTTAGCTAGGACTAAATCAACTGCTCCGCGTTTAGCTGCTTTTTCAGGAATTTCGATTACTCTCACATCAAGTTCTGGGTTAAGGCCAAAATAACCAACGATGAGGCCCACAAATTTAGCCCCTTGAGAACGAGAATAAACCGCTGTTTTCGATTCACCAGGCTGTACAATTACCCGAGTGAAGTTACTAACAGTGTCATCAATTTTACCTTTATTTAATAATTCTATTGCGCCTTGCTGAGTCGCAGTCAAGCCGTCGAAGGTGTTTGGATCTGATAATTGAAAGAGTCCAATCACTAAAGAATGGGGTCTGCCACTAATGGCATTTAAATCTGCAGGGCTATCCACTTGAATCGTTATTGCACGGTCTTCATAAACCCAATCTTCCGCGGCAACTTCTAATACTGGTTTACCTGCGCATCCAGATAGAAGAGTACCAATCACAATCCATTGCAATATGTTTCTAAGTTTAATCATATTTACTGCCGATCAATAAGAAGACAGAGACGATTGCCTCTGCCTTATTTTGAGAAATAACCTCTTAAGCTGACATACCGTCAGAGAAAGAGTACTGACCTTCTGTACCACCAGGCTCATGTGACCAGGTTACTGCGTTCGCACGCAGGCACAAAGTCTCTGTAGGTGCAGCACTTTCACCAGGGGCAGTCGAAGTTGTGCTCATGTTAGTTTTAATTGAAGTTAACACTGCATTTTCTAGCTCTTCGGTGTAGAACAATTCTTCTTCACCACTGGCTGAAATCCAATAGTACTCAATAGTTACAGTTAATTGCTCGCCTGTTGCTAAAGCATTTTTTAACAGCGGAGTTGCCTTATCAATTTGCTTGGTCAATTCGAATTTTTTGATTTTTGGCAAGCTATTAATCTGACCACTAACGGCATCTGTATCACGACCAATTTCAGAATCAATATTAAAAACTGCACAGTAGTCTTCCATACCAGACTGGTATGCAGTGCCTACACTGTCTTCACTCAGGGCGCCTGAAGAAATCTCACCTTGAGAAACGCCTTCGAATGTGGCGAACGCATGAATAGCCATCACTAGCTCCTTATTTTAATTACTCTTTGTCAAGTTTACCGGCCAAGGACAGGGTAAAACTAGAACCCATGTACTTGAAGTGAGGACGAACGTTAATTTCTACCCGATAAAAGCCCGGATTTCCTTCGTCATCTGTTACCACTATGCTGGCCTCGCGCAAAGGCTTGCGACTTCTTACTTCAGCAGGTGGATTATCCTGATCAGCCACGTACTGACGTACCCAGCTGTTCAGTTCTCTGTCGAGATCGTTTTTAGTTTTCCAGCTACCTATATGTTCTCGCTGCAAAACTTTTATGTAATGTGCCAAACGGTCAACCATAAACAAATAAGGTAGTTCAGTACCCAGTTTGAAATTTGTTTCGGCTTGTTTACCCTCTGGTGTGTTGCCAAAAAACTTCGGCTTCTGACAAGAATTCGCTGAGAAAAAGGTCGCGTTGTCTGTACCCTTGCGCGCAATCAGAGACATAAAGCCCTGCTCTGCAAGCTCGAATTCATGTCTGTCAGACAACATTACTTCGGTAGGGGTATAAGCTTTGATACTGCCGTTTTCTTCGTACTTATAAACTGGCAAATCTAAAACTTCACCGCCGCTTTGCGGCCCAATGATATTCGGACACCAGCGGTACTTAGCAAAACTCCGAGTCATATTTGTTGCGAACGCATATGAAGCGCTACCCCAACAAAGCTTCTCGAATTGCTTACCTATTTGCTCTTCATAATTAAACGCTTTAACTTGGTTGTCATCACCGTACGGGTTTCTGAGCATAAATCTAGGAACCGTCAGGCCGATATTTCTGGCGTCATCTGACTCGCGAAAGCCCTGCCATTTTGCGTACTGAGGGCCTTCAAAAATTGCTTCTAAGTCTTTTAGGTTTGGTAAACCCTCAAAGCTATCTACACCAAAAAACTCTGGTCCAGCAGTTCCGATGACAGGCGCATGAGACATAGCACCAATCGCGGCCAAGTTTTGCATTAACGCTAGGTCTTGTGCGGAAGGATTGAACTCAAAACCGGTGACCATAGCACCGTAAGGCTTGCCACCAAACTGACCATACTCAGCAGAATAAACATGTTTGTATAAGCCTGAGCGAGTTGGATCTGGGGCGTCTTCAAAATCTTCTAACAACTCATCTTTGGTGAGACTGAGCATTTCGATTTTGATGTTTTCACGAAAATCTGTGCGATCCACGAGGAATTTAAGTCCTCTCCAAGTAGATTCTAGTGTTTTGAATTCATCTGAATGAAGGACTTCATCCAACTGTGAACCAATCTTCGCATCAATTTCATTGATCATTTTGTCTACAAGATTTTGATCAATTTTTTCATCGGCTCGGTTCGGTGCTAACAAATCAGAAATAAAGGCTTCTACACCTTTTCGCGCGGTATCAAATCCTTCATCACCGGGCTTTAATCGAGTTTCTTCCATTACTTTATCAAGTAAGCTGCCTTCTGAAAGCTCCGGCTTTGATCCTTCTGTTTCCGTCATATTGCTCATTACGCTTACTCCTTATCCAAGCCCAACTCAGACATTATCTGATTTCTTGTTTCATCACTTTCTAAGATATTCTGTATCACTTTACGGAAAGCTGGTGTATTGCCCAGTGGGCCTTTAAGTGCTAGCAAAGCTCTGCGAAGCTCTAAAAGGCTATTCAATTCTGGAACCTGTTTTACTATTTGCTCGGGCTCGAAGTCTTTCATTGAATTAATTTTCAGATCGACATTGATATTGTCTTCGCTTTCTTCTTCTAGCTTATTAGGAACTGAAAACTGTAAACCTAAATTGTGGGTTTTAATTACTTCATTAAAGTTGTCTTTATTGATGTCCACTGGTTCGCGATCTTCAATAACCTCATCATTCTCGCGCCCAGTAAAATCATCTAACACCAACATTTTTAAAGGCAGCTCAACATCCTCTGAAACACCACCAGTGTTTGATTTATAAGCTATGTTAATCCGCTCTTTAGGAGCTACACTTCCATCCGACATCAAATAACCCTCAATAATTTATTATATTTACGCCAATGCTGATCCAGGATCGTGCCAGCACAACGCATCATAAGCAGACTGCATTTGTCTCTGGTTTTCCTCTGACAAGCCATCATTTTGCTCTAGTTTTTTAAATGCTTGATACAACAGTCCATATGATCTTTTTGCAAAGTCTGGTTCCCAGTCAGCAATCCCTGACTCAGAAACAAAATTAGAAACCCGTTTCAAAATAGGAATCGCCGCTAAATAATTACCACTACTTAAGAGCATATCTCCCATCATCAATCTTACTCGGTATTCATTCCGGCGAGACTGGCTTTTAAACAAATGTTGCTGCAACACAACAACAGCCTCATCAATCTTTCCTTTAGAAGCAAGCTCAGTCGCTTCCGCTTGGACATTTTGTAATTCGTCACCATCTTCAACTGATTCAGCACTTCCGCTATGACCCGATGACATAATAGTACTGTTTATCCAAAGCCGTGTAGTGTCGTCAACGAATGGAGTACCATCGGCATACTGTAGATCTAATATGCCAGGAACACGTTCTAAAAACGAACGCAACATGATTTTCAGCTCTTCATTTTTGCGAGAGTACTCGGCACCCAGCTGATCATAACTGGCTGAGATCAATCGCTGACCCTCAAACCAATAAGGGAGCTTGGCTGCTAGCTTGTCAGCGTTGTTTACTACTGAGGTAAAATCGCCTTCCTCAAAACTTGTTTTAATTTTATTAACAACATTAGCCGCAGGTGGAGGCAACATGGTTTTACCTTCTTTCACTGGCGGTAAACCGTCAATTGCCATCCACAGTGCGAATCTTGAATATCTCACAGACTTTGGATCAGCAGGGTTTTTTTCTGTATAAAAATTAGCTAACTTAGTAAACGCGGCCTGCATTTGCCTAACCAATTTCTTTGCATCACCTTCAGAGCCTAGGTCATTATTTAATGAAGAATTACTTATGTCTAATGAAGCAGATGTAGCTTTAGGCTGAGGACTCGATGAGGTTTTAGGTGGAGTCTGAACAGGTATTGGATCTGGCTGGCTTTGAGCTGGGGCAACAGTTTGTGATTGAACTGGTTCAGGTTGACTGGGAGCAACTGCTTGCTGTGGTTTTACCTGTGCCGCGGTAGCTTGCGCAGCCTTGGCTTCAGCTTCCGCCGATTTTTTCATATTCCTAAGTGGCCGAATCAGGTCGGTCATAACAGGCGCTTTATCTGCCATTTGTTCACTTAGAAAACCATCCAGGTCACTAACCGTTCCGTAAAGATCCATGATCGACTGAGAAGAGGGTGTTGGTGCATTGTCACCCGATATTAAAACCACGGTTCTTTCCACTACCCAATTAACAGCAGCCTGACGACCTCTCAAACGTTTCACAGGTGGAAACATATCATCCCAGAAAGCCACACTTAGTTTATGCACTAAGGCCAGTCCGGCATTCAATCCATCAAGCCCTTTGGTTTCTAATAAAGCCCCTGCCAAATAACAGGCAACCAACAAATCTTTTGACTTGGTTTCTAGAATTTGAATTGACAGCCGTTCAACTTCATCCCAGTCAACCTTCTCGCCCGCAATTGATTCCAGCTTACCAATTTCAGCCTCAAGGGCCTGAAACTCGGGCTCATATTTAACATTTATTCCAGTAGCGGAATCACCTTCAACAGGATTTACAAGATGATCTAATTGAGAAATAAGAGGCTGATCAGCCATAAACTTTCCTTGTAGTATTTTTCACGACTTGAAACCAATCAATTATTTTTGTCTCGTGAATTTAAGAATAGCCTTAACCATCTTAGATCATGGTTAATATTTAGCTATCTATCGTCACAAACTTGCTTAGCAGTATCAAGTAACCATGAATAATGTAAAACCAAAGCGAAAAATACAACGGTTTATTTTGAGTTTCACACTCGACTTTTCACAGAACAACGAAACCCTGATACTGTCAACAACCCACTTCACACTTTTAATAATTATTTTGTGTGTACGCCCACAAAGTAGAGCCTGCAATAATTATTTATCTCCTAAATTTAATTAAACCGCTTGAGAATAATTTAATAATTAAAAATTGATTATCATTTTCGAAATTAACTACACCGACTCCAGTTTCAGAAACTTACGCGATAAACGTGACACATCCCAAGAACATTAACATGGCGACAGTTTCATTAAATTAATTCAGGAATTATCATTGGCTGTTTAAACATAATCCACTGTTGCCTTGCAGGCATGGATTACTAAAAATAACGGAATTCGTCTTTAAGAGCTTACACCCTAGTAAGCCACTATTGTTCAATAGGGATTTTTGGCCACTCAATTATTAAAATGGCGACAGGGAATACTAATGAAACTGTTTAATAGAAATTGCTACACGATTTTACTTTCTAGCCTATTAAGTTTGGCGTTAATCGCCTGTTCTGGCTCAGAGAGTGGCGGTGGCAACACAAACACTGCGCCATCTGCAGATACCCTTACCTTGGAATCTAAGAGTTTTTTCGAAAGCCATAGTGGTTCACAAGCTATTAACTTTAAAATTAGCAGCACCATAGATCAGCAAATTACTTATTCAACTCAAGACATTAGCGCAGCGGCAGGCAGCGATTATGTTGCTGTGATCGAACAAACAGTAAGTTTGACAGCAGGTCAAGAAACAGACCTCTCTGTAATTATTAATGGCGATACAAATGTTGAGGGCACCGAAGCCTTCTACCTTGAAGTAACAGCAGAGAATGGCGGCAAACTCAGTTCTGTACAAACCATTGTTAATGATGATTTCCCTAGCTTATCAGTGAGCTCCGCTAGCATTGAAGAGGGAGCAAGTAACGAGAGATTCCTAAACTTCACCTTAACTTTAGACGAACCTACTGTAGATGAATTTAGTGTTTTGGTGAGTACTGAAGACGTACTTGCTGCAACAACGGAAATTGCTGAGCCGGGTGTTGATTTCGAACCAATAGACAATCAAACATTTATTTTCGAGCCAAACTCGGACAGTTTAGTCATTGAAGTAACTATTTACAGCGATCAAGAAACAGAACCCAATGAAACACTCACCCTACTTGTCACGCCCCTAGGTCAAGACGAAAATGGCTATGTCCAGACGGTCCAAACAGCAAACGGTACTATCAATAATGATGATGGGCCCGGCCTAAACCTACCAGAAATTGGCAGCTTTACCGTCATAGCTGTGAATGAACTTGGTGAAGAAGTAGCCCTTGAAAACATCAAGGAAGGCGAAGTTGAAGAACTGATCTACACCCTGAATCTCACGGATTCAAACAATCTCCAAGAAGCGTTTTCAATGCTATACGAAGTAAAACGCAATCCAAATGATGAAAGCACAAATACCCTTTATGCTTTGGTGTCTGACTTAGCAGAGGAATCCGATGTCAGCTTGGCCACCCCAACAGAGAACAGTGCGATTGGCGTTCTTTCGATACCCGTAGGTGAATCCAGTAGCAGCTTTACAATAAACCTAACAGACAATGATATTTTAGAAGATACTGAAACGCTTTACGTTGAACTTAACAATGTGGCTGGTTATGTCTTTGAAGATTATGAGCTGGTCATTCAAGACAACGACTCTGCTAAAGCCGTTATTAACGAAATTATCTACGATAGATGTGTGGATGCGGACAATATACTGCAAAATGAAAACGCTCTACTGAGTGATTCAGACGCGGATTCCTACCATCATGCGCAAGCCTATGAGGGTACAACTGATGATTTCATTGTCGCATCAGATGAATCAGCCTGCAGTTCAGAGCAAGCCAGCACCCTAACATACAGTGTGTCTTTGACTCATCAACCACCCTTTACAATCACGGCTAAAGCAACCACCGAAGAGCTAGAAGACAAAACCGTATTTAACGAAGCCACTCAAACTGACAATCTCATTTACAAAAAAGCCAGAAGAAACATTGACTATAACAATATCTCTAAACAACTAGAGTTTACGCCCGACAATTGGCAGCACCTAACGTTTAAAGTTGAGCTTGCAGGCGACACCGAATACGAAACTACTGAAGCATTCGCGATTCATCTTGAGAATGCCGACGGTTCCAGCATGCTTCAGGGCCAAGAAAAATATGCAGAAACCAATGACCGACTTATTACCTACATATTGAATGATGACATTCCTCTCAGCCTAGATATGGGTAATAACGGTGTGATAGACGAAGGCGGAACCGGGAACGGATCCAGCGCTGTCATTACTGGCCAGTTAGTAAGAGCTTCTCTGGGTAGAACCCAATTTATTTATCGAACCATGCCCTACACAGGTACTGACGATGAAGCGGCGATTATTGAATACGACAGCACCCAAAGTGAAAACGCTGACTTAATCTGCCAGCAAGGTTCAATCAGCTTCTCTGATGGCCAAATTACGCCAGATCAGGATATCTCGATTAAAGTGACGGGTGATGGACTGATCGAAGGTGCTAATAAGTTTGTCGTCATGATTTTTGATGCTAATGAAACCTCAGCCACAGATTGTTCGGCTGAAGTTCAAGGTCTTGCCGATAGGGCACTCACCCAAATAGAAGTCACAATTGCCAACGACGACAAGCTCACGGTTCAATTCAGTGAGGCTGAATTTGATGTAGATGAACTCACAGGATCTACTGTCAGCCACGTCAATCTACCCACTCTTAAAATTGACGGCGCCTTAATCAGTGAAGAAGTCACCGTCAGCGTAGACATGACTTTAACGTCGGCAGAATCCAACGACTTTACGCTGACAAGTAGTAATAGTTTTGATGCAGGCACTGCAAGATTGACCGTATCAGTACCCGCCGGTGACTACACCCTTCCAGACGGCAGCGAAGCAGGCCAAATCGAAAAAGACATCACCATTAATGGCTACAGCATTGTCGCTGATAATACCCTTGAATTTACGGAGTCTGCGTCATTTAGCATACCCACCAGCGACACCGTTAACCCTGATATTGAACTGGCAGAAGAGGGTCATCATTCGGCATTGCTCAATATCAGAAATGACGATTTGCTGACTGTGTACCTCAAAGACGGGAATGTAGATACTTCAGAAGCGAGTGCAACCAGCAATAACTCAATCGTGTTGACTGGCGTCACGTTCGATCAAGCTCCAGGAGAAACCCCTCCGATGCAAATCAACATACAAAGCCTGACGCCTACTGATCCAGACACAAAGATAGCGACACCTGATATTGATTATGTCCCTTATACTCAAACAGTTTCTGTGAACCCAGCAAATTTCAGCGAAACGGAAGTGATCAGCCATGAAGTTGATATTGAGATAGCTATTGTTACCGCTGAGAACTTGATTGAGCATGATGAAGTGTTTGAACTAGAGGTTTCGGAAGGGATCGGCTCTGAAGAATATTTAAATTTATTGGTAGATAGCGACACTCAGCCAACAGTTGCCACTCATACAATCATTGATGATGACCTACTCACCGCAAGCTTAATCACCACCTCAGACATTACTAATGTCAGTGAGGCAAACGGAGAAATTGAGGTACGCATTCAACTCTCTGGTGCAACCATTGACGACAGCTCACCGGACCTAACACTCAATCTCGCGACAACTGATGGCAGTGCGATTTCACCCAAGGATTTCACAGCCATTGCAGCAACGCTTGATTTAAATGATCTAACCACTATTAACTCCCAGTCACTTCAAGACGACCTACAGCTTGACGATCAAGCAGTCATTGCCCAAAGCATTACCGTGGTCAATGACGACTACATTGAAGACAATGAAAGCTTAGTGGCCAGCATTACCCTACCTGAGGGTGAGGCAAGATTAATACTACCCGACTCAGCATCTAGCGAAGTGTCGACCCAAACCTATTGGATTGACAATGATGACAAGTTCACCGCAAGCTATCTAAGTATTCCCACGTCCATTAAAGAACCTGAAGAACGACTCATTCCAGACGGAGAGCCAAGCGCTGGCGATATTGCAACCGCTGAAGCCTCATTTACTCTGTCCATTCATAACAATGGTAAATCTTTTGACCCAGATGGAACTCTTGAGTTAACCCTTCAGCCAACTGCGAGTGGTACTGACTGTGTTTACAACAGCGCCGATGACTTACCAACAGAAGATGGTACGTGCAGCATAAGTAGTGATTTCGAATTTACTAGCCAACCGATCACCATAGACCAAACAACTTCATTCAGTGATTTAGATGGGACTTCCACAACCCAACTACCTATCAAAGTATTTGGGGATGATCTGGTTGAAATCTCTGAATCCATTCAGATCGATCTTGATGATGACTCAGAAACCAATAGCACATTTTTTATAGCGAACACTTCAAGCACTGAACAGTCAATCGTTATCGAAGATACTGAAGGTGTAAGCATTTCGGTGATTGAAATTACTAACACTGATTCGGATTATCAGACCGAATCAGACTCTACTAGAAACTTCATGGCAGTATTTAGCGGCTCAAGTTTTCCAGATAATATTGAAGCAACCGTGACTGTCAGAACACTCACATCAGACGAACAAGCCAGTCGAAACCCTGCTGAAGCCAATGCTGATTTTCAGGAATTTGGTAGCATAGAGTTAGAGCTTTCAGGTGAAGACACCTACAAAACCGCCAACTTCAATTTAGATCTGGCAGCCTATTCGTCTGATAGAGTCGTTGAATACGACGAATGGTTTGCAATAGACATATCCATTAACACCGATCTCGGTGATGTTGATGAGGAAGCGAATACCAGTACCACTCCTTTATTGGTGCCTATTTATAATGATGACCAAATAAGTATTTCGGTATTAGATTCAACCATCACTGAACCTGATGCATCAGAAACTCAAACATTTAATCTATCGGTAACAGGCGCAACCTTCGATACTGACAGTCCTGATGCCACCATCATCTTAAATACAGTAGATGGTAGCGCAGTCGCAGGTAATGACTATGGTGGCCTCATCAACCAAACCATTATTATTGGCAATAGTAATGTTAATCTGAGTGATGCTAGTAGTTCGCAAAACTTACCGGTCAATCTAACCGTGCTGGGTGAGTACTTAATTGAAACTAACGAACAGCTGAGTGTTACGATCAGTGATGCAAATGAATACGCGACTATCGACCAGAGTACTGGAAATATCACCATCAATAATGATGACAGAATTAATGTCGCGGTAATGGATGCATCCATTACCGAAACAAACATTACCGAAACTGAAAGTTTCCAATTGGAGCTGACAGGTGCAGTTTTTGACAGCAGCAGTCCAAATGCCACAATTACCATCAACACAGGCAATGTTGAAGCCATAGCGGGTTCAGATTACACCGCGATATCCAATCAAGAGATTATCCTGAACAGCGCTAATGTTACCCTGGCAGATGAATCATCAACTCAGCGGATATCAGTTGATCTGACGGTGCTGGGTGACCAACTGGTGGAAATCAATGAAACATTGACAGCATCCATCACAGAATCGAACAGCTATGTCCAAGTAAGCGACCCAACAGGCACCATCACCTTAACTAATGATGACCAAATCAGCGTCTCTGTGCTCGGTACTTCAATAACTGAAACCGACGCCACAGCTAACGAGAGCTTCAACTTGCAAGTGACCGGTGCAATATTTGATGGTGAAAGCCCTGATGCAACTGTCACATTAAATACGGCAAACGGTTCAGCAACCGCGGATAATGACTTCACCGCTATTGCTAACCAAACAATCATTTTGAATAGCGGCAATGTTTTCCTGGCAAGCGCAACGGGCACCCAAAACATTGCCATCAACTTGAGTGTGTTGGGTGAGCAACTGATCGAGGTTGACGAGACTTTCGATGCAACCATTAGTAACCCTAATGACTATGCAACCATCTTGGAAGCAACAGGCACCATTACTTTAACTAATGACGACCAAATCAGCGTCTCCGTGCTCGATGCTTCAATAGATGAAACCGACGCCACAGCTACCGAAACATTCAACCTGCAAGTGACCGGTGCGATATTTGATGGTGACAGCCCTGATGCTACCGTTACACTAAATACCGCTAACGGTGACGCAACTGCCGGCAATGACTTTACCGCTATTGCCAACCAAACGATCACTTTGAATAGCAGCAATGTTTCTCTGACAAGCGCAACAGGCACCCAAAACATATCCGTCAGCTTGACTGTGCTGGGTGAGCAACTGATCGAGGTTGACGAGACTTTCGATGCAACCATTAGTAACCCTAATGACTATGCAACCATCTTGGAAGCAACGGGCACCATCACTTTAAATAACGACGACCGAATCAGCATCTCTGTGCTCGATGCTTCAATAACTGAAACCGACGCCACAGCTAACGAGAGCTTCAACCTTCAAGTGACCGGTGCAATATTTGATGGTGAAAGCCCTGATGCAACTGTCACATTAAATACCGCTAACGGTGACGCAACTTCAGGCAATGACTTTACCGCTATTGCCAACCAAACAATCACTTTGAATAGCAGCAATGTTTCCCTGGCAAGTGCAACGGATACCCAAAACATTGCCATCAACTTGACCGTGTTGGGTGAGCAACTGATCGAGGTAGATGAAACCCTCAGTGCAACCATCAGCAGCCCGAACGATTACTCGAGTGTCGATAATGCTACTGGCACCATCACTCTAAATAATGATGACCGAATCAGTATCTCTGTGCTCGATGCTTCAATAGATGAAACCGACGCCACAGCTACCGAAACATTCAACCTTCAAGTGACCGGTGCAATATTTGATGGTGACAGCCCTAGTGCCACCGTCACATTAAATACCGCTAACGGTGATGCAACTGCAGGCAATGACTTTACCGCGATTACTGACCAAACGATCACTTTAAATAGCGGCAATGTTTCCTTAGCAAGCGCAACGGGCACCCAAAACATATCCGTTAGCTTGACTGTGCTGGGTGAGCAACTGATCGAGGTTGATGAGACTTTCGATGCAACCATTAGTAACCCTAATGACTATGCAACCATCTTGGAAGCAACAGGCACCATCACTTTAAATAATGATGATCAAATTAGAGTGTCAGTATTAGACTCGACCATCACTGAAACAGATGGTGAGGCAACCGGAACATTCGACCTCGAGGTAACTGGTGCAATATTTAATGATGACAGCCCCGATGCCACCGTCACATTAAATACAGTAAACGGGGAAGCAACTGCAGGCAATGACTTCTCGGCCATTACTGATGAAGCGATTACCTTGAATAGCAGCAATGTTTCCCTGGAAAGCGCAACGGATACCCAAAATATATCCATCAACCTTACAGTACTAGGTGAAAATCTAACTGAAAATGATGAGACATTAACTGCCACCATTTCCGAGCCTAACAGCTATGCATCAATTACAGATGCATCAGGAACCATCACGATTGATAATGATGACGTGTTTACTCTCGCTTTTACGGGATCAGAGTTTTCTCAGCAAGAGCCCGCTGAGAATACAGATACAGACACTGTTTTGACTGTCACGGCAACCGTGTCGAATAATGGAAACACACTCGCCACAGGTCTTGAGCCTAGCTTCAGTATTGAATTGGCCGATGATTCAGCCACCCTAAATGTGGATTATGAAAATACAGACCTAGGAACTACTTTTAACATCTCTGACTTAGTTTTTACTGCAGGTACAGCAACAGTAACTCATGATATTGCCATTAATGGCGACAACCTGGCGGAATCGGATGAACTGATCAATGTATCTTTTAATCGCTCCGATGAAAATTTACTAATGCTAGCAGTGAGCAATAGTACTACTGTTGCTAGAATCAGAGATAACGATGGTGTTGCCATTACCTTTGATACAAATGCGTTAACCTGTTTAGAAACTGATTCAGATACAACCTGTACTCTACCCATAAACCTAACGGGCTCCGAAGTAACAGGAGAAACGATTTCTGCAGATGTAACTGTTACTTTGGATACAGTCGAGAATGCAGATTTTTCGATCACCTGGCCGGGTACAGAAGATGAAATTAGTTTTACTGGACTAGGTACTGCAAACCTAACTTTCACGATTACAGGGGACGATTTCGTTGAAGTAAATGAGCAACTTTCTTTAAGTTTAAGCTCACCTAAAGTGACACCTGCCAACATGTTAAAAACAACTGACATACAGTTGGGAAGTGATGCAACCGTAACTATTACTAACGATGATTTCGCTCAGTTAAGCTTGGGAGCAACAACAGCATATCCTGAATCAGCTAATCAAAATCTGGAGCTAATTGTTAGTGGAGCCATTTTAAACAGTGACAGCCCGACGATTTCAGTAGATGTAAATACTTTTGTAACTGACGGAATGCCAGACATTCTTACCGCGGAAGACGCAGACCTGACCGAAATCGATCAAACTATTAATCTCTACGAAGAGTTTGGTGGGACAAGCACTGTAGCCTCTGGAACGACAATTAATATTGATTTAGATTTTAATGAAGACAATCTTGTTGAAGACTCGGAATCATTTAGGGTTCAATACTCAACCACCTCAGACTACGTGACATCCGGTACTCGCACCGGAACTCGAAATCACAGTATTGCCAACAACGACTTCCTCAATTTATCACTAGTGACCGAAAACTTCACAGAAGCAGCTGGGCAAGATTTCGTGCTACAAATAAGTGGTGCTTCTCTTGACACTGACTCTCCAGATATTGGTGTTACATTCTCAACCTCAACCAGTGGTTACACGTCCGAAAGTGAAGACATTACTGACGCCATAACCGTTTCTGAAGTTCCGATTTCAGCCATAGGTGATCTAACGACCAACATTGATATAGTTGATGATACTGCACTCGAAGACACGGAAACCTTCCAAATCAGTTTCAACGTAGCTAATGGCGCTGATTACACATCAAGCGACGCAGGAAACGCCGATTATTCAATTATTGATAATGACACCTTAATCATTAGCTTTGCCGATGACCTGTTAATCAGTCAGGAAGATGACGGAACAGGTAACAATAAAACCTACAATTTATCGGTTCAATTAAGCAGTGCAACTGGCACCACAAGTATTGAGGACGCTCAGTCCTTCAGCATTACAAAATCAACCACTGGTAATTATATGGCGACAGAAGATCTGGACGGCACTCAGGAAAGTGGAGAAGATTTTTCTATTGGAGATACATCAACCATTCCTTTACCAGCATCAAACAATCTGGAAAGCATCAACATCCCCATTACTTTCTACGGCGATAGCACATTCGAATTTAATGAAGCCATTGATTTTAGTTTAAATGCTACTGGTAATTTAGGTGTTGGAACAGTTGCTGCGGCTCGCCTTCTAATACAAAACGATGATATTGACTTCTCTATGGTTGATGGTACTAACGTGGGTGTTTGTCTTGATGATACTGGTCTGGATGCTGATCGTTGTAGCGATGCGGATGGTTCACTAGATGCCAGCAGCACGCACCCGAATCAGGACGGGATGTTGGGGCAGCTTCCAAGCACTTACACTTCAACAGTTGACGAGTCGACGGTTAGATTTGGTGTTTATGATGAAAATAAAACTTGGGGAGAAATTAAGGATGTCATACATTTAGATACAGCATCAAATTGGAACAACGCGTTCGTCTTAATTGATTTAGGAGATAACGAACACCTTTTCTATTTATCAAGTGACAGCGGTTTACCAACACTTAGCAACATCTCAAACTTAACAACATATCAATTGAACTTATCAACTGATAATGAATATAACTATGTCCACTCTAATTTAATAAACGATGGTAACGCTTATACTTACTATTTTAATTATTCAGTAATTATAGATGGGTCAGAGATTTGGCAATCAAGCAATATCATTGGAGGTACCAATGTTAGTTATTCTACAGATAGTGTGATTGATGACTTAGCAACTGCAACCGTTGGTTCTGGCTGGAACTGCGTAACCGACCAAACCACTGGCCTAACCTGGGCTTATGATTCTTCTGATACAAGTGGCGTTTCGCATGCTGACATAACCAGCACAGATCCAACAATTAATCCAGCCAGCATTGCCAACACCAACAATATTTGTGGCAGCAGCAACTGGCGCGTACCTACCCTAACTGAGCTAACCAAGTTAACTCAGTTTGGTACAGCCAATGAATTTATTAATACCTCAGTATTTAGTGGTCTAAATTTGAGCATTGGATTAAGCAACACTGAATTGTTCTACTGGTCGAGCAACACGGGTATAAACTTTAATAGAATCATATCTTTCTATAGCGCAACCATTTCCGAGGCAACAGGCACTAGTGACGGTAGCACTTCTCATTTAGTATTGCTCGTCAGTAGTAATACAAATCAAAATCAGCCAACCTTGGTAAGCGGCTCTACTGAAGATGACGTTTGTGATCTCAACCCAATCGAAACCAATCATAGATACACCATTGAAGGTGACCATGTGACCGACAACTGGGCGAACTTAACTTGGTACAACACAGCACAATCACCAGCGGTTTATAACACTTCAGATGCCTGGAAAGATGTTTTAGATACGGTGTATGGTTTTGGGCTCCCCGATGGGGCTGATGACGATAGTTATGGTGAAGCGACAGGCTTGTATCGTTTACCCACCATTAAAGAATTACATACTCTGTTTGACTATCAATGCGGTGATTTATTAAACAGCTACTTTACCTTTGTAGATAGTTCTTATACTGCAGCGTCTAGCACACCAACACTCACTGGAGATGGAATATGGGGAGTCGACCCAACAACAGGAAACTTCACTCAGTTACCGACGACGAATTTAGTCAGTAGTAGCGTTCAGTTGTTTTTAATAAGACAGTAGTTTGACCAAGGTTAGTTCTAATGTTTGTGGCTAACCTTGTTTTAATAACCACGAAAATTTTCACATGTTCAGGGACTTCAAACATGCCGTTACAGTTAAAGTTTTATTTACTGTTACTCTTCTCTTTTATCAGTTTTTTTTCCAGCGCTAGAGATACTCCCGCCGATGCTAATAACAACGGCCTAATCGAAATCTACACCCTCGAAGAGCTCAATATGATGCGCTTCAATATGGCGGGCACATCATTAAAAACTTCAGAAACCAGTGATGAAAATACCGCTGGCTGTGCCGACTCTCCTACTGGTGCTTGCCATGGTTACGAGCTAATGAACGATCTGGACTTTGATACTAACGGTGATGGTCTTTTTGATGAAAATGACAGTTTTTGGAACGACGGTGCAGGCTGGGATCCCATCGGTGAACAAGGCGACCATTTCACTGCTAACCTGGAAGGTAACCAATTCACCATAAGAAATCTATATATAAAGAAACTGGACTTTTATCTTGGAGGTTTAATTAGTATCGCAGAAAACAATTGGATACAAAATCTACATTTTGAAAATACACAATTAACCAGTTGGGGGGTTCATGGTGCAGTAGCAGGTGAGTACATTTTATCTAATGATTCGTCAATTGAACTTTCAAACTTTACAATTGAAGTTCAGCATGAAGACACACTACCGGGAGACTCTGATTGGCTCGGAAGCGTTATTGGGTGGATTCGAATTACCAATGGTGGTGAACTCACGATTTCAGATGTGATTGCCGAGACAACCATAATTAATAGCACTAAAAGTATGGATGACATAGGAGGCATCGTTGGAAGAAGTGAGATCAATGGTACCCTAAACATTCAAAATGTCAGCAGCAAATATAATAACCAATTTCTGAGTAACCGAAATATTGGCGGCATCATAGGTAATGTGATTTTCGTTGAAAACAATTCGGCCTTTACTTTAAGTAATTGCTTTGCTCAATCAGATTTTGAAGCCGAAACAGCTGGTGGGCTGGTCGGCACAATTTTTTCTGGAAACAGTTTGGAAAACTTTAACATTAGCATAAAAAACTGCGAAGCCATTTCAAACATTGTAAATACCGGTAGTGCTGTGTCAGGAGGGGTCGGCTCAATTTTTTTTGGAGGAGGGACTTCAACTGTCGAGCTTGAGAATATATCCACCTTTGGTAGCGTAAATTTCGATGCTTCATTAGCCGGCCAGGGCTCTTCAACTGCAGGCCTGATCTCATTGATCGGTGGTATATCTGGTGCAGTAAACGTAACCATAAACAACAGTTTTTATGCCGGTACCCAAACCGTTTCTCAGGTTCCCCCCTTAAATACAGGAGGGTTAATTGCTGGCACTGTTAATAACGCCGAAACAACGATCACAATCAATAACAGTTACTGGGATGCAGAAATACTCACCGAGGATTCTGATTTAGATAATGAAACCTACGGCAGAACCACAGAACAACTTCAATGTGCAGTCATTGATTACACAGATTTCAGTGTCGATACTTCCGAATGTAGTGACGGCTTCTTTGCTGATTACTCCAATTGGGATTTGGAAAACATTTGGGATCTGTCTACTGCCACAGGCTACCCCACCCAAGACCCTGATAGCGACGGCAAAGTAAATGCATGGGATGAAGACGATGACGGTGATGGTGTAAATGATGATGTCGATGCCTTTCCCCGTGATCCAACTGAAACAGCTGACACTGACGGCGATGGTACCGGCGACAATGCCGACCTAGACGCCGACAACGATTCTTTTAATGACGATATCGACGCCTTCCCTCTAGACAACACCGAATGGCTAGACACAGACGGCGATAACATTGGTAACAACGCGGACACTGACGACGACGGTGACGGCGAACCCGATACCACAGACCCACTGCCTCTCATTCCATTAAATACCGACGGTGCTGATCATGATGGTGATGGTTTAGCGGACACGGCTGACGCCTTCCCATTAGATGCCACAGAAACCACCGACACCGATAACGACGGTATTGGTGACAACTCAGACGCCGACATCGACGGCGACAATGTCGCCAACAATTTGGATGCGTTTCCACTTGACCCAACAGAGTCTCTAGACACAGACAATGACAACATTGGTAACAACGCCGACACCGACGATGATGGTGACGGAGTGAACGACGAAGACGACTTCGCCCCCCTAGACCCCACCGTACAAACCGATCCCGATAGCGGTAGCTCAGGTGGTGGCAGCGGCGGCGGTTCTTTGCCTCAAATCCTACTCTGGCTGTTATTTGCCATCGCCTTCGGGTTTAGAAACAAGTCACAAAAGTAAAATACCAGCAGGGCCAAGCGCCCTGTTTTTCGTCGTGGGGTGTCTAGAATACAATCAAGGCCTGATAGCATAAGTGGCTCACCGAAAAGGAGTTTCCAGTGAGATTAGTTGAACTCAACCAAATCAGTTACGGCGATCTCAAAAACCTCACCCTCCCCTCTTTCGCCGTCTCGGAAATCAGACACGAAGGTATTCGAGAATTTGGTGGTGGTATCTGGAATATGCAACCGTATGTTTCAGAATTCAGAGACACACTGTTTGACCCACTAGGGCCTCTTATAGACAGAATTCTTCAAGGTGAACTGTGGCTGGTACAAGACGGCCCCTTCTTCCCTGCTATTTTAGAAATCAACACCAAAGACGACGAAGGTAGGCCCATCGGTGGCGGACACATACAAGCCACCCTGAATCCACAACTCAATCTGTTGCAAAGCAGCCACCTGGAACAAGTGGTTAGGAACATGCTCCAACCCTTTGGGGTCAGTAACGACATCACACCACCTGAAACCACTGCCGCGCCAAAGCCAAAAACAGAACCCAAATTCGAATTAGTCAAAGCCCGATGGGATAAAAAATCTTTTAACACCGAAGCGGATATCATCTCCGGCTGGATACAAGTGCGAAACCAAAAAGGAGGCGAGACCGTCACTATAGAAATATTTGGCAGCGAAGCTCCCAACCAAATACTTAACACCCAAGACATCACCCTAAATCAAACCAACAAACGCTACGACTTCCAATGGACAGACATGGAAGACAGCATTGAAATCGAAGAACAGAATATGGGTGACTTGCAGTTTAAAGCGGTGAGCTCTTCTGGTGAGGAGTGGAGTGATGTGGCAGATGTGTATCAGCCGGTGATGGTTGAAACGCCTTATCACCCAAAATTATTACCGACTTTAACCCAGCCTGGACTTGCCGAAGTACTCTATCCCATCAAATACCAGGATGATGCTTGGGTTTATAACTGCCGGTCTAGCCAATCCTATAAAGTAGAAGATCTTTCTGTAACCTATGCTAGTAAGCAAGGGCTACATATTCTAAAACTCAACACATCGAAAAAAGGCTTTAACGTTCACTTAAAAGGCCCATGGCAGGAACCCGTTACTTGGCTTTTAATTCAGATGCTCAACGGAGAAAAGAGCACTCTTCAACAAGGTGAAACGAAAGTTAAAGAAGGGCAACATGCGATTCCAGTAAATATGGAGTCCGAAGAAGGTTCTGTTTTACAACTCAAACTTAATCACCCGGATGGACAGGAAGTCATCAGCACTTCCTTTGAAATGGAATAGGGAAGTTAGTAATGTCTTCTAAACCAATAACTGGTTACGTTAACCCTAACAGTAAGAAAACCATCGTTAAATTCCCTATCGAACCGCCAATTCATGTGGTAGTTCTAGTTCCTGGTACAACTGATCCTGTTAACACTCATAATGCATGGGAAAACTATAAAGACAGCCTTACCTATGCAGATGAGCTGGAATACATTGATATTCATGACCCTTCAGTTAGCGATGCCAAAAAAACCCAATGGAATGAAATCAACACTTTCGCCAATGAAACCTATTGGGCAAGCTATCCTAACTTTCTACCCAGTGTTGATGACTTTGTAGAAGAACTGCACCAACTCTCCTACTGTCCAGTCCACTTAATTAAAAAGGTTCGGTGGTCGGGAGATAACAATGATGATGAGCGGAAAAAAGCTGGAAAAATCGTAGCCGACCTCTTGCTTGAAGGCGGGCCTAAAAACGAGTGGATTTCCGATGCAGATAAAGAAGAACTAAAAAAGAAAAAGGTTTGGATTCATTTAATTGGTCATTCACACGGCGGCAATGTCATGAATGAGTTCACTCAAGCCTTTTCACAACACTCAGAGCGTCCTAAAAACTGGCAGGTAAAAACCCTTGTGTACTTAAGCACTCCGTTTTTTAACGATATGCATCACGTGAACGGACAAGCCCTGCATCCGGATTGTAAAATCATTAATGTCTACAATGAATTCGACCTCACTCAACGTACGATTGCTGATTACACAGTTAAATCAATGGATCACCTTGAGCTAGTTCTAAATGAATTCAAAGACTTAAGTAACACCTTTTCTAAAATAGACATTGAAAGAATAAAACCTGACTCATTCCCATTTAACTCCGATTACGATGATGGGGATTGGGATGAGGACAGTCAGTCTTGGGAAGAGGCATACTGGGTAACCGATAAGGATAGTAAAAACGGCAAATGGGATGGGCCTAGTGGGCCTGGAGTTTGGCGGTATTTGTTGTCGTTTTTTGAAAAAAAAGGTTTGATTGACAAAGCAATTAGGAATTTTATTAAAAGCATAGATACGTGGAATAAGGACCCTTTAATTCCACTTTTTAATGAATCAACCACAGAGCCTCTTTCTAATCTCACAGCTTTTTTAGAAAAGTGGAGAGAATCTTGTCAAGCTAGCTTATTTGGCAGGTTAAAATCGAAACCAGACGTTAACTTTTGGGATAACACTAAGTTGGCTCTTGGTGCTTATTTTGGAAAAAATGACCTAGGTGACTATGCCGATTATTTTCATCGGTTGAACCATTTCTCAGTGTTATGGCTAATTGTTGATCTAAACATTCATGATTTAATTTATGGAATGGCTGAAGCAATGGGATTTGAAGAAGGAGGATTCTTTAAATCCCATGCTTATGATTTTATTGACCAGCTTCTTTTAAACATACTAAAAGAATTTGATGATACCATGCCAAAACCTACAACTATGGACGGCAGGTCGGTATTGCCCAAAGCGTTCCAAGAAAAGGTAAACTCCTTTAGTGTTAAACGCCATGACTTATATAAATCTTATACAGGCTCACAGTACCAACAATTTATCGATAGTATTGAAGATATTCAAACACAATACGCGCTTGAGTCTGATAGCCATTCAAATAAGGCAAAATCACTTCGAAAAGAATACTTACTGAAACTAGCAGCTAATGCACTTCCCTACCAACTTCTAGATTTAGGATTCGGCTTCGAAGTACTTATCGAGCTTGCCATCGAGTTTCTAGGAAAATTTGAATTACCCTCAGAACGTGAAAAATTTGATGACAGAGCAGAATACCTGGATGAACTAAAGGATAAGCTTGCCGATCTGCACGAAGATAATTGCCTGAAGCTGATTTACCCTCCCGATTGGCTTTATCAACAGGCTTTAATGTTGATTAATGAGGATAAAAACGCTAACGCCCATCAGCTTGAAGAGCTTATAGACACCCTTATTGATGACAGAGAGTTCACTAGGTTCTATTCGGTTTGGCGCAATAGCTCACGTAAAAGTCTTTACCAAAAACCCAACCAGAGTCATATTGACTCTTTAGGGTCACCCTATGAAGTCCAAAGGTATCTTATTGAGCATCAAGATAAACAGAATGCAAGGGCCAACTTGTTAACCAATATGTTAAAGCATTGGCCCGAGGATTGGGGTTTTCCCATAGAAACCAAGATACCTGATGAAACCGGTGCATTAGTTGGAACCATAGAAGGTCATAATATTCGCGGCTCAATTAATTACCTAGCGATTCGTTCACACAGTGTCAGTCGGGAAAAGATCTACTACAACCCAGAAATAAGGCTGAACATTATTAACAGTTGTTTAGCTATTGGTTAATGATGATGAAAATTTTTTTTCTGATACTCGGATTATTTATTTCTGAAGCATCTTTCTCCAGCGGGCCAACGAGAGAGCTGACGCCAGAGCAGGTTGGCTACTGTAATTCCGCTGATCCGGAAATAGCCAACACATCAGAATTACTTCCTGACTTAGTATGCAACCCGAAGATACTCTCTTTAGAAGACAATTTAGATTTAGACTTAGAACCCGGAAAGTCTTATGAACTTGAGCTAATTTGCAGTTTTTACCCGCATTTAAGATCCTTGTACTTTAGCAACCTTGAACAAGAATTACCTCAGTGCATCTATTCGTTAGAAAACCTATTTAGCCTTAATTTTTTTATTGTTAAACAAGTGGACTTATCTGGATTAAACAACATATCTGAGCTCAAAGTACTGGGAATTTCTAACGCTAATATTGTCAAAGGAGTTCTATCACATCCTAATCTTGAAACTTTCAGGCTTAATAGTGTAAAAAACCATGACTCTTTAACCATAGGCAAGTTAGCTTCCATAAGCGAAGTTACTATTTCAGGCTTACCTAAACTGGAAAATATAGACAGATTTTATAATCTAAAAGATACAAAATGGTTAGATATTTCTGATCTAAGTGACCTAAAAGACCTTTCTGCATTAAAGCACTTCACTAATCTAGAGCACCTGACAATCGGTAATATTTACCATGAGGTAAAGTTTCCTAAATTAGACAACCACCCTCACTTAGAAGATCTTCGCTTCCTCTTTTCGTATTTTAACTATCTGGAACAAATCAGCGAACTGCCAAACGTTAAAAACCTTAATATCAATAGTAAGTACCACACACTTACAGACATCAGCCCATTATCAAACCTTACCAGTTTAGAAAAAATCAATGTAAATTGGCATAACATTATAGATTTCGCGCCTTTGGCCAATAACCCGAATCTTAAATATGTTGGTCACGCCTGGGGAAATAATCAATTCTCGGATTTAACTCAGTTTTACGCTCAATCAAAGAGCAACGCTAAATTTTCAGATATTAAGCATCAGAGAATGCTCTACTGTTCTCCAAGAAGTCGTGAAGACTATGACAATGGCAAGCGCTGCAACGAACAACAGAACAAGCATTGCAGTTTAATGAGCCCAGGACTTCTCCGTCATCTCTGTACATTTTGGCATGATGATTGGTTTTAACACTGTGATTGCCCATTCCATCAGTCTCAGAACTGCATCTACAGTTGCGGTAGACATCGACTACATAGAATTTCACCCAGCACCAGATGCAGAAATTTTGATAATCAACGATGACCTAACCCAATTCGTAGACGGAACAGACATGCATGGTTATCCGGATGAGCTAGACAGCACATGTCTAAACATCACGACTTCGACAGACATCGACTATGCCATTGTGGCTTGCGACACAAATAATACCCCCAATAATCAAGACGGCAACTTAGAACAACTGGATGACACTCAGGAAAGTGGAGAAGATTTTCACATTGGAGATACTTCCTCCATTTCAATAACTGTATCGCCAGTCCTGGCAGACGTAATTGTTCCAATTACTTTCTATGGCGATGGTGCTTTCGAGTTTAATGAAGCCATTGACCTAACAATCAATGTTGCAGACAACCTCGCAGAGGGTGATTTTCCTTCGACTAGATTATTAATTGAAAACGATGATTTAGATTTACCGATGGTTGATGGAACTAATGTTGGAGTATGCCTTGATAACACAGAACAACAATTTAGCGACTCCCCTATTCTGGAGACTCTAGATAACATACTGCTCACGATTTTAAAAACCTTTGACGATACCAGCCCCAATCCAATGGGCTCAGCCTTTCCTCCAGGGCCATACAGCACTACCGTGACCCAGTGTGATGTAACTCAAAAAGACCCTTACTATTTCGTTAGAAAGCCAGAAGCTGAAGACTTGTTAGAAGCGATAGAAGATGTTCAAAAAAAATACGATAACGCCAGTATTAAGAGCGCAAGCAACCAAGAATCGAAAGAATTTAGACAGCAATTGCTTTACATATTGGGGCTAAACGCTTTTGATTTAAGAAAACTCCATAGTTTTGGCGCCTGGGCCATGCTGACACATCTGGATTCAGTTATTGATTGGCTAGAAGAAGATGAAGGAGACGACGAAATAATTTATCGCTCATTTAAATATATCAAGTCCGTCAGATCTTTATTGCTTAAATTAGAAGAGGAGTATCAATTTGATATCCAATGCACTGAGGATTGGTTATATCAGAACATCATATCACTTCTGAATGAGAGCCCCAGTGATATAAAAGCCAGCCTTTTATCACATATAAAAAATTCTAAATTCCGATCAGTCTATACTAGAAAGCTTAAAGAATGGCAAAAATATGTTACTAAGAAACCTAAGTACAGACGGTTTAAAGATGAAAACCAAAGGCTTATTCCACTTAAAGCATTTGTAGAGAACTGGCCAACATCCAAATGGGGAAATCCTCCAAAAACACTCCCGGCAATGGATTCCGAGTTCAATATCATTAAGCACGAAGAACATGGACACGAGCTGGTTTCAGTCGACCCTACAACAGTGAAAGGCAGCATCGGTTACTTTGCTGTTGCCTCACATAGTATTAGTCGAACTCGGGTTTATGGTATTAATCCGGATATATTTCGACATATCATAGACAGCACGCTAGAAAACGAAACCAAGATTTCGATAACAAAATGAAAGTACTAAAACCAACATTACTAGCCATCTTATTGATAGGATTAACCCTTAATACTCTGGCTACAGAAAGCTCAGCCGATAAGGCGTACGACTCAACCTGTGAATACTGGACTGAAGCAGAAGCCAACCTTCTGTTGCTATTTGGTGACACCTGCCACGAAGGCATTACTTACATTGTGGAAAAGCGTCACTTCCTTTCAGATATAGAGTTTGATAAAAATAAAGAGTATGAAATCAAAAATCTTTGCTTACTGCACGGTTCCATTACTGGTTTAAACTTAGTGAACTATAGAGGCAATTATCCTACGTGCTTGGATCACATTAGATCAATTAGCCTTACGGATTCTGGAAAAGTCAGTGTTAAAGTCTTTGAAACTTTACCAAACCTGATGCAAATATCTATAACTAATAGCGAATTAACAGGTACCTTTGACTTAGAAAATATTAAGCAACTATTTTTGACCAAGGTTGATTTGTCCCATGAATTTTCAATAAGTGAGAACGTCAAATTAGACATACTGAGCCTACGCAGTGTTTCTGGCACTAGTGATCTGACTATATTTAAAGATCAAACTAAGATTAAGAAGTTCAAGCTTTCTTGTTCCGATACTGGAACAATTTCTGATCTATCAGCGTTAGGCGAATTTCATAAATTAGAGAATCTTTCAATTAGCTGCTATGAACATCTCTTAAATTTCCCCGAGCTAAACAATCACCCAAACCTCTCGAAAGTAGCTATGTCTGGGCAATTTGACTATTTCAATCAATTAAAAAATCTTACCGGTTTAAAAGAGTTAAAACTTTCTACCGCTAAGCTCATCACCGATCTCACCCCTCTAAAAAACGCTAATCTCCATTCAATCGAATACATGGATTTATCTGGCCAGGATATCGCCGATGTTACTCCACTTTCAGGACTGAAAACTTTAAATCGAGTTGAAATTGGCTATAAAATCCCGAGGCTAAATGACCTTACCAATTATTACTCTCAGGAGAATAGCAACGCAGATTTCGACCTATTTAGAAGGGACTTACTTTCTTGTTCACCAGAAACTAAAGAAGAGTATTTAGCAGGGCGACGATGTTCAGAAGTGCAGCAAAAGCATTGTGGTAAATACACAAATAGTGATCGTTGGCGACGAAACTTTTGTGTCTGGTGGTATTCAGATTGGTTTTAAACCCTCATTACAAATACAATTGCCCTGATAGATAAGTGACAGAAAAGGAAAAACCATGCAGAAATTAGTCAAAGGGAAGCGCTACAACTCAACACTAGCCAAGGAAAGTGTTGAAATAAATACCGATCATTTCTCAACTACCATCCAAGAAGAGTCTATGGAAGTAGAGATTCAACCATACCCAATTACAGGCTTGGTTTTACATGTTACTAAAAAAGGTAATTTCTTTGCTGTTACAAAAATTGCTGGAGAAGAGAAGGATTTAATACCGCTATCACCAGAAGTGGTGAAGCAAGTGCTTGAAGCCGATGGTATTGAGGAGTGGTTAAATAACTATTTTCCATGAAATGGAAGCGTATTGCTCTTCATTCCTGTTCAGATTTTAAAGCCTTGGCTATTTTCATTCCCCTGAAGACATGTAATGAATATTTGCTTCATAAGTTCCCTCCTTAGAGGGAATAACCATTCAATTCGCCTATTCTTACTTAAGTGATTGAAAAAAATGATGCCAATGGTGTTTTTTAGTTTACCCTAACACCAGCACTTTAGCTTGAGAGGGTACTGACTGTATTCCTGCTGGATGGTTAGCGTTACTGCCATTATGGCCAAACATACAGGTCATAAAAATTGCGGGCTGTCCTTGTATTTTAACTTTAGAACTACCTTTCTTTGGCTTGCACTCGCCTTTGTTCTTACTGGACATCACGCCTTTCATCGTGCCTGGTTCATCACCTGAAGACATAGTGATCTTCGACTTCATGGTAAAGGCAGCCGCGCCAGCAATTTTAACCTTGGTGGATACCCCACTACTTTGGGAAAGGCTACCCATGTTCGGGTAAGGTATTGGCACTACGGCATTACCTACAGGCGTTTTACATACGTCTGGCATGGCCATTGTCATACCACCTGCTTTCGTTGAAACTGGAAACATAAAGCTACTCCGTATCCTTAACCTAAATGAATGCCTTTGCCGTCAATTCTTACGTTTTCTTTTGCTTGTAGATTGACTGAACCTGCCTGAACTAAATTATCTTTTTCAACAATGGTTCTAGAACGTTTGGTTTTCAGCTGACTTAATTGCTCAGCTTTACGATATACATTGATTGCAGACTCAACAATGCGTTTGGCTACCGTTTCAAGCTTACCGACCACGAGTTTGCTACGCTCAATTGTGCCGTTAAAGGTTTCTCCAAACAGTTGAGTATTTTTAAGTTTCAACTGTGCCCTTTCGCTTTCAATTGAAATCTTTTCAGACTTTGTGATAACGCCTTTTTTACCGGCAATGACCTGACTGGCTCCAGCATTCATACTTATATAATTGCTAGATTCCAGCTCAATAGCCTCCAAACTGGCGCATTTAATTTTTTTACCGGAGACAAATTTGATTTCCCCTTCCGGGGCCATAAATGATAGGTCACCAGACGGAGTATAAATACGACTTTGGCCAGTAGAGGAGTCATGATCAAATAACAAATGGCCGCTTTTGTCTTTGACCATTAACAACTCAGAAACCTTCCCATCTGATTTAGCAACTTTATTAATTCCCGCAATCGCACCACTTTGAGAGACAACAGACTGCAGCTTGCTTCTTGATTCTCCTAATAAGCCGATGATGAAGCACTGACCAATACCTGTGCCACTGATTAAAACTGTATCACCTTGCTGTAACTGAATATGAGCTGGAATAGCGAGTTGAGCGGATACATTTATGCTCGCTCCGTTGTGCTCCAATCTGACATAAATAGTTGAACCATCTACCTGTGTTACCTCAGCAGACTTGGTATAACTCTCCTGACTCCAGTCAGTATTAGGATGTAATGTATGTAGCATAATTTTCTCCATCTTTATTTACCAAAGCCTTCAGCTTTCAGTAATTCCTTATCAGTCTTTTGAACTTGATTAAGGTTTGCTCCTGTCCAATGAGCTTTACCCCCCTGAAGATTGTGTAATATTCCAAACTCCAGATTGGCATCCACAAAATAAGTATCTTTAACGTTAGCATGAGAGAAGTCAGAATAATTTAAAAGCGACTCCACAAATACGGTACTCTCGCAATTGGCTTCCACAAAACGGCATTCCGTTAAGTTGCTACGCCTTAGATTTGACCTATTGCAATTAGCTTGAAAAAAGGAAGCTTTATTAAAGTCCGTGTACTCCGCGGTGACTTGACTAAAGTTAGCACCTTCAAACTCCGCTAGCGCAAAGCCTGCTTCATTGGCTTTGCAGTGACTCAGATTAGCATTGGTAAAAGTTACCTGAACGAAACTACTTTTATCTAGAGTAGAGCCGCTCAAGTTAGCATCAGTGAAATCTGAACCGGTGAAATCGCATTCTGATAGATCCAGCCCATTAAGATCGCACCCAATAAAAGTGCATTCTCTGGCGATCACATGTTCAAAGGTTATCCTTTGGAAAGATATTGCTGAGAAATCTGAATTGACAATCTCAGCTTTTGAAAGGCTGATCGCGTTCAAGCTAGCACCAGATAATTCAACATGATCAATTTTGGTTTCGTCAAACTTCACATCTGAGATTTCAGATTCATCAAACTGAACATGAACAAATTCAGAGCCGGTGAAATCACACCAGGCAATTTTTGCTTCTGAAAATACGGCGCCATTGATGTTGCTGCGAATAAAAGGATTATTTTGACAGCTCGACTGGCTGAAATCAGTCTCAATACATTCTGCTTGAGTGAAATCTGATGCTTTAATAGTCGAGTTCTGAAATGATGTGTTACTCAGATTTGCTTCGATAAATGAACAACCTTCTATTTCAGTCTCAGCCAGGAACGCATTACCTAAATTAGCCTTATCAAAATTACAGTTGGTAAATGTTGAACCTTCAAACTGACAATCTGTTAAATCCATTTCCGTGAATTTGCAGTTGTCGAAAATAGCCCCTTCAAAAACTGCCTCGGCCAATGTCGTGCTGGTGAAATCCATATTCTCAAAACGAATATGGCTAAGGTCGGCTTCGGTGAAGTCTGCGTTACTTAAGCGAGTCCCTTCAAAGGAGCTTTTTGCCAATCGAGCATCTTTAAACGAAGAGCCAGATAAATCAGCACCATTCAGATTGCAGCTATAAAAATCGGCTTGGTCGTAGTTACTATTGGATAGGTTTTGCTGCTCTAGACTGCATTCAGAGAAATCAGCGTCCACATAATCGCCAAGGAACAGATCCCTACCCTGTACATTCATTCCTGAAACCCTTAACCCTGAAACACTTGCAGCGGTTAGGTTCAAATTGCGAGGTGACACATGCTCAAACACGCACTGATCAATAGCTGTGGATTTAAGAGAGTATTCTGTAAACAACCCATCAATGAAGCTCACATCAGTCAACTTTGCTTCATCCAGATTAATCCCACTAATCTGACAGTCCTGATGTTGAACATTTTTCCAGATACATTGCCCAGCCAATAAACCAACAATATCAGTCTGGACGATTTTTAAATCCTGTAGTCGACTGCGTTTTATACTGTTATTCAACAAAACTACATCTTTGAAAAGACTGTTTTCAATAGTCGCTTCAACGATCTCACAATTGGCGAAGTTAGTTCGATCAAATTCACAGCCTTTGATAGAAATCTCGGATAGATTCGCTTCTATAAATTCAGCGGTCTCTATCTTGCTGGTTTCAAACAAGCTTCCTTCGAAGTTAGCACCTGCGAACTTGGTTTTACCTGATTTAAACCCTGTAAATCCCTGAGACATTAATTCATCTTTAATATCGGCGGGTAAATCAGAATCCGCCAACGAAATATCTGGCTGCTCTTTCGTCGGCTCTGATTGAACACCATCAGTTAGATAACAGTTAATAAAACGACAATTCCGAAAGTTAGCAGAAGAAAAATCGGTGTTCGAAATTATGCAGTCTCTAAAAGTACTGTATTCGAAGTTAGCCTCTTTAAGCAGGTTATTTTGGAACAACACTGTATCAAAGGTTCGATTACTGAGATCCTCACCAGATAAATCCAAATTGGCTATTAGGGGTAGCTCTTGACCTTCCCTTAAGGCTTTTACTGTAAGCTGATTCATTTAAGCCTCTTATCCAGTTTGGTCATGGTGACATCTGCGCCTTGAAAATTAGTGTCTAATATTTTTGCCAAATAGAACTCTGCCTCATAGCAGTTTGCACGCAGAAAGCTTGTCTCCCATAAATTGGCCTCTTCAAAACTCGCTTTGAAGCAATTTGATTCTACTAATGTTGCACTAGATAGATCTGCTTCTGTGAATCTCGCTTCTGTGAAGTTAGAAGCATTCAAATCTGACGCATTAAAATTGGTATTCGAAAAACTAGTATTAGCCATTTCGACAAAAGAAATATTACATTGGCTTAGATTCGCAAAGTCCCAACATGATTCATTTGCTTTTATATAAGAAAGATTTGAAGCCACTAGGCTACAGCCATCACCAGCATTAGCTCTGGCAAGATTGCTGTTTTGGAAATTCACTTGCTGGCCATAGGCCGTACCTAATTGAATATCTTCAAAGCTACCATGACTGAAATCAGCAGCGTTTAAGATACTGGCATCAAGATTCAATGCCGTAATATTGCAGCCTTGAAATTTACTATTGCTAAGAGCAGACGCTGACAAATCAATCATTTCGCCTTCGGACGTTGAAAAGTCACAAAATTCCAAGTCAGATTCTGAGAAGTTAGCACCAGACAACTTACAACCTACAAATACGGCGTGTTTCGCTCTTATTTCATTGCAGTCGGATTGAACAAAAATGGCGTTGCTGCAATCTGAATTTTCTAGAATCGCTTGGTATAGATTGGCGCCTGTAAAATCAGAACCTTTCAAACTTGAACCAGTAAAATCTACTGATTCTAAAATTGCACCACTGAAATCCATGAACTCCAGTTCAAGCTCTGACAGATCTAACCCGGTTAAATCTTCATCTTCGAAAGAATCACCTTGTGAAGCTTTTTTAAGTACAGACTCTCGAGTTAGCTCAATGAATTCATCATCAATTGCCATGTTATGAACCCATTAAAAATTTAACATCATCTGGAGACAAACCACCATCAAGTAATGCCTGGGCAGCCTTTTCTTTGTTAGCGTCCATAATGGCATTAGCTTGAGATTCTGGCATTAACTCTCCGCCAGACATTTGTTGAAATGTCGCTGCAGGATCATCTGAGTTGAGAATTTGGTCAATAGACTGGTCATCCATACCCATATTCTTCATCTCGGTACGACACTGTTCCATAGCTTGATCTAATGTATCCTGAACCGGGTCTGCTCCAGCCTCTACTGCTGTTGCCACCTGCTCCTCGACTACCTCTTCCTCTTCTTCTGGCTCTTCTTCAATAGATGCATCAACCTCAACTGGAAACGCTAGCTCAATAAACTTTTCAGTATGGTCTTCGGTGCTAAGAGGTGCATCTAACTGGTCTATAGCGGTGTAAACGTGCTTAAGCTCGATATACTTTTGAGACTGAACCGGTGTAACTCCACGCCAGACTAAAATCAGAGTTTCTGAATCCATATCTAACCAAAAAGTATCCAGATTAAGCTCCACCTCTTTTAGATTAGCGTCATCAGCCATTTCTGTTTCAGCTTCATTTACAAAGCAGCGAGCAACTACGCCAGGAAGTTCACAGCTGTATTGACTAAATTCCGGATGCATATTTACTGCGGTGAAGGTTTCATCACCTTTCAGATAATCTGTCTGCAAATCTTCTGGCGCAGCATTAAAGTATTGATAGTCAAAATCATCTGGAAACCAAGGCCAGCGTTCCTGTTTCCATTTGTCATCATAAGTACCTAAGAAACCAGTACGAGATGAATGAGTTTTATGTATCGGCCCAAAGCCATCTTCAACATTCTCTATAGGAGCAATTATTTTCTGCTGACCAGCAGTGGCTGGTGTTTCAAATTCAGGAAGGTAATTCGGTTCAGCTGGAGGTGTGGTGATTTTGGTGCTGGTGAATTCCAATGGAGATGAAGTGGTAGTTCCGGCGACCAAGCCGGCAACTTCTGTTCTCGGCCCATTTACCAGAGCTGATTTAGAAACAGAGCCAACAGAAAATTCAACCGCGCACGTGGTGCGCGGCTTACCGTCTGGGGTATGACATGTCCCCATCACAAATACATCAGCATTTGGTTTAAAGATCGCCAAATCTGATTCGTAAGACTGCATTTTACGACGATCATTATCTAAATACTGATCACCCATGACTTGAGAAATCTCAGGGATCAGCTCAGCCTTGCTATTAGGCGATACCTTAAACGCAGCTTTAACCACTATAGTGAGACTGTCTTGCGGGTACTCGTGCTTCCCTGCTATCCATGCTACGGATGTTGGTTGTTCTGAGATTTGTTTCATTTAAGTTCCTTTCCAATTACCATTACAACAACCTAAGCTTTGCCCAAATGACTTATCCACAAACGACTTGAATTGTTTTTCAAAACAAACCGTCCTAGCTCAGTTGTAATAGCCTTGTTGCTTTCAACTTTTATGAAACCAATTTTCCTTAACTTCGATATTGTGCGCTCGATATTATTGTCATAATCATTTCTTAGCTTTAACGGATTTGATATATCAACACCAGATAAAGCATTCCTCAGGAAATCCGAATGATAGCGCGATAAATATGGATTTTTATAACTAAAGAAAGTTCCCGAAAAGAAGCCGATCTGATGTAGAAGTATCTCAGATTTAGAAATTGGATAATATAATCTACCAACCCATGCAAGATATAGAATTAAAGTGGCTACTACAATAGGTACCAAAAAAATAAAGGAGTACCAACTCGTCAAAATCTCTTTGAAAAATAAAAACACAGTAAAGAATCCAATGATACAAATAATGACACCTATAACAAATATCATAAAAAGAAGCTTATAATTCAATTTAAGGCTCGGTATTGCTTTAAATTCGTATTCCTCAACAAGATTTTTTTCAATGAAAAAGTATCTTATATTTGAAAACAATAACAATGGTAGGATATATACAATTATTGGTAAAAAGAATTGAGCGACCGTAGGGATTATGACTCCACCTGATTTGAATTGAATGGCAGTTGAAACAGTACCAGGCCGGTATTGGTAGGATTGAGCGTAAATGGTTATATCATCATAAACTAGGCCAAAAGCTGGAACTAGTATTGGAGGTAGTATCACTCCCATTAACCCTAGAAAGAATGCCCCAAAGCCTAACTGAGGAATAACTCTGGATAAAAAAAATTGTTTTAAGCTGTCCTTAAAAATCATCTTTATATTCGCCTGCTGACTTCCAAGCCTTTAGCTTTCTCGATTCGATTTTTTCATATACTTTATCAGTCTTTTGTTCAGCCCCATAGTTAGTTTTACTCATAGACCTTGCGCAAGCAACTGCTTCTAAGATATTGGACGATCTAGCATTGCCAGACTTATGCATTTTTTGATTAGGCGCCAAGTTAAAAGCAGCTTTAACCACTATAGTGAGGCTATGAGTTAGATATTCATGCTTTCCAGCAATCCAGGCTATTGATGTAGTTTGTTCTGAGACTTGTTTCATATTCATCTTTTACTAAATATAATAAAACATTAACGTTCTATTACTGTTGTTCTTGACTAAGAACTTGCCAAGTGAAGTTGCTCGCATTGTCCCACCATCTATTTCGATGATTTCACGCTCTTCAAGTCCCTGAGCAATTTTTTTCCAATCAGATCCAATCTGCTTTTTCAAAAATCCATGATTTTCTTCGGTAACACCTTTTAAAGATTGGATAACCAATTCTCTTTCTTCGAAACTTAAATATGGCTTTGGTTTACTGCCACCTTCAATATCAAAAAACCCAAGATCAAACAGCGCCTTTTCTGAAGATGTTAGAGGACGAAATATTCTGTAAATAGAATTTAAAAATGGTAGGAACATCAAAAACATTAAAGAACTTACAACACTAGATACTGTTAAATCATTTAAATAAATAATTTCAAAATACATTAACAGTGCTATAACTGAAAAAGAAACTGAAGAAGACAATATGGCCAGAATGACATATCTTAAATTAATTGCCGACGTCGAATAAAAGCTTATAAATCTTGATCCCTTCCTAACCCTATAAGATAAAGCCCCTATCCCAAGCAATGGAATCCCATATACAAGAAATGGAAGTAAAAACACCAGGAAGGCAGGGATAGTATTACCCTGATTATAGAACGCGATACTATAGCCACCCTGACCAGGTTTAAATGAATATCTAACTTGTTGATATTCAATTCCACCATGATAAAAAAGCTCAAGAACCCAAGCGATAGGCTGAGGAATTAATACGCCAATCAATATGATTAACATTAACAGAACAAACGCCTGAAATAATAGCCTCTGCTTAACATAGTCCATTAGACAATCCTTATGATTCTGCTTATTTTTTCTTTTTCTTTTTATTGTTCTCTTCTGGCGCCTCTTCTGATAAATCTTCGACGCTTTGACTATTGCCTTTTGACTTGGCTGTAACCGCTTCAATAGTCATCTTATCAAAAACATCGCCAGTACCTTGTTTATTCTTATGGCTTGCCTTTGAAACTGATTTGGCAGATGCCCCCGCCTCAACAATATTAGCCGATTTAACTTTTCCCTTAGCTACTATATTTTTTGATACGTTAATGCCTCCCTTAATATCAAGATCACCTGTAATGTGAATACCTTTATTGCTCACTTGCAGGAGGTTAGAACCAAACTTAATTGATACACAATCTTTTTGAACATTTACTCTTGCCTTTTTGCCAATAGCAATTGTTGCCTGATCCTTACTGACGATTATTTCGTTATCCTTCGTGCTTTGGATCACAACCCCCTCTATTTTTGAGAATTTCCCAACAGTTATGGCGTTTTCCATAGAAGCCAAAGTAGCATATTTTTTACTGCCGGATGTAAGGTGTAACCAGCTCGCGTCTTCAACTTTATGTCCGGTATAAGCCGAATAAGACCCATCGACTAAACCAAAGTAAGAGGTAGATTTGTTCACACTTTCTTCACGGAAAGCATTCAATTCTTTCATACCATTAGCTAATAAAGCTAATGAACCAATCATAGTTTCAGATTGTCCCACAAAACCAAAACCTGTTGATAAAGATGAAATATGATCCGCAGTCAATGTGGCAACCCCTTCAAATGCTGCAAGGGCAGCCGCATTGGCTAAGTTTCCTCTTTCGGTAATCTTCTCAAGTTTATCTTTCCGATTTTTACTTTCAGGGGTTACATACCATTCATGAGACTCGATTGCTGTAGATTCGTTAGATCCCGCAACCGATATGCTGTTTGTAGCACCGACGCTTAGCTGATTTCCGAAAGTGACTGAGAAATCGAAGGCTCTCTTTAAACTAATGCTACCACCATAGTTTATTGAATTTTCTAGCCCTAACGTAGCACCTAAAGTGTAACCAGCCCAATAACTCTCTGTATACCCGGCTTTCATAGAAACAGAGTTTTCACCTCCAAATTCAATCTTCTTCCAACCATCATTTGGATCAGAGTTATAGTGAACATGTTTAATGATATTCCGGGTACCATCTTCATTTTCTGCACCATCAGTCAGAAGAAAATCGTAATTTCCCCCATCAACCATATCCATTCGTTTCCCCTTGGTGTAAGAAACGTGATCACCATCGGTGTAGTCGTACCAGCCTGCATTTACAAAATAGTATGGCGCTTGGTCATCTCTAACAGGTGCTTCAGGATCAGTTAATTCTTCTGTTCCGCCCAGGCGCAAACCTGTTTTCTGCCCCCATTGATCAGGCACATGAATACTCATTGCAGTACCTTGATCGCCAGTATAGGTAGGAACTTTTTGAGCAGTTCCTTGCAATGGATCATCGGCTAACTCATCAATACCCGCTGGCTTACCCACAATCCCATCATTAAACGTCATCGAGATACCACTTGTAGTCCTCAAAACATTATTCTGGTGATTCTCTTCTTTTACTGTTGAAGGTGCATTGGGATTAGGAACTATGCCGTTGATGACAGGCCTATCCAAATCACCATCAATGCAAGACCATATTACTTCGGTACCAGGAAGTAATGGAAAGTGCATTCCTACTTCCAAATTACTTTCTGTACTTTGAGGTCCACCATAGGCTTGAGCCATACGAATATAACAAGATGCATCTGCATCATCAGAACCACTGATATCGAAAGGTAAGCGGATTTTATAACGACCTTGATCGTCAATTTCTGCACGACCATGCATTTGAGAACCAACAACAGTGCCCGTCATTACGCCATATAGTTTTGGCTTAGGTGTTACTTTACCTGGACGGAAGGTGATAGCTGATGGTATAGCAGTGAACTCGTTTTTGTAGGTCGCTCCGCCAGCAGCCATATCTCTCTGTTCACCTCGGTGACGCACTGAGGTTACAAGATATTCAGCGTTATAGGCATCGCGGTAGTGACCGGACATAGTAATCAATGACCCAGCACGAACACTTGAACTATTACTATTCCCTTTGTAATGATGTTTGGAAGCTTCAATGCTGGCTGCTCTTGCCGCAGCTAAATGATTCCCGACGCCTGTGTCTAAATAGTTTGGACTAAACTCATGGAATTCACCCTTACCTATGTTTAGCGTTGCCGCTTCCGATGCTAAATTGGTTGTTGGTTGACTGTAGTTATAGTCGAGCATGTGAGCGCTAGCTTGCGCTTCTTTTCTGGCACCGGTGAAATTAAAAATAAGATGGGTGTCATTTTTAACCGGACCAGCGTCTCTTGTGTAGGCGTAAGTTTGAACACCCGTCGGAACAAAATACTGATTGTCATCACCAAATACAATTTGAGATCCATCATTCGAGTGTTTAAAAAAATAAAACACACCTTCATGCTCGGCGAGCCTAGAAATAAATGAAAAATCACTTTCTTTGTATTGAATTACAAACTCTTTTGTCTCTGTTCCAGTTTGGTTTTCAAAAGAGAAGTTAACAGCACGCCCAATCGGATCAAAAGTAGTAAAAACTTCAGACCCAATATCTGCAAGCGCTAGATTTTGGTAAACTTTGTTTTGAACATTGAGTGTCCAATACCAGACATCAGGCACAACGGTAATTCTATAAACATAGTATTCTTGGGCATCTTTCAATATTTCATTGGTTAGTTCTATTTCGGAAATAACACCCTTAACTAGGTTATCCAAGTTTTGAGTTTTCATGTTCAGTGTTACTTCAACGCCGAAAGCCGACTCAAATTCGATGTTTGGATCAATATCTGCAACGAGAATAGAGTAGTTAAAAAGCTGAGAAATGTACTCTTGACCCGTGAATTCGAGAACCAAGCTAGACTCACTGAAAACTGAACTCTCTAAACTGAAAACCGGGTTCATTTTATTTCCTTATACAAGTTGCTAGAACAATCTTAAGTTAAGTTTAATTATCATCTGTATTGGCTATTGAATGCCGTAGTTTCCAACCATTTTTATCCCTATACAATCCGGGTACATCAGGTGTTAGGGAGCTGATTACGCCACCTTCAATTTCGACATTCACTGGAATAATATGCCCAGCTTGAGAAATCGCATAGAGAGGCCCAGCAAGCTCCATTTCTGAAATTAATTGAACCGTTGAGTTAATACTATTAGGGCTTAGTTCTGATAGTGCTATTGACTGCTCAGTTTCAACTCTACCCTCAGTGAGAGCATCCAATACAACGCCCGAACTTTGATTAACTACCAACGCGTCATTCAGATTTACTATATAAGCTTCATTAGCACCAAATGTAAAACTCGCGACACCATCTGAGGGTACTAAAAGTACGACGGGGTTATCAAAGTTCTGACCAATATTAGAACCTGCGGTTAACGACACACTCTCGGCGGTAAGATTAATTGAGGTATTATCAAAAGACGTAAAGTCTCCAATGCCATTGTAAATACTTCCCCCGGCATTAACTGCGATATCACCGCCATTTGAAACTAAATTAGAAATAACAATATCGCCTGCTTCAGCCGCTAAATTAACATTATTGAAGCCTTCAACAGAAGAAGTAGAACCAAGATCAATCCCATTAGCTGTATTAATCAAAACTTCACCACCTGTGGTTTGTAAATTTGACACCAAACTAAATGTGTCGGTAGTGATATTTACATCTCCCACTGTTGTTACATTTTCATCAATAGACAGAGCACTGTCAGTAATAATGGTGAAATCTTGCAGCGCAATATCCTGACCAACTTCTCCGAATGTGATTAATCCGTTTGCAGAAATTAAGGTTAAATCAAAGGTTCCATCAATCGACGCGTTACCAAAATCAATATTACCCTCACCCTCAGAAGCCGATGTGTCTATCAAAACATCACCTACTAATTCGATGGCCTGAGCAAACGAAAAGTCAAAGTTCTCATTACTAGTGTTAATACTTCCAACCAGCTTAATTACAGAAGCATTTTGAATATCTAAACCAGCCAGTGGTACCGACTGACCTATATTTCCTAATGCAACGGAACCATTGCCAGCATTAAGAACCAGTGTCCCACTGCCATTTATCGCAAGCTCAGATAGGTCAATATCTGAATTCCCTTGAGATGTGTCAAACACTAGCACAGCCTCTTCCTGGAGGAATAAACTATTGGCGTCGACATTGATTCCCTCATTGCCAGTCACATTGATCACACCGTTGAAACTGACATCATCAGCATCAACTATGGTAAAGCCAACCAGGCCGCCCGCTGTACCAGATCCCAAACCAGCTAAATGAAGGTCACTGCCGACGGCATTAAACGTTATTGTGTTGCTTCCCGAAAATGCTACCGAAGTAGGGTTTTCTGGGTCGAGAGAAGCGTCATAAACAAGTAGACTAGGTGAATAAATCGCTGAGTTACCATTCAAGGTAATTTCAGTTGCGGATAAAAGATCAACGGTTTCTGCATACAAGTCACCGTCCATTGTTGTATTTGTACTTGTTTCTACATTCAGCCTGCCACTGTCAAGATCCGACAAGTTAGGGTTAACAGGATCAACATCCGTTAGATTAACGTTACCAAGTTCCACTACTCCGCCGCCTGCATTTAATGTTAGCGTTAATCCTGCAGAATTAAAGTCTGAACCAGATAAGTCTATTTGGTTTGCCGAACTAGACGTAAGAGTTAAATCTAAATCGGTTAATCCATTTGTTGTAATAGTCCCAACATCACTGAAATCAATCGTCTCGTTAACGGATATATCCTGAGTCAAAATAATTGATCCAGTGTTGCTATTAAGATCAGTAACACTAATGGAATCGATACCATTCATTGATCCCAGAGTTAAATCGCCTTCATCTATTTGAAGCAACAAATTACCACTGGCATTACCATTGAATTGAGAGATTGTGGAAATATCTAACTGACCATTATTTGTTGCAGATAAATGTGGCTGATTACTATCTGCAAAATTCAAGTTTGTTACACCAGATAGGTCAATACCTGCATCTCCTGAGGTTTGAATCTGACCATCAAGGTTGAGCGTAGTTGCATTAACCTCAAGGCCCTGAAGGCTCACTTCAGCAAGATCTGCCACTGCTGCGTTTATAACCAAATTACCCGACCCTGTTAATTCTGTATTGCTGGAATTAGCAATCAAGTCAATTGAATCAAGAGAAAATATAGCATCGTTATCAATTTCTATTTCGCTGACATTCTCTGTCTGAATACTTGTTGCCGTGACGTCTCCGGTCAAGGTGAATATTGCTAAATCGTTTGCGTCCGTACCCGCGAGGGTGATTTGACCTATTGCATTTGAATTATTTCCAATGTCGGAAAGCGTGAAACTTTGACCCGCATTAATAGTTAAGTCACTACCATTTGCCGATGTTAAATCCCCAATAAACTGGCCAATATTGCCAACACTGATTTCAATATTATTGAGTAGTTCGATCGAGTCTGCTTCTACTAAAAAATCTTCACTAACCGTGATTTGGTCACCCAGTGTTAAAGTACCAGTTAATACATCTAAGAATCTTGGCCCACTCATTCCGTCTGGAGTTGAACCTTCTATCACTGAACCGAGGTACACCGAACCATTACCCATATCATCTGAAGTTGTGTCTATATTCATGCCCCAATTAGCATCGGTAGTCGTTAGAGCATCAATTTCAACGGCACCACCCTGGGTAGTTAATGCCACAGGTCTTGCTAGGGTTAGGGTTGATCCTTGAGACATTAAAAAATCGCCTCCAAAGGTGAACACATCGCCTTTCAATTCTAGGCTATCGATATCAGTTAGGCCTAGAGATAACCCAGCTGGATCCTGAGAGTTTGAATTACCAAATCCAATTGTACCCAGAGATATATCTAAACCAGCCGTACCGCTTTCGATAAAGCTCAATGAGTTACTATTCTCTAAACTTGCACCCACAATATCTGTATTCGCACTTAGATATAAAACATCACCTGAGTCTTGCCATTGGGTCGCACCGTTTATTCGAATGGCTCCCACTTCTAATTCGTTATCTGTGGAATTGAAATTACCATCGGTCTCAATTGTCTCAACCGTTGTGGTTAGATTAGCGACACCCTCTAGCCTGCCAACACCACCGCCAAAGTTCAGAGTTAAGCTTTCACTGGCAACAACTACGTCTTGAATATTCAGTGTGCCTGAATTTTCTACCGAGCTACCAGCGGAATAAGCAGTGTTTGAAGATAGTTGACTAGATATTAAATCAATATTCGTATTAGCAGCAGCGTCATTGCTCAAATCCAGTGTCGTGTCCAAATTCCCTATTGTATTTACCGAAGAATAGAAGAAGGCATCTGCAGCAGCCAACTGACCTGAGTTATTAATATCACTACCGATCATAGCGATAAACCCATCAACACTTGAAACTGAGCCGCCTGCATTTTCTAAACTACCGACACCTGCGTTGCCCAGAGACAAAACACCACTGTTTGACAGTGAAGCGTTACCAGTGGTTGCAATAAATGAAGCGGAGTTTAAGGAAGAGTTGGGGCCAAAATAGACTCCGTTTGCATTTTGCAGAACTAAAATACCATTTGAGCTGACTGACCCAAGAATTTGAGATTGGGTTAAACCGCCAATTTGATTTAACGTTATGGAATTAGAATTCGGAACTGAGAACTCCACCGCTTCATTTAGCCCTACATCAAAAGAGTCCCATGTTATGGTCGCCGAAGTTGTGCTTTGACTCACCTCCACTGTTTGACCGTTGACATCAATCTGGGCCGTACCTTGAGTAACATTTCCATTGACCGGCGCAGCACTAATGAAAGGGCTCAATAAAAATGAACAACAGGCATAAATTGATAACCTATTCATTTTAAAACCCTCTACTTAAATTAAATAAAATACTAAAGTTTGTGTCATCGCTGGGTTCTTTGCCAATTGGCACTCCAAGGTCAACTCTCATCTGATATTGTTCAGCAAACTTAAAACTTCCATAGGTTCCAACAGACATTGCGCTCAAGTTTTCCGTATCATTTTTGTTTGCACCGTTTAACCGACCGTCGGCTACATCAAAAAATGCCGCCAATTTCAGATCAGTGATCGGTAGAGACAGCTTGCTCGCGTATGAATAACCAATATATTCGAGTCCAAAATAAATTCCGCTATCGCCTACCTGATCTCCCACTGGGTAACCACGAACGCTTTGCTGGCCGCCGATGGAGTATTGTTCCAACGAAACCAACATATCCTGAGTAAACTGACCATTCAGTCTTATTGATAAAAATTGGTCATTAAAACTTTGTAACCTCTGAGCTTGAAATGAAAGCTTTGTGAAGTCACCCCCGGCATATTCGTCATCAGCAATATTTCTACGACCCGAGTTTTCATACTCATCGTCCATTGAGCCCATAAAACCTGGAATTCCAAAATGAAGGCTTGTGGAAAAAACATTACGACCGCCATCTAAAAATCTATCTGCACTAGAATAATCAACACCAAATTCCAAAACTGTTAAATTGGCATCAGATTGATTAGTTCCATTTGTTGTGGTTTCTGATTCCTTAAAAGCAAGAGACGCTTTTCCAGTTAACCGGTTTTGGTTCTCTCTCTTAATATCTTTCAATATTTCAGACTGAAAAGTACTCGAGCTTCCTTCAAATCCCAGTGCCTTAAGATCATCGTCCTCAGTTACTTTGAACGAACTGGATTTATATAAAAAATGGAAGTCTGTGTCATAAAGCCAATTTTGATTAAATAGACTTCGATACACATCGAGTGGAACCTGATAATGAACCTCGCCATTCACCGCACTGGTAGGAAAATATGACGCACTGAAATGCCCCCAAAGTCGATCTGCTTGCCTTAACGGGTTATTAATTGAACCACCAGCGAATACTCGATTCTGGCCAGTGGATTCTTTGCCATAATTGTCGATCCCGGCATAAAGATCTAAAGGGTCCTCATCTCTAACATCGAGAATTAATTTTGTGCTACCAAATTCATTACCAGGAGCGAGCGAGTTAGCTACAGATACACCTGGGATATCGGAAAACCTCATAATGGCGGTTTGTAAGCGAAAACTATTAATCGGCTCACCAACTAGGTCATTAAAGGGAGTTTTAAGGGTATCTTCAGAATAGAAGTCATTGTTTTTAATCTCTACTTCTGACAACACGCCAGAAATAAAGTGAATAGCTACCGAGCCACTGATTATTCTTTGTTCTGGAATATAGGCTTTCGCTAAAACCCATCCATTATTTCGGTAGTAGTTGGTAATATCCTGTGTCAAATCTTGGAAGTCTGAGACCCGATATAAGCCACGGCGATCATCAATGTCTTTCTTTATTAGACTCTTAATATCACTCAGTTCAATTCCAAACTCTGGGTCTTCAATGAAATTGACCAGTTCGAAAGCATTTACTTTAACCCTAGGAGCACCTTGATTATCAACCTTGCTCGCACCATCAATAAACTGACCATTGTTGTCATAGGTAGTAGAGGAGTCATCGGAAAAAAAGCGATTATTGTCTTGAGCTAATACGCCAAAAGAAATACTCAGTATCAATACTGCGTGAATATTTCGAAGAAACTGCATCAAATGTCTTCCTTTCCTAACTGAGAAAAATCCCTATTTACAACCAAATTCTGTTTTTTTTGTGACACCTTTCAACAAAGCACCTTTATCTTTATTTTAGTAGCATTGTTTACACAAAAACGATCGAAGAGTATAAAACGGCTGGGTTAAATGCAAAAGTAAAACAGTTAGAGAGAGTTGTAACAACTGGTTTGCAATAGATGTCACCACTCTAATTCTTCAGAGCAGCTATTTTTAGGCAAGTTATGATTGAAATTGATATTAAAGGATTAATTGAAAAACTTAATCCTATTACTAAAGCATCACTGGAAGGTGCTGCAGCACTCGCAATGAGCAATGGTCAGTACAATATTGAGGTGGAACACTGGCTGTTGAAAATCATTGAGCACCCTCATACCGATTTGTTATCAATTTTAGAAAAGTATGAAATACAAAAAGAAGCTTTTATAAAGCAATTGCAGTATTCCACCTCGGAATTTAAAACTGGAAATACTCGACCACCGGCATTCTCAGAGACGATTCAAAAATTATTGACTCAAAGCTGGCTGCTAAGCTCATCTGAGTTTGAACACAACTCAATCAGTTCAGGTCACCTGATAACTGCCCTTGTTTTAGACTCAACCCTCTCTGCCCAAGTTAGGTATACCGTACCTGAGCTTCAAAAGATTAAACCTGAATCTATTAAAACAGAAGCTGCCGCTATAATAGGCAACACCACGGAGTCTGCCTTAGCTGGGCGTAAACCCAGCCAGACAGCAAACTTACAAACTGCCGTGGGTTCTGCTCTTGAAAAGTTCACAACAGATCTAACCGCAAAAGCTCGTGACGGCGGAATTGATGATGTCATCGGTCGTGACCAAGAAATTCATCAATTGATGGACATTCTTCTCAGAAGGCGCCAAAACAACCCAATCCTGACAGGCGAAGCCGGTGTTGGGAAAACCGCAGTGGTAGAGGGCTTTGCCAAAAAGGTCACAGATGGTCAGGTACCGGATTCACTCAAAAACATTCGTTTACTCTCGCTTGATTTAGGGCTTTTAGAAGCAGGGGCCAGCGTTAAGGGCGAATTTGAAAACCGCCTTAAGAACGTTATCAAAGAGATCAAAGAATCGCCTGATTCCATCGTCCTGTTTATAGATGAAGCCCATAGTTTGGTGGGTGCTGGCGGACGAGAAGGTCAAGGTGATGCTGCTAACCTCATGAAGCCAGCACTAGCAAGAGGCGAACTGCGCACTATTGCTGCAACCACCTGGGCTGAATACAAGAAGTACTTTGAAAAGGATCCAGCACTAACTCGCCGGTTTCAGGTAGTTAAAGTTGAGGAGCCCTCTATTGATACAGCCATAGATATGATGAGAGCCATCGCAGAGCCTTTATCAACTCATCATAAGGTTCGTGTCATGGATGAAGCGATTGAAGCCGCAGTTAAATTATCCAGTAGATACATACCTGCCCGGCAACTGCCCGACAAGGCAGTCAGCTTGTTAGATACGGCCTGTGCGAAGGTCTCTCTTAGCCAGAGTTCGGTACCGGGTTCCATTGATGTTCTTCGCAATAGAATCGCTGTTTTGGAACGAAACCAGGTACTACTCGAAGATGAGGATCGTGCTATTGGTGGTGTTAAGGAAAGAATCTCCGAAATTAGCGCGTCAATAGAAAAGCAACAAAACGAATTAGAGGTTCAAGAAAAACAATGGGAAGGGGAAAAAGATCTTTGTGAACAACTAAAAGTGCTCGCAGACAAATTCAGCGATAACCCCGAGGATCAGCAATTATTTGATCAAATGACCGGCATACGTGAGGAACTTGCAAAAGTTCAGGGAAGCAACCCACTGATTTACCCCGAGGTCACCTACAACACCGTAGCTGATGTTGTGTCCAGCTGGACAGGCATTCCTGTCGGTAAAATGGTCAGCAATGAAATTAACAACGTACTGGGCTTATCAGAACTTCTCCAGGAACGAGTGAAAGGTCAGAACCACTCTCTTAATGCGATAGCCGAGTCAATTAATATAGCTCGTGCTGGCCTTACAGATCCAAGAAAGCCACTGGGTGTCTTTTTACTAATAGGGCCATCAGGCACAGGTAAAACTGAAACAGCGCTTTCCCTCGCCGAAGCCATGTATGGTGGCGAACAAAACTTAATCACAATCAATATGAGCGAGTTTAAAGAAGAGCATAAAGTTTCAATGCTTCTTGGTGCACCTGCTGGTTACGTTGGTTATGGTGAAGGTGGTGTTTTAACTGAAGCAGTTAGAAGAAAGCCATATTCCGTTGTGTTATTGGATGAAATGGAAAAAGCGCATTCTGGCATTCAAGATATTTTTTATAACCTTTTTGACAAAGGTACGATTAAAGACGGTGAAGGCAGAGACATTGACTTCAAAAACACCATCATCATCATGACATCTAATGCCTGTTCAGGCGCAATAGCAAAAATCTGCGAAAGCAATTCTAATGTGTTGCCTGAAGAAATTACTGAGCAGGTTCGTCCGGAATTATTAGAGCATTTCCGCCCAGCATTTCTTGGGCGCACAAAAGTTATTCCTTATTACTCTTTAGATAAAGATGTATTAAACAAAATTGTTGATATCAACATTAACAGAATAAGACAAAGAGTTGCTAATCAATACAAAGCAAATCTCGCGTGTACCGATGGCCTTCGTGACCATATTGTTAGCTGTTGCAATGACCCCGACACCGGCGCCAGAAATGTTGAAAATATTGTCGAGCGTTCTATCTTACCCGTGCTGGCAAAACAGTGCTTGAATTGCTTAGCGGATGAAAAAGAAATTAATCAAATATCACTTGGCCTAGAGTCTGGCAAAATAAATATCGAGATTGATTAATAATTCTAGCCTCGCTTAAGAGCAATAAAAAAGCGGGGCTAGTCAAATAACCAATCCACTACTTCTTTCCCTTTTGAGTTTTGTAAAACGAATTCCTGACCTCTAGCCACGGCATTTAAAAAACAATGGCTTGAAGATTTAGACCATCGTTCCAAATTTGAATGATAAGTAAGTGGCTCAGTACTATTTGAAGGATGAAACCACAGAGGCAATTGCCAATCACAAAGTTTACCGCCGTCTGGTCTTGTTAAAACTAGCTTGTCTTTGACATGGTTAAACACACCTGCGCCCGATACCAAGCCATTTAAACCGGGAAGTTGTAACCTTTCTTTGGCAATATATAAAGTGTTTAATCTATCTTCTTGCAACCCAACATGAGGATGATAACTAAGCCAGCTCAAGTCATGTTGGGTTAGATCGTCAACTTTTAAAATTCGATCGATCTGCAACCATCCCCAGATAATATGTTGAGGTTTGGCATTTTTACGAAAGAGCCAAATACCATCGACATTAACCACCTCTTTGAATAGTCCAAAAAATACAAACAAATCACCCTCCGTCACCTGCTGTTTTGCTAGATGGCCTTGAGCCGCCCCGCTTTGACCCAGACAAGGGATCCACGATGCCTTCCGCGACAAATTTGATACACATAGATCTGGGTCCAAATGTGCACCCTGACCAGGTGTAATCTTGCCTTTGGTAAGATCATTGACTAGCTGACCAAAGTTAGTCCCTCTGTGATCAATATCCTCATATCTAATTCCAGACCTTTCATCTGGAATAGGCATGGCAATCATGGATTTGTCAGGGAAAACAGGGCTCGGACAGCCTCCGGATGAACTATCAAATCCTTTTCTACTTAGAATTAATTTCATTCAATATAACTGCTTAATCAGATATTTATGGGTGTCTATTGGGTTTCGATTTCAAAAAATAATTTTGCAATAAAACTACCACCGATTCTCAATACTCTATTCATACTTACTCAATCTAAAAATCAAAAAAATTTCATAGAGTGTTTAACAAATGGAAGCATACAGCCATTAACGTCTATTGGATAAACTAATTTACTAAAGCACCATGATTTCGCTAACCGACTACTCTATCCAATATGATAATGGCTTCACTGCTATTCACCCTCTTTCTATCGAATTCAATTCTGGAGAATTTACAGTCCTACTGGGGGCCTCAGGAGCAGGTAAATCGAGTTTACTGAGAAGTATTAATTGCTTGGTAAAGGCTTCTTCGGGATGTGTAAGTATACGCGGGCTCGGCAACCCTTTCCTGTCTTCAAAAAACATGCGACGCCATCGAAGAAACACCGCCATGGTTTTTCAACAGCACCAGTTATTTGGCCGATTAACAGTACTGCAAAATGTTTTGATTGGTCGAATTGGCTACTACTCATCATTTGCTAGCTTATTTCCGTTTTCAAAAAACGATAAATTTTATGCGTTGGAGTGCTTAGAAAGAGTTGGTATTTATGACAAGGCTCTAGAAAGAGCAGACAACCTAAGTGGTGGACAACAGCAACGTGTAGGAATTGCACGAGCATTAATGCAAAAACCCAATATCATGCTTGCTGACGAACCTGTAGCTAGCCTTGATCCGGAAACCTCCAGAAAAGTGTTATCGCTAATTCACAAGATTTGCAAAGAAGATGGCATTACAGCTCTTGTGAGTCTTCATCAAGTTGAATTCGCGCAAGCGTTTGCCGATCGAATTGTCGCACTGTCCAGTGGCAGAATTATCTTTGATGGCCAAAGCCAAGAACTCTCTAGCAACATAACGGAAGAGATTTATAAGAAAAATGAATCGCCTTTCGAAAACCCCGATTTCAAGTTAGAACAATCAGAAAAGCCGGACACAATAACTAACTAAAAATATCTAATCAGGAGATCAATAATATGAAAGATTTATTCGTTAAATCCATAGTCACTTTTCTCAGCATGCTGTGCTTAAATGCAGCATTTGCAGGGTCAGATACAAACCCAGACACACTTAAAGTGGCGCTACTTCCAGACGAAGACGCCTCCACAGTGATTGAAAATAACAGAGAATTTAAAGCTTATCTTGAAAAAACTCTTGGCAAAAAGATAAAGCTGATCGTAACTACTGACTATTCGTCTATGATCGAAGCCATGCGCAACAAACGAATTGACTTAGCCTACTTCGGCCCGCTGTCCTATGTACTTGCCAAATCTAAAAGTGATATTGAAGCGTTTGCAGCAAAAACTAAAAATAATAGCGCAACCTATAAGTCTGTAGTTATAGGTAACGTAGACGCTGGCATCAGATCTTTGTCGGATATTCAGGGTAAAGATATGGCTTATGGAGACCAAGCCTCCACATCTTCGCATTTGATTCCAAAGTCAATTTTAGTCAATAAAGGGTTGGTTGCAGGTGATAATTACAATGAACACTTTTTAGGTGCACATGATGCAGTCGCCGTGGCTGTTCAGAATGGTAAAGCAGTGGCTGGCGGTTTGTCTAAACCGATCTTTGAATCACTGGTTGAGCGCGGCATTATTGATCCCGCTAAAGTACGAGTATTAGTCGAGTCACAACCGTTCCCACAATACCCTTGGGCAATGCGCTCTGATCTAGACAGCGCCTTGAAATCAGATATCAAAGAAGCTTTCTACGCCCTGGATGACAAAGAAATTCTTAAGTATTTCAAAGCTGACGGCTTAGCCCCGATTTCAGATGAAAACTATAACGTTGTTCGTGATCTTAAAGCGTCTCTTAACATCTAAGTTATGTCTATGAACGATAGATCTTATGAATCCACCCTGGCGCTTTATCAAAAGCGCCTATGGTGGTTAATTGGCCAATCCGCTGTCGTCTTCATAATTATTGCTGTTTGCGGTTTTTATACCGGTCTTTTTGATACTGAAAGGCTGTTTGAAGGCATACCGAGTATTTTGCAAATTTTAGGTGAAGGTATTCCTCCAAATTTTTCCGACTTAAAAGACTGGTTTAAACCATTAATTGATACCCTTGCCATGAGTATCGCCGGTACGGCGTTAGCGGTATTTTTTTCAATTCCACTGGGTATTCTGGGTGCAAGAAATAGCTCGCCCAACCTTTTGGTTTATCAAATTGCTCGCTTGATTCTCAATACGTTACGAGCCATTCCTGAATTAATTATGGGTATTCTTTTTGTTGCTGCTGTTGGATTTGGTGCACTCCCTGGTGTGTTGGCACTTGGTCTTCACTCTATTGGGATGGTTGGTAAATTTATTTCTGAATCGATAGAGCATGTCGACAATGGGCCAATTGAAGCAGTGGAAGCCGCTGGTGCCACCAAGTTTCAGATAATAACCCACGGAATATTGCCGCAAGTACTACCTCAAATTGCAGACGTCACCATTTACCGGTGGGAATTCAATTTCAGAGCGTCAACAGTAATGGGCATGGTGGGTGCTGGCGGTATCGGGCTAGAACTCATGAGTGCTTTAAGACTCATGCGATATGACGAAGTTACAGCTATTTTACTGGTCATTCTTGTAATGGTTACCTTGGTAGATGGCATTGGTATTTTATTGAGAAAACGATTTAAGTAGTGAATCTTATTATGAAAAAAGTCGTAGTAACCCACTGGGTTCACAACGAAATAATTGACTATCTAAACACCTTCTGTGAGCCCATTTTAAATCAGACTAAAAACACACTTACCAATACTGAAATACAAAACCGCTGCCGAAACGCTAATGCCATGATGGCATTTATGCCAGACTGTGTTGATGCTAATTTTCTAGATTCATGCCCCAACCTTGAAATCATTGCTGGCGCACTGAAAGGCTTTGATAATTTTGATGTTGAGGCCTGTACTGAGCGAGGGATCTGGTTTACTAAAGTGCCAGACCTTTTGACTGATCCCACCGCTGAACTGACAATTGGCTTGATGATTGATTTAGCCAGGCACACTCGACAGGCTGACGCCTATGTGCGCGACCAAAAGTTTAGCGGCTGGAAACCTGTGTTTTATGGAAAAAGCTTAAATAATGCAAGCGTTGGAATCATTGGCTTTGGTGCAGTCGGTCAGTCTATTGCAAAGAAACTTAAGGGGTTCAATTGCAACGTTAATTATTTCGATAAATTACGGCCCCCTATTGCTGAAACAGCTACAGGAGTTTCTTATCAGGAATTGGATCAACTCCTCAAAGTCAATGACTTTATCGTGAGCGTATTACCACTCAATTCAGACACACACCACTTATTAAATTTTGAAAAACTTAACCTTTGCAAACCAGGTGCACTGTTGATTAATACCGGTAGAGGTTCAGTTGTTGACGAAGAAGCGGTACTAAATCTATTAAACAATAAGAAACTAGGTGGTTACGCTGCAGATGTATTTGAATTTGAAGATTGGGCACTGACAGAACGCCCAAAAAAAATTAATAGTGATCTCCTTAACCCAGAATTGAACACAGTTTATACACCCCATTTGGGTTCCGCAGTGGATACAACCCGATTAAATATTGCAATGGCGGCTGCGAAAAATATTGAGCAAGTCTTCAAAGGCGGTACCCCCGAAGACTCAGTTAATTCTGTGGCAAGTTAGACCTCTTGTGACGCCTAACTTACCTAGGGCCTGTTAACTTTTTATTCGCTTAGTGTTAACAGGCCCTAGCCGAGCACTTTCATTCTCCAAGGTCTTCCATTGCAAATTTTTCTATTTTTGCAATCTGGCATACAGCCCCGACATGGCATTGGCTCTGGCTTTTCTTTCGTCATTAAAGTGACGAGGTTTGACTTGTCTAACTTGGGTTCTTTCATACTTTTTCTTACTTCCTTCTAAAATCGGTTGCTACTTAGCAATAGGCCAATCTGCGGCATCAACTGCATCTAAAGTTGGTTCATGTTGTTCTGCCTTCCACTTTTTAATAAAGATTCGTTCCGGATCATAAATCTCAGTTTGCTTGTCTAAATCAAAATGCCGCTTACCTCTTGGGTCTGAACCAACGCCAGCCAAGTATTGCCAATTACCCCAATTAACGGCCACATCATAGTCGATCAACTGCTGCTCAAAATATGCAGCGCCGTAGCGCCAGTCCACGCTCAACTCATTAACCAAGCAACTCGCAACAATTTGTCTCCCTCGGTTCGACATATATCCCGTTTGATTAAGTTGTTTCATACAAGCATTGACTAGGGGATATGGCGTATTACCTTCGCACCAGCGTTTAAACCGTTCTGGGTAGTAGCTTGTTAAAATGTTGGTGTCTCTAATTCCATTTCGGTGAAAAAATTTGCTTGTGTGGACCTTTGATAACCAATGAAAATATTCTCGCCACAACAGCTCGAAACTGATCCAGTATGTTGATTCATTTTCCGTAACTTCTCGTTCGAACTGCTTTAACAATCGAACAATTTGCCAAACGGATATAGAACCATTGGCTAACCAAGGAGAGAACTTGGTGGAGTTATTCCATCCATCTAACTCATTTCTAACCTGCTTATACTCAGTTGGGTTTTGCGAACTAAAATATTTCAATAGTTGACGCTTTCCAGAATCCGCGCCACCAACAAAAGCCGTTTCAGTGGCTACATTTTTTAGTTCTGGTAGTTTTGGCAGCGACCACTTGCTGTTTCCCGGCACTGGAGGTAACACTAATGGAGTTTTAAAGCTCGAAACACTTTCAAGGGGCTCGACTTTTCTTCTAAAATAACTAAAACTTTTAATCTCTCGGAAAGCATCGAGGCTAATGGGTAAGGTTGATTTAGAAAAAAGCGTAAGGGCCGGGTATTGATACAAGGACAGCTTAGGAAATTTTTGTTTTACATGATTCAGTTGAAGGTTTTCATAAACACCCGGCAACTCAGACTTAAATAATGCTGACACACCATATTCTTTGATCAGTTTTGATACGGCTACCACTGGGTCGTCAAAAACAATTAAAAGTGACTGATTTAATCTTTCCAGTGAAACATTTAAATCAATTAATGACTCATACAAAAATTGCCAACGTTTTTCGCTGATCGACTTTAGACCATACCTGTTAGATTTAAACCATGTTTGTTCAACCACATACACACAAATGAGTTTGTGACAAGACTCAGCCGCACTGACTAGTGTTTGGTTGTCTTCAATCCTTAAATCGTTGGTAAACCAGAGTAACCCCACATCATGTTTGTTTGTATCCGTCATCCAAAGACATCCGTATAAATGCTCTACAGTATCTTTACGTAAAACAACTTATTTGGATCAAATATTTTCATTGCTAGGAATCGTCGCATGAAGTTAATCAAGGGTTTCATATGGATTTTTGTATGTGCATCGTTTTCAACGGTGTCATTGTCAAGTCAAGCCACTAACCAAACTGCACAGCAGCTGGTAGAAGGTTTGGACTCAAACCGATACATAGTACTGATGCGCCACGCGTTAGCACCAGGAACCGGAGACCCTACTAATTTTGATTTGAAGGACTGCTCAACTCAAAGGAATCTATCTGATGGGGGTCGGGAACAAGCGATCAGAATAGGCGAGCGTCTCAGATCTAGCGGTATAGATAATGCTAAGGTATTTACCAGTCAGTGGTGTCGCTGCCGGGAGACGGCTAAGTTGCTTGGTTTTGATGAGTATACTGACTTGCCAATTATCAATTCATTTTTTAGAAATTTTGAACGGGAACAAGAGCAGACTGACGATTTGCTAACTTGGTTAAAAAAAGAAAGCAGAAAAATAAGTCAACCCATAATCTTAGTTACCCATCAAGTTAACATCACAGCATTGACTGATGTTTTTCCGAAATCAGGAGAAATGATTTTTATTGAATTACAAAACTCAGAAACCGTAAACGTTGTAGGTAGGTTGATGACAGATTATTAAAAGTGTCACCATAATATTTACTGGCCTTTGGGTATTGAGCAGACGTCACCATTATAGTTTTTCTATGTTATCGATACACCATTCAGCTCGATTCAATGTAGCCTCTTGAGTTTGGTTATCTTGTTTATCCCAACTGCGATACACCATTCCTATTCTTGGATTCTTCTCAAGCCTATCTCTATGTTTCACCATAAAACGCCAATACAAACTGTTCAGCGGACAGGCGTTTTCAGTCACTTTTTCCTTTACGCTATAGACGCAAGTTTTGCAATAATCGCTCATTTTATTCACATAGTTACCGCCCGCTGAATAGGGTTTAGTCGCCACCCAGCCTCCGTCAGCAAATTGACTCATGCCCCGAGTGTTAGGCATCTCGACCCATTCAATAGCATCAATATAAATACCCAAATACCATTGATCGACTTGATTAGGGTCTATTCCGGTCAGCAAACAAAAATTTCCGGTAATCATCAGTCTTTGAATATGATGGGCGTAGGCATAGTCTAATGATTGTTGAATCGCCTGTTTCATGCATTCCATTTTAGTGTTTCCGTTCCAAAAATAGTCAGGTAATTCTCCGGTGGCGTTTAACGTATTCTGCTCTGTGTAATTCGGCATATTGACCCAGTACACACTGCGAACATATTCGCGCCACCCCAATATTTGGCGCACAAAACCTTCTATTTGAGCCAAGGAAATAACACCTTTAGAATTTTCGAACGCGTTGACCGCAGCCTCAATTACTTCAGCAGGATTGAGTATTTTAGTATTTAGCGAAAATGATAAACGAGAGTGAAATAGGCTCCACTGGTGCGAGTGCTGATTGGTCATGGCATCCTGAAATCGACCAAAATTAGGCAGACAGACGTCGCAAAAATAACTAAGTAGCTGTAATGACTGTTCGCGATTCACAGGCCATAGAATGTCATTATCACAGTGACCAAAATATTTAACATTGTGTCGGTCAATTCTGTTTTTGATGTCTTTTACCGGGTTTGAAAACAGGAGTGGTTGAGGAATATGATTTAAGTCTTTCGGTTTTAACTTTTCACGGTTTTGTTCATCATAGTTCCACTTCCCGCCGATGGGCTTTCCATCCTCCATTAATATATTAAATCTTTGTCTTAGCTTTCGATAAAATGTCTCCAGGCGATTATGTTGTGCTGGCTTAATAAAGTCCGGCAGTTCATCAAACTCTAACAAAAAGTGTTCGCTATCAAATTCAATGATTAACTCGTCTGAAATAAGTAACGACCTTAGTTGTTTCAATAACCGATATTCATCTGGCCTTTGATATTGGAATTGCTGTATCGAATATTGATTCATTAATGTGGAAATTAGCTCGCCTAAATTTTGGTGGCTTTTAGTGTCATCTAAAGTTAAATGTAAAACATGATAGCCAGCTGCTTTCAATTCATCAGAGAACTGTTCCATCGCAGAGAAGAATGCGCACATTTTCTGGATATGATGTTTCACATAGACCGTTTCTTGGTGTAATTCAGCAATCAAGTACAGGACAGAATCGTCAACCTGTTCAAACCACGAGTGTTCGGAATTCAGTTGATCACCAAGAATGAGCCTCAGCGTTTTGTATTGCTTATTTAGTTTCAAGGAATCTACCACTTAACCAGATATCACGCTTTTCAATGACCAATAAGATGTTCAGACAGTTCAAGACCAGAAAGATAGGCACCTTCAACCCGTCCACCATTGAGCCAATCGCCTATCACCGCAATTTGGTTTTCCTCATTTATGATGTAGGACTGGCTGACTCTTGTATCAATAACTTTCGCATATCGCCAATAATGAGTGTAACTGTGCAACAGTGATAAAGGCTCTATTGCGTAGTTATCTAATGATTCGATGAGCCAATTAAACCCAAGCCTTTCAATGTCAACCAAAGTATCTCTACCATTGTTGTTTGACCATTCGCTCGAAAAATGCAGCATCCAGCAATCATCAAATTCGTTACTAATGATTTGATTTGGGCGAGACGAAAGCCTTGATACCCAAGAAACAATATCATCCCCAAAAAAACCTTGAATCTGATTATCCACATCGCCCCTTGTAGCTAAAGCCAAGGCCCAACAAGGTTGGTGCACAGTTTGATGGATAGGAATATCTAGAGGAGAGTTTTTGATCAACAGGGGTACCTGTTCAGCAGGCGCACTCACCACAACCCAATCGAAGTGATTTTTTATTTCAGAGCCATTAGCACAAACTAATTTCCAACCCTCTACTGAAGAATAAACATGGTCGATTCGAGTGCTCAATTGAATATCAAGATCTTTAGCGAGAGACTCTCCTATGCAACTCATGCCGGGAGTGCCGACATATCTAGGTGTGGCGTCTGGGCTGGCCACTAACGTCGAGTTGGTTTTACGATAGGGAGTAAACTCCCACTGTGAGACCACACCTTCGTCTAACCAAAGCTTTACTTGAGATTGAAACCTTTGATCTCGCGCCGTGAAATACTGAGCACCGATGTCAACCTGACCCCAGTCCAGATGTTTGGTAGTTATTCGCCCCCCTAGCGCCCTCGCCTTTTCGAAGACTCTAACATCAACACCCGAACGGCTAAGTTGTTTGGCCAAAGTAAGCCCGGCTACACCCGCGCCGATAATGGCAACGTTCATTGCGAAATACTCTAGGTAAACATGGTTCTACGGGACATCAACCGATTAGGTTCAGATTCAGGAGAATTTACTATTTAAACAATCATGCCATGGGGGCTTTTGTGATTTCACCCGCAGTTATGCCATCCAATTGAGATTAGGATTTTGATACCAAGGAAAAGGTTTTAATGCGTTGTATGAATAAAGGATTCAGAGCAATATGCGTTTTAGCACTACTAGTCACGTCGACCTTTGCGCTAGCGGCTGTGAATGGCCAAATTCCTCAAGCATACAGGGACGCAATTGAGATACAGAATCTACGCGATCCTACACCTGCTCAGCTAAATCAATCCGAAAGGCTCTTACTCTCCATAGGCATTAACAACCCTAAAGACAAGTATTTTTTAATTGGAATGGCCAACCTAGCCATCACAAAAATAAGGACTCACTTTGATAACGAGCCAAGTAAATGGTTTCAGGAAGGGTTAAAAACCTTAAACAAAGCGAATACTGTTTTCCCTGAAGATTACGAGATACTCACCACCTACTCAAAGTTATATCTGTCTGTAAAAAAAGAAGACGAAGCCATTGAATTTGCAACTCGCGCAAAATCAATTGACAGCAAAAGGCCCGAAGCCCATCTACTCATTCAAAAGATAGAAAACATTAGAACTTATAACGCGGCGCTCAACTTATTTGAGAGCTATAGAGGAAAGACAAGCGACCTGAACCGAGCAGAACGACTGCTCTATTCAATCGGTGACGTCTACCCTGATAGTCCATATTTTTTAATTGGAATGGGCATTCTGGCTTATTACAGAGGTTACTTAGGTAGAGACGATTACACACCAGAGGCCTTGAATGAATCATTTAGAAAATTGTCGAGAGCTTCCAGTCAGCATCCTAATTTCTATGACGGTTATTTATATTTAGGTTATGTTCAAAATCATAAAAAGCTCCTGAACCAAGCAATGACAAGTGCTAATCGAGCAATAGACATTGATGCCCAAGACCCCAGAGCATATCTATTGAAAGCCACTATTCTCTATCATCAAGACGAAATAGATGACTCTATTAAAGTACTCGATCAGCTACAGAGTCGAAAAGACCTTTCTATAGAACAAAAATCTACTCTTTATTACTGGCTTGCAAGCAATCACAGATATGCCAAGCGAATTGGAGAAGCTGAAATGTATTACCAAATGGCAGTAGATAATCAGCCAAGGGATAAGTGGGCTTTGCAGAACTACGCCCTGTTTTGCATATATGAAACTGGGGAATACGAGCAAGCTATTAGCCTAATTAACCAATCGTTATTGTATGACAAAACCAACAGCAACTACCAAATACTAGCCATGGCCTATGATCAAAAAGCAACTCATATATTCGTTGAAACCAAAGATGCTAGAAAAGCTATTCCGTTTTTTATTAAGTCAATAAAAGCGAATCCAGAATACGCAAAAGCCTACTATGGATTGGGAGTCGCTTACTCTAACTTAGGCCT
>JANQHX010000075.1 GCA_028282465.1 Gynuella sp.
AAGTCTACCAGCCCCCCCTCACTACGGATACGTCGAAAAAGGTTCAAAGGCGGACGAAATTCCAGCGCTGTGTGAGACATATGCGCCAGAAAAATACTCTGATCACCCGTCCCATAAAGCACCTTTTCAAGGGGCTCCAAAGAAAGCTCGCCATAAACGGAGCGAAAATCGAAAAAGACGCAGGCCTTGAGCAGAGCGTCGGGCTTGGGTGTGCTGACCCAGCTCTTAAATAAATTTAACCAATCGTTGATAGAGCGGCACCAGTTTGTAGCCATATAACCACCAGGACAAGGAGGAATTCCCGCCTTGATCAGGCCATTCACTACTCTCTCGGTCATCATTTTAAAATAATCCCGCGTCTCTGGTGTGTCTTCTTTATAAATTAAGGCGTTATCCTGGTCTGTCAAAAGCATTTGCTCCATACGCCCCTCGGATCCCAAGACAATCCAGGCATAGGGCGTTGGTGGAGAACCAAGTTCTTTTTCGGCCGATCTCAATAACCTTCTTATCAAAGCACCATTTAGACTGGCAACAATACGGCCGATCTGGGCCACATCCAGCCCCCCCTTGTGAAGGATTTCCACCGTACCATTTAAATTGAGAGCATACCGGGTCAGGATCTTGTCAGAATCCTCTGAGTGATCTAGCTGCCCCAGAAAATAGAGAGGATTTTTTGCCTGATGACGCAACAGGGCATCTGCGGATATGACACCCTCAATCTTTCCCTCGTGTACCAGTGCGAGGTGATGCACATCCTGCTCAAGCATGAAGATAAGTGCGATATAAGCAGGGGTATCTGCAGCAATGGTTTTCACAGGGCTACTCATTACGGTACGCACCAAGGTCTGAGGCCCCAATTCCTGGGCTAGGACTCGCGCAAGAAAATCTCGGTCAGTGATAATCCCTTCAGGTTCATCCGCGACCAGTGCAGCATCGACTCCTGCCTTTCGCATAACCTCAGCGGCCTCAGCTACTGTGTTGTCTGGAGTTACCATTACAGGTGGGCCAACAAGCAGATCTCCTACAAGAGTATGTAGATCAACCGTCAAAGGCGGTGTTTTGCCCTTAAAGGATCGTTGTAAACGTTCACTCAAACTTTTCAAAAAAAATTCGGCAAAGACCTGATTATTTAGGAGTTCATAAAAAACTTCCTCCTTGATACCATAAATTAAGGTATCTTCCTCGGCCACAATATCAAACGCACAAATCTTCTTATTAAGCAGGGATGGATAACCAAAAACTTCCCCTTGTTCCAGAACTTTGATAACCTGTCCATCGTGAACTTCTCGTATAGCACCTTTACGAATCAGATGCAGATAGCGACTTGGTAGACCGTCTTGCATGAGTATTTGAGATCCAGGCTCGAATTGCAGTGTTTCAAGGGTCTGCTCCACACGCTTCATCTCAGCCTCACTAAGACAATTGAAGGGAATCTGGGCCCGAATAAATTCTATCGGGTTCTCGTTGGTATTTTGTGATTTACTCATAAAGCAAAACGACTATTCCAGCGAATTATTCACAACGATTGAAAAGATTTCTATGACCGCCACACGTTCATCCATCTACGTAATACAGTAAGAATCTTAGGACGCATCACGCCGAATTGTCCATCTCCTATTAGCTCAACCAGTTCATTCTCAAGACCGTGGTAGGCATATTCAAGTTGAACTCCCGCTTCATGCAAACTCCTGATACCCTTGCCGCATGTCTTTGGGTCGCGATCAACCAACCCAATCACGACCGTTGAAATGCCCGCTTGCGGTATGATTGCCGAACACACTTCAGCGGACTCCACCGTTGGACCTTCAAAACGTCCAGCACATGGCTCAAGCGTAACATAGAGAGTCGCCCCGTTGGCTTTTTTACCAGCCTTTCCAAGTGCAGCCTGCTCAGCGTGGATCATACGCCAAAGCGGAGGTACATCACGTAATTTTTTAACCTGCCGGTGGCCACGCGCAATAATCTTGTTGTTTTTAACGATTACGGAGCCGACCGTTGAAAGAAAATTAGATTTACGCGCCTCGATGATGGCCTGTGCCATAAAATCAAGCTTTGTCGCCGGGGGGATTTTTTCAGAGAAAAGCGATAAGAATTCACTGGGAACGTTTGCCCACGAATAGGGATGGTCTGAGTGATTTAGTTTTCGCGTCGATGGATTGTTCGACTGATTCACAGCACCTCTATTTATTTCAACTTGTCTCAACTAAACTAATTTTCTAGTTAGTATTCTGTGATTTTCTGCTCTAGTGATAGATCAAAAAATCTGTGAGGGAGGTGTTTTTTAATGTTGTAAGAAGCGTAAAGAAATAATTAAGCAGCAACAGTCTCATCTTTTTTCTTACGTCCAAATTTCATGGGATGTGCCTGCTGTTTCAAGATGAATTCATAAATTATTTTCACCCATATGGTGATGGCAATCACTTCAGACCATGCTCTAAAGCTACCAGCGATAAAATTAATATCCTGGTAATAATAGGTAAATAGTCCAACCTTAACGATGATCAGTAAAGCGACTGCTCCTGCTAAAATATTTCCAATGCCTACAAAAATTGCCCAAATTTTAGGTTTAGCCGGGGCCTTTCCTTTTTTAATGCAGACGTTTGAATAATCTTTTTTGAAAAAAATGCGATAGGCTTTACGCCACCAGAAAAAAACCATGGGGAATAGTGCCAAAAACAAGATCCATGTTACTGCGGTCGTTGTATTAAAGATTGCAGATTCAAACATATTAAACTCCCTTAAAGACCTTCATTGGCCAATATTTTTTAATTAAAACACGTAAGGGCGATTCATGAATCGCCCTTACGATGTTAATCACTTATTACCTGTTATATTTTAGTGAGCTGAAGCTTCACCAACATTTCCAGGTAATCGAACTTCTTCAAGCATATCTACGACATCACTAGGAACTGGCTCACCCATGCCTTTGCAAGCAAACGCGACACCAAAGTTCACGAGAGCACCAATTGCTCCAAAGGCGTTTGCAGAAATTCCGAAGAAATGAGTCGAAAGCGTAGGCCAGAAAGCAGTTCCAGGAATAAAGAAGATACCTCTGTGAGCAAATACGTAGAACATGGTGATTCCGATACCGGCAGCCATACCCGCGATGGCTCCTGTTTTATTCATGGTTCTACTGAAGATACCCATCATCAGAGCTGGAAAAATCGAAGAAGCCGCCAAACCAAAAGCAATGGCAACGGTACCCGCCGCGAAATCTGGTGGATTAAGTCCAAGCCAGCCAGCACCAATAATTGCTACAGTCATGGCAATTCGACCCCACATCAGCTCTGCCTTTTCATCCAGGTCTTTCATCCACATGTTTTTTAACAGATCATGAGAAATAGCGGAGGAGATTGCGAGTAACAAACCAGCGGCTGTTGAAAGAGCAGCAGCAAGACCACCAGCAGCAACAAGAGCAATAACCCAGTTTGGCAGTTGAGCAATTTCAGGGTTGGCAAGAACCATAATATCCCTGTTAACTGCCAATTCATTACCTTTCCATCCAGCAGCTTCAGCTTTTGCCATGAACTCAGCATTTTTGGACTTGTCGTTATAGTACTGAATACGACCGTCGCCGTTTTTG
>JANQHX010000078.1 GCA_028282465.1 Gynuella sp.
CAGCAGCATTTTTTTCACCAACCAAATAAAACAAATCTTTCACTGCAAGCCTAAACCCTTGCAATGGGCCATTTTTTCTTAGGGTGAGTGATTTTGGGCCGTGTTCACAAAACACTGCGCTAGATTGGACCATATTTTCCCGCTAAAACTGATTATTCGTTAAAATTAACGCTTATTAATTGATTTTTAGTTTCAGAATTTATCAATGCACAAACCTGACCATTTGGTCAGGTTTGAAAATTAAAGTCTAGAATGAGTATGCAAACAAGTTAGATTTGGTTACTGAGCTACTGCTTTTTCCAACTGGGCGTCAGGCCCACTCCCGTTAAAATCACCTCTGTCACAATTCTTGTGATGGTTTCATAGTCTGATGTTTCATACTCTTGTTGGTTCAACAACAACAGTACCTGTGTTTGGTAATCGGCATAGTGTTGAGTGGTAGACCAAATCATAAACATAAGATGACTCGGATCCACTGGTTTCATCAACCCTTTATCCATCCATATTTGAAAAATCGCCGATTTCTCCCTAAGCCATTGCCTCATTTCGGTACGAATATAATCAGCAATTGCTGGAGCACCACTGATCACTTCAGATGCAAATAACTTTGACTGATGGGGCTTTTGGCATGCTTGGAGCACTTTACTTGCAATATAATGTTCCAATACTTCGGATGGGTCATCTTGTTCTGTAAATTCTCCCAACCCCTGATTCCACTCGACTAGGATTCTTTGTAACACTTCCATGTAAAGCGCCATTTTATTAGAAAAATAATAATGGATATTAGCCTTCGGAAGCCCCGCTTTTTCGGCAATAGCATTCATACTACTGCCTTTGAAACCGTTCTGCGCAAAAACTTCTTCTGCGGCATTTAGAATGTTTAAATAGTTTTTTTCGCGTATATGGCTTTTGCGATTATTTTCTGATGCTTTCACTAGGAACTTCTAAAATTTCTAAGTTAAGGTCGAATTCTTGCTTGGCTTCTGCCAAGCTTACTCATGTTGACCAAACGGTCAACTTAAGTAATTAAAGCAATTTTTATGTCCACCCGCGCATTTAGTGAAGAATAAAATGTCTCAGTCACAAATTTCCTTTACTGCTCCTCACTGGGCAGCAACTGAAACAGGAATGATGATCCTAGAATCTGGAGGCAATGCTGTTGAAGCCATGGTAGCAGCTGCAGCAACTATTGCCTCAGTCTATCCCCATATGAACAGCATTGGTGGAGATGGCTTTTGGATTATTAGCCAACCAGGTAAACAGCCGATTTCAATTGACGCTTGTGGCACCGCTGCTGGAGGTGCAACTATACCCTATTTTGAGCATCTCGGGGTTTCAAACATCCCCAGTCGCGGGGGGCAATCGGCAATCACTATGGCGGGAACCGTTGCTGGCTGGATTAAAGCTTTAGATTTATGTTCAAGCTGGCCGGGCAGGAAAATTCCAATCGCAGATCTGTTGCAGGATGCAATTGATTGGAACAAAAACGGCATTACAGCTACCCAAAGCCTATCCAATGCTTCAAGTAAAACTTTCAATGAACTAAAAAATCTTCAGCATTTTTCAAATCTGTATCAACCGGAATCAACCCCCATCAAGCCAGATGATTTGCTCAACAACTCAAAACTCGCAGATACCTTTGGGCAGTTAGCGAAAGCTGGATTAAACGACTTTTACCAAGGAGATATCGCAAAATCATTAAGCAACGACTTATCAGAAGTTGGCTCACAAATTTCCATTAAGGACTTTGAAACTTATCAAGCAACAATCGTGAATACACTGACCACTAGTATTTCGAAGGGGCAATTATTTAACCTACCAGCTCCAACTCAAGGTGTGGCGTCATTGATGATTTTGGCTTTATTTGATCGAGTTCGATCAGATGAATATTCGGATGCTGAACAAATTCACTTACTCATTGAATGTACCAAGCAAGCGTTTTTGGCGCGCGACCGATTGATAACGGACTCATCCAGAGTAGATGATGAATACTCCCAATTACTCGATGATGAATACCTAGATAATATCGCCTCAAAAATAGATTTAAACTCAGCTCTCCCTTGGCCTCGCCCCTCAGCATCCGGAGATACAATTTGGATGGGAGCCTGTGATGCCAATGGCAATATGGTTAGCTTTATTCAAAGCATCTATTGGGAATTTGGTAGCGGTGTTGTGCTCCCCGAAACTGGTATTTTATGGAATAACCGGGGGGTTTCTTTTTCACTTGATCCTCACCATCACAACTCGCTGCAACCTGGAATGAGACCTTTCCATACTCTCAACCCTGCCTATGCGGAGCTGTCTGACGGACGCCGAATGGTTTATGGAACCATGGGAGGGGAAGGCCAACCACAAACTCAGGCAGCTATTTTTAATCGCTATGTTTATCAACATTTAGATCTTAAACAAGCCCTTGCAGCGCCTAGGTGGTTGCTGGGTAGAACCTGGGGTGATGAAGTGACAGATTTAAAAATTGAAAAAGCACTTGCTCAAAAGCATTTAAGTCACTTTCAAAATAAGGGACATATTTTAAGTGTCATTGACGACTACTCTGAACTCATGGGGCATTCAGGAGCCGTTGTGCTTAAGCCAGACCTGAATCATGAAGCCGCCACTGACCCAAGAAGTGATGGTTCAGCTCAGACCAACGACTTTTACGAACCCTGCAACTAATTAATCCCATTCGAGGAGCACTCATGAATCTTCAAGAGCTGATCGCTCAACTACCAAAAGCTGAACTACACATGCACATTGAAGGCTCTTTGGAACCTGAATTAATGTTGCAATTGGCAAATCGAAATGGCATTGCACTACCGTACCAAAGCGTTGAAGAAATAAAACAGGCTTACCAGTTTTCCAATCTTCAAGACTTTCTAGACATCTATTATCAAGGCGCAGGGGTACTGGTTAAAGAGCAAGATTTTTATGATCTTACCATGGCGTATGTAAAGAAATGCCATCAAGATAACGTTGTTCATACGGAAATATTTTTTGACCCTCAAACTCATACTGAACGAAACATTTCATTTGAAACAGTAATTAATGGAATTACCCGAGCCCTGGCAGATGGTGAAACAAAATTTGGTATTACCAGCCATGTAATCATGTGTTTTCTGCGACATTTAAGTGAAGAACAGGCATTAAAAACCCTAGAAATGTCATTGCCTTTTAAACAGCTAATCAAAGGAGTCGGCCTAGATTCGTCAGAACTGGGTCACCCACCAGAGAAGTTTCAACGGGTGTTTGCGGAAGCAATTAATGCTGGCTATGAAGCGGTTGCCCATGCAGGAGAAGAGGGAGACCCAAGTTATATATGGGGGGCACTGGATCTGTTATCCGTATCTAGAGTGGATCATGGCGTGAGATCCATTGAAGATCCAAAGCTTGTAGACAGATTAGTGAAGGAACAAATACCCTTGACGGTATGTCCATTATCCAACCTAAAACTCAAGGTATTTAATGACCTAAAAGATCACTGTCTTAAAAAGCTATTAGATAAAGGGGTGGTTGTTACTATTAACTCAGATGACCCGGCCTATTTTGGAGGCTATGTTTCACAGAATTATCTAGAGACTGCTGAGGCACTCGAACTACAAGCAGAAGATATAAAACTCATTGCGAAAAACAGTTTTAAAGCATCATTTATTTCAGATGACTTAAAATTAAAATGGTACGAAGCAATCGACAATATCAACTAGTGGTTCCTGTTGTCAGCTATCCGCACACTTAACAGATTTGAATTTATAAAAAAATAATTATGGATTGGAATCGAATGACCAGCATTCATTCGATTTCATACTTTAATTTCCTGAAAACCCTGAAAAATTTCATGGGGTTTTCAAAGCCAGAAATTTCCTGACCAAGCGGTCAGCATCAAAATAGTTAGTAATTTTCATCCTTCGCCCAATACTTGTGCAGATTCTTTTTCTAAACCTAACGACTTCTTTGAGTATTAGGCTAATTGCAAGTTTGGCTTACTACTTGCTCTATTCATTTTAATAAACAACCCAAGAAGCAATCACTTAACTTCAACTTTGAGGATTACATGAAAAAGCTTATTACCTTAATTACCACTACGGCATTAACGCTGATTTCAATTGCTGTTTCAGCCGATACCAAAATTAAGTTTGCTTTAGATTGGAAATTCGAAGGCCCTTCTGCTCCGTATTTATTAGCTTTGGAGAAAGGCTATTACAAAGAACAAGGTTTGGATGTCACCATAGATTCCGGATCAGGCTCATTGGACGCAATCCCTAGAGTAGCGAGCGGCACTTACCCTATTGGATTTGCCGACATTAATGCGCTAATTAAGTTTATCGACAAAGATCCTGACTCCCCCGTGAAAGCCATTTTCATGACTTACGACGCTCCGCCATTTGCTGTTCTTGGTCGAAAAAGTTTAGGCGTCACATCGCCAAAGGATCTAGAAGGTAAAACACTAGGAGCTCCAGCAGCAGACGGAGCATACGCCAATTGGCCTGTTTTTGTGGCGGAAAACTCAATTCAAGCAGAGTCAGTAACCATTGAGAACGTAGGTTTTCCTGTTCGGGAGCCTATGCTAGCCCAAGGGAAGGTCGACGCGATTACTGGCTACTCTTTTTCATCTTTCATTAATTTGAAATCCAAAGGCGTTGAAGCCGACGACATCAGCGTCATGCTCATGACTGATTTTGGTGTCGAGCTCTATGGCAACACCATCATAGTTAACGAAGCCTTCGCAAAAGAAAATCCAGACGCAGTTAAAGGGTTTATCACGGCCACCATTAAAGGTTGGCGAGACACTGTTGCAGACCCAGCTGCTGCTGTTGAATATGTATTGAAACGAAATCAAATTGCTAGAAAGACTGTTGAGTTAGAGCGCTTAGAGATGGCCCTTGCAGATAATGTGGTAACAGATTTTGTGAAAACTAATGGCATGGGGGACATTGATTCCGCCAGACTCGCAAAGGCAATCGAACAATTAGGTTTAACCTATGAATTCGAAAACAAGCCTTCTGTGTCAGACATATTTTCAGACCAGTTCTTACCTGAGAAAGCTGCTCGCATGGTGCAGTAAAAACTACCTGCGTAACTTTAGTTCTTGTTGTTATAAAACCTTATTGGCGGTCTTTTGACCGCCTTTTTTTTGAGATGACCATTCATGAGTTTTTTAAAAGTTGAGAAGCTTTGTCTCTGTTACGGTGAAGATACTCCAGAGAATCGTGTGCTAGAAGACATCAATATCAGCATTAATGAGGGTGAATTTGTCGCCATCGTGGGCCCAAGTGGCTGTGGCAAATCGACTTTCATGAAATTACTCTCTGGCTTGTTAAAACCATTGAATGGCTGCATGTTTATGAATGACGAATTGATAAACAGTCCAAGAGCAAACGTTGGAATGGCGTTTCAAAATTCGATTATGCTGCCCTGGCGAACAACACTACAGAACTTGCTCCTGCCCCTTGAGGTGTCACCGTCAACAAAAAAAACCTTTAAAAAACGAAAGCTTGAATATATCGAACGAGCAAAACAATTACTTGCTACGGTAGGCTTGGCAGGCATGGAAGAAAAGTATCCTTGGGAGCTTTCAGGGGGTATGCGTCAGAGAGCATCTTTATGCCGAGCCTTGATTCATAAGCCAAGTCTACTGCTGTTAGATGAACCCTTTGGTGCACTGGATGCATTTACTAAAGAAGAGCTTTGGTGCGTGCTCAGAGATCTTTGGCAACAGGAAAAATTTACCGTTGTTCTGGTGACTCATGACCTAACTGAAGCAGTATTTTTAGCGGATAAAGTACTGGTGATGAGCGCTAGACCAGGTCAAATTATAAAAGAAGCAGAAATAGATTTTGAAAGACCGCGAGATTTAGAAATTAGGTACAAAAGCAAATTCGTAGATACAGTTCATGAACTTCGAGACCAAATTAAATCTGCCCGCCATTCACTGCTCAACAAGGATGCAGCATGAAGAAATATATTAATGCTGAAACCATGGCGCCGTTATGGATTACTATTTCCATGTTTGTTATTTGGGAAATTATCTGCAAAGGCTTTTCCGTCCCTATTTATTTGCTACCTGCACCTTCAGATATTTGGATAGCCAGTGTCGAATTTAAAGATGCGCTCATCAATAACTCCCTGCAAACACTTTGGACTACTAGTGTTGGTTTTGCTCTGGCGGTCGGCTTTGGTTTAGTCACAGGCATTGCAATTGGTTGGAGTAAAAAACTATATACCGGTTTGTATCCAATTATGATCGGATTTAATTCTGTTCCAAAGGTAGCCGTGGTACCGATATTAGTATTGTGGTTTGGGATAGGAACCATTCCAGCCATTATCACTGCCTTTTTAATTTCATTTTTTCCGATTGTCGTTAATGTTGCCACCGGCCTAGCAACAACAGAGCCCGAGATGGACGACGTGCTCAAAGCTTTAGGTGCGAGCAAACTGGATCGTCTGTTAAAAGTAGGTCTACCAGGAGCTATGCCTCACTTTTTTGGTTCATTAAAAATTGCAATTACTCTGGCCTTTGTGGGGTCGGTGGTCTCAGAAACAGTTGCTGCTAATTCGGGAATCGGTCATATGATGTTAGCCGCTCAAGCTAATTTTGAAGTACCTTTAGTCTTCGCAGGCTTGTTGGCTTTGGCTTTCGAGGGAGTGATCATGTACGCCATATTTGTGTGGGTCGAAAAACGTTTCACAGGCTGGGCTTTTCGAGCACAAGGTCAATAAATATGTGACAGGGTTATCCATTAAAGTTACTTAACGGATATCCTAAACCTGTCCA
>JANQHX010000084.1 GCA_028282465.1 Gynuella sp.
CTTCGTTCATTTAGCTAGCTAAACGTCTCTCATCGCGCCTCGACTGAGCTCTTTGTAAGCTCAACAGCAAAGAAATAATTAGTGTGAACAGGCCCTAGCTTAAATAAGATAGAAAGCCACATGTGAGTGGCTTTCTATAATTAAAAATACTTACTAATAATCTAGAGCGTTATAGTTAATGTCAGCGGCTTCGATATCATATTCGCTGAATATAAGTCCCATTTCTTTAAGAGCGGACTGCTTTTTGGTGCTGAGACTCGCTAGGCTATATCTATAGCTTTGGTCCGCTAAAAACGAAATATTACCTTCTTTGCCAACGACCTCAGCATCGTTAAACAATTCATTCATGTCACCCGTTGCGGTAGCGTCGCCCAGTAAAATATCAGCACTAACGCTTAATAAATCTCGTGTTTGGCGATTCATTCTATCTCGGAGTAATTCATGAACACGTTTTTCACCTAGCATTAAAGCTTGTACAAAGTTTTCAACGTCATCTCTGTTCGATTGGAAGTAGTCACTGCGAACTACATAAACATCTGCGATGACTTTGCTGGCAAAAAAAGTTGAAACAATCATTTGAGCGCCTTTCACAGAACCGCGACGACCTGTTCCTCTAATCAATCCATTCGTTAATCGAATAGCGTCTGGAAGGATCATAAAGGCTGCATCAATGTCGTCTTGAAACAGGGCATCGGGTGGGGAGTTTTCAGTGCCAGCAAGATCAGCCATCCAGCGTATATTAATGTCATCCATAGACATGCCAGAGGTTTGCAGCAAATTGGACATGAAATCCACATGAGGGCCATAGGCTTGAATGGCTACGTTTTTACCCTTTAACTGTCGCACGCTGACGATTTTGTTTTTTGCAACTAGGGTATCGCCGCCTTTTGACCAAGTGAGTTGATAAATAACAATGGGTCTGGTTCGGGGGTCTTTATTGAGAATATCCACCGCCTGAAGACACATACCAATGGTGCACCTCAGGTAAGGTGATTTTCCAGTCATATAGTCTTCAATCTGTTTGTCGAAATTATTTTCAAGAACTAAATTCATTTTCAGTCCTTGTTTGTCAATTTCGCTACCGGGTTGAGTTTCCGAAGCAATACCATTTGCCATAATGGTAATCATGTCTCCGCCCCAGGAAATTAATGGTACCTGGGTAACTTCGTTGTCTTGAACATTACCCACATCAACTGTAATTTTATTTGCCAATGGGATGGGTTCTATGTATTCAGGATCAGCGAACGTCTTTGTGGAGATCGCTGAAAACGAAATTAAAGTAGCAATCGAAACTGCAATAGCTCGATTCATTATGTGAGTCCTCTTATTAATTTTTATGCTTGAGCCAGGCTCTCCAGGAACCGAACTCAGAAATATTTTTAGCGCCTGCCAAACCGAAGTGGTCACAAATAAATCCTGTCACCCATTCACCACTTGCCAGCTCAAGTTTTCCAATGCCTAAGGGTTGTGGAATACCTGCTACAAAACTTCCTAATTCTGAAGTGGGTAATTCCCAAACTTCGACTTCAATTTCAAAACCAGACTCTAGAGTTCTGACCAGACCAGGACGAAACCCATCGGCAAGTGCATAGAGTTCATAGTGTTTTGAAGTAGTGGTTTTTTCGACTAATGACGCTGCTCTATCCGTAAGTTGCCAATTTAATGGTTGGCCCTCCAGATGAGCCCCGCATACTGCCAACTTTACTGTACTTGAAGCAGAATTGCCCTTGGACGAGTTGGCAAAATAAGGATTTAATCCTGCCCCTAAAGGTAAGTTATTATTCGCCTGTATTAGACTTGAATAACTTAGTAGTTTTATATCTTCATGAGCGCTTGAGAAAAGCGTCACTCCCCAACTAATACCTTTTGATGTCATCCCCACAGGTACGGCAGTTGCTGAGTAATCTAAAAGGTTCATGAAGTTTGTGTAGGTTCCAACCGCAGAGTTTAAGGCAATAGGATCTGCTGCAATCTCTTCACGGGTGTAATAAGTTGGGCAAGTTGGTAAAAGCACAAATTCCAAACCATGAATAAGCGTGTCGCAAATGCGTTTGTATTCAGCTAAACGATATTGGGCATTAAAAGCATCTACGGCTGTTTTACCCTCAGACTGACCAATGATATTTTGTATAACAGGCAGCATATGATTTTTGTTGACGTCTCTAGTGGCCCATGCCCGTTCACTTACCCAGGGGCCTTCGTAAAGCAACAATGCTGCTTCTATAAATGGCTGAAAATCAATTTCAACTGCTTCGCCACCTGATGCTTGCAATTGTTTTTTTGCTTGGAAGTACATGGATTCAGTTTCTGGATCGCCCTTAAAATCTAATTGCGAAGGCACTCCGAACTTAAAAGTATTTTCGGGTAAATGACTGTAATAGCGTTTGTTATTAGTTGATGACGTGGGAATAGAGTAGGGGTCTTCAGAATTATACTGAGCAGCAATTGCCAGAACACTGGCAGCGTCTTCTGTGGTCAAGGTAAAAATGGAAACACAGTCTAGGGTTTTACATGCTGGCACAACACCGTCGTTACTAATGATTCCTTTGGTAGGCTTATGACCTATAAGGTTATTTAGCGCAGCAGGTACTCGACCTGAACCGGCAGTATCTGTACCCAATGCAAAACATACTTGGCCTAACGCGGTCGCAATTGCTGAACCTGCGCTACTTCCCCCTGACATATAGGCTGTGTTGAAACTGTTCTTGCCTTCACCATAAGGAGAGCGAACGCCCACCAGGCCAGTGGCAAATTGATCAAGGTTGGTTTTCCCTAAAGGAATGGCTCCTGCATCTAATAGTAGTTGCACGACTTTAGCAGAGGAGTCTGGTACATACTCAAACTCAGGGCAGGCGGCAGTGGTGGGTACAGCTTTTAAATCAATGTTATCTTTAATCGCAAATGGTATACCATAAAGCGGTAGATCATCGACGGATTTATTTTTTAATTGCTCAGTATATTCTAATACTTGCTCCTCAGTGAGCAGTGTAATCCACGCGTTATAATCTGCTTGTGTTTGTGCTTGTTGTCTACATTTCAGAATGAAAGATTCTGGTGTTTCTTGTTCGGAGCGGTAAAGCTCGTGTATCTGTGTGATCGTCAGATTCATAATTTATGCTCCAGCTTCCGAATTGTTTTCAAGCCAAACTAATACATCGCCAGCGGCGATCATTTGTCCTTGAGATTTTAAAATGTCTCCAACTATACCATCGGCATTAGAGACAACATCGATTTCCATTTTCATTGATTCAAGAACCATGAGCGTTTGACCTTTGCTGACTTTGTCGCCTTTTTTGACCATGCAATTCCATACACTCCCCGACACAGGGCTTTCAATGAGCTCAGCATTATCTGGGTAATCATCTTGATTGATCTTTTCTATTTGCTCTTCGGCTTCATAAGTGAGTAACCCATTTCGTTTCCAGTTTTCCAATTCCTCATCAAATGCTTGAGTGCGTTTTTCATAGAAGCTGTCAATTGTGCTTTCTTGTTCGCTTAATAGTTTTTCATAAGCTTCGAGACTGAATTCAGTTTCTTCGATCTTTATTGGGTATTGACCGAGGGGGAAGCGCTCTCTGATAGTGGCTAGTTCGTCATGGCTAACTGGGTAGAATTTAATTTGATCAAAGAAACGCAGTAACCAAGGTTTATTAAATTCTTTTGTTTTGCGATAGCGATTCCACATTTGCAGTGTTCTTCCCACAAACTGATAACCGCCGGGACCTTCCATGCCATAAATACAGAGGTAAGCTCCGCCGATTCCCACGGAGTTTTCAGCAGTCCAGGTTCTCGCGGGATTGTATTTCGTGGTCACCAGTCTTTGGGCTGGGTTCACTGGCGTTGCTACCGGGGCGCCGAGGTATACATCTCCCAAACCCATTACCAAATAAGCGGCGCTAAATAAAATGTCCTTGACTTCATCAACTGAAGCTAAGCCATTAATTCGTCTAATAAATTCTAAATTACTAGGGCACCAGGGTGCATTGGGTCGAACCGATTGTGTGTATTTATCAATGGCTTCTTGGCACGCTACGTCATCCCAGCTAAGTGGTAAATGAACAATTCTTGAAGGAACGGTTTGTTTACTGATATCTAAATCAGACAATTCAGATAACGCTTGATCCACTCTATTTAAAAGATTAGTTAATGAAATAGTGTCGGAGAGGTAGTGAACCTGTAGGGATCTAATTCCAGGTGTTAATTCCAGTACACCATTTATATTGAGTTTTTGCAGCTCCAGCATCAGCATATGCACTTTGAATCTCCGTTCAATGCTGAGGGTAAGCTCTCCAATTTCTATCAGTAAAAACTGATCCCCGGCGACACGGCAGACAACGCTTTCGTTGCCAAAATTTGATTTATGTACGATGGGATTTATCAGTGTTTGTTCGGAAGTAGGCGCAACCTCTATATCAGTTGTTGCGAGTTCGGTAACCGCTTTTAGTTGGTCAGCCGAATGATGATTTGCTTGCTCAATAGATACAGGAATAAATTTAATACAATCACCGGGTCTAAGCTGACCTAACTTCCAAAGATCCGCTTTGATGACTGTGGCTGGGCAAACAAACCCACCTAGGCTAGGGCCATCAGGGCCTAAAATTACCGGCATATCACCAGTAAAGTCTACGGTTCCAAAAGCATAGGCATTGTCATGGATATTCGAGGGATGAAGTCCTGCTTCGCCGCCAGTTTCTCGCGCCCACTTTGGCTTGGGGCCAATGAGTCTGACACCGGTGCGGCTAGAGTTGTAATGTACTTTCCACTCTGAACTAAAAAACTCCTCAATATCTTCAGGTGTGAAAAATTCCGGTGCTCCATGGGGGCCATAGATAACTCGAAGTTGCCATTGGTTTGAAATGGTTGGCCACAACTTTTGGGATAATTGATTGAATTTATTTGTTGGTTGAGTCGGGTTCACTTGCAATACATCGCCGGCCTTTAGTGCTCTGCCTGAGTGACCACCGAATTCACCCAGTGTAAACGTACTTTTTGAGCCTAAATAGTCTGGGCAATCAATACCTCCAGATAACAGTAAATAGGCTCGCACACCGTCTTTGATTATTTTTCCGGTTTCGAGAATATCTCCGGGTAATACATCATAGACCTTATAAAATTCTATTGCAGAGTCATTCAGCTTGGCGTTCGTTAGTGCTCCCGTCATCACGAAAGATATTGCAGTGTTAAATTGAAGGGTAGGGCCATTGACTGTTATTTCTAAGCCTGCACAGTCGCTTTCATTTCCTAATAGCCTATTACCTAACTGAAAAGATAATGAATCCATTGGGCCGGATGGCGGAACACCTATATCCCAAAAACCCTGTCGCCCAGGATAATCTTGAATAGTGGTTTGTGTGCCAGCCTTTAAAACATCCATTGTGCTATAGCTAGCAGAAATTTCATTTAGACTTCTTGTCTCTAACTCACCTTTTTCGAATAGAGCGTGATTAATAATTTCTCTGCAGTAGCTAACGTTGGTTTCGATACCATAAATGTTGGTTTCCACCAGTGCATGATTTAATGAAGCAATGGCTTGTTCACGGGTGTTGGCATAACTGATAACTTTTGCAAGCATTGGGTCATAAAGAGACGACACTTCAACACCAGAGGTTACCCAGGTATCTATTCTCAGACTGCCATCACTAGGCCAACTAACTTGGCTGAGTAGTCCAGCACTGGGTTGGTGATTAGCATTGGTATTTTCGGCATAAACCCTTGCTTGTATCGCATGACCTTTAGGAGTTAAAGCATTTTTAATGTCACTGAGATTGGGGGAATTTCCTGCGGCTTGATTAACCATTAACTCAACCAAGTCGATGCCCCAGACTTGCTCAGTCACACCGTGTTCGACTTGAAGCCGAGTATTCACTTCAAGGAAATAGAAATCTTTTGTATCAATGTCGTAGATGAATTCTACTGTGCCAGCGTTTCGATAATGAACAGACGCTAGCAGATTTTCTGCAGTTTGATGCAAAGAGGTTCTGATCGACTCATCCAAGTTAGGTGCAGGGGTTTCCTCAATCACTTTTTGATTTCGTCTTTGAGCTGAACAGTCTCTTTCGCCAAAAGAAACTACATCACCCTGACCATTGCCAAAAACCTGAACTTCTAGATGTCTGGCTCTAGCTATGTATTTTTCTAAAAAAACACCATCGTTGGCAAAATAGTTTTCACTCAAGCGTTTCACTGTATCCCATGCAGACACTAGCTCATTCTCTGAGTGACATACCTGCATGCCAATACCACCGCCACCCGCTGTACTTTTTAACATGACGGGATAGCCAATGTTGTTGGCAGTTGTGATCGCTTGATTGAGGTCTTGGAGTAGATCTGAACCGGGAACCAAAGGAACACCGGCTGCTAAAGCAGCTTCTCTCGCTTTATGTTTCAAACCGAAGAGCTGCATTTGTTCGGTGGTTGGCCCAATAAAGGCGATGCCTGACTTTTCACAGGCATCTACAAAGTCAGTGTTTTCGCTTAAAAATCCATACCCAGGATGTATTGCTTGCGAGTGGGTGTCTTTGGCGGCATTGAGAACTTTATCGAAGTTTAAATAGGTTTCAGAAGCAGGGCCATCCCCTAAATAGACGGCTTGGTCAGCCTCTAAAACATGAAGAGATTCTTTGTCAGCATCTGAATAGATTGCAACGGATCGAATTCCCATTTTTTTGAGAGTACGAATAATGCGAGTCGCTATGGCTCCTCGGTTTGCAATTAGTACAGTAGAAATCATATGCAATAAAACACATTGCGGTCGAGTCGTCTCGACATTAACGGAGCAATTCGGGTCGTCCCGAATTCTGGTTTGAAGCTAGAAAGCCACCAGTATTAGTTCCAAACGATCACTTCAATGGGCGTTGGATTATAACCATTACAAGGGTTGTTCAATTGTGGGCAGTTGGAAATTAAAATAACGATGTCCATGAGTGCTTTTAACTCCACGTATTTTCCTGGAGCAGAAATACCATCTTCAAATGTCAGTCCACCATCTGGAGTCACAGGCACATTCATGAAGAAATTCACATTGTGCGTAATATCTGCTTTTTCTAGACCAAACTCTTCGTTTTCTTGAATGGCAAGCATCCAGCTGTCGCGACAGGCATGCATGTGTCGTTTCTCAAGATCGTAACGCACTGTATTAGACTCTGTTGCACAAGCACCGCCAACGGTGTCGTGTCGGCCGCAGGTATCTGCGACGATTTCCAACATGTCATTGTTGTCGTTAGTTTTTAATATTGTTCCAGTGGTCAGGTAAAG
>JANQHX010000042.1 GCA_028282465.1 Gynuella sp.
ACCACCTGAATCCATCCCGAACTCAGAAGTGAAACGGTCCATCGCCGATGGTAGTGTGGGGCTTCCCCATGTGAGAGTAGGTCATCGTCAAGCTTTTAATTTAGAACCCCGGTGAGGCAGCTCATCGGGGTTTTTCGTTTATTGGAAGGGAGCTTTTGAGGTGGTATCTGGTAAAGTTACATTATAGCTTTAACTCAATTTTCCTAACTTTAGTAAACAGCATCCCTAACGAACAGTATGAATCAAATACCTCGACTAACACTTCTTGAAACAATGGGAATTAAAGCTTGGTTTGCTAGGTACAAGCTTCCTAATGCAGCTGATTCATCATATTTGAACGACGCCTCATTGCTGAATAATGAAGCAGCTAATGAAAATAAGTTTAAGCTGCATCCGGCTGAACGCCCAATTCAAGTTGAGCATCTTAATCATAAAATAGCCCCAGTAATCTCCATTGAACCAGAATCAAAAGTCGCTGAAGTTACTGAAGCTAATAATATAAAAGACGAATTGCGCGTTGAGCAATCCGATGTAGTGGTTCGGTTTGAATTAAATGTCTATTTTTCAGAACAATACATAATTGTCGATTCAATGCCTAAAGAGTTTAAAGCTGGAGAACAAGAATATTCCGCAAAATTAGCAGCGAATATATTGAGGTTTTTTGGTCAAAAAAGTTTTCAGCAAGCGTCGATCAGTTGGCCAATTCACGATAACCCAGCATCAATAAAGGATGCGGTTAGTGCACGCGAATACGTCAAGTCTTTCATTAAGTTTCAAGCTAAAGCAGGCATTAAGTGTATTATTCTTTGTGGTAAGGACGCTGCTGATTATAGCTTTCAACTGAAGGATTCAAAACCAGGGCAGAGTTCAATCGGTAGTTTAGATGCTAATCATCAAATTAAACTGCTAGTGAACTACAGCTTAAGTCAGTTGCTCAGTTCATCCAATATGAAAGCAGAGTTTTGGAATCATTGTGTGCCCTTACTTTCTGATTAGTTTCTTATGATATTAGACGTTACTGAAGAGTACGTGGATCAGTTGATTTCCATTGATAGTAGCTCGGGTGGATATCCATGGGGCACTCGTAATATCAATAAGGTGTGCAACCAGAAAAACTGGGGTGCATACTTATTTTTATTTGAAAACTTGCCAGCTGGGTTCATTGTTTTTCAAAGAATATTGGATGAAGCATCTATTCTTCATTTGGCTGTTCATAAAGGTTTTCAACAGAGGGGTGTTGCAAAAAAATTGCTTCATTATTTTATTGAAGAATGTGGCAAAAGAAGTATTGCTAGCGTTTTCTTAGAAGTTAGAGAGTCGAACCTCAATGCCATCAAGCTTTATGCTTCATTTGGGTTTCAAGAAATCGGAATTCGTAGAAACTACTACCCAACCTCTGAAGGTTTTGAAAACGGCCTTGATATGGCTATGTATGTAAATTAGCTGAGTTTATATCTAGGAAGTTTAGTTTGGCCATATGGCTTTTTAGCAATGATGGTTGCTCTTAAAGGAGCTGGGTGGCCTTCTACTGTAAGTTTTGGATCGTTAGGGTCTAGATAGTCAGACAGGCTAGTTCCCAATTTCCATTCTGTCGCTCGCTGTTCTTTTATAGTTGTATAAGATTCATCAACAATTTTTACATCTTCGAAACCTGCTTTCATGATCCAATTTTTTAATGCCTTAGACGAAGGTAAAAAATAAATATTGTTCATTACTGAATAACGATTTACTGGAACCAGTACGCTGTTTTCATCACCATGAATCACTAGTGTTTCAATCACCAGTTCTCCTCCGGGTCTTAAGGCAGACTTAAGTTCTGCAATATGATCAAACGGTGACTTGCGGTGATATAGTACGCCCATCGAAAATACTGTATCAAAAGTTTCTAAGTTCGGTTTAACATTTTCCATAGTCAATGGCATTACAGCGGCATTTGGAGCATTTAAATATTTTTGAATCGCTAAAAACTGGCATGTAGACAATAGTGATGGGTCAACGCCAGCAGTAATTTTTGCGTTAGCATTGAGCATTTTCAGCATGTAATAACCGTTGCCGCTTCCCACATCCAGTATCAGACGATTAGTTAAATCCGAAAGATGCGGTTCTATGCGATTCCACTTCATCCAAGACTGCCACTCAGAATCAATGAGAATTCCAAATAATTTGAATGGGCCTTTTCTCCAAGGCATGAGTGCTTTAAGTGATTCCAGTAATTGTTCTCTTTGCGAATTGCAAATCTCGTCTGGGTGACCTATTTCTATTATGTTTTCGCTTAATTTGATGTGTTTTGTTTTTATGTCTGGTAGGTTATTAAGGGCTTTCAAAAATTTGGGCAAATTACCATCATTAGTGTTATCCCAGTTCTCAATTAATGTTGGAGTTAATGAGTCAATCCAAACATTTAAATCAGTGTCGGCTAATCGATTTAGGAATCCAGAAAAAGTCATGATTTGATTGCAACCATTGAGAAAAAATTAAAACATTGGAACCAAGTATATACTTTTTCAAAACCTGCTTGCTTCAGCCTATTGTGGTTTTCATTTTCTGTTTCTGGGGTCATAACATTTTCTAGAGCAGCTCGTTTCTGGCTTATTTCTAATTCGCTGTATCCATTAAAACGTTTGAAATCCAATTGAAGTGTTTCCAGAAGCTCTTGTTGTTCTGAACTTTCAAATCGGATCTTTTCTGAGAGTATCAAAATTCCGCCCGATTTTAATCCATCGAATATGTTCTTAATAATCAGGTCTCGTTTCGATTTCTCTATGAACTGAAGAGTAAAGTTCATTACAACGACTGATGCATTTTCTATTTTTATGTCTGCGATGTCTGCGTTAACGAGTTTAACCGGTATCACACTGTCTTCTTGATCTATGTGTTGCTCAGCTCTTTTCAGCATGTCTAGGCTATTATCTACGGCAATGATCCGGCAGCCTGGAGTTGAAACTCTGTTTCTCATCGAAAGTGTTACTGCGCCCAATGAGCATCCCAGGTCATAAAGATGACTGTCAATTTGAGCAAAATCTTTTGCCATTACTCCGATCATTGCCACGATACTGCTGTAACCCGGAACTGAACGTTTAATCATGTCGGGAAACACGCGAGCTACTTTTTGGTCGAATTTAAAATCTGTTATCTGGTCTTGCTGCTCAGCAAATATTTGATCCTTCTCTGACACATTAACTCCAGAATAGCTAAATGAAAACGATCGATAATTTTACCTGAATTCGCCATTTAGTGTAGATCGAGACCTGAGTATAATGGAGTTCAAATTTATGTAAGCCCAGTTTATTGAGAATTTATGAGCCAGTTTCAGGATGAAGTTTCTCGTCGTAGAACCTTCGCTATCATCTCCCACCCGGATGCCGGTAAAACCACTATTACAGAGAAAGTCTTGCTTTTTGGTAATGCATTGCAGAAAGCAGGTACGGTCAAGGGTAAAAAATCTGGACAGCATGCCAAATCTGACTGGATGGAAATGGAAAAGGAGCGTGGTATTTCTGTTACGACCTCTGTGATGCAATTTCCTTATAATGATGCTTTGGTCAACCTTTTGGATACGCCAGGGCACGAAGATTTCTCGGAAGACACTTATCGCACCTTAACTGCAGTAGATTCTTGTTTAATGGTTATTGATTCTGCTAAAGGTGTGGAAGACAGAACAATTAAGTTGATGGACGTAACGCGGCTTCGAGAAACACCTATTGTGACCTTTATGAATAAGCTTGATCGAGATATTCGAGATCCAATAGAACTGATGGATGAAGTAGAGGATGTGTTAAAAATAGCCTGTGCACCTATCACGTGGCCAATAGGAATGGGTAAAGAATTTAAGGGGGTTTATCACTTATACCGAGACGAAACCATTCTCTATGAAACTGGAATGGGCCATACAATTCAAGATTCAACAATCATTAAAGGGCTTGATAATCCAGAGCTAGATGAAGCCATTGGGCATTATGCTGAAGAACTTAGGGAGTCAATTGAACTGGTTCAGGCGGCTTCCCATGAATTTGATCTTGAAGAGTTTTTAGCTGGGCAGTTATCGCCGGTTTTCTTTGGTACTGCTCTTGGAAATTTTGGCGTGGACCATATGCTAGATGGCTTAGTGGATTGGGCGCCAACTCCTTTGTCGAGAGAGACAGACATCAGGACGGTTGAGGCGAACGATGAGAAATTCACCGGGTTCGTGTTCAAGATTCAAGCGAATATGGATCCTAAGCATCGAGATCGAATCGCGTTTATGCGGGTGTGCTCAGGGAAATATGAGCAAGGTATGAAGATGAAACATGTGCGTATTGGTAAAGACGTTCGGATTTCAGATGCGCTCACCTTCCTGGCTGGTGACCGAGCGGCGGTTGAAGAAGCTTATCCTGGCGACATCATTGGGTTGCACAATCATGGTACCATTCGAATTGGTGATACGTTTACCCAGGGTGAAGATCTTAAGTTTGCTGGTATTCCAAATTTTGCGCCTGAGTTGTTCCGTCGCATCCAGCTGAAAGATCCATTGAAGATGAAGCAGCTTCAAAAAGGCTTGATTCAGCTATCTGAAGAGGGGGCGGTTCAGTTGTTTAGGCCAATGAAGAATAATGATTTGATTGTTGGTGCTGTGGGTACTCTGCAGTTTGACGTGGTAGTTCAGAGATTAAAGTCTGAATATAAAGTTGAAGCGACATACGAGCCTATTAGTGTTGCCACTGCTCGCTGGATTACGTCAGAAGACCCTCAGAAACTTGAAGAATTTAAGAAAAAGGCTCACGACAATTTAGCTCTGGATGGCGGAGACTCTCTGTCCTATGTTGCCCCTAATATGGTGAACTTGCAGCTTGCTATAGAAAAATACCCAGACATTGAATTCCATAAAACGAGAGAGCATTAAAGGCTCTACTAGTAAATTATTCTGCAACTTCTCAATCCGGTGCTAAGTTATAAACAGTTGCTCCGGACTTGAGAGGGAATTTCCATGCTTGTTTATTTGATTTCGATAACTGGTTTAGCCGTTACTATTGGCTTGGCAGCATACTTTTTAATCCGTCATTTGGTGAATATTCATCGTATGACTGCCGAAGATGGTAAAGGTTATTTCATGATTCTGATGTTCCTAGCAACTTTTATTTCATGTTCTGTGGCTTATTTTTCGGTTGCCCCAGAGGCACCCGTTTCCGGTACGGATGGTGATCCAAAGGTTTCCATAGGTGTACTTCTAACGGTTGCGGTGTCCATTGCTGTATTGGCTACAGGACTGCTTAATTTAAAAGATCAGGATCAGTATTCATAAGTCCTAGACTGTACGAATTCAAAGCTAGGTATTAGGTAGAAAACCGGTTGTCATTCTAGGATCGGTTCTGTAGAATCGCGCCTCCTTAAATTTACTCAACTGCCCCTGAGCCCCCCACAATCATAGGCAGAGTTAATAAATGAAAACATTTAGTGCAAAACCAGAAACAGTAAAACGCGACTGGTTTGTTGTTGACGCAACAGATCAGGCTTTAGGCCGCCTAGCGACTGAGATTGCTCGTCGTCTTAAAGGTAAGCATAAAGCCGAGTTTACACCTCACGTTGACACCGGTGATTATATCGTTGTTGTTAATGCCGAGAAAGTTCGTGTAACGGGCAATAAAGCTAAGAATAAGATGTACTACCGCCACACTGGCTATCCAGGTGGTTTGAAAGAGATGTCTTTCGAAAAGTTAGTTGATCACAAGCCAGAAAGCCCAATTGAGCTAGCCGTTAAAGGTATGTTGCCGCGTAACCCATTGGGTCGTGCCATGTTGAGCAAGCTGAAAGTGTACGCAGGCTCCGAACATCCTCATGCTGCACAGCAGCCTCAAGAACTGAAAATTAAATAAGGGTGAGATAAATGGCACAACAATACTACGGAACAGGTCGTCGTAAGAGCTCTACAGCACGTGTTTATCTGCGTCCTGGTAACGGCTCAATCACAATTAATAAGCGCACTATCGAAGAGTACTTCGGTCGTGAGACTGCTCGCATGGTTGTTCGTCAGCCGCTTGAGTTAGTTGAAATGACTGATAAGTTCGATGTGATCATCAACGTAGTTGGTGGTGGTGGTAGCGGTCAAGCAGGTGCAATTCGCCATGGATTGACGAGAGCCCTGATGGCTTACGACGAAAACCTACGTAAGCCACTACGTGAAGCGGGTTATGTAACACGTGATGCACGTGAGGTTGAACGTAAGAAAGTCGGACTTCGTAAAGCTCGTAAGAAACCACAGTTCTCCAAGCGTTAATTTTTTGCGACTGGTTTTTTTACAAACGCCCGCTATCCGCGGGCGTTTTTGTGTTTTATCTGGAGTAAAAAAGCTGCGCCTGTAAGAGCAGCTTTTCTTGTAAGCCTGTGTATATTTTTTTACTATGCTGGCTTTTTATTTGTCTGCGTATCTAACAAATAATAAACGAATTCATAATTAGCATAAGGCAGAGGACGTTCTAATGACTCAAGAGGGCGTAAACCAGGGTCGGCGCCGTTTCCTCGGAGCAGCGACTGCAGCAGTGGGTGCAGTGGGTGCGGTCGGGGTTGCTGTCCCGTTTGTCGGATCATGGGCACCTAACGAAAAAGCTAAGGCAGTCGGTGGGCCGGTTAAGGTCGACATTTCCAAGGTAGAAGAAGGCAGGTTGCTTAGGGCCGAATGGCGAGGCAAGCCAATCTATATTTTAAAAAGATCTCCAAAAGTACTAGAAACACTGGCTAGCGAGGAACTCAAGTCCTTGTTGTTAGATCCAGATTCTGAAACTTCTTCTCAGCAACCCGAATTTGCTCAGAATGATGCCAGATCACTAAATGGATCGGATATTCTGATTTTAGAAGGTGTCTGTACCCACTTGGGTTGTGCTCCTGCCCTGCACTATGAAGTAAAGGCAGAGCCTTTTGACGCAAATTGGATGGGTGGTTTTTTCTGTCCATGTCACGGCTCAAAATTTGATCTGGCAGGTAGAGTCTTTAACGGTGTTCCCGCACCAACGAATTTACCCGTTCCTCCGCACTTCATTGAAGATGGTGTTGCGACTATTGGTATTGAAGGAGGAGAAGCCTAATGTCAAAGACTAAACAAATGGCCTCAGATTTGATGGCCTGGGTTGATGCTCGGCTACCTGTGACTAGTGCTTATGAAAAGCATATGTCTAAATATTACGCACCTAAAAATGTTAACTGGTGGTATGTATTTGGTTTGCTGGCCATGGTGATGTTCATCAACCAAATTTTGTCAGGTATTTGGTTGACCATGAGTTATGTGCCTTCTGGTGAGGAGGCATTTGCTTCAGTTGAGTACATCATGCGTGATGTTGAATGGGGCTGGCTGATTCGATACATGCATTCTACCGGGGCGTCATTTTTCTTCCTAGTTGTGTATCTACATATGTTCCGCGGAATTCTTTATGGGTCTTACCAAAAGCCTCGGGAGCTAATTTGGTTGTTCGGGATGTTGGTGTACCTAGTCATGATGGCAGAGGGCTTCATGGGTTACATTTTGCCATGGGGTAATATGTCCTATTGGGGGGCTCAAGTGATCATTTCTTTGTTTGGTGCTGTGCCTTATATAGGCGAAGGCCTAACGGAATGGATTCGCGGTGACTATCTGATTTCAGGGATTACGCTGAATCGCTTTTTTGCTCTACACGTTATTGCACTTCCATTAGTTTTAGCTCTCTTAATCGTGCTACACATTTTGGCTTTGCATGAAGTAGGCTCAAACAACCCTGACGGCATTGAAATAAAGAAGAAGCTGGATAAGTACGGGGTGCCGTTGGATGGAGTCCCATTCCACCCTTATTTCACAATCGGCAAAATACCCTATGTGGCGATTTTTCTAATGGTTTTCTGTGGGGTTCTGTTCTTCTTTCCTGAAGGTGGTGGTTACTTTATTGAGAAGCCTAACTTTGAGCCAGCAAATGGATTGAAGACTCCAGAGCACATTGCCCCAGTTTGGTATTATGGTGCTTTCTATGCGATGTTAAGGGCTGTAACTTTCGATTTATTCTTTATTGATGCCAAGCTGTTAGGTGTAATAGTTATGGCAGGTGCTATTGCCATTCTATTTGTATTGCCATGGTTGGATCGTAGTCCTGTAAAATCTTGGCGCTACAAAGGCTGGATGAGTAAAGTAGCTATCGTGCTTTTTGCAATTTCCTTTGCAATCCTCACATTCCTGGGCACTCAACCAGCTACGGTCTTGTACACTTACATGGCTCAATTCTTTACAGTGGTGTATTTTGCGTTCTTTATCGGAATGCCCTTTTACACCAAAGCAGAAAAATGTAAGCCAGTTCCAGAGAGGATTCCAGAATGAGAAAATTTTTAACCTCTCTAGTTATTATTTTAGCTGCGCCATTTTCAATTGCTGCTGGTGGTCCGAGTGTTCCTTTAGATCATATAGACAATGATTTAACGGATACGGCATCTTTGCAATCTGGTGCGAAGCTTTATATGAACTACTGCTGGAGCTGTCACGCATTAGGCTATGCTCGATACAACAGGGTTGCTCGTGACTTAAATATTTCAGAAGAACTGTTCACAGAATTTCTGATGTTCAATGAAGATAAGTTTGGTGATCACATGTCAAACTCTGTGCCAGTCGACGATGCCAAACGCTGGTTTGGTACTGCGCCCCCGGATCTTACATTGGTTGCTAGGCTTCGGGGTACTGACTGGTTAAATACATACCTAAGAGGATTCTATGAAGATGAATCTAGGCCTTGGGGCGTGAATAACAGTGTATTCAAAGATGTTGGAATGCCCCATGTTCTTCTTGAGCTTCAAGGGTTGTGTGCTGAAAAGCCTGAACCTCTTGGAGAGGCCAAATATGATCCTTTGACCGGCAGTGTAATAACTACTGGTGGATGTCAGTCATATTCAATCGAAGGTTCCATGTCGACAGCAGAATATGATGAGGCAATCTATGATCTGGTCAATTTCCTAGATTATATGGGTGAGCCGACTAAGTTGGATCGCATCCGTCTAGGCTGGATGGTTCTTGGCTTCCTGCTTATTTTATTTATTGTATCCTGGTTATATACCCGCGAACTAAATAAAGACATTCATTGATTTGAATGATTAAAAGATGCGCGGTTGCGAGAGTGGCCGCGCTTTTATTGTTTTATAAACCTGTAAATTAAGGAGAACTTCAATGGGCGTTGTCGCCAAGCGTTCTTCAATGACTTTCTTTTCTGATCCTTCAAGCCACTATAGTCACAGAGTGAGAATTGTATTGGCGGAGAAAGGTGTCACTGTTGAAATTAAAGAAGTTGATTCGGAAACACTTCCTACAGAATTAACTGACATCAATCCCTATCATTCATTGCCGACTCTTATTGATAGAGAGCTGGTTCTCTACGAGCCAAATGTAATGATGGAATACTTGGATGAGAGATTTCCGCATCCTCCTCTTCTGCCTGTATATCCGGTTGCCCGCGCAGAAAGCCGTCTTTTCATTCATAGGATTCAAAAAGACTGGTGCGACCTAGTGGATACCATTGTGGCAGCAAAAACAAAAGAAGGTGTTAATAGAGCTCGTAAAGAACTTCGTGAAAGTCTGATCAGTACTTCCGCCATCTTCTCTGAAAAACCATATTTCATGAGCGAAGAGTTTACCCTTGTGGACTGTTGTGTTGCTCCTATTTTATGGAGATTGCCATCGCTGGGTATTGAGCTTCCAGAAAAACAGGTTAAACCTATGCTTGAATATATGGATAAATTATTTGAGCGTGAATCTTTCCAGGTGAGCTTGTCAGAAGCTGAAAGAGAAATGCGAGACTAAGATGACTGATATGACGCCCAACAAACCATATTTAATCAGAGCGATTTATGACTGGATTGTTGACAACGCTTGTACGCCTTATTTAGCGGTTGATGCAACTCTAGATGGTGTGCAAGTTCCGGCGGAATATATTAATGATGGGCAAGTCACTTTAAACCTGAGCCCTTCTGCTGTAAGAAACTTGGAGCTGGGGACTGATGCAATATCGTTCTCGGCTAGTTTTGGTGGAGTGGTTAACATGATTATCGTTCCGATTTATTCAGTCATGGCAATCTTTGCTCGTGAAAATGGGCAGGGCATGGCCTTCGAAGTCAATGCCGATCCAAATGACCCTGAGCCCACCAAGGCATCACCTCCAAAGCAAGACAACCAAGGTCGGCCTGGACTTCGAGTTGTAAAGTAGTTGCTTTCTTGATTCTTAGCTAAGTAACTGAAATAAATAAATATTTTTGAAATAAATTGATTGACACCGAATCTTTCGTGAGTAGTATATGCGCTCCGCTTCGGGGGCAACTTCGAAAGCTAGGGTTAAAATCCCAAATCAAGACCACCGAGAGTGGCACGATCTTTAAGAAACAATTAGGCAATTCGTGTGGGCGCTTGTTGATGAGTGAGTAGCCAGACTCCGGCTTCGGCTGGAAGAGGTAAAGAATATCAGCAACGTCAACTCGACAATTCTTACTTAAGTAGTACTTGTACTAACAGTATGCGATTAGAGATTCATCTTAGGATGAATGACAGCGCTGAGCCGATTTTAGGGTTGTTCGTAACAATCCAAACAGTTTTAAACTGAAGAGTTTGATCATGGCTCAGATTGAACGCTGGCGGCAGGCTTAACACATGCAAGTCGAGCGGAAACGATTCTAGCTTGCTAGAAGGCGTCGAGCGGCGGACGGGTGAGTAACGCGTAGGAATCTGCCTGGTAGTGGGGGATAGCCCAGAGAAATTTGGATTAATACCGCATGTGGTCTACGGACGAAAGTGGGGGATCTTCGGACCTCACGCTACCAGATGAGCCTGCGTTGGATTAGCTAGTTGGTGGGGTAAAGGCCTACCAAGGCGACGATCTATAGCTGGTCTGAGAGGATGATCAGCCACACTGGGACTGAGACACGGCCCAGACTCCTACGGGAGGCAGCAGTGGGGAAT